>JBBQLB010000003.1:0-176492 GCA_038327465.1 Sphingomonadales bacterium | reverse complement strand
TACGAGCTGTGCTCGGGCGCGATCCGGAACCACAAGCCCGAGATCATGCTCAAGGCCTTCGAGACCGCCGGCTATGGCGCCGAGGTCGTGGAAGAGCAGTTTGGCGGCATGCTCAACGCTTTCCGCTATGGTGCCCCGCCGCACGGTGGGTCGGCACCCGGCATCGACCGCATCGTCATGCTGCTGGCAAACGAACCCAACATCCGCGAGGTCATCACCTTCCCGATGACGCAAAAGGCCGAGGATCTGATGATGGGCGCGCCCAATTTCGCGACGCCCAAGCAGTTGAAGGAACTCAATTTGCGGTCGACGGCCGATCTACCTAAAAAATGAAGCCCTACGTCACCCCGGCCTTGTGCCGGGGTCCACCGTGCCGCAAATACTGAACGGGCAGGCTTGCGCCCCGGTGGATGCCGGAACAAGTCCGGCATGACGGGTTGATTAGATGACGCTTGAACTTTCCGACTATGAAGCCGGCAAAGAATACGCCGGCGACTACGACGCCGACCTCGCCGCGCTGCAGGAACGCCTCGCGCACATTCAGGTCGCGCATATCGTCCACAAGAAGCGCGCGCTGGTGCTGCTCGAAGGCTGGGATGCGGCGGGGAAGGGCGGCATCATCCAGCGGCTCTGCGCCGATTGGGACCCGCGCAATTTCGAAGTCTGGCCGATCAAGGCGCCGACGGAGGACGAACTCGACCGGCATTTCCTGTGGCGCTTCTGGCAGAAGCTCCCCGCCAATGGCGACATCGCCGTGTTCGATCGCAGCTGGTACGGGCGCGTGCTGGTCGAACGCGTCGAGGGCTATGCCAAGGAAGCCGAATGGAAGCGCGGCTATGACGAGATCAACGAATTCGAAGCGCAACAGGCCGATTCGGGTACCACGATCGTCAAATTGTTCATCCATGTGACGCAGCAGCAGCAGGACAAACGACTACAGGACCGGCTCGAACATCCGTGGAAACGCTGGAAGACCGGTGCCGACGATTATCGCAACCGCGAGAAACGCGCAGACTATCTCGAAGCCATGCACGACATGTTCAAACGCACCGACACGCGCTGGGCACCGTGGGTGGTGATCGACGGCAATGACAAGAAAGCCGGTCGCATCGCCGCGCTGACCGCAATCGCCGCACGCTTAGAGGCGCATGTCGACATGACACCGCCGGTACTTGATCCCGAAGTCGAGAAGATCGCGCGCGCGGCGCTCGGGCTTTAGCGCAGCCTATCCCGTTCGGCCTGAGCCTGTCGAAGGGCTGCGTGCAGCAAGTACGGCTCGGATTGTGGCACGCAGGGCTTCGACAACCCCGGATCAAGTCCGGGGCCGAACGGAGTTAGGGTTGCCCGATATTCTCACTCACACCCACAGCAACACGATCGGCGCCACCGTGCCGAGCACGAGCAGCACGATCGACACGCGCCGCATCGACCGGTTGGCGAGCGCAATCACGATCCCCATGATCGTTGAAATCGCCAGCGCAATCGACAGCAATACGACGAAGATCTTGAGCGGCAGCGGGGAAGGGCGCTTTGGTCCCGGACGGGGAGCCTCGGCGCGTGGTTTGGCGAGCTCGCCCGCCACCTTTGGCTTCTCCGGGCGCGGTTCGCGCGGCGGTCCCTGGTCCTTGTGCACGCTCGCCAGCCACACGATCCAGTTCGGTGGCGGCCCGCCATAGCCCTTCGCCTCCTGCAAGCGGAACGTCTGGAGCGCCCCGCTGATCGCGAACAGCAGGATCATTGGCGCAAAGAACAGCCCGAGATAATGATGATAGCGGCGCAGCAGCCGAAGCGTATTTGGTCTCATGGCGTCACCCTAAGCGAACACCCGCAACGCGACAATCGCGCGCGTCAGGCGGGAGCGAATTCTCCGTCCTCGTTCATCACATGCAGCACTCCGTCGGTGATCGCGAAGAAGGCACCGCGCAGCCGCAGCGTCCCCGCCGCCTCGCGCTCCGGGATGAAGGGGAAGGTGCGCAGATTGGCCATGCTGACGCGCACCGTCTCCAACTCGAGCTGCCGTATCGCATCCGGCCCGTTGCCATATTGCGCCACGATTCGCGCGCGCGCATCGTCCAGGATATCCACCCAATGGTCGATGAAGCCGCCTTCGCCCGGCGCCCGCCCGGCAAAGGTCTGCGCCATTGCGGCATGCACGCCGCCGCACGAGCCATGGCCGAGCACCACGATCTGCCGCACATCGAGCTGCGTCACCGCGAATTCCACGGCGGCGGAAACGCCGTGCCGCGCCGAATCCGCCTCGAACGGCGGCACGAGATTGGCGACGTTGCGGACAACGAAGACTTCACCGGGCGAGGTGTCGAACACCTGCGCCGGATCGACCCGACTGTCCGAGCAGGAAATGACCATCAGTTCGGGCCGCTGCCCCTCGGTCAATTCCGCCCAGCGCGCACGCTCGCGCGGCCAATCGGTGCTGCGGAAACGGTGGTATCCGTCGACGAGTTTCTGAAATTCGGGCATTGTCAGGCTCCTGTGCCGTCTCGACGCGGGGCTGGCAAGCAGGGTTGCGCATCGCTATGTGGGCAACATGAACGACATGCTCCCGCTTCCGCGGCCCGACCGCCAGCGCAAGCCCGACTGGATCCGGGTCAAGGCCCCCGGCGGCACCGCCTTTGCCGAGACCAAGGCGATGATGCGCCGCCTCAACCTCAACACCGTGTGTGAGGAAGCGGCCTGCCCCAATATCGGCGAATGCTGGACCAAGAAGCACGCCACGGTGATGATCTTGGGCGACACCTGCACGCGCGCCTGTGCCTTTTGCAACGTCAAGACCGGCATGCCGCGCGCAGTCGATGCGCTCGAGCCGCAGCACACCGCCGATGCCGCAGCGGAACTCGGCCTCGAACATATCGTCATCACCTCGGTCGATCGTGATGATCTGCCCGATGGCGGTGCGTCGCAGTTCGTAAAGGTGATACAGGCGCTGCGCCGCACCACGCCGGGCACAACGATCGAAATCCTCACCCCGGATTTCCGCAACAAGGCGCAGGCCGCGATCGAATCGATCGTCGAGGCTGGTCCCGACGTCTACAATCACAATCTCGAAACCGTCCCCCGGCTCTATCCGACGATCCGTCCCGGCGCGCGCTATTACGCGTCGCTGCGCTTGCTTGAGAGCGTGAAGCGGCATGATCCCCGGATCTTCACCAAATCGGGCATCATGCTTGGTCTCGGCGAAGAACGGCTCGAAGTGCATCAGGTGATGGACGATATGCGCAGCGCCGAGATCGATTTCCTGACGATGGGGCAATATCTCCAGCCCACCCCGCGTCACGCGAAAGTGATCGATTTCGTCAGCCCGCAAGGCTTCGATGCGTTCGCCGCGATCGCCCGCGCGAAGGGCTTTCTGTTGGTCGCATCGTCGCCCCTGACGCGGTCGAGCTATCACGCGGGCGACGATTTCGCGAGGATGCGGGCGGCGCGCGAGGCGAAGCTCGCGAGGCAGGCATGACAATCCTCCCCGGCACGGGGAGGGGGACCATCCGCAGGATGGTGGAGGGGGCGGGCAACCAACGTCACGCTGGTGGAGGCCCCCCTCCGTCAGGCTGCGCCTGCCACCTCCCCGTGGCGGGGAGGAGCTGATGCCGCGTCACAACGAAACCCGTCGGCTACCGTACACACCCGAGCAGATGTTCGATCTGGTCGCCGATGTCGCGCGCTATCCGGAGTTTCTGCCGTGGGTGTCGGCAATCCGAATCCGCTCGAACACCGATGCGCAAGTGGTCGCCGACATGATCGTCGGCTTCAAGGGGCTGCGCGAGACCTTCACCTCAAAGGTCGACAAACACCGCGCAACGCGAATCCATGTCGAATATCTCGACGGACCGCTCAAATATCTGCGTAACGACTGGATCTTCCGGCCCGACGCGGGCGGCTGCGCGGTCGATTTCACCGTCGATTTCGCCTTCAAGAACCGGGTCTTCGAAATGCTCGCGGGGCAAGTGTTCGGCAGCGCTTTGCGCAAAATGATCGGCGCGTTCGAGGAACGCGCCGCAGTGCTTTACGGAGCCTCGTCTGCCTCGGGTTCGGGCGGCATAAGCAGTTCGAGCGCACACAGCGCCGCCTGAAGCCGCACGCCGCCGCGCCCGAGATCGCCGAAATCCTTGCGATCGGCCACGACATTGCCCGGATCGGCCCCACGTTCGGCACGCGCGAACACGACCGTGCCGACCGGCTTCTTCTCGCTGCCACCGCCCGGCCCGGCCACGCCGGTGATCGCCACCGCAATGTCCGCGCCGCTCGCATCCAGCGCACCCTGCGCCATGCTCCACGCGGTCGCGACCGAGACCGCGCCGAACGTCTCCAGCACATCGGCGCTGACGTGGAGCATTTCCAGCTTGGCGTCGTTCGAATAGGTCACGAAGCCACATTCGAACATTTCGGACGAGCCTGGAATCTCGGTGATCGCGGCTGCGACCAGCCCGCCGGTGCAGCTCTCCGCCAGCGTCACGCGGCGTCCGGCGGCAAGGTTCGCCGCCACCACCTTGCGCGCCACATCGACCAGTTCTGCGGGCAGGATCGTGTCCATCATCGCGTCTCCGGAACCCGCACCGTCGCGGCAGCCTGTGCGGCGATCCCCTCGCCACGCCCGGCAAAGCCGAGCCGCTCGGTCGTCGTCGCCTTGATGCTGACCTGATCCGCGTCAAGCTGCAACAGCGCCGCGATGCGATCGCGCATGGCACCCCGATGTGGGCCGATTTTGGGGGCCTCGCAGATCAGCGTCAGGTCGATGAAATCGATAATCCCGCCGCGCGCCGTGATCAGCGACGCGGCATGCTGGAGAAACTGCGCCGAATCGGCCCCGCGCCATTGCGGATCGCTCGGCGGGAAGTGCGTGCCGATATCGCCCGCCGCAATCGTGCCCAGCAACGCATCGGTGATCGCGTGGAGCGCGACATCGGCATCGCTATGCCCCGACAAACCCTTGTCATGCGGGATCAGCACCCCGCCAAGCCACAATTCCTCGCCCGCCTCGAGCCGATGGACGTCGAAGCCGGTGGCAGTACGCGAGCGCATCGTCGCCGCCAGCCGCGCCTCGGCCGCCGCGAAATCGGCGGGGTGGGTGATTTTTTCGAGCATCGAATCTCCTTCGACCAAAGCCACTGTCCCGCCAGCCGCGCGCACCATCTGCGCGTCGTCGGTCGGCTCGTCCCCGGTCCAGCCGCGATGCGCCGAGAGCGCAGCGGCGTAGCGAAACGCCTGCGGCGTCTGGATGCGGTGGAGCCCGTCACGCGCCACCGTCTCACCCAGCGCCGCATCGCCGCGCGCCAGCGTATCGGCGACGGGCAGGGCAGGCACCGCGCCATCATGCGTGTCGAGCGCAGCAATCAGCCGGTCGATCACCGCCGCCGACAGGAACGGGCGCGCGGCGTCATGGATAAGGACGCGCTCGACATGCTCTCCCTTCGTCACCCCGGCCTCGTGCCGGGGCCCACCGTGGTTCACGACCTCCGGCGGCAGGTCGCGCGGCACCGTGGACCCCGGCACAGGGCCGGGGTGACGGATAGGGGAGGCCAGCGCTTCCAATCCCGCGAGCACCGACATCCGCCGCGTCGCGCCACCGATCGCATACTCGACATCGCCCAAGGCATCGCGCAACGCGGCTTCTTGCCCCGCGCCGATCACCACGACGACGCGATCGATCGCCGGATGTCCGCTCAACGCCCCGAAACTGTGCGCCAGCACCGGTTTGCCGCCAAGCAGCGCATATTGCTTGGGCACGGCGCTGCCCGAGCGGACGCCGGTCCCGGCGGCAACGATGATCGCAGCGGTCTTTCCAGAAGTCATTCCGCGCGCCTAGCGCAAGCCGCTCGCATGTTCCAGTGCGGGTGCCAGCCTTGCCGCAATCGACCGCTTCGCCTATACGCTGCCTGTTTTTCAGGCAGATCAGACCCCCCGTGACCCCGCAGACCCTAACCCCGCTCAAGATCGGCCCGGTGACGATCGCCTCGCCGGTGATTCTCGCGCCGATGACGGGTGTCACCGACATGCCATTCCGCACGCTCGTGCGCCGCTATGGCTCGGGCCTTAACGTCACCGAGATGGTCGCGAGCCAGGCCGCGATCCGCGAGACGCGTCAATCGCTGCAGAAAGCGGCATGGCATCCGATCGAGGACCCCGTGTCGATGCAACTCGTCGGCTGCACGCCGTATGAAATGGGCGAAGCGGCGAAGCTGTCCGAGGACCGCGGTGCCGCGATCATCGACATCAATATGGGCTGTCCGGTCCGCAAGGTCACTAATGGCGACGCCGGCTCGGCGCTGATGCGCGATCTCGACATGGCGGGCGCGATCATCAAGGGCGTGGTCGATGCCGTCAGCGTGCCCGTCACGCTGAAAATGCGGATGGGCTGGGATCACGCCAGCCTCAACGCGCCGCAACTCGCGCAGATCGCGGAAGGCCTCGGCGTCAAGCTCGTCACCGTCCACGGCCGCACCCGCAATCAGATGTACAAAGGGAGCGCCGACTGGGCCTTTATCCGCACCGTAAAGGATGCGGTGTCGATTCCGGTCATCGCCAATGGTGACATCTGTTCGATCGAGGATGCCGAAGCCGCGCTCGAACAATCGGGTGCCGACGGCGTAATGATCGGGCGCGGGTCGTATGGGCGGCCGTGGCTGCTCGGCCAGGTGATGGAATGGTTCGCCCATGGCCGTCGCGTCGCCGACCCGGAAATAGAAGAGCAATATCGTGTTATTGCAGAACATTATGATGCGATGCTCAGTCATTATGGCATAGAGACTGGCGTCAACATGGCGCGCAAGCACATCGGCTGGTACACGCGCGGCCTCCACGGATCGGCCGAATTCCGCAACCGCGTCAACCAGATTGCCGATCACAAGATCGTGCAGGCGATGCTTGCTGAATTCTACGCCCCCTGGTGCAGCCGCGCCGCCGCGTGAGCGAGGCACGCGTTACCAAGAGCGGCGCGCCCGATTTCGGCGATTTGTTCGCCGCGCTGCCGGTCGCGGTCCTGGTGATCGACCCCGACTCCCGCATCGCGCACGCCAATGCCGAATGTGAGGCTTTGCTCAATTTGTCGGAACGGGCCATGCTGGGGCAGCCGCTCGCGTCGGTGATGTGCCCGCCCGAGGGGCAAAATCCGCGCGACAATCACGGCCTCGCGGCGTTCGACACCGAAATCGCGCTGCTGCGCGGCGGAAAAATTCGCGTCGATTACATCGAAACCTTGATCGCCGATCATCCCGGCTGGCGCACGATCACGCTCCATCATGCCGCCACCTCACGCCGGATGGGCCATAGCGCCGACCGTGCCGCCGCTGCCCGCGCCGCGATCGGCGCGGCGGCGATGCTTGCACATGAGATCAAGAATCCGCTTTCCGGCATTCGCGGCGCCGCGCAATTGCTGTCGAAGGGGAAGGGGGCGGAGGAGCTGACCACGCTGATCACCACCGAAGTCGACCGCATCGCCGCCTTGATCGACCGAATGCAGGATTTCACCGATACGCGCCCGTTGAAACTGGCGCCCGAAAACATCTACCCCTTGCTCGATCATGCGCGCCGCGTGGCGCTGGCCGGGTTCGGGCGGCATGTCGCGATCGAGGAGCGCTTCGACCCCTCGCTGCCGTCGGTCCAGATCGATCGCGACGCGACGCTCCAGATCATCCTCAACCTGCTCAAAAATGCGAGTGAAGCGGTGCGCGATCAGGCCGATGGGCGGATCACGCTCGCGACGGCATATCGCCACGGCATGGCAATCGCGCCCGCGCCGGGGAAGCCGCGCACCCCGCTGCCGATCGAGATTTGCGTGATCGACAATGGCCCCGGTCCGCCCGCCGACATTGCCGACCATTTGTTCGACCCGTTTATCTCGGGCAAGCCCGAGGGGCAGGGGCTCGGCCTCGCTCTGGTCGATAAATTGGTGCGCGACATGGGCGGTATCATTCAGTTCGCGCGCGAAGGAACACCGCCGATGACCGTCTTTCGCATCATGCTACCAAGAGGAACGGCATGAACCGCACCGGACGTATCCTCGTCGTCGATGATGACGCCGCGATCCGTACCGTCGTGGGCCAGGCGCTCAAGCGCGATGGCCACCGCATCACCACCGCCGCAACGATCGCCGAGGCCGAGGTGCAACTCGCCGCCAACCCGCCCGATGTGCTGATCAGCGATGTCGTGCTGCCCGACGGTAACGGCCTCGATCTGGTCGATCGCGTGGTGCGCCAGCATCCCGGCCTGCCCGTTATCGTGCTGTCGGCGCAAAACACGCTGACCACGGCGGTGCGCGCGACCGAGGTCGGCGCGTTCGATTATCTGCCCAAGCCGTTCGATCTCGATGCGCTGTCGCGCACGGTGCAGAGCGCGCTCGCGCGCGGATCGGGCGGCGTGGCGGAACCGATCGACGCCGATGACACCGCGCTTCCGCTGATCGGGCGTTCGCCCGCAATGCAGGACGTGTACCGCATCATTGCGCGCGTCGTGTCGAACGATCTGACGGTACTCATTTCAGGCGAATCGGGGACGGGCAAGGAACTCGTCGCGCGCGCGATCCACGATCTCGGCGCAAGGCGGCACGCCCCTTTTATCGCGATCAACATGGCGGCGATCCCGCGCGAATTGATCGAGGCCGAGTTGTTCGGGCACGAGCGCGGTGCCTTTACCGGCGCCCAGGCGCGCTCGGCCGGGCGGTTCGAGCAAGCGGCGGGGGGCACGCTGTTCCTCGATGAAATCGGCGATATGCCGATGGAGGCGCAAACGCGGCTGCTTCGCGTGCTGCAATCGGGCGAATTCACCACCGTCGGCGGCGCGCGCACGATCCGCGCCGACGTGCGCATCGTCGCGGCGACCAATCGCGACCTCGCTGCTTTGGTCGCGGGCGGGCAATTCCGCGAGGATCTGTTCTATCGGCTCAACGTCGTGCCTGTCACGCTCCCCGCACTCCGCGGGCGGCGGCAGGACATCGCGCTTCTCGCCCGCCATTTCCTCGACCGCGCTGCGGAGGACGGCCTGCCACGCAAGCAGCTCGATCCCGATGCGATCGCGGTGCTCGAAGCCTATGACTGGCCCGGCAACGTCCGCGAGCTGGAAAACATGATGCGCCGCGTCGCCGTCCTGGCCCGCGACGAGCGGATCGACGCGGGTGAGGTGCGCGGAATGCTGGGCGGCGGGCTGGGTGGCGTCATGCCGCCAGCAACCGGCGATGCGGGGATTGAAGCCGCGATCCGTGCGCGGATCGAACGCCTCGCCATCGAGGAACCCGCAGCGCTTGACGACGGCACGTTGTACGACCGCATCATCGCCGAGGTCGAACGCCCGCTGATCGAAGCGCTCCTCGCCCGCCACGGCCAAAACCAGCTCCGCGCGGCGCGCGCGCTCGGCATCAACCGCAACACATTGCGCAAACGCCTCGATGTTCTGGGGATCGATCCCTGAAGCGCAGGGTCGGACGACGGTCGGATCGGTGCGATCTTGGGACAGATGACGTATTTGTGTGTTTTCTTGGCAACGGTTGCGTTGTAGGAATGTCACTATGAGCGCCGAACTGGCCACACCTGATCGATTATCCCGCGCACCCCGCTGGCTGAGCGTTTCGCCAGCGGTCGAGCTCGGGGCCGTGGTGCTAGCGATTGCCGCGCTGCTGGGAAGCTGGTCGATCGTCGCGGGTGCCACTGCCTCGCATCGGCTGCTCACCCCGCCGATGGTCGCGCTCGTGCTGGTGGTGAATTTGCTGTGCTGCGGCTCGGTGATTGTGCTGCTTGGCCGACGGCTCGCAAAGCGACGGGCCGCGCGCGTCGGCGGCGGCGGCGGCGGGCAGTTGCACGTTCGCCTTGTCGCGACCTTCTCGGTTCTCGCCAGTATCCCGACGGTGTTGCTGGCGGTCGTGGCGTCGCTTTTGTTTCAGTTCGGGGCCGAGTTCTGGTTTTCGGGCACGGCGCGCGGGATGCTGGTCAATTCCCGAGACCTTGCGCAAGCTTCATACGGACAGTTGCTGAGCTATGTCGAAAAGGAAACGGTCGCGCTCGCAAAGGACGTCAACAGGCTGACGTTCGAGAGCCATTTGCGCCCCGCCGATCCGTTATTCCAGCAGACGTTCCAGGACAGCGCCTATCAGCGCAGCCTGTATGCGGCCGTGCTGTTCAAGATCGATCGGCAAGGGCGGCTGCTGCGCTACGCCTATATGGGCCTGCCCGACTATGATCCGGTTCGGAACATCGACGTGAACGAGATCAAGGCGCTGGCGCGCGGCGATGGCGTCAGCAAGACAGGCATCAATGCGACCCGCACCCATTCGCTGACGATCGTGCCCGGTACAGATTTCTTCGTATATACCGAGCGCGAACAGGACGCTGCGGACATGGTCAAACGCCTCGAACAGGCGCGCAGCGTGTTCAAGGATTATGAGGGGCTGCTCGCCCGGTCGCAAACGATCGAACTGCGCTTCAACGTCGCCTTGTTGCTCCTGTCGCTGTTCATCATCGCGGTCGTGGTTTTCGTTGCGCTTGCGGTAGCGGATCGGCTGGTTCGGCCGATCGGGGCGCTGGTGACCGCGGCGGAGAAGGTTGCGGCGGGCGATCTCACCGCGCGCGTCCCGGCACCCGAAATCGATGATGAGATTGGAACGCTCGGCAAGGCCTTCAATCAGATGACCGGCCGCCTGCAGCAGCAAAATAACGCCCTCGACAGCCGCCGTGCGCTGATCGAGGCGGTGATGTCGGGCGTTTCGGCCGGCGTCATCTCGGTTGGGCCTGATGGGACGATCCGGCTGATCAACAGCTCCGCCGTTGCTTTGCTCGAAGGCGCGGGCGATCTGCCGGTGGGCAAACCGCTTGCGTTAATTTCTCCCGACCTCGCAACCCTGCTCGACAGCGGTGAGCGCGAGGCGATCGTCGAGATCGGCGCGGGCAATGACGCGCGCACGCTCGCGGTCAAAGTCACGCGCGCGGCCGAAGGGCCGATCCTGACCTTCGACGATATTACCGGCCAATTGCTCGATCAGCGCCGTGCCGCCTGGTCCGATGTCGCGCGCCGCATCGCGCATGAGATCAAGAACCCGCTCACCCCGATCCAGCTCGCCGCCGAACGCCTCCAGCGCCGCTATGGTAAGCAAATCGACCCCGAGGACACGACCTTCGCCCGCCTGACCGACACGATCGTGCGGCAGGTCGGCGATCTCCGCCGGATGGTCGACGAATTCTCCTCTTTCGCGCGCATGCCCAAACCGGTGTTCCGGCCTGAATCGCTGGTCGACATCGCCCGGCAGACGCTGTTCCTGCACGAAGTCGCGCATCCCGGCATCGCCTTCACGCTGACGCATGACGATCCCGGCCCCATTTTGGTGTGCGACCGCCGCCAGATCGGCCAGGCGCTCACCAACATCGTCAAGAATGCGGTAGAGGCGGTCGAGGCCAATCTCGACGCGCACGAGGCGACCATCGCGATGACGCTGAGCGAAGGCGACGGTTGCATCACCATCACCCTCGCCGACACTGGAATCGGCCTTCCCGCCGCGCGCGACCGCATCGTCGAGCCGTATGTCACCACCCGCGCGCGCGGGACCGGCCTTGGCCTCGCCATCGTCAAGAAGATTGTCGAGGAGCATTTCGGCACGATCGCCTTCGATGATCGCCCCGGCGGCGGCACGATCGTGACCACCAGCTTCGACACAGCCATGCTCGCCAATCTCGATAGCGGCAGCGAAGACTCGAACGACGGCAATGGGGGCATTGCCGACGCGCGCACCCCCGAACTCCAGCAGAACCGGACCTGATCCCATGCCCCTCGACATCCTCGTCGTCGATGACGAACGCGATATTCGCGATCTGGTCGCCGGTGTCCTCGAAGACGAGGGCTATGGCGCCCGCACCGCCGCCGACAGCGATTCCGCGCTTGAGGCGATCTCGGTGCGCCGCCCATCGCTGGTACTGCTTGATGTGTGGTTGCAGGGCTCGCGGCTCGACGGCCTCGAATTGCTTGACGAGATCAAGCGGCGCGATCCGTCGATCCCCGTGCTGATGATCTCGGGCCATGGCAATCTCGACACCGCCGTCGCCGCGATCCGCCGGGGTGCCGCCGATTTCATCGAAAAGCCGTTCGAGGCCGAACGCCTCCTCCTGATGGTCGCGCGCGCCACCGAAACCGAACGCTTGCGCCGCGAAGTCGCGAGCCTACGCGCCGTCGTTGGCCGCGATACCGATCTGACCGGCAATTCCGGCGCAATCAACGGCGTGCGCGCCACGCTGAAACGCGTCGCCTCGACCGGTAGCCGCGTGCTCATCATGGGCGCGGCCGGTGTCGGCAAGGAAGTCGCCGCGCGCCTCCTTCACGGTTGGAGCCAGCGCGCCGAAGCGCCCTTCGTGGTCGTCAACGCCGCGCGGATGACGCCCGAACGCGTTGAAGAGGAATTGTTCGGGGTGGAGGAGGGGGGGCAGCTCGTCCGTTCCGGCCTGCTCGAGCAGGCGCATGGCGGCACGCTGTTCCTCGACGAAATCGCCGACATGCCGATCGCGACGCAAGGCCGCATCCTGCGCGTGCTGACCGACCAGAGCTTCAGCCGCGTCGGTGGGCAGCGCGTCGTCAAGGTCGACGTCCGCGTCGTCTCGGCGACGGCCCGTGACCTGACCCACGAAATCGCCCAATGCCGTTTTCGCGAGGATTTGTATTACCGCCTCAACGTCGTCCCCGTGGCCATCCCCGGCCTTGCCGAACGGCGCGAGGACATTCCGCCGCTCGTCGATCATTTCATGGCGCATTACGCCAATGAACGCCGCGTGCCGACCCCGGCGGTAGCGCCCGAGGCGATGGTCGCGCTGCAAAATTACGAATGGCCCGGCAACGTCCGTCAGCTTCGCAATATCGTCGAACGCACGATCATCATGGCACCGGGCGACCGGATCGGCCGGATCGATCTCGACATGCTCCCTGCCGAAATCCTCGGCGATCCGGGCGAGATCGGCGGCGGCACTACCGCGATCATGGGCTCGCCTTTGCGCGAGGCGCGCGAAACCTTCGAGCGGGAGTATTTGCGCGTGCAGATCCGGCGCTTTTCGGGAAACATCTCGCGCACAGCGAACTTCATCGGCATGGAGCGCTCGGCGCTGCACCGGAAACTGAAGCTGCTCGGGATCACCGAGGTACGGGAGGAGTAGGTCCGCTGGTCAGGATACGAACGATTTCGTTGTCCTACACCCTTACCGTCATGCCATGCTCTCGCGGATCTTTGAAATCGCCGTCGGCCATCATCATCTGCAAAACCCGGAACCGATCGACTGTGTTCGGGCTCGGTTTGCGGCCGCATCACCCGCACAAAAAGCACGTCGATGGTGTGACTCTAGTGTGACTTTAGGCAGGCCACTCGATCGCGCATCGCCCATGGACGAACCGTATCCGGCTCCCTAGATTAGAGCAGCGCATGATGCGCAACCCCGACGCCGGAACCGGCGCACCGCAGGAATCACCTGCCAAAAACAGAGGATCGTCCGATGGCCGACAAACAAACCTCGCTGCAAGACCTGTTCCTCAACGCGCTGCGCCGCTCGAAAACGCCGATCACGATGTTCCTCGTCAAGGGCGTGAAGCTTCAGGGCATCGTCACGTGGTTCGACAATTTCTCGGTCCTGCTGCGTCGCGACGGCCAGTCGCAACTGATCTACAAACACGCGATTTCGACGATCATGCCGTCGAACACGGTCGATATAGACGCGATCGTCAATGCCGTGGGCGAGGCGCAGAAGAAGGCACCGCTGCTCCAGGAAATCTTCCTCAACGCGGTGCGCAAGTCCGAGGACAATGTGACGATGTTCCTCGTCAACGGCGTCATGCTGCAGGGGCAAATCGCGGCGTTCGACCTGTTCTGCATGCTGCTCCAGCGCGATGGCATGGCGCAGCTCGTCTACAAGCATGCGGTCTCGACGATTCAGCCCGCCCACCCCCTCAATTTGGCTGATGAAACAGCAGGTTCGGACGACGATTGACCCCCAATTTCACTAACGGATTTGAACGTGACCGCGACGATGTAGCACGCGGTGCCAAGGCCGTCGTCGTTTACCCCGATACCGGCGCATCCACGCGCGATGCCGAGGCGCGGCTGGCCGAGACGGCGGGGCTCGCCATGGCGATCCATGTCGAGGTGGTTGAGCGTGTCGCAATCAAGGTTCGCGCGCTCCAGCCATCGACGCTGATCGGCAAGGGCCAGCTCGAGGCGCTCGCCGCGACGGTGCGGATGGTCGAGGCCGAACTCGTTGTGTTCGACGCCAGCCTGACCCCGGTGCAGCAGCGGAACCTCGAAAAGGCGCTGTCGGCCAAGGTGATCGACCGCACCGGCCTGATCCTCGAAATTTTCGGCGAGCGCGCCGCGACGGCTGAGGGGCGGCTGCAGGTCGAACTCGCGCATCTCGATTATCAGGCGGGGCGGCTGGTGCGCAGCTGGACTCACTTGGAACGCCAGCGCGGCGGCTTCGGCTTTTTGGGCGGCCCCGGCGAAACACAGATCGAGGCCGATCGGCGCTTGATCCGCGACCGCATGGCGCGGTTGAAGAAGGAGCTCGAACAGGTCGCCCGCACGCGCGGCTTGCACCGCGACCGCCGCCAGCGCGCCCCTTGGCCAGTCATTGCGCTGGTCGGCTATACCAACGCCGGAAAGTCTACGCTTTTCAACCGGATGACCGGCGCTGACGTCATGGCGGAGGATCTGCTATTCGCCACGCTCGACCCGACGCTCCGCCAGATCGCGCTGCCCGGCATCGACAAGGCGATCCTGTCCGACACGGTCGGCTTCGTCTCCGAATTGCCCACGCAATTGGTCGCCGCGTTCAAGGCGACGCTGGAGGAGGTCGTCTCGGCCGATTTGCTGATCCACGTCCGCGACATCGCGCATCCCGATACGATTGCCCAGCGCGATGACGTCGAATCGGTGCTGCGCGACATCGGCGTCGATCTCTCGGTCCCGCGGATCGAGGCGTGGAACAAGCTCGATTTGCTCGACGAAGACGAGCGCGCGGAATTAATCGGCGAGACGGCGCGGCGCGATGACGTCGTCGCGCTCTCGGCGCTCAGCGGGGAAGGGGTGCCCGAGCTCCTCGATACGGTCGCGGCGCTGCTGACCGCGAGCCACCGCCGCTACACGATCACATTGGCGGCCGGCGACGGGGCGGGGGCGGCCTGGCTCCATTCGCATGGCGAGGTGCTGGGGCAAGCAGTCGAAGGCGATCTCGCGGTGTATGAAGTCCGGATGGACGAGCGCGAGTATGCGCGGTTCAGTCAGCGCGGGGATTAAGCCCCGTCATGGGGCAGATGTCTCGCCATCCGGGCCCGCAAAAGCCCGATCAGGTTTTCGTCCATAAACTCGTACTCGTCCGGAATATCGAGGCAGACGATCGGCTGGCCGCGCAGATATCGACGAAAGCGACGCTGGATCTTGTTGCGATGCGCGCGTTCCATCACGAAGATCGTATCGGCCCACGAGATCAGTTCGCCCGTCAGCGGATTTTCCGCGTCATGGTTGGTACCGGCGGAGTCGACTTCGATCCCCGAATGCCCAGCGAAGATATGCTCGGCAGTCGGGCTGCGAAGCCGGTTTTGGCTGCAGACGAAGAGGAAGCGCTTCATGGGGTAGCGGTCTTCACGCTCCGCCAAAGGGTTTCCTTTTCCTCCAGACTCAGCCCTACGAAACCCGCATCCGCAGCTTCCATTGCCTTGAAGCGCTTCGCGAACTTGTCGTTCGCGCCCCGCAACGCGGCCTCCGGATCGACGCCCAGCTTGCGCGCCCAGTTGACCACCGAGAACAGAAGGTCGCCGATCTCCTCCTCGACCTCGGCAGGGGAAGCCGCTCCCTCAACCTCGGCAATCTCCTCGTCAATCTTCGCGCGCGGGCCGCTCGCATCGGGCCAGTCGAAGCCGGTGCGCGCGGCGCGCTTCTGGAGCTTCTCGGCGCGGAGCAAAGCGGGGAGGCCGATCGCCACGCCGTCGAGCGCACCGGCTTCGCCCTTGGCGGCGCGCTCATCGGACTTGATTTGTTCCCATAGCTGATGCCCGCCATTCGCTGCGTCATCGAAGATATGGGGGTGGCGGCGTTCCATCTTGTCGCTGATCGCCGCCACGACGTCGGGCAGCGCGAAGTGCCCGGCTTCTTCAGCAATCCGCGCATGGAACACGACCTGGAGCAGTAAGTCGCCGAGTTCATCCTTGAGATCAGCCATATCGGCGCGCGCGATGGCGTCGGCGACTTCATAGGCTTCTTCGATCGTGTACGGCGCGATGCTCGCGAAATCCTGCGCAACATCCCATTCACAGCCGGTGGCCGGATCGCGAAGGCGGGCCATAATCGTCACGAGACGCTCGATCATTGTGAGGGGACTCCCGGGCCCGCACCCTCCATAAGTCCGATAATATGTATTATGTAAAATATATCCCGGTTCATGAGCGACCTCCTCCCAGAACTGCGCTACCCCCAAACGCATTCTGCCACAGCGCCACAAGCAGAAACATGACCCCAAAGATCGCTGCCCATGCCAGCGCCATCTTGAGCGTCTGCGTGATCGGTAAGCGCCGCGCGGCCAGAGCGCTGATCGGCAGGATCAAGAGCAGCGCCAGATACAGCACGTCGAACCCAGTGTCGTTCATATCGCCAACTCCAACCCGTCATAACCCGGCTCGACACCCGGAGGCAGCTCGGCCGCAAGCGTCGCATAATCCATCGATTGGTCCATATGCGTGAGGACCGCACGACCTGGCTTAAACCGCGCAATCCAGCCCAGTGTGGTCGCCAAATGGGGATGCGACGGGTGCGGATGCCGCCGCAACGCATCGACGATCCACACATCCAAATCTTGATAGAGTTCGGCCATATCTGCCGTCATCGCACTCAGATCAGTGGCATATCCAATCGCCTTGCCCGCACTTTCGAAGCGCAGGCCGGCGGATTCAAACGGCCCGTGCGGCTGGTCGGCGACGCGGACGGAAATGTCACCGATGGTGATCGCATCGGGCAGATCCTCGATCGCGACCGTCGGCGGGTAGCCATCCCAACCATGAAAGACATAGCGGAACCGCCGCATCAACGTCTCTTTCAATTCGGGTCGGGCGATCCCGCGCACCGGATGCCCCATGGCGTGGAAGACCTGACGCAGATCGTCGATCCCATGCGTGTGGTCGGCATGATCGTGCGTCCAGATCACCGCGTCGAGCGTGGATACGCCAGCCGCGAGAAGTTGCTCGCGCATGTCCGGGCCGGTGTCGACGAGGATGCGGGTCGTCGCGGTTTCGACCAGGATCGACGCGCGCATCCGCCGATTGCGCGGCTCGCGTGGATCGCACGCGCCCCAATCATTGCCGATCCGTGGCACGCCGGACGAGGTGCCCGAGCCGAGGATCCGCACCCTCATGCGAGCGTCTTGGTAAACAGTGCGTGAAAATTCGCTGCCGTCGCGGCCGCCAGCGTGTCGAGCGATTCGCCGCGCAGCTTTGCGAGAAACGTAGCGGTGTCGGCAACGAAGGCCGGCTCACCCGTCTTCCCCCGGTGCGGCACCGGCGCCAAAAACGGCGCGTCGGTCTCGATCAGCAGCCGATCGAGCGGCAATCGCGCGGCGGTTTCCTGTAAGTCCTTGGCATTCTTGAAGGTCACGATGCCCGAAATCGAGATATAAAAGCCGAGATCGAGTGCGATATCGGCAAACGCTCCGCTCGCGGTGAAGCAGTGGATGACACCGGGATAGGCCCCCTTCTCCATTTCTTCGCGCAGGATTTCGGCGGTGTCCTCTTCGGCATCGCGCGTGTGAACGACGATCGGCAATTGGGTCTCGCGCGCCGCAGCGATGTGCGCGCGAAAGCTCGCGCGTTGGCGGTCACGGTCGCTGTGACCGTAAAAATAATCGAGCCCGCTCTCGCCAATCCCGACGACGCGTGGGTGCTGCGCGCGCTCGACCAGGCGCGCGGTGCCGATATCGGGATGCTGGTCAGCCTCGTGCGGGTGGATTCCGACCGTCGCCCAGACATCACGCTCGCGCTCGGCGATGGCGATCACATCGTCCCACTCGCTTTCGCGCGTCGCAATCGTCAGCATCGTGCTAACCCCGGCCGCGCGCGCGCGTTCCAGCACATCCTGCTGTTGTTCGGCCAAGCCCTTGTAATTCAGATGACAATGGCTGTCGATGAAAGTCACGCGACGGCTTCCGTCGGCAGCTCCAGCCGCGGGAAGAGCGCCACCGGCTGCTCAATTCGGTATCCGCCCTCGGCGAGCGGCGAATACCAATGCGAGCCGATCGCGATCGGCGTTCGCAGCCCTGAATCGATCCCCATCGCGTCGAGCAATTTCGCCGCACTTGCCGGGATCACGGGCGCAATCGCGACCGCCAGCTGCGCGATGCAGATGTACAGCGTCGCCAGCACAGTCTCCATCCGCTCTGTGTCGGTCTTCTTGAGCGCCCAAGGGGTCTGTTCGTCGATATAGGCGTTGCAGGCAAACACCGCCTGAATCCACGCCTCGGTCGCCTGCGATAGCGCCAGATCGCCATAGGCGCGCGGCATGACGTCACGCACCGTCTTGTCCACCAAATCGAACAGCGCGCCATCGGCATCGGTGTGTCCGTGGATCGCAGGGAGATAGGCATCGCAATTCTTGAAGATCTGGCTCAGCGTCCGCTGTGCCAAATTGCCGAAGCTGTTCGCAAGGTCGGCATTGGCGCGCGTCACGATCGCCTCGGGCGAGTAGCTGCCATCCTGCCCGAAACTGATGTCGCGCAGCAGAAAGTAACGCAGCGCATCGACGCCATAGACTTCGGCCAGCGCCAGCGGATCGGCGGCATTGCCCGCCGACTTGCCCATCTTCGCCCCGTCGCGCGCCAGCACGAAACCGTGCCCGAACACGCTCTTGGGCAGCGCCAGCTTTGCCGACATCAGGAAGGCCGGCCAGTACACTGCGTGAAAGCGCACAATATCCTTGCCGATCATATGCAAATTCGCTGGCCAGAAACGTGCGAAATTTCCTTCCAGATCGGGATAGCCAAGCCCGGTGAGGTAATTCGTCAGCGCATCGACCCAGACATACATCACATGCCCCGGACTCCCCGGCACCGGCACGCCCCAGTCGAAGCTCGTCCGTGACACCGACAAATCGTTGAGCCCGCCCTCGACGAAGCGGATCACTTCGTTGCGGCGGCTTTCGGGCCGGATAAAATCGGGGTTGGCAGCATAATGGTCGAGCAAGGGCTGCTGGTATTTGGACAGGCGGAAAAACCACGTCTCCTCGGCGGTCCAGACGACCGGGGTGCCCTGTGGCGAGCGACGTTCGTCGCCCTCCCCCGTCAATTCCTTTTCGTCGTAAAAGGCTTCGTCGCGGACGGAGTACCAGCCTTCGTAGCGATCGAGATAGAGATCGCCTGCATCCGCCATGGCCTGCCAGAGTGCTTGGCTGGCGGCGTAATGATCGGCATCGGTGGTGCGGATGAAGCGGTCATGGCTGATGTTCAAAGCCGCTGCCATTTCCTGAAAATATCCCGACATCTCATCGGCGAGCGCACGAGTTTCTATCCCGCGGTCTCGCGCCGCCTGAGTCATTTTAAGGCCATGCTCGTCGGTGCCGGTCTGGAATCGGACCTCGCGCCCCGCCTGACGCTGGAAGCGCGCGATCGTGTCGGCGGCAATCGCTTCATAAGCGTGGCCGATATGCGGCCGCCCATTGGGATAATTGATCGCGGTAGTGATGTAAAAAGGCTCGGTCATGGCCGGGTCCTAGAGCATCGGCCCCGCCAATTGAAGCCTTGCCGCCGCCAATTCAGCGCGCCAGCCGCGCGACGATCCCCGCCATCTCATAGACCGTTGCCTGCGCATCGAGCGTCAGCGCGCGCGCCGTCGCCGCGAGCGTGCGCGCGGCGTCATAGCCGTCGAGCGCGGTGCGCAGCCGCTCGCCGTGCAGCGTCGGCGCGGCGGCCGCGATGAAGGCGGGGGCGCGTTCTAGAAACGCCTCATAGCGCGGCTGCGCGGCCTTGAGCGCGAGGCTCTTGGCCAGTTTCACCCGCCGGCGATTGTCGGGATCGCCGCTTTGGGCGATCGCGGTGAGCGCGGTTTCGAGCGCGGCGAGATCGAGCCCGGCAAAGCCCAGCGCGCGCCCCGGTGAGCCGTGTGCAATGCGGATCAGCGCGGCGATTTCAGCCTGATCGGCGGCGGGGAGCTGTTCGCGCAGGACCGACGTCATGGCGTCATCGCTCAGCGGATCGAAGCGCAATTGCCGACAGCGCGAGCGGATCGTGGGCAGCAAGCGGCCCGGCGCGTGGCTGATCAGCAGGAAGATCGTACCCTGCGGCGGCTCCTCGAGGTTCTTGAGCAACGCGTTCGACGCACCGGGCCGCTCGAGATCATCGACCGCATCGATAAGGACGACGCGACGCTCGGACATGGACGGGCGGGTCGCGAACATTGGGCCGAGGGCGCGGACCTGAGCGATCGGGATTGAGCGCGCCAGATCGAGCCCGGTCTTGTCGCCCTCTTTGGGCTGACGCGTCAGCTCGCGATAATCGGGGTGCGATCCGGCGGCGACCAGCTTGCGTTGCGCATTGTCGTCCGGCACATCGAAACCGGGCGGTAACACCGCCCCTGCCCCATCCGCCAGCAAGCGCAAAGCCGCCGCGCGCGCGAAGCTCGCTTTGCCGATCCCCTCGGGCCCGGCGAAGAGCCACGCGTGGTGGAGCGACCCACTCGCCATCGCTGCGGCAAAGGCGGCATGCGCGGCGTCGTTACCGATCGGCAAGCTCATGGCAGCAGGTCGGCTATGCTCGCGAACACCGCGTCGGCGACCTGATCGATCTCGGACGCCGCATCGATCATCCGGAAGCGCTCGGGCTCTTGCGCTGCGAAGCGGCGGAACGCAGCGGCGACATCGGCGTGGAAGGCATCTCCGCGCGCTGCGAAGCGATCGGCGGCCGCACCGTCCCGGCCAGCGGCACGTAGTCGACCCTGTTCAGGCGCGAGTTCGAGCACCAAGGTCCGATCGGGCAGCAGACCTCGCGAGCCAAAGCCATGCAGCGCTAACACCGCCGCATCGTCAATGCCGCCCGCCACGCCCTGATAGGCTCGGCTGCTGTCGATGAAGCGGTCGCAAATCACCCAGCGTCCGGCATCAAGCGCGGGGCGGATCGTCTTTTCGACATGATCGGCGCGCGCCGCCGCGAACAGCAAGGCTTCGCTATGCGCGCTCCACCGCGTGACATCGCCTTGCATCAGCAGAGCGCGGATTGCCTCAGCTCCCTCGCTGCCGCCTGGTTCGCGCGTCAGGACCGCATCGATCCCGCGCGCGGCCAAGGCGGCGGCAAGGCGTTTGGCCTGAGTCGATTTTCCCGCCCCCTCCCCGCCTTCCAGCGAGATGAAACGCCCTGACGTCACCGGGTCACGCGCCGAACAGACCCATCAACCCGGCCCAGGCGCGCCCGAAAAAGCCCGCCTCGCCCACATCGTTGGCGGCGACCAGCGGGAGGCGCTGCGGCGGCAGATCGGGCGTGGTGACGACCAGATCGGCAATATGCTGTCCGGCCTTGATCGGCGCCTTGATCGGGCCATCATAGCTGACGCTGATCCGCATGTCGGGCACGGCACCGGCGGGCAGTGTCGCGGTCAAATTGGTCGGTGCGACCAGGCCGACCGTGCTCGCACTGCCGAGCTGGACTTCGGCGGTTTCGATCTGCTTACCCTTGGCGAGGATCGGCTTGGCTTGCCACGCGCGGAAACCCCATTCCATAAACTTGACCGATTCCTCGGCGCGCTGGCCAAAGGTACCAAGGCCAGCCATCACCATCACGAGACGGCGACCGCTTTGCTCGGCGGACCCGGTGAAACCATAGCCTGCTTCATCGGTATGGCCGGTCTTCAGGCCATCGGCACCCGCAACCCGCCCAAGCAAGGGATCGCGATTGGCCTGGTCGATCGGCTTGGCGGTGCCGAGCGTCTTGCCCCAGGTGAAGCTGCGCAGCGAATAGAAGCGCTTGTAGAGATCTGGGTGATCCGTGATCGTCGCGCTCGCCAGCTTCGCGAGGTCGCGCGCGGTGACATAGGTGCGCCCCTCGTCGGGCCAGCCGTTCGACGTGCCGAAATGGCTGTTGGCGAGACCGAGCTTTGCCGCCGCGCGGTTCATCCGGTCGGTGAAGGCGCTCTCGGTCCCTGAAATGCCCTCGGCCAGCACGACACAAGCGTCGTTGCCCGACAGCGTGACGATGCCTTTCAGCAGATCGTCGACGCTCGGTTCTTCGCCGACGCCGAGGAACATTGTCGAACCCTGGCTGTGCCACGCCCGCCATGTCTCGGGCCGGACCGGGAATTTCTGATCGAGCTTCAATTCGCCCGACTTGATCATGTCGAACGCGACGTAAACCGTCATCATCTTCGCCATCGAAGCAGGCGGCATCCGGCGGTCGGCATCCTTGGCATAGAGAATCGCGCCGGAGGACATATCCTGCAGATAGGCGACCGGCGCTGGGGTCTGATAATCCGGTGCGGCGACCGCAGGGCAAGTCGCTGCGATCGCAACGGTGGCAACGGCGAAGACTTTATGACGGAAGGACATTGGGTTGGATCTCGATCTGGTCATTCGGAGTGAAGAATTCGGGCATCGCCAAACCCGCGTTGCGCAACGCCGTCACGCGCGCGGGTGGCGCTGGCAGAATCGGGGAACGGGCCAAGCTGGACGCGGTACAAACCGCCCGACGCTGCGACATGACCGCCGATTTCGCGCGCGAGCGAAGCGGCACGCTCAGCGGACGACAGCGTCGCAACCTGGACAACGAAGCCGCCTTTGGCGCTGGGCGACGGCGCGGCGGGTCGTGACATCGGCGCTTTGGCGCGCGGCGCGACGGTGGAGCGCGGTGCGCTCCGCTGACCCGGGAGCTTACGGCGCAAGGCGGTGAGCAACGCCGGGGGCGCATCAAGCCGGGCCGCTGCGCTCCGCCCGGAGCGCAGCGCCAGTTCGTCCTGCGGGCTCGACACGACGCTCCGCACGCGCACTGCGGCCCCGTCGCCCACGCCGAGCGCTTGTGCAGCACCCGGTGATAATGCGACCAAGGCACCGCCCGTCTCACGCCCGACCACCAGCGCCACGATCGTCCGTCCGGTTTCGAGCGCTGTGAGTTCGACCAGCGTTCCCGGGGGCAAGCCCGCATAGCCGACGCCGACGGCAACGTTGCTCCAGCGCGCTTCGGGCGGTTCCGTCATCAGCGCGGCATAGCCGACGCCGTCGTCATGCGCCTCGCCCGAGGTTCCGCGTGGCCCGCGATTGTCTGCGATTTCGGGCGGTACCTCAGATGGCCGCGGCACCTGCACGATCGCGGGGCCCGACGAAAGCTCGCGGATCATCGGCTCGCGTTGGCCGTCGGCGACGACGCTGCGCTGCGCTACCACCGGCGCATCCGGCGTGAGCGCGGCACCAGGCGGCAAAGCGATCGTCGGGGCATCACTATAGCCTCCACCACCACCGCACCCGGCAAGCGCAAGCCCGAGCAGGATCGGCACCTTATTGCTCGACGGCATCGGCGAGCAACCCGACCGAAAGCGCGTAGAAATTGGAGCAATTATAATCGAGGATCACGCGGTAATTCCCCGTCAGCAAATAGGCGGTCCGCCCCGGACCGTCGGGCTCGATCAGCGTCGCCAGAACGGTGTCAGCAGGCCAACCGCGCGAGAGCGGCGCTACGCCGAGCGCACGCCATTCGGCCATCGTCTTCCACCCGCTATGCCGCGCGAACACTTTCAGACAACGCGGCGATAGCAGCCGATTGCTGATCTGGCTGCGGTCGAACGTCGGCGGCACCGCAACCGCCAAGCCCCAGGGTTGCCCTGCGCGCCACCCGGCATCGGCGAAGTAGTTTCCGATCGACGCCAAAGTGTCCGTCTGGCTGCTCCAGATATCGGCGCGACCGTCACCATCGCCATCGCGCGCCAGCCGCAGATAAACCGAGGGCAGGAATTGCGGCCCACCGGTCGCGCCCGCCCAACTGCCGGTCAATTGCGACCGCGCCACGCCACGGTCCATCATTTGCAACGAGGCGATGAACTCATCGGCGAACAAATCGCGCCGCCGCCCCTCATAGGCCAAAGTCGCCAGCGCGCGCGGCAGATCGAACCCGCCCATCACCCGGCCATAGCTCGTTTCATGGCCCCAGATCGCGACCATGATCGATTCGGGCACGCCCGTCTGCTGTTCGATCCGCTGGAGCCGTGGTCGCGCGGCAAGATATGCGCTGCGACCGCTCGAAATGAGCGCTGGGCCGAGATGTTGCGCCTTATACGGCGCGAAATCGGGGATTGGCGCATTGGGATTGGCACCGGGCTGCTGCCGGTCGAGATCGATCACACGCTGGTTGAGTGTCAGCGTTGGCATTACCGCGTCGAGCGTCGCGCGGCTAACCCCCTTTGCCTCGGCTTGCGCACGCAAGGTCAGCAAATAGGTCTGAAATCCCGTCTCATCCTGCGCTACGGCCGGACCACCGAGCGCAAAACACGCCGCGATCGCCACCGCAGCGATCCGGATTCGTCTTCCTAAGATTTTGATGCCCGACATGTCGCGATAGTGGCACAGCCGCCCGCCGACATGAACCCCCAAAGGCAGCCTGTGCACCACAAACCTTGCACAAGTCGCATTTCGCTCGCTAAGCGGTGCCAGCGCGGAGAGATGGCCGAGTGGTTTAAGGCAGCGGTCTTGAAAACCGCCGTGGGTGCAAGCTCACCGTGGGTTCGAATCCCACTCTCTCCGCCAATCGCACTCCCGCATCGGACGGCTCACTCAAACTCAGCGTTCGCCCCAACCAGCATCGCGAACGCGGCATCGTCGAGCGGATCCTCGAATTGGCAACCGGCTTCGAACTCGTCGACCCACACGATCGTCGCAATGACCTGACCCAGCCGTGGCAAGGTCAGCCAGATCGACGCGCCTTTTTCCATCGGCGAATAGGTGTGGAGCTTCGCACCGTGCAGCGACACGTTGGTCACCTTGCACAGTGCCCGGTCGAGGCCGCCACGCCCGAGCTTGGCATCGAGCGAGATCGGCGTGCGCCGACTGCGGCGGCGATCGGGTTTTGATGCGGGCTCGAACTCGGCAGCAATCATGGGATATCCCTTCCCGCGCACGTCCGCGAGAAGGAAACCCTATGCCGCTATCGCTAACGCGCCGTTAACGACGCGGCAAAACGCTTACTTTTTGCCGATCGACGACATCGCGCCGAAACGCTTGTTGAAGCGCGCGACCTGGCCGCCTGCGTCGAGCATCGTGCCACGCCCGCCGGTCCATGCCGGATGCGCGAGCGGATCGATATCGAGCGTCATCAGATCGCCTTCCTTGCCCCAGGTCGTGCGGGTCTGGAACTGCGTGCCGTCGGTCATCTGCACCGTAATGGTGTGATAATCGGGGTGAATGCCTTTTTTCACGTCAAATTCTCCGAAAAGCCGCTGGTTACCGACCAGCAGCGAAGGCGCGGCCCCTATCAGAGGGCCGTGCATCACGCAACTCCTGTCCGCTCAGCCCGCTTTGGGCGGATCGGCGATCATTGCGGTGAAATTGGCCTCGGCCGCGAGTTGCCCGTCGATCGTCGCGCGACCGGTGAACTTGCAGACGCTCGAGCGCTTCTGCACGAATTCGACCTCAAGCTTCAGCAGCACGCCCGGTTCGACGGGTTTGCGAAACTTCGCACCGTCGATCGCCATGAAATAAACGAGCTTGCCCGAACCCGCGAGCCCCAGCGATTCGACAGCGAGGATCCCCGCCGCCTGCGCCATCGCTTCGACGATCAGGACGCCAGGCATGATCGGACGACCCGGGAAATGCCCCTGGAAGAATTGCTCGTTGATCGTCACCGCCTTGATCGCGGTGATCGACCGGTCGAGGATCAGTTCCTCGACGCGATCGACCAACAGCATCGGATAGCGATGCGGCAGCGCCGCCATGACCCGCCCGATATCGAGCGGGCCAAGCGCGCCACGGTCTTCAGTCTCGCTCACCGATCGCGGCTCAGCGGCCCACGGGCGGCTTGGCCGGAGCGGGCTTTGCACCCGGTGCGGCGGGCGCCCCACCGGCAGCTTGCGCTTGTGCACGGCGGACAGCGGCCAAATAGACGAGTTGCTGGAACTGCTGCTGCAACTGCTGCGTCTGCTGGCTCGGCTGGTAACCGGCGGGCGGCACGGTCGGCACAGTCGGCGCAGCGGCATCGAGCGCGGCCCTGATGTCCTCGGTCACATCGACGGCGG
This sequence comes from Sphingomonadales bacterium, assembly GCA_038327465.1. GTDB lineage: Bacteria > Pseudomonadota > Alphaproteobacteria > Sphingomonadales > Sphingomonadaceae > Sphingomonas. The sequence goes on along the minus strand of JBBQLB010000003.1, from coordinate 150,299 downwards.
GCGCATTATACTGAACCGTGCCGGCCGAGAGCAAAAGGCTGATCTTCTTAGCATCGACGACGGTCTTTACCGCGGCCGCATAGCGCTGCGAAATCTGTTCGATCGCATAGGCCTGTGCAAGCGTCGCGGGCTGGTTAATGCGCGCGATGTCAGTCTGCCCCGCTTTCTGGGCGGCTTCGAGCTTTGCGAGAATCGGGCTGTTCGCACGCTGGGCGGTGGCGATCTCGTCGTCCGTCAAACGCTTGTCCTTGTTAAGGTCGAGCGGGGCGCCGATCGTAGCGAGCTCGGTCTGCAGCGCTGCCTGGCGGGCAGTGGCCTGATCGAGCTGAACCTTATAGGTCGCGCTGATCGTCTGATTGGCGGCATCGAGCGCCTTGGCAGTCAAAATGACGGTTTCCGGATCAGAAATCGCCACGCCACCGACCTGCGCCTGTGCGGTGCCCGCGATCATCAAGGCCGGCGCGATTGCCACGCAGCCGAGCAGGAATGTCTGGTACGTCTTCATTAGAACTGTGTCCCTACGTTGAATGTAACAAGTTTTGTGTCGTCGCCTTTGTCCTTAAGCAGGGCATAGGCAAGATCGATGCGGAGCGGCCCGAACGGCGAGTTCCAGTTGACGCCACCGCCGACCGAAATGCGCGGTCGCGGAGAATCGCCGACGAAGCGCTCAAGGAATGGTGCCTGCGAGCTTGTGTAGGCGGTGTTGACCGATGTGCCGGCACAGGTTCCGCCGACCGTGGCCGAATAACCGACCGTGCACGTCGTGATCAAGCCAGGGTTGGTCGCATCGGTGGTCGGCACGGCATAAAACGGCGCACCGTTGCTCGCCAGGACTTGCGTAACCAGCGGTTGCACGACGCCATTTACGGTCGGGAAGCAATTGGTCCCCGTGGTGCCAGTCGCGCAGATCCCGATCGTCGGCAGCGGACGAGTGATACCGAACAGCGCGCCCGCCTGAATATAGATCGACGGACGCAAGCCAAGCTCGCGCGCGCCCGATGGCAGCGGAATTTCCAGCTCGAGCTTGCCGAGATAATAGGCCCGCCCGCCTAGCGCATCATCGACGAACTGCGTCCGGTCGGTGACCAGCGTCTGGTTCCCGGCCGCGTCGGTGGTATATTGGATGCGCTGAACCCGCGGACCGACACCGCGGATGTCGAAGCCGCGGAAATCGGGCTCGCCGAGATAGAAGCGGTCGGTGATGCGGACCTTGTCGATCCCGACGCCACGGCTTTTTTCAAGCGAGCGAATATAGCCGCCCTCGACGTTGAGCGAGGCGATGAAACCGCTGCCGATATTAACGAATTTCGAGCCTTCGAACTTCGTTCGGATGTATTTCACGTCGCCGCCAAGACCGGCAAAGTCCTGACTGACGATCGCGCGCTGTCCAGCCGTCGGACGCAGGCGGCTGTTAAGGCTGTCATAGATCAACGAATAGCCGATCGAAGACGTCAGGCGGTTACCGATCGCGTCGCACAGATAGCGCCCGGCCTTGACCGGATCGCACGACAGGACGCCCGAGACAGGGTCGGGCGAGAAATACGACGCCTTGTCGAGCCCGACCTGATCATAGGACAGGCCATAGCGTGCCGCGAGCTGCACATATTCGGTCAGCGGGACACCGGAGCGGATCTGAAACCCGGTGGATACCTGTGTATACGTCGTTTGCCGCTGGTTACCGATAAAGTTGAAGGCGTTGTAATCGCGCCGGAAAATATCGCCGCCGATCGCGATATTCTTGTCGAACAGATAGGGCTCGGTGAAGCCCAGCTCGACCGACTTGGAATAGGTCGAATAATTGACGCTGGCGCGCAATTCCTGGCCCTTGCCGCGGAAATTGCGCTGCCGGATCGAGGCCTGAATGATAAAGCGTTCGAGGCTCGAAAAACCAGCGGAGAGTGACAATTCGCCGGTCGATTTTTCTTCGACATCGGCGGTCAGCACGACGCGGTCGGGTGCCGACCCTTGCGTTTTCTTGATCTCGAACTTGTCCTGGAAGAACCCGAGCGAGTTGATGCGGTCCTGCGAGCGCTTGACTTGGAAGCTATTGAACGCATCGCCCTCTGCCAGACGGATTTCGCGGCGGATCACCTTGTCCTGCGTCTGCGTGTTGCCGTTGACGTCGATCCGTTCGATGTAGGATCGCTTCGCCTCGGCGATGTGGAAGTTGAGCCCCATCGTGAGCGTGTCTTTGTCACGCGCATAGTCGGGGTTCACTTCGGTAAAGGCGTAGCCGAACAGGCCGGCCGCCTCACTCAGCGAATCGATCGCAGTTTCGACCTTCTTCGCGTCGTACCAATCGCCCTTGTTTATGCCCAGGCTGGCGGCAAGCTTCTTATTGTCGAAGTCGCGAATGTCGCTGTCGACGGTGATGTCGCCAAATTTGTAGCGCTTGCCCTCCTCCACCACGTAGGTGATGATGAAGTCCTTCTTGTCGGGCGTCAGCTCTGCGACCGCCGAGGTCACGCGGAAATCGGCATAGCCCTCGGTCAGATAGAATTGCCGCAATTTCTGCTGGTCGTAAGCGAGGCGATCCTGATCATAGCTCGTGTTCGAGCTGAGCAGCGTGACCAGCCGCGCCTGCTTGGTCGCCATCTGCTCGCGCAGCTTGTTGTCGGAATAGACCTCATTGCCGAGGATGTTGATCTGGCGGACCTTGGATTTCGGTCCTTCGCTAACCTCGAAGATCACGTCGACGCGATTCTGGTCGAGATTGACCATTTTGGGCTCGACCACGGCGGCGAAGCGACCCTGGCGGCGGTACAATTCAACGATCCGGGCGACGTCCTGGCGGACGGCGGTACGGGTGAAGATCTGGCGGGGGGCGAGCTTCACCTCTTTCTTGATCTTCTCTTCCTTCAGGCGCTTGTTGCCCTCGAAGATCACGCGGTTGATCACCGGGTTCTCCCGCACGCGCAACACGATGTCGCCGCTTTCGGCACCGCTGATGATGACGTCGGCGAACAGGTCGCTCGCGTACAGATCCTTGATCGCCTGATCGAGCGTCTCATTTGTATACGCCTGACCGCTGCGCAGCTTGGTGTAGGATAGCACCGTCTCGGGTTCGAGCCGCTGTGATCCCTCGACGCGCAAGGTCTTGATCGTGCGCGTGACCGGGGCGGCGACGGGCGCTGCAACGGGGATCGCCGCCTGCGCAGCAGGCGCGGTCGGTTGGCCGGTGGTCTGCGCGGACGCAGCGACGGGCAAACCTGCCAGCATCGTACTGCAAAGCAGCACGGCGGTGGCCCGTGCCCCGAAATTTGAAACCTTGATCGCTGTCACATTCCACCCCAAGTCGGAGAAAATTCCGCGCGGCCGAAAATTATCGATCCGCCCTGCCTTACCTGCGTCAACCGATCAACCCGCGCAGCGTCGTCCATAGGCCAAACGCGTCGAGATCGTTGAACGTCACCGTCACCATCAACGCCAGAATTGCGGCCAAACCACCGCGAAACGCCCATTCCTGCACGTCCGGGGACACTGGCTTGCGCCGGATCGCCTCGATCGCATAGAAAAAGAGGTGACCGCCATCCAGTAATGGGACTGGCAACAGGTTGATGAATCCCAGGTTAATGGAGATCAGCGCGATGAGGTAAAACATCGCGCTTGGCCCTTGTTCCATCTGCTGGCCGGAGACCTGCGCGATGCGCAAGGGGCCGCCGAGTTGGCTAACCGGCTGAGCTCCGGTGATGATTTGTCCGAGGCCGTCGACCATCATGACCACGATCTCGCCGGTCCGGCGGATACCGACGATCGGCGCCGCCAGGATGCTCACCGTGGGGCGGCGTATGCCGATCATGCCGAACCGTACAGGCTTGCCTTTGACATCGGTCAGAGTCTGACTGCCGGAGCGGAGAAGCACGCTTTGCTGCGCTCCGTCGCGGACGAACGCGACACGGATGTCTTGGTCGGGGCGTGGTGCGACATAGCCGATCATGTCATCGAACGATGCGACCGGCTGCCCGTCGAATGCGACGACCCGGTCGCCGACCTGCAGCTTCGCCGAGGCGGCCGCGCTGCCGGGAATGATCCCACCCGCTATCGCCGGCCCGGAAGGATCGCCATACGATATCGCAAAACCGGCCAGAATGACGACCGCGACGATAAAATTAGCAACCGGTCCCGCCGCCACGATGATCGCGCGCTGCCAGACCGGGCGCGCTTGCAGGCTGCGGGCGCGTTCCTCGGGCGGCAATTCCAGCCACGCCGGATCGGGCACGCTTGCGGGGTTGAGGTCGCCGGCGAACTTTACATAGCCGCCGAGCGGCATGGCGCTGAATTTCCAGCGTGTGCCGCGCTTGTCGGTCCAGCCGAACACTTCATTGCCGAAGCCGATCGAGAACGCATCGATTTTCACGCCGAACCAGCGGCCAGCGAAATAGTGCCCCAGCTCATGCAAAAAGATGAGCGGCCCGATCACCAGCGCGAACGCCAGAATGGTGAGCAACAGGCCGGGTGATTGGCTCAAGCGACGGTATCCTTCAAAAACGCCCCGTTGCGAACCGCGATCTGCCGCCGCGCTATACTGCGCGATTCGGTGTCGACCGCAAGGACATCGCCCAATGCCCCCGGTGCGGCCGGATCATATGCCGATAGCGTATCTTCGACGATTGCGGCAATTTCGAGGAAGCCGATCTGTCGATCAAGAAAAGCGGCAACGGCGATCTCGTTCGCGGCGTTCAGGATGGCCGGTCGCGCACCGCCCGCGTCGAGGGCGTCGCGCGTCAGCCGGATCGCGGGGAACCGCACCGGATCGGGCGCTTCGAAATCGAGCCGCCCGATCGCGACCAGATCGAGCGGTGCCATCGGCGTCGCCATTCGGTCGGGCCAGGCCAGGCACGAGGCGATCGGCACGCGCATGTCGGGCGGCCCCAATTGCGCGAGCGTCGAGCCATCGACATATTCGACCAGTGAGTGGATCACCGATTGCGGATGGATGACGATCTCGATCGCGTCGTGCGGTACCGGAAACAGTCGCGCCGCCTCGATCAATTCCAGCCCCTTGTTGAACAAGGTTGCCGAATCGACCGAAATCTTCGCCCCCATCGACCAGTTCGGGTGCGCGACCGCTTGCTCGGGCTTCATCCCACGCATTTGCTCCGTCGTTAGCGTGCGGAACGGCCCGCCGCTGCACGTCAGGATGATCCGCCGTACGCGTTCGGGTCGGCTCGCGTCGAAGCATTGGAAGATCGCATTATGCTCCGAATCGGCGGGGAGCAGAGTCGCGCCTGACGCCTTGGCCGCCGCGAGCACGACATCGCCCGCCGAAACCAGCGGCTCCTTATTCGCGATGATGACGGTCTTGCCGCCCGCGATCGCCGCCATGGTCGGTTCAAGGCCTGTGCATCCGACGATCGCCGCCATCGTGATGTCCGCACCGAGGCTTGCCGCCTCGATCACCGCTTCGCGCCCGCCGGCGCAGCCGATATTGGTCCCGGCGAGCGCAGCCCGCAGCTCGTCCAGGCAGCTCTCGTCCGCCACCACGGCCAGTTTCGCACGCGTGCGGATTGCCGCCGCCGCGAGGCGCGCGACATCGCAATTGGCGGTCAGCGCGAGCACCTCAAAGCGATCCGGCTCGCGCTCGATCAGGTCGAGCGTCGACGTGCCGATCGAACCGGTCGCCCCCAAAATTGTAATCGACTTCATCGGAACCGTTTTCACCACCAATAGAATTTTGGCAACAGCACCAGCAAAGCCGCGACCGGCGCCACTGGCACCAAGCCGTCAAGCCGGTCGAGTACGCCGCCATGCCCCGGCAGCACCGTCCCGCTATCCTTTACCCCTGCCGTCCGCTTGAGCCAGCTTTCGTACAAATCGCCGCCCTGCGCCAGTACCGCCAGCGCGGGCGTCGCGAGCGTCATGCGCAACGGCAGGCCATAGCGATAGTGCATAAAGCCCGCGAACAGGCTCGCCAGCAGCACCCCCCCCGCCAAACCGGCCCAAGTCTTGTTCGGGCTGATCGTCGGCGCCAGCTTGGGGCCGCCGATAAAGCGTCCGGCGGCATAGGCGCCGATATCGCACGCCCATACCAAAGCGAGCGCCCAGATCGTAAAGACAATGCCCTCGTCCTGCCGCCTGATCACCAGCAGCGCCATGATCGGTAGCCCGACATAGAATATACCGCGCGCTAGGCGGCTTAGCCGCGTCGTGATGACAATAAAGAACGCTGCACCTGCCAACAGTCCGAGCGCGAAAAAACCGGGGCCAACGCCCAGCACCGGCATCATCACCGCGAGCGGCACCGACAAAGCATATTGCGCCAGCCGCTTGGTGTTGGGCGGAGTGGCGTGAAGTTCCGCCCATTCGCCCATCATCACGATGCCAAGCACCACACACAACAGCCAAAACGCAAACCCGCCGAACCACACTGCTGCCAGTGCAACCGTAATCAGCGCGATCCCGACGAGCACGCGCAGCATTAGATTGGACATGCCTTGCGGCGGGACCTGCGCCGTCACAGACCGCCGAACCGCCGTTGCCGCTGCCCGAACGCGGCGATCGCCTGCGCGAGCGTATCGCCGTCGAATTCGGGCCATAGCGTATCGACGAACAGCAATTCGGCATAGGCCGCTTGCCACAACAGGAAATTGGACAGACGCACCTCGCCCGATGTGCGGATCAGCAAATCGAGCGGCGGCAAATCGCGCGTTTCGAGTTCGTTTTCGAACAAAGCTTCGTCAATGATCGACGGATCGAGCAGCCCGTCGCGTGCGCGCTCCGCCAGCCGCCGTGCGACCGCGGCGATTTCGGCCTGTGCGCCGTAATTGAGCGCGATCACGAGGATCGGTCCGTCATTGACCGCCGTACGTGCGACCGCATTATCGATCAGCGTGACCAGATCGGGCGTGAAGCGGCGGTAATCCCCAATAATGCGCAGCCGGACATTGTCGCGCACCAGTTCCTCGAGATCGCTCCGGATGAAGTGGCGCAGCAACCCCATCAGGTCGCTGACCTCCTCCTCCGGTCGCCGCCAATTCTCGCTCGAAAAGGCGTAGAGCGTCAGCGCCTCGATCCCCAAAGCGCGCGCCGCGCGCGCAACACGGCGCACCGCTTCGATCCCTTGGCGGTGTCCGGCGATGCGCGGCAGATGGCGCTTCTTTGCCCAGCGGCCATTACCGTCCATAATAATCGCGACATGGCGCGGGAGCGCTTCAGCCCCCAGCGCTGTCGCGATCGCCGGATCGGCTGCCGGGGCGGCAAACGGCCTCACTTGCCGAGGATTTCCTTTTCCTTGGCGGTCGCGGCAGCGTCGATCTCGGCGATCGTCTTGTCGGTCAGCTTCTGGACTTCGGTCTCGAGCTTCTTGCGCTCATCCTCGCCGAACAGGCCCTTTTTCTCGTCGATCTTGAGCGAATCCATCCCGTCACGACGTACGTTGCGCGCGGCGATCCGGGCTTCCTCGGCATATTTGCCGGCGAGCTTGGCGAGTTCCTTGCGGCGTTCCTCGGTCAGATCCGGGATCGGCAGCCGCAGCGTTGTCCCATCGACGATCGGGTTGAGGCCAAGCCCAGCTGAGCGGATCGCTTTGTCGCACGGGCCGACATTGCTTTTGTCCCAAACTTGGACCGACAGCATGCGCGGCTCGGGCGCGGACACGGTCGCAACTTGGTTGAGCGGCATTTGCGCGCCGTACACTTCGACCGTCACCGGATCGAGCAGCGACGTTGATGCGCGCCCGGTGCGCAGGCCCTGAAGATCGCCCTTCAGCGCCTCCACGCTTCCTGCCATGCGGCGTTCGAGATCGGCCTTTTCGTAAGCGGCCATGGTCAATCTCCTATGCTATACTGAACCGTCGTCGAAACGCCCTCACCCCGCAAAACCGCGGCAAGATTGCCGGATTCGCGGATGTTGAAAACGACGATCGGGATATTGTTATCGCGGCACAAGGCGATCGCGCTCGCGTCCATCACCTTCAAATCCTGCGCGAGGACGGTGCCGTAACTGACGGTATCGAAGCGCTTTGCCGTCGGAATGAGCTTCGGGTCGGCATCATAGACGCCATCGACCGAAGTCCCTTTGAACAGCGCATCGCACTTCATTTCGGCTGCGCGCAGAGCGGCTCCGCTATCGGTCGTAAAAAACGGGCTGCCGACGCCGGCCGCGAAGATCACGATGCGGCCCTTCTCGAGATGCCGTTCGGCGCGGCGCCGAATGAAGGGCTCGCAGACCGATGCCATCGGGATCGCCGATTGCACGCGCGTCTCTACGCCAATCTGTTCCAGCGCGTTCTGCACCGCCAGCGCATTCATCACCGTGGCGAGCATGCCCATATAGTCACCGGTCGCGCGGTCCATCCCGCGCGCCGCGCCGGATATGCCGCGGAAAATATTGCCGCCGCCAACAACGACGCACAGTTCGTACCCCTGCATCTTCACGTCGGCGATTTCCGCCGCGACGCGCGCGATCACGTCGGGATCGATCGACAATCCACTGCTGCCCATCAGGACTTCGCCCGACAATTTCAGCAGGATACGTTTGTAGCGGGGCTCGGTCACAGGGTTCCAGGCAGCTGAAGGTGGGCGGCGCGGACCTTATCTGCGGCACGCCGGGATTGGAAGCGTGGAAACCGTGCAGACCGTCGCGCTCTGGCGTCGATTCGACACCCGCTGCGACAAGGGCCGCACCAATGCGGCACGGCCCTTACTCGTTCCGGTCAGGACGATCAGGCGACCGGCTGCGGCACGCCCGACGCTGCGGCGACTTCGGCGGCGAAGTCGCTCGTTTCCTTCTCAATGCCTTCACCGAGCTGGAAGCGGACATAGTCCTTGAGCTCGATCGACTTGCCAGCGGCCTTTGCAGCATTGGCGACGACGTCCGAAATCTTGGTCTTGCCGTCCATCACCAGCAGCTGGCTGACGAGCGCGTTTTCCTTGCAATACTTTGCAATCGCACCGTCGACCATCTTGGCGACGATGTCCGCAGGCTTGCCGCTTTCCGACGCCTTTTCGGTCGCAATTGCCCGCTCGCGCGCGACGATCTCGGGATCGAGCCCATCCTCGTTGAGCGCCAGCGGGAAGGCCGCTGCAATGTGCATCGCGATCTGCTTGCCGAGCGGCACCAGCACGTCGTGATCCGCATCGCTCTCGAGCGCGACGAGCACGCCGATCTTGCCGAGGCCGGGCGCCGCCGCGTTGTGGATGTACGGAATGACCGCACCCTGCGTGACTTCCAGCCGCTTCGCGCGGCGGAGGTTCTGATTCTCGCCGATCGTCGCGATGTTGTTGGTCAGGATTTCCTCAACGGTCTTGGCACCAAGATGCGCCGCCTTGATCGTGTCCATATCATCGCCCAGTTCGAGCGCGACCGACGTCACGTCCCGGACGAAGGTCTGGAACTGCTCGTTCTTCGCGACGAAATCGGTCTCGGAATTGACCTCGACCGCAGCACCCTTGGTGCCCGACACTTCGACGCCGATCAGCCCTTCGGCGGCGGTGCGGCTCGATTTTTTCGCGGCGGCGGCAAGGCCCTTGGCGCGCAGCCAATCCATCGCGGCCGTCATGTCGCCGGCCGCTTCGGTCAGCGCCTTCTTGCAATCCATCATGCCCGCGCCGCTCTTCTCGCGCAGGTCCTTCACTGCTGCTGCCGTGATCTCGGCCATGTCACTCATCCTTATGTTAAAATCCGTTCGCCCTGAGCCTGTCGAAGGGCTGCTCTCCTCTCGCCCCGAATGGGTTGAGGCGAGCAGTGCTTCGACAAGCTCAGCACGAACGGCAATGGGAAGGTCGCTAGGCGACCCTCGTTACAATCCTGCGACGCTTAAGCGTCGATCTGGCGCTCGGCCTCGGCGACCATTTCGGCCTGCAGGGCTTCGTCGGTCGCAGGCGTGATTTCCGCAGCGGGTGCTTCCGGAGTCACCGTCAGCGCTTCCTCGGCGGGCGGCGCTTCCATCGATCCAATGTCCTGGCGACGGGCAAGCTGCTCATTGCCACCGCGCGTCGCGGCGATCGCGATCGCTTCGCAATAGAGGCGGATTGCGCGGCTGGCGTCATCGTTTGCCGGAACCGGGAAAGCGATGCCGTCGGGCGAAACGTTTGAATCGAGGATCGCGACGACCGGGATACCCAGCGTGTTGGCTTCCTTGATCGCCAGTTCTTCCTTGTTCGCGTCGATCACGAACATCACGTCGGGAATGCCGCCCATGTCGCGGATGCCGCCGAGCGAAAGCTCGAGCTTGTCCTTCTCGCGGGTGAGCTGCAGCACTTCCTTCTTGGTCAGGCCGTGCGTGTCGCCCGAAAGCTGCTCTTCGAGCGTCTTGAGACGCTTGATCGAACCCGAAATCGTCTTCCAATTGGTGAGCATACCGCCCAGCCAACGATGGTTGACGAAATGCTGGCCCGAACGGCGCGCTGCTTCGGCAACGGGCTCCTGCGCCTGGCGCTTGGTGCCGACGAACAGGACCTTGCCGCCCGACGCGGTTGAGGCGGCGACGAATTCGAGCGCGCGTGCGAATAGCGGCACGGTCTGCGACAGATCGAGGATGTGGACGCCGTTGCGGTCGCCAAAGATGTAAGGCTTCATCTTCGGGTTCCAGCGATGCGTCTGGTGGCCGAAGTGCGCGCCCGTTTCGAGCAATTGCTGCATGGAGACGACAGGTGCCGCCATAAGAGAGTTCCTTTCCGGTTGATCCTCTGGGAAGCGAGTAATCCGTTGATCGGGGTGAAACCCCGAGCGGACACCGGCAATGTATGCTTCCCATGCGGTGTGAAGGCGCGCTCGTTAGCGGAAGCGCTAATCAAACGCAACTCTGTAATACCGCTTGACAAGCGGAACGTAGAAAGAACATACCATGTTCGTGAGCGGAACATGGAACCGTTCGCAGCGCTAGCGGGTTGCAGAAACGTGACCCGTCACCGTGAAGGATGGAGTTAAGAAGATGGCATTGGTCGGTTTTCTGGTTTTCGCAAGCGCCCTCGGCGCGAGCCTTGCCGTGCTCTGGTTGACACTGGTTCCCGCCATGCCGCGGATAATGGCGATCCTGCGCGATGGTCCGGACGCCGCTACCCCCGCTATTCCGGTCCTGATCGTCAGCGAGGCTCGGCTTCGCGCACGGACCCGGACGATACCGCTTGTGTCTCGCCCGCAGTGGCGCGCAGCCGCTTGACCCGGCCATAAGCCGCGATGCTGAACGGCAGCGTCGCGAGATAGGCAGCGCATAGGAACGTAAGCGTATGCCAGGGTGCCGAGATCAGCGCCGCACCGAGCAATACGACGACGGCAATAGCCTCGAAGCGGATGTTGTGGCGCAGTTTCAGCGACGACCAGCTATAGGTCGCGACGCTCGAGACCATCAGCACCGCCATTAACGCGACCCATGGCCCAACGATAAGCGGCGAACGCCACAGGTCGAGGTCGGTCCAGAACCACAGATACATCGGTAGCATGGCAAGCCCCGCCCCCACTGGTGACGGTGACCCAGTCAGGAATCCGGCAGATTTATGCGGCTGATCCGCGACATCGATTCCGGCGTTGAAACGCGCCAGCCGCAGCGCGCAGAACACCGCGAACACTAAAGCGATCAGCCAGCCGACCCGTGGCAGGTCCTCCAGTGACCAGAGATACAGGATCAAAGCAGGGGACACGCCGAACGAAATCGCGTCCGATAGCGAATCGAGTTCTGCCCCGAACCGGCTCTCGCCGCGCACCATCCGCGCGATCCGGCCGTCGATCCCGTCGAGCACGCTGGCGATCATGACCATGACCACCGCGGTTTCCCATTGCCCGGCAATCGCGAACCGGATTCCGGTAAGGCCCGAGCATAAGGCAAGCGCGGTCACCGCGTTTGGTGCAACCGCGCGCAGTGGAAGCCCGCGAGCCGTAGGACGGCGCAAGGGTCGTCTCATGCGCCGCGTCGTCCGCCGATCCGCTGATCGATCATTGCGCGATCCCGGTCGCCGTCGTCCCGTCCACGCGTCCGATGATCGTCTCACCGGCTACGCTGCGCTGGCCAAGCACGACCTGGCACGCGCAATCGTCGGGCAAATAGACATCGACGCGGCTGCCGAAGCGGATCAGGCCGATCCGCTGACCGGCGGCGACCATGTCGCCCGGCTTCACGAAAGGCACGATCCGACGCGCCAACAATCCGGCGATTTGTGTAAAACCGATCCGGCGTCCGTCGCGACCTTCGACCAGAATATGCTGCCGCTCATTATCCTCGCTCGCTTTGTCGAGTTCGGCATTCACGAACTTGCCCGAGATATAAACGACTTGCTTGATCGTCCCCGCGATCGGCGTGCGGTTGATGTGGACGTCGAACACCGACATGAAGATCGACACGCGGACCAACGGCGCATCGCCCAGCGCGTTCGGCCCGGCGAGTTCGCGCGGGACGGCGACGCGTTCGATCATCGAGACCAGCCCATCGGCGGGCGACACGATCAGCCCTGTTCCGCTTGGCGTCACGCGGACCGGATCGCGAAAGAACAAAGCTACCCATAGTGTTACGCCGATCAGTGGCCATGCGAAGAACCACCCCACCCACACCCAGGCGACAAACGACACCACGCCGGCGATCACAACATATTTGCGCCCCTCCGGATGAAGATCGGGAATGCGCCATTTGGCGGCTTCGGCGGGGGCGGCGGGGTTTTCGAAGGGAGGCATGACCTGTTCCTACCCCACCCCCCTGCCCGCGACAATCACGAACCAAAGACCGCGCGGCTCGGGCCTCGCCGACGGCGCACCAGCGCCGGGTTGATCGCCGCCCGCCTTCCTCCTAGACGCTGGCTCAAACCTCCCCACAGGAAAGAGCGTAATGGCGAAGATCAAGGTAAAAACGCCCGTCGTGGAGATCGATGGCGACGAGATGACGCGGATCATCTGGCAGTGGATTCGCGAGCGCCTGATCCTCCCCTATCTCGATATCGATCTCGATTATTACGACCTCGGGATGATGAGCCGCGACGCGACCGACGACAAGATCACCGTCGACAGCGCCAAGGCGATCCAGAAATACGGCGTCGGCGTGAAGTGCGCGACGATCACCCCCGATGAGCAGCGCGTCGAGGAATTCGGCCTCAAGAAGATGTGGAAATCGCCCAACGGCACGATCCGCAACATCCTCGGCGGCACGATCTTCCGCGAGCCGATCGTGATCAAGAACGTGCCCCGTCTGATCCCGAGCTGGACCCACCCGATCGTCGTCGGCCGCCACGCGTTCGGCGATCAATATCGCGCGACCGATTTCCTCGTCCCCGGCCCGGGCAAATTGCGCCTCGTCTTCGATGGCGACGACGGCACGAAGATCGACGAGGAAGTATTCCACTTCCCATCGGCCGGCGTTGCGCTGGCGATGTACAATCTCGACGATTCGATCCGCGATTTCGCCCGCGCGTCGATGCACTATGGCCTCAACCTGAAATGGCCGGTCTATCTCAGCACCAAGAACACCATCCTCAAGGCGTATGACGGGCGCTTCAAGGATTTGTTCGCCGAGGTCTATGAGGCGGAGTTCAAGGACAAGTTCAAGGAAGCGGGCATCACCTATGAGCATCGCCTGATCGACGACATGGTTGCGTCGGCGCTCAAATGGCACGGCGAATTCGTCTGGGCGTGCAAGAATTATGACGGCGACGTTCAGTCCGATCAGGTCGCACAAGGCTTCGGCTCGCTCGGGCTGATGACCTCGGTCCTGCTCACCCCTGACGGCAAGACGGTCGAGGCGGAGGCCGCGCACGGCACGGTCACGCGCCATTTCCGCCAGCATGAACAGGGCAAGGCGACCTCGACCAACCCGATCGCTTCGATCTTCGCCTGGACCGGCGGCCTCAAATATCGCGGCAAGTTCGACGGCACGCCCGAGGTTACGCACTTCGCCGAGACGCTCGAGCAGGTGTGCATCCAGACGGTCGAGGACGGCCATATGACCAAGGACCTCGCTTTGCTGATCGGCCCCGATCAACCGTGGATGACGACCGAACAGTTCTTCGAACAGGTTCGCGTCAACTTGGAAACCAAGATGGGCGTGCAGGCCTGATCGCTGGAGCAGGCCGGTGCGGGAAGATGCCTATCGCGCTTTTCTCGCACCGCGCCTCGGTGCGCGCTCGGTCGACAGCTATGTGTCCGATCTGCGCGCGGTCGAACGCTTCCTAAGCATCGATCTCGACGAAACCGCGCTCGACTCCGACGCAATCGAAACGTTGCGCCTGCGGCTGAACGCCGCAGGGATGCCGGGGGCGCGGGCAAGCAACTGCAGCTCGGCCCTAAAGCATTATGCCGTTTTTCGCGAACGGCGTGCGCGACCGGAAGCTGTGCCAAGCACCATCCTCGCCCCGCGTCCAACGTTCATTACCGAGGCGCGCGTCGCCGAGCTGATGCGGCTCTACGCCGACATTCTGGCCGAACTGCGATCGCGCGGCGTGACCCGCACCGCCAACAGTCCGGTCGGCGATTATGCCGAGCTGTTGTTCGCGCGGGCATTCGAATGGACGCTGACGGGAAACAGTGCCGCGCACTATGACGCTACCGACGCGTCAGGCATACGCTATCAAATCAAGTCGCGGCGCATCGGCAATGGGTCCGGCGGGCGGCAGCTCGGCGCATTGCGCAACCTGCCCGAGGCTGGGTTCGACATGCTGGCGGCGGTGTTGTTCGACCGCGACCTTGGCGTTCTCCGTGCGGCGCTCATCCCCTTTGCCACCGTCGCAGCACGCGCCAAGCGCGTCGAGCATATGAATGCTTGGCGCTTCATGCTGAACGATGCGGTCTGGGATGTGCCCGGAGTCCGAGACGCCACAGCCGCCTTGCGGATCACCGCGCTGACGATCTAGCGACCGAGGCGGTGGCGTCACCGCACGATACACGCGCCACGAGTGCACTCGATCAGCCATAAACTGACAAACCCCGCTCGATCTGTTTACATACGCGGATGGCCTCTCCGCTCACCAACGCAGGCTTCAGCGACGCGCTCGTCATTCTCGGCGCGGCGGGGCTCGTCATTCCGGCGTTTGCGCGGGCGAAGATCAGTCCGGTTATCGGCTTCATTCTGGTCGGACTGCTCGTCGGGCCGTTTGGGCTCGGTGCGCTGGTCCGCGACTATCCGTGGCTGTACCATATTACGATTTCCGACCCGCACGCGATCGAGCCGTTTGCCGAATTCGGGATCGTGCTGCTGTTGTTCTCGATCGGGCTTGAGCTGTCGTTCAAGCGGCTATGGGCGATGCGACGGCTGGTGTTCGGGGTTGGCGCGGCGGAGTTGATCGGCGCGGGGGTGGTGATCGCCTTCGCGCTGCATATTTTGACCGGGCTCGATTGGGCTGGCGCAATGGCGCTCGGCATTGCGCTCGCACTTTCCTCCACCGCCCTTGTCCTGCCGATCGCGGGGACGAGCGGGCCGGTCGGGCGGACGGCGTTTGCGATGCTGCTGTTCGAGGATCTGGCTTTGGTCCCGATCATCTTCATTCTCGGCGCAGTCGGGCCGATGGCGGCGGCAGGTGGCATGATCGGCTTTGCACGCGTCGGCGCGGCGGCGGTGCTGACGGTCGGAATTCTGTTTATCGCCGGACGCTTCTTGCTGCCACGGCTGTTCGCGCAGGCCGCACGGACGAAGAGCCCGGAGTTGTTCCTCGCGGCTTCCCTCCTCGTCGTGATCGCGGCGAGCCTTGCGACGGGCGCGGTCGGGCTGTCGCCGATCGTCGGCGCGCTGATCGCTGGGCTGCTGATCGCCGAGACCGATTACCATAGCGAGGTCGAAGTCATCACCGCGCCGTTCAAGGGGCTGGCGCTCGGCGTGTTCCTCATCACCGTCGGGATGAGCGTCGATCTGCGTTCGATCATGGCCGATTGGGGTGCCTATTTCCTCGGTATTGTGGCGGTGGTCGCGGTCAAGGCGGCGGTGACCTTTGGCTTGCTCCGGCTCGCCGGGATCCGCGGCGGCGTGGCGGCGGAGACGGGCGTGCTGATGGGCAGCCCGTCTGAGACCACGCTCATTGTGCTCGGTGCGGCAGCGCAAGCGCAATTGATCGCGCCCGATCTTGCGAATTTCTGGCAAACCGTGACCGCGATCGGCCTGACGATCACACCGCTGCTATCGATGCTCGGCAAGCGTGCGGCGCGCGGGCTCGAGCGGCGCGGCGAATTGCCCGACGCCGCGATTTCGCCCGAGGGCCCCGGCACCGTCGTGATCGGCTTCGGCCGCGTCGGGCGGATGGTGTGCGACATGCTTGGCGTTCACGGCCAGCCCTATGTCGCGGTGGAGGCCAATATCGATGCGGTGATGGCGGCCCGCGCCGAGGGCTATCCGGTGATTTTCGGCGATGTCGTGCGCCCCGAGCTGGTCGATCGGCTCAATCTCGGACGCGCCAAGGCGCTGATCCTGACGATGGACGATCCGGTGCTGAGTGTATCGCTTACAAGGCGTGTGCGTGGCTGGGTGCCCGATCTGACGATCGTGGCGCGCGCGCGGGATACGGCGCATGCCGCCGAGCTCTACAAGGCAGGCGCGAGCGACGCGGTGCCCGAGACGCTGGAATCTTCGTTGCAACTGGCCGAAGCGGTGTTGACCGATCTCGGTGTCGCGGTCGGCCCGGTGATCGCCTCGATCCACGAGAAACGCGATGAATTGCGCCAAGAGATTAAGGCGGCGGCGGAAATGGTCGCGGAGCCGCGTTTGAAGCGGGTCCGGCGAGGCGCGGCGTCAAATGGGTCCGCGGAAGGTTAGGCTAAAGTTAGGGATAAAGGCGTTTGTGCGGCGCGGTGGGATTTGGGCGATTTTGTGGCAAAAGTCTCACTGAGTCGCACCATCGCGCATGGTTGCGGCAAGCGACGCTGGCGGCGGATCGATGGTTTGAAAGAGCGGCGGTCAGTGTGGCATAACGAGCGCGCGTAGCACAGGATGGCGTACGCGTGTGGGTAGGAAGTGCGCCCGTATCGAGCACTCTTAGCGAGAAGGTTTCTTTGATGATCCCGGGAGTTCGTTATCGGCGCATAGCGAGCGCTACGCTGCTGGCCACCCTGCTTGCGCTGCCCGAACGGCAGGCGATCGGTCGCGATAAACCTTTGAAAAAGATAGAACTCTCCGGAGACTATACGATTCCGATCGTGATCAACGGCAAGACTGCACGCGTTAAGGTCGCGGCCGACGCGCTGAAATGGCCCATTCTCAATGGTGGCTTCGCAACTGCCCTCGAGCTTAAATCAGGGCCGTTCAAGGGCAAAGGGAAGACCGAGGAGGGCGATCAATTTACGATCAGTTCGAAAATCGTCCGCAACCAATATGGCGACTCCAAGAAGAAGCAACGCGCCCTATGGGTCAACCGCGACGCCTTTAAGGATTTCGACGGCGTGGTGGGGCCAACCGGCATCGGGTATGACTTGGTTCGGATGACATTGCGCGGGGCGGCACCGGGCGAACATGTCATTACCCATCCGCTGCGCAGTTTCCCCTTCTTTGGCTTGGTCGCCGCCGCCTTCGAAATCGATGTCGCCGGGGAACGCGTTTGGGTAGATTTCAACCTCGACCGCCACGATACGCTCGTCAATGCGTCAACGGGCAAGCTGCTCGCCGATCATTACGGCGGCGCGCTCAGCGGCGATCCAGTGAATTACAGGCTATTCAATAGCAAGATACGTCCGGGTCGGCGGCTGGTGCTCACCCGGCCGTTCCTGATCGACGGCTATACCATTGGCGATATTGCCGTGCGGATCCGACCCGAAGCGAAGTCCAGCATCCCCGACAGCACCGTCGTACCCGATCCCGATGAGATCGTGGTAACCGCGAATGCCAAGAAGAAGCCGCGCTATGCGATGACGCTCGGCACCGATTATCTCAAAAATTGTTCGTCGATCACCTATGATCTGCGCGCAAAGACCGTTGCGCTGTCCTGCACGTGAGCGCTGGGCTTCCAACCCGATCGCGATGCCAGGCGGCGAACCGACGCGAAAAGGTGTTGCTCTATCGCATCGGCTGTGTCGCGTAATACCCCTTGTATGCCATCTATAGCTTGACCGTTACGGCATCGGACGCCAACCCAAATGTTGCACTTTCATGTATACCGGGGGGTCCTTTCATGCGCCATTCGATTCTTCTCGCCACGACATTTCTGGCGGCTTTCGCCACGCCCGCACTTGCGCAGACCGCGCCCGCTGAGACGCCGCCGAGCGCACCCGCCGCGGACGGCACGGCGCTCGACGATATCGTCGTAACTGCCCAGCGGCGCGAAGAAAATCTGCAGAACGTGCCGCTTTCGGTCACCGCGATTCGCGGCGACAAGCTCGATGTGCTCGCGTCGGGCGGGCAAGATATCCGCTTCCTGTCGGGCCGCGTACCGAGCTTGCTGATCGAATCATCGTTCGGCCGGACCTTCCCGCGATTTTACATCCGCGGCCTCGGCAATACCGATTTCGATTTCAACGCATCCCAGCCGGTCAGCCTCGTTTATGACGATGTCGTGCTCGAAAACCCGATCCTGAAGGGCTTTCCGGTCTTCGATCTCGACCGCGTCGAAGTGCTGCGTGGGCCGCAGGGCACTTTGTTCGGGCGCAACACCCCGGCGGGCATCGTCAAGTTCGATTCGGTCAAGCCGAGCGCCCGGACCAACGGGTACGGTCGCGTTTCCTATGGCAGCTATAATGGCGTCACCGCGCAGGGTGCGGTCGGCGCGCCGATTGCCGGTGACACGGTCACCGCGCGTATTTCCGCAATTTATCAGCGGCAGGACGGCTATGTCGACAATGTCGTGCCCGGCAAGACGACCAAGGATCGTTTCGAGGGGTTCCACGAATTCGCCGGGCGCGCGCAGATCGACATCAAGCCGACCGAAGATTTCGACATCCTGCTCGCGGGCCAGCTGCGCACACTGCGCGGCACCGCCCGCCTGTTCCGCGCGAACGTCTTCACCAAGGGGCAGACCGGGCTGAATGCCAATTTCGTCCGCAATCGCGTGTCGACCGATGGCAAGAACGAACAGAAAGTTGATACGCAAAACCTGTCGGCGCGCGTGACCTATAATGCCGGGCCGGTGTCGCTGATTTCGGTGACAAGCTATTGGAGCGGCAACGCAACATCGGTTGGCGACGTCGATGGCGGCTTTGGCGCTAATTTCCTGCCCGTCGGTGCGTACGGGCCGGGCAACATCCCCTTCACCGCCGAAACGCGCGATAGCGTGCCGCGGCTGCGCCAGTTCACGCAGGAATTCCGCATCGCCAGCAACGGCAGCGGCCCACTCAGCTATCAGGGGGGCTTCTTCTATTTCAGCGAGCAATTGCAGATCGTCAGCGAGAATTATTCGACGCTGGGTGACCCGAACAATGCGACTGGTGCGGTCAACATCCTGGTATCGCAGGATCAGGACAGCAAGGCGTATGGCGTGTTCGGCTCGGCCACCTACAAGCTGACCGATCAGTTGAGCCTTACGGGCGGGGTTCGCTACAATAACGACAAGCGCAATTATTTCGTCACGCGCACCAAGGATACGCAGTTCCCGAACTTCCTGCAGGATCCGCTCGGCTCGGTGCGGCGGTCGGTAAGCGGTGAGAACGTCACCTGGGATGCGACGGTCAGCTATAAGGCGACCGACCGCGTCAACCTCTACGCCCGCGCCGCCAAGGGCTATCGCGCGCCGAGCATTCAGGGGCGCATCCTGTTCCCCGCAAACACCGCCAACACCTTGGAAGACGGCGTTACCTCGGCCAAATCGGAAACGATCCAATCGTGGGAAGCCGGCGTCAAATCGACCTTCCTCGACGGGCGTGGCCGGTTCAATTTCAACGGCTTCTATTACGATCTTAACAATGCGCAGCTGACCGCGGTCGGCGGCGGGGTGAACGCCAACCGCCTGCTCAATGCAAAGAACGTGCGCGGCTATGGGTTCGAGGCGGATGCCGAGTTGCGGCCGGTCTCGAACCTGACGTTGACGGCAGGGCTTAGCTACAACTTCACGCAAATCCGCGATCCGAACCTCACCACTGCGGCATGCGGCGTGCAGGGCTTTGACGGCGTGGCGCTCTGCACCGTGCTCGACCCGATCGTCGTGCCGACCGCGCCGTTCACCTCGGCGATCGTCAACATTAATGGCAACAGCCTGCCGCAATCGCCGCGCTGGATCGCCAATTGGACGGCGCGCTATGGCGTGCCGGTCGGCAATGGCGAGGTCTATGGCTATACCGACTGGGCGTATCGCTCGAAAATCAACTTCTTCCTCTACGAATCGGTCGAGTTCCAGAGCAAGCATCTGCTCGAGGGGGGCCTGCGGGTCGGTTACAAAACCGATCGTTTCGATGTCGCGGGCTTCGTCCGCAACATCACCAACACGACGCAGGCGGTCGGCGGGATCGACTTCAACAATCTGACGGGCTTCGTCAACGAACCGCGTATCTTCGGGGTCGAGGCGGGGTTCAAATTCTAAAAGCTATGATCGGGCACGCCGCTCACGCGGTGGCGTGCCCGTTTAGCCTGCGAGCGCGGCCTTGACCGCCGCGACCGCGTCGGCGGCCTTGGCGCCGTCGGGGCCTCCGCCCTGCGCCATGTCGGGCCGTCCGCCGCCACCCTGACCGCCGAGCGTTGCCACCGCGATCTTTAGCAAATCCACTGCCGAGCGCGCGCCGACCAGATCCTCGGTCACGCCGAGCGCGACCGAGGCGCGGCCTTCGTTTATCGCGACGATCATCGCCACGCCCGATCCGCCGAGGCGTTGCTTCATCTCATCGACCGCGCCGCGCAGGCCCTTGGGGTCGAGACCCTCGACGACTTGTCCGAGGAAATTTACGCCGCCGATCTGTTCGGGCCCGGCGGGCGCCGCCCCTGCCCCGCCGCCGAGCGCCAGTGCCTTCTTGGCTTCGGCCAGTTCGCGCTCCAGGCGACGGCGGTCTTCGACCAGCGCGAGCACGCGTGCCGGGACTTCGTCGGGCGAGGATTTGAGCGCGGTGGCCGCTTCTTTAAGCTTGTCGTCGCGTGACGTGAGATAGGCGCGCGCAGCCTCTCCGGTGAGCGCTTCGACACGGCGGATGCCCGAAGAAACCGCACCCTCGCTCACAAGGGTGAACAGGCCGATGTCGCCGAGTGCGCGGACGTGGGTGCCGCCGCACAGTTCGAGCGAATAGGTCCGCTCATCCTCGGTGCCCATCGAGACGACGCGGACTTCTTCGCCATATTTCTCACCGAACAAGGCCATCGCGCCCTCGGCGATTGCTTCGTCGGGGGTCATCAGACGCGTGCTGACCATACTGTTGGCGCGGATGTGGTGATTTACGTCGGCTTCGACTTGGGCGAGTGCCCCGGGATCGATCGCGCTCGGCTGCGAGAAATCGAAGCGCAGCCGTTCGGGCGCGACCAAGCTACCCTTTTGCGCGACGTGGAGGCCGAGGCGTTGGCGGAGCGCTTCGTGCAGCAAATGCGTCGCCGAATGGTTGGCGCGAATGCGGTCGCGGCGCGGGCGGTCGATCGTGAGGTGCAGCGCGTCGCCGACCGCGATCGTTCCTTCGGTGATCTTGGTGCGGTGCGACCACAGGCGGCCGAGATATTTGTGCGTGTCCTCGACATGGCCCGAGACACCGGGTGCGGTGAGCGTGCCGGTGTCGCCGACTTGCCCGCCGCTCTCGGCGTAGAAAGGCGTCTGGTTGACGACGATCTCGACCGTTTCGCCGGTGGTGGCGCTGTCGACGCGCGCGCCATCCTTGACGATGGCAACGACCTGGCCCTCGCCTTCCTCCGATGCGTAGCCGATGAATTCGGTGCCGCCCGAACCCTCGGCGATATCGAACCAGACATCGTCGGAGGCGCGTTGGCCAGAGCCCTTCCACGCGGCGCGGGCGGCGCGTTTCTGTTCGGCCATCGCGGTGTCGAAGCCGTCGCGATCGATCCCGAAGCCCTGCGCGCGCAAGGCGTCCTCGGTCAGATCGTACGGGAAGCCGAAGGTGTCGTAGAGCTTGAACGCGGTTTCGCCGGGGAGCGTCGCACCGGGGGCCATACTCGCGGTCGCTTCGTCGAGCAGGCGAAGCCCGTTGACGAGCGTGCGTCGGAACTGCGTTTCCTCCTGCAACAGCGTCGATTCGATCGACGCCTGCGCGCGCACCAACTCCGGATACGCCGCGCCCATTTCGGCGACAAGCGCAGGCACCAGCCGGTGCATCAACGGCTCCTTCGCGCCGAGCAAATGCGCATGGCGCATCGCGCGACGCATGATGCGGCGGAGCACATAGCCGCGACCCTCATTGGCGGGAAGCACGCCGTCCGCGACGAGGAAGCCCGAGGTGCGCAAATGATCGGCGATGACGCGGTGGCTCGCCTGATTATCGCCGGTCGTCGCGGTGCCGGTCAGCGCGCCCGACGCGGCGATCAGCGCCTTGAACGTGTCGGTATCGTAATTGTCGTGGACGCCCTGCAAGACGGCGGCGATCCGTTCCAGCCCCATGCCGGTGTCGATCGACGGCCTGGGCAGCGGCGTGCGCGCGCCATCGGCCGACTGGTCGAACTGCATGAAGACGAGGTTCCAGATCTCGACGAAGCGATCGCCATCTTCATTCGGGCTACCCGGAGGACCACCGGGAATATGGTCGCCATGATCGAAGAAAATCTCCGAACACGGCCCGCATGGCCCGGTATCCCCCATCGACCAGAAATTGTCGTTGGTGGCGATGCGGATGATGCGCTCTTCCGGCAGGCCCGCGATCCGCTTCCACAGTTCGAACGCTTCGTCATCGGTGTGATAGACGGTGACAGTGAGCCGATCAGGGTCGATCCCCCATTCCTTCGTCAGCAACCCCCAGGCGAGCGTGATCGCGCGTTCTTTGAAATAATCGCCGAACGAGAAATTACCGAGCATTTCGAAAAAGGTGTGGTGCCGCGCGGTGTAGCCGACATTGTCGAGATCGTTATGCTTGCCCCCGGCGCGGACACATTTCTGGCTCGACGTGGCGGTGACATAGGGTCGCGTTTCGAGGCCGGTGAAGACGTTTTTGAACGGCACCATGCCGGCATTGACGAACATCAGCGTCGGATCATTCTGCGGCACCAAGGGTGCAGACGCGATCTTCGCATGGCCGTTGGCGGCGAAATAATCGAGGAAGCTGCGGCGGATGTCGTTCGTGGAGGTCATGGCCGCAGGGCTTAGGCGAGGCGGCGGCGTATCTCAAGCATGGCTCGGTTCGTCGTCTTGCGATATGGTCGCGCGATTGGGGAGCTTGCCATGCGTTTGTTGATGATCGCGCCGATGTTGTTGTTGCTTGCGCCGAGTGCGGAGGTGGCGGTCGCTTCGCAAGACACGCCGCTCCATACGATCTGTGGTGACGATACGGCGGCACCGAGCATCGCGCGGATCTTGCCCGGGTTCGGCGCAGGCGCGCTGACGATTTCGACCGCGAAACCGCAGGCGCAGGCATTCTTCGACAATGGCCTGCAACTCAGCCACGCCTTTGCCCACGCCGCTGGCGAAGGCGCGTTCAAGGAAGCGGCGCGGATCGATCCGGCGTGCGCGATGTGCATTTGGGGTGAGGCGTGGTCCGGAGGGCCGACGATCAACTTCACCGTGGATGCCGCCGCCCAAGTAAAGATGGGCAAGCTGATCGACGGCGCGATCCCGCTGGCGGCAAACGGGCCGGTGCTGGAACGGCAAATGCTGGCAGCACTCGCGCTGCGCTATCAGGATGGCGGCGGCAAGGGATCGGGCGATCTGGCTTATGCCCGCGCGATGGATGCGATCGCGCTGGCGCATCCCGAGAGCGACGAGCTGCTGACCTTGGCGGCGGACGCGTGGATGATCCCGGCGGCACTGGCCGACAATAAGATCGGCATGCCCCGCGCGGTCGCGCTGCTCGAGATCGTACTGAAGCGCAATCCGGACTTCACCCCCGCGATCCATTTTTACATTCACGCGACCGAGATGAGCGGCTTTCCGGGACGCGCCGAGAAATATGCCGATCGGCTGGGTGGGCTGGCCCCTGCCGCAAGCCATTTGATCCACATGCCGAGCCATACCTATTACTGGATCGGCCGCTATCAGGATGCTGCCGACGTCAACGTCCGCGCGGCGGCGCTGGGGGTTGCGGAGACGCGAGACCTCAAGCCGCCCGTGCCCGATGCCGAAACGGCGGCGTTCAAGGCGCCCTATCACGGGCATAACGTCCATTTCGGCGTGGGCGGCGCGCTGATTTCGGGCGATGCCAAGGATGCGTTGGCGCTCAGCGCGCCGGTGCTGCGGGGACTGGCGGGGGAGACTTCGGCCTCACCCTATCAGCAGATGATCGGTGCGACGGCATACTTCGCGCAAGGCCGCTACGGCGATCCGGCGACGGTGCTGGCCTTGGCTGAACCCTCCGCAAAATTCCCTTTTCTGCGCGCCTATCGCCATTATGCGCGGGGCGAGGCCTATGCGCGGATGGGCGATGCGAACGGCGTGCGCGCCGAGGCGGCGGCGATCGTGCTGGACGTCGGGCCGACGAAGCATGACGATGGGAGCCTGCAAGCCGCCACGCTGATTCGCATCGCCAAGGCGGTGCTCGAGGGGCGCGCCGCGATGCTCGATCACCGCCCCGATCTTGCGGTGCGCGCGTATAAAACGGCGGCGAAGATCGAGGAATCGAAGGCGATGCACGGCTATGATGATCCGCCGATCTGGTGGTATCCGGTACGCCGCAGCCTTGCCGCAGCTTTGCTGACGGCGGGCAAGCCCAAGGATGCGTTGCGCGAGGCGAATGCAGCGCTCGCGCGGCGACCGCTCGACCCGGTGGCGCTGTCGGTTCGGGGCGATGCGCTGTCGGCGCTGGGGGATAGCGCGGCGGCCGCGAAGGACCGGGCACTCGTGGCCAAGGACTGGCGCGGCGACAAGGCCTTGCTCGCGGCGGCACAGATTTGACGTTAAAACTACCCGTGACTGTGCAGACTCACGGAAGGAAGCCGATGTATTTTAAGCCAAAAATAGCCTCTGGGTTGATGATTTTGGCGTGCGTTTCCAGCATTGGTTCGGCAGAGGCGGAGACATCAAAAGCGCAATCGGTGCTAGCGGCAGCGAAGCGAGCGACCGGCGGGCCCGCCTGGGACAAACCGCAGGGATGTTACGAGGTGGGAACGCATGGCGATGGCGCGATAGCCTATCGCACGCGCTTCAGCCTCCGTCATTATGGCATGCGCGTCGATAGCGAGCGCGGTGGCAAGACGCGATCGATAGGGTTCGACGGGAAACAACAATGGCAGGCAGCGGGCGCAGGTCCCGCGGCGGTGCGCACCGATGCCGCGTCTCTCAGCGAAGCGATTCTGACCAATTACCTCAGTATCAACGGTTTCTTCTTTTCAGATCGGTTCCCTGCGAGCGTGAAATATGTCCGTTCGGCAAAAGAAGGCAACAAGGCCTTTGACGTGATCGAGGTCACCCCGAGCGGCAGCCGCACGCTCGAGATCTGGTTCGATGCCCGGACCCATCTCATCAGCCGCGTGCTCGATTCGCATGGTCCGGCGCCGGTCCGGGTGGAGGCCAGCGATTATCGCCAGAGCGACGGATTGACGGTGGCGTACAAGCTCGAAACGTTCGGGCCAGACGGGGCCTTGCTTGATCGCGGGGTGGTGGCGTCGTTCCGCTGCGGTGCGATCGAGGATGACGTGTTCGCTCCGCCCAAATGATGCCCCAAATGATGCATCGTGGGAGGCGCATGCAGCGAGCGGACGGTGGTTTCGCTCGCGATGATCTGAGCGTTGGATTGACAACGCAGCCGTAACGACCTCCCAATGCGCCCGGGCGAATTGGGGATTACGGCGATGGCGAGTACGGCACCTTCTGGCAGCGGCTTCCAGCGCCACCATCCGCGCGACCGTCGCTTTATCGCGCTACTGGTGTTTGTCATTTGGCTCGCAATTGTAACAGGTTTCGGGATCGATATGGCGACGCGACCGACGATGCGTGGCCTAGGCTATCCGCTCGTCGTTCATTTCCACGCGCTCGCTTATGGCGCTTGGTTGGTACTGCTTGCCGCGCAAGTGTGGCTCGTGCGCACGAGCCGTGTCGCGGTGCATCGGCAGCTCGGGATGGCGGTGTTACTGTTGTTGCCGTTGATGCTGATCCTCGGCCCCGCCGTCGCAATCGCGATGAACGCAGCCAACCCGCAGGTAAAAGACGGAAATCTGTCGTTCATGAGTACCCAATTGACCAATGTGCTCGGTTGCGTCGTGCTGATTGCCGCTGGTTTTCTCGCGCGCGGCGACGGAGCGGCGCACAAGCGGCTGATGCTGATGGGCACGATCGCGATCACTGAACCGGGGTTCAGCCGGATCTGGGCGGATCCGCTGTCGGCATGGCTGGGAGACGGATATGTGCCCTATTTCGTCTCTACCTATATTGGCACTGTTGTGCTCGTGCTGGCGGTCGGTGCTTATGATCTTGTGACGCGCGGGCGGTTGCACCCGGCCTACATCGCGGCGGCGCTGTGGATTTTCGTGAACGAGATGCTGGCTTCGTGGCTGTTCTATCAGCCGTTCTGGCTGGCGTGGATGAAGGCGCTGACCGGGCATTGAGGGGCTAATTCAGCGCTGCCCACTCGAGGCCATTGGGCAAAGCCACCCTAGCGAAGTCGATCTGCAGGACGCGACGGTGACGCGGGTTCAGCGCCGCGTTGGACGCATGCAGAATCGGGGTCGAATACAGCCAGACATGACCGCGCTCCGCCAGACACATCTCAGTTCCACAGTGCGCCACGACCGATGCGATGTCGCGTTCGGGCAGCAGCCCAAGGCGATGCGAGCCCGGCGCAACGCACAACGGAGCATTGTCGGCATCGACATCATCGAGATGGACGCGCACCGTCACCATGGCTTCGAGCAGGGCGATCGGAGGAGCGACATGATGGCGACCGGCCTTGACCGTCCACGGTCCAAAGCCCGGCGTCTCGATCCGCGCGCTGACCTCGATCGTGCGATCCTGATGCCAGCCGAGCGCCCAGTTGTTGTCCGGGCGCTTGTCGAACAATAACGCGCGCACCGGTCGTGCGTTCATCCCGATCCGAGGCTCGATCAGTGCTGCAATGGAGCCTATCGAGGAAAGCCCTGCAAGATCCGCTGGGGGCAAGCGGTGGCCAGCTTTCGCGACGCCAAGCCGCGCGAATAGCGGCTCAATTTCGGCAAGCGCAATATCGGTAAGCGGCTGTTCGAGCCGCACGAAGCCTGCTTCTTGAAATGTCGTCCAATCCCGCATTCTCACGCGAACGGCGCATCGAGCGACAGCGGCGGCACGCTGAACCATTTCGGCCCCGCCGCCGTCATGTGGAAGCAATCCTCCAGCCGCACGCCGAACCTGCCGGGGAGGTAGAGACCCGGCTCGTCGGAGAAGCACATGCCCTCGGCGAGCGGGGTCGTCTCGCCATGGACAAGATTGACAGGTTCATGCCCGTCGAGGCCGATGCCGTGACCGGTGCGGTGCGACAGGCCCGGCAGCTTGTAGCGCGGTCCGTAGCCGATTGATTCATAATAGGTCCGGACCGCATCGTCGACCGCTCCGGCGGGCGTGCCGATCTGCGCGGTGGCGAAGGCTTTCGCCTGACCGGTGCGGACATGATCCCACACCGTGCGCTGTTCTTTGCTCGGGCTGCCGAATACGAAGGTACGCGAGACGTCGGATTGATATCCTTGCACGGTGCAGCCGCAATCCATCAGCACGATTTGCCCGTCGGCAACGATTTGCGGGTCGCGGCTACCGTGCGGATAGGCCGCCGCCGCTCCGATCAGGATAAGCGCAAATTCGGGATCGCCGCCGAGCGCGCGCGTGGCGGCATTCATCATCGCGCCGATATCGGCGGGCTTCATGCCCTTTTCGATTCGCGGATAGGTCCAGCGATAGGCGGCAATGGTGAGGTCCGTCGCGGCCTGCATCAGCGCGATTTCAGGTGCGGTCTTGCGCATGCGCACGCCCCGAACGACCGGATTGGCGCTGACGATCTTTGCCCCGGGCAAAGCGCGGGCGAGGCCGTCGACAGCGAAATGGCGCACGGTTTCCTCGATCCCGATCGGTCGCGCGGCCAACTTGCGCTCCCTCAAGAAGCCCGCGACGAGTTTGAGCGGGTCCTCATCCTCCTGCCACACGCGCACATCGGCGGGTATGCCGAGCGTCTGGCGGACCGAGGGTTCCTCGAAGAACGGCGTGACGATGCACGCCTCGCCCTCGACCGGCAGGATTGCGGCGGTCAACCGTTCGCTCCGATGCCATTCGACGCCGGTGAAATAGACCATCGACGATCCCGGCTCGATCAGCACCGAACCGATTCCGTTAGCGCGCATCGCGCTTTGCGCACGGGCGATGCGGGCGTGGCGTTCGGCCTCGCCGATCGGTGCAATTCCGCCCGTGATCGAGCGCAATTCCGCCAGATCGGGCGCAGCGGCGCGCAGCACGGCGGTCGCGGAGAGTGCCGGGATAGCGGCAGCGGCGGTGGCGAAGGCGCGGCGGGTAAGCTTCATCGCGGCAATGTGCCAGTCCAACGACGCCCCTGCAACGCGGCAATCGGGCGGTGCGGCGCTTGACCGCCGCTACATTCTCCCGTTGATGGCCCGGACAGTAATTCCGGGGGCCGACACGTGGCGAAGCGACTAACGAGCTATATCCTGATCGGGCTGGTGCTCGGGCTGATCGTCGGCTGGGTAATCAACCAGCAGATCGCCGATGGCAGCCCCGAGGCGACCGCGCAACTCAAGGAAATCGGCGCGGGCTTCTCGATCGTCACGACGATTTTCCTGCGACTCATCAAGATGATTATCGCGCCATTGGTGTTCTCGACATTGGTCGTCGGCATTGCGCATATGGGGGATATCAATGCGCTCGGACGGATCGGCGGGCGGACGATGGCGTGGTTCGTGACCGCGTCGCTCGTCTCGCTGAGCCTTGGGCTGCTGCTGTTCCACGGGATCGAATTCGTGATCGACGCAGTCGCGCCGGGGAGCGGGTTCGGCTTCAAACTGCCGCCGCCCGATGCGAGCGTCGGACTCGACCAGAAGGCGTTTAGCCTCACCAATTTCGTGACACATATCGTGCCCTCCTCGGTGGTTGATGCGATGGCGACCAACGAAATTATTCAGATCGTTTTGTTCTCGGTCTTCGCCGGCGTTGCGCTGACCGCGATCGGCGAAAAGGGTGCGCCGATCGTGCGCGGGGCCGAGGCGCTCGCCGCGATGATGCTGCAGATCACCGATTATGTGATGCGCTTGGCACCGCTGGCGGTTTTCGCGGCGATCACCGCGACGATCACGGTCAACGGCCTCGGAATCATCTGGACGCTCGGGCTGTTCGTCGGGAGCTTCTATGTCGGGCTGGCGCTGTTGTGGATACTGCTGTTCGGCGCGGCGTTCGTGTTTATCGGGCCGCGCGCGTTTGGGCTCGCGCGCTATATCCGCGAACCGATCCTGCTCGCTTTCTCGACCGCATCGTCCGAGGCCGCCTATCCGCGCACGCTGGAGGCGCTGGTGCGCTTCGGCGTGCCGCGCCGCATCGCCAGCTTCGTGCTGCCGCTCGGCTATTCGTTCAATCTCGACGGGTCGATGATGTATATGACCTTCGCAACGCTGTTCCTGGCGCGCGTCTACGGAGTGGATTTGCCGCTCGGCACGCAAATCGTGATGCTGCTCGTGCTGATGGTGACGTCGAAGGGGATTGCCGGCGTGCCGCGCGCTTCGCTCGTCGTCATCGCGGCGGTGATGGGGCAGTTCGGTATCCCCGAGGCGGGGCTACTGCTGATCCTACCGGTCGACCAGTTCCTCGACATGGGCCGATCGGGCACCAACGTCGTCGGCAATGCGGTGGCGACGGCGGTGGTGGCGAAATGGGAAGGGAGTTTGGGCCAGCCGCAGGCACCCGAAATCGAACCGCCGCATGCCCCGCATGGCGCGACTTAAAGAGAAAAGGTTCACGCGAAGGCGTGAAGAGAGGGAAGCGCGCAAAGTGAAAAGCAACCCGACAGCGCCTGTATCACTCCCTTCCTGCTTCGCGTCCTTCCTTCTCTTCGCGCCCTTCGCGTGAACCACCTTCTTCTTGCGACTCCCGTTCAGGCGTACGCGTAAGGCCCGCCCTTGGCGAGCGCCGCTTGATAGGCCGGCCGCGCGTGAATTTTATCGAGCCACGCGATCGTTGCCGGACGCGATTCGTCGAGCCCCGCGCGGCTGCGCGCCGCCTCGAGCGGGAAGCTCATCATGATGTCGGCCCCGGTGAGTTCGTCCCCCGCAAAATATGGGCGGCTCGAGAGTTCGGCCTCGACATAATCGAGGTGCACGTTGATCATCGGCTGGATGCGCTTTGCGGCAGTCTTGCCCATCAGCGGGATGCGCCTGACGATCAGCATCACCAACAAGGGCGGCATGACCGATCCTTCGGCATAATGCAAAAACTGGCGATAGCGTAAGGTATCGACACGGTGCGCGGGCGGCCCCAATTTGCCGTCGGCCAGCTCGACCAGATAGTCGATGATTGCGCCGGTTTCGGCAATCGTCTGCCCGGCGTCGGTATCCTGCAACACCGGCGATTTGCCGAGCGGATGGATTTGCTTCAGCTCGGGCGGCGCGAGCATCGTCTGCTTGTTGCGCTCGTAACGCTTGATCTCATAGGGAAGCGCGAGTTCCTCGAGCATCCACAAGATCCGCTGCGAGCGTGAATTTTCGAGATGATGGACGATAAGAGGCATGGAGCGTCTCCGGGTTTCGCAACTGACCGCAGAGTCGTAGCAGCCCAAATGCAAAGGCCCAAGGCCGCACGCCGTTTCGCTGAATATGAAAGGCCCGCCGTTGCCGACGGGCCTTCCCGGTTTCTGCGACGAACCTCGCGTTACCGCGGACCGTCTTGGCTGGAACGGCGGCGTGCACTCCCGCCGTTCCCACACCGCGCCGCCAAAGCGACAGCGGCGCGAAACTCACATCTCGTCGTCGCCCTCATCGCCTTCGGGACCGGCCATCATCTCCTCGGCAACCTTGTCGGTGCGCGAGCGGATCGCCTTTTCAAGGCGGTCGGACATTTCCGGATTTTCCTTGAGGAAGGTCTTCGAATTCTCGCGGCCCTGGCCGATGCGGACGCTGTCGTAAGAGAACCACGCGCCCGATTTCTCGACGAGGCCAGCCTTGACACCGAGATCGAGAATCTCGCCGATCTTCGACACGCCCTGCCCGTACATGATATCGAACTCGACTTGCTTGAACGGTGGGGCGACCTTGTTCTTGACGACCTTCACGCGGGTGGTGTTGCCGATGATCTCGTCGCGATCCTTGATCTGGCCGGTGCGGCGGATGTCGAGCCGCACCGAAGCGTAGAATTTCAGCGCATTGCCGCCGGTCGTCGTCTCGGGATTGCCATACATCACGCCGATCTTCATGCGCAGCTGGTTGATGAAGATCACCATGCAGCGCGAACGGCTGATCGAGCCGGTGAGCTTGCGCAAAGATTGCGACATCAGGCGAGCCTGAAGCCCGACATGGCTGTCGCCCATTTCGCCCTCAATCTCGGCGCGCGGCACGAGGGCGGCAACCGAATCGACCACCAGCACGTCGATCGCGTTCGAGCGAACCAGCGTATCGACGATCTCGAGCGCCTGCTCGCCCGTATCGGGCTGCGACACGATCAGTTCGTCGATATTGACGCCCAGTTTGCGGGCATAGACCGGATCGAGCGCATGCTCGGCATCGACGAAGGCCGCGGTGCCGCCACCTTTTTGCGCTTCGGCAATCACGTGCAGCGCGAGCGTCGTCTTGCCCGACGATTCGGGCCCGTAAATCTCGATCACGCGCCCGCGCGGCAAGCCACCCACGCCAAGCGCGATGTCGAGCCCGAGCGAGCCGGTCGAGATTACTTCGACCTGCATCGTCTGCTTCGAACCCAGCTTCATGGCCGAGCCCTTGCCGAATGCGCGATCGATCTGCGCGAGTGCGGCTTCAAGCGCCTTCGCGCGTTCGTCCTTGGCCTTTTCGGCGGCCTTGTCCGTGGGTGCTGCCATTTTGTTGTCGATGACCTTCAACGATACCGCCATTGGTAGCCTCCACCGCTAGACCGAACACCCGATGCGTTCAATGTGTGTTGGAGGTTGTATCGTGTTTGTTCCAAGAGAACAAGAGCGGAACGAAAATAGTTTACACGGATCTTGGACGATGCGGCTAGCGCGCGCGCGTGGTCGTTATAAACCCCGTGCCTGTGGCAGCCGCGCTGCCCGTGCCGTGCGGCTGGACAAGGCCGGCCCGCTGCAACAACTGCACCAACTCGTTCAACACAGCCTCGCCATGGTGCGGATAGCGTGCCAGCAATTGCTGTACCGAGACGAGACTCTGGCTGAGGAACCAGCGCGCCGGTGTTTCCAGCAGCCCCAGTGGCACCTCCCCACTTTCACTGACCAATGTCGCGCCCTGCTCCGTCACATCGATCCGCCACGGGCGCTGGCTGCGTAGGAACAAGGTCGGGCGGGGACGTTCTGGCAGCGTCAGACCGCGGAACGGTTTGGCCAATTCCAACTGTGCTCCGCGAAGTGCCTGATCGAATGCAGGTGTGCGCATCATTGCGGCAAGCCGGTCTGCAAGCGCATCGACACGCTCGGCCAGCACCCTACCCTGCTCGGCCCTGCCATCGGGAAGATAGGCACCGAACGCAGGGTCGCGCATCGCCAATTCTTCCAGAATGCGGAACAAAATTCGCCCGGTATGCCGTGCAACCGAGAAGGTGACATGCAGCGATGCGTCCGATGACGCGAGCGCATCGTGATAATAACCGCGGGGAATATAGAGTAAGTCGCCGGGCTGCATGCGGACTTCCATCAGCACTGCCCCCTTGGCGCGATCGATCTCGGATTGCGCATCGGGTCCGCCATGCTGTTCGACCGGATCGACCGCACGGTTCCGGTAGATCCGCCACAGCTTCTCGCCTTCGCAATGCACCGCGAAGACATCGTGCAGATCGAGGTGGCTGCGAAAGGCCTGGATGCCGCGGAACGAGCAATAGACATTCGCGCCCGACGTACCGAGAAATTGCGCGCTCAGCATCGCAGTGACGCGTTTGAGCACGAACGAAGCGTCTTCGGCCGCGTCGGCCACAAGGCTAGCCCCCATTGCCAGCAGCGCTTCGATCTTCGCGGGATCGGCGCGGCGCTTCATACCGGCTCGCGTGCTGACCGCGTCGAGATAATGATCGTCGGGCACGGGGGTGCCGTTCAGGATGAGCTTGACGTTCTCCTCCCCCCAATGTCCCGCCACACCAAGCAAGGCGTTCAATTGCGCCCAGGGCATCAAGGCGCGGCGATCATCCCCTGCCTGCCCTTCCGCCGGGATGTGCAGCGGCGTCCGGTCGTAAGACTTCAGAAATGTCGAGACGGGAACGGGCGCGATGAAGTCTGCAAAATCCATTGCCGCAATTTACCCGTGTCAGCCGAGCGCGTCGAGCGCCTTCGCCACGCCGTCCATGGTGAATGGCTTGGGCAGAGTCGGGCGATCGCGATAAGCCTCGGCAACGGTGTCGTGCGATCCGCCGGTTGCGAACACGAACGGGATACCCTTGGCGGCCAGCGCATCGGCGATCGCAAAGCTCTTCTCACCGCCGCGCAAATTGACGTCGAGGATCGCCGCGTCGACTCCTCCCCCATCTGTCCCCCCGGCTTCGATCAACGCCAGCGCTGCATCAACGCTATCGACCGAACCGGCCACCGCCTTGCCGAGGATGTCGAGAAAATCCTCGATCATCATGGCGATTAATGGTTCGTCTTCGACGATCAGGATGCAATGCGGGGATGCCATCGGGCGCTCCTTCGCAGGAAAGCGCGGTAGCGCCAAGCGGAGATCGCGCGGCGCGATCGGTCGACCACCAACCCCGTCGCGCGGTGGTCACTGTCAGCGCGCTGCTGCGCTAGCGCCGGAACTGCCGCAGCAACAAAATGAAACAATGCATACCTTTCCAGCAATACTAACGATGACACCGCACCAAATGTGTCCTGTTGTTTTTCACGATATTCAGACTCTTTGTCGCGCTAAAGTTATTTTTAGTGTTGACCCGTAATATTCTCGGAGTGATGACCTCAATCGAACTCTGTTGAATCAAACCATTCAACATCACCTATGACCATCTTGGTGAATTATCCGTGCACGCATATCCGACATTATTGCAATTCTATTGAAAAACAATCACATCGAAGATCAGGAGGGCACATGATATGGCAAAAACACCCACCAGCAGACCGGACATAAATCCAAACGCCAGCAGCTATGACGCCATGCTCATGGCGGCGATGGAACGCGGTGACGTCGGCCTCGAGACGGGACGTTTCATCTTAACCTATGATCAAAGTGCAACCGACGAGACCAAGCATGCGTTCGAATCGCTGAGCGTGCGACCGGTTGATGCGCGCGATTACCACTCACAGACCGTTTCGGTCGAGAATGTCGGCGAATCAGAAGCGCTGTTCTTGCCGGAAATCGGGGTGGCGATCGTCAACGATGCCGAATTCGTCACGAAATCCCAGTCCATGGTCCTAGACACCAGAAGCCCGCTCGAAATCGTCGAGCCGGAATACTTCGTCTTCGCCGATGGCGGGGTGTCAGCGGACTATCTGCGTGGCTTTCTGAACGCGGTCGAAGCGATTTCCCACGAAGCCGGGGTAACCGGCGGGTCGTTTCCTACAGGCGAGGCGGAGGCACAGGCGCTTGGGGCGACATGGGGTCTGACGGCCTGCAAGGTGCCCCAAGCCACTAGGACCGGCGCCGGCATCAAGGTCGCCGTGCTCGATACCGGTATGGCGCTCAATCACCCGGATTTCGCCGGTCGCCAGTTCATCACCAATACCTTTGTCGGCGAGCCCGTGATGGACCTGCATGGCCACGGCACGCATTGCATCGGCACCGCCTGCGGGCAGCTATTGCCGCCGGGCACGACGCCTCGTTATGGCATCGCGCATGCCGCCGGGCCGATCTTCGTCGGCAAGGTCCTGTCGAATTCGGGCTCGGGCGGAAGCGCCAGCGTTTTGGCCGGAATGAATTGGGCGATCGCGCAAGGGTGCACGGTCATCTCGATGTCGCTCGGTTCGTCATCGCCAATACAGGCGGCCTATACAGCGGCGGGCAATGCCGCGCTGGCGAAGGGCTGCCTGATCATCGCGGCGGCGGGGAACCAAGGTGGTCAACCGACCGGTGCCCCGGCAAATTCGCCGTCGATCATGGCGGTGGCATCGCTCGATCAGAACCTCGCGCCGTCCATCTTCTCAAGTCAGAACAAGATCGAAATCGCGGCCCCGGGCCGGGATATCTTCTCGACCGCGCCGATGCCGCGCCGCTATGCCACGATGAGCGGCACCAGCATGGCTACGCCGCACGTCGCGGGTTGCGCCGCTCTGTGGGCGCAGACGAGTTCGACCTTGCGCGGGCAGGCACTTTGGAACAAACTGTTGGCAACGGCCAAGCCCCTCCCTTACCCGGTTTCGCGAGTCGGTAAGGGGCTGGTGCAAGCCCCGTAACCTCGATTTCCGAGGGCGTTCGTGGAACAGCGATATGGCAGACGAGAAACGCTTCGTCCTGACGCTCAATAACGAGCGCCCTTTGGAACAAGTCGAACATGATTTGCGCGGTGCGGGCTTTACGCTGGAGCAAGCGCTGCACGACATCGGCGTGCTTACCGGGACATCGCGCAAAGGGGCAGAGGCGCTGCGGAAGGTATCGGGCGTTGCCGATGTGTCCGAAGACGCGCCGATCGATATGGGTCCTCCGGGATCGAGCGAAACCTGGTAACCGCGTAGCGCAACCCGCCGCCCGCGCGTTCAGCCTCTCAGGGGTGCCCGAGCCTGCACTATCTCATTTCGCAGGGGTGCCCGCGCGCGCCAGAACCGCGCGCGCCGCCTCGGCAAGATCCTGCACCGAAAAAGGTTTCGCCAGAAAGTCGACATTGTCGAGATCGATCGACTTGCGGATCGTCTCCTCGGCATAGCCCGACATGAACAGGATCGGCAGATCGGGATAGCGCGCGCGGGCGTGGCGGACCATCGTCGGGCCGTCCATCAACGGCATCATCACGTCGGAAATGAGCAGATCGGGTCGCGCGCTCGACGCGAGCAGCTCGAGCGCGGCCTCGCCATGTTCGGCGGTCAGCACGGTATAGCCCTGCCGTGTCAGCGCGCGCTCGGCAACAGCGCGGACCATGTCCTCATCCTCGACCAGCAGGATCGTGCCGGTGCCCCACAAATCGACCGGCTTTTCCTTGGGGAGCGCGCGCGCCGGCGTAGCCTCGACCAGCGCCCCGGCAGCGTGGACGGGCAAATAGATTTTGAAAACCGCCCCTGCCCCGCCGTTAGCGCCGCCCTTCACATTCTCGGCAAAGATGTAGCCGCCCGATTGTTTGACGATGCCGTAAACGGTCGAGAGGCCAAGACCTGTGCCCTTCCCCACTTCCTTGGTGGTGAAGAACGGCTCGAAAATCTTGGGCAGGATATCCGCTGGAATGCCGCCGCCGGTGTCGGCGACTTCGAGCACGACGTAATCGGCGGCGGGCAGGATGTCGGACCCGAGTTTGCGCACCTCGCTCGCGGTGACGGCATAGGTCTGGATCGCAAGCGTGCCCGTACCGCGCGGATCCTTGGACATCATCGCGTCGCGCGCATTGACCGCGAGATTGACGACGACCTGTTCGAGCTGGCCGGGATCTGCGCGGACGGGCGACAGGTTGCGGCCATGCTTGACGGTGAGCGTGACGGTTTCGCCGAGCAGGCGCTTGAGCAAATTCGACACTTCGGAAATAACGTCGGGCAATTGCAGCACTTGCGGGCGCAACGTCTGCTGGCGCGAAAACGCGAGCAATTGCCGCGTCAGGCTGGCGGCGCGGTTGGAATTGGCGCGGATCTGCTGAATATCGTCATAATCGCTGTCGCCGGGCGAATGGCGCATCAGCATCAGATCGCAATGCCCGATGATCGCGGTCAGAATATTGTTGAAATCATGCGCGACGCCACCCGCGAGCTGGCCGACCGCCTGCATCTTGGTCGCCTGCGCGACTTCGCGCTTGAGGCGAGTTTCCTCGCTATTGTCCTTCAGGCTGAGCAGCACCGCGGAATCGCCAAGGCCGCGAGCGCCCGCGATCGAGAGCGCAACAGGTTCGTCGGGATGGTCCTTCAGCCGCACCGCAAGATCGGTCGAATGCGTCGCGCCGCCGGCGAATTTACGGATCGCGTCCGCCACCACGCCCTTATCCTCGCGCACCAGCAAGTCGCCGGGATAGATTGGCGGGCTGTGCGGATCGACTGCGGCGGCGCGCGCAAACGCATCGTTCATTTGCAGGAAGCGTCCATCGCCGCCGATCAACGCGATCCCGAACGGCATCAGCGAAACGAGGCTTTTGATATGCGCGCTGGCACTTTCGCCGATCGCGGGGTGGCCGTTCTCCTCCTCGTCGATCAACGCGACGAGCATCGGTGCGTCGTCGCCATCGAGGAACGGGATTTGCAGTACGCGTAAGGGGTTGCCTGAAAGCCCCTCGCGTTCGAAGCGCGCCATACCCTGTGCATCGGTGATGAGGAATTGCGCGAAGTCGCGGCCGAGGATCGCGCCCTCCTCATGCCCCATTGCGCGCGCGCGGAGCACGCGGTTGGCGGCGCGGATACGGCCATCGGGCTTGATCAGGGCGGCCATGATTCCGGCGCTTCCGAGCCGATCCCCGGTTGCACCCGCGATCAGATTTTCCATCGTCTGCGCCAGATCGAGGCCTTGCGCGGCGTGGAAGCGCCAGACGAGCAAATTCTCATCCTCGCCCGCGCGCGACACGTGCGCAGACAGATTGGTACCATTGATCAGCAGCCGATCGACCGATGCGACGCCGTCGCGCCAGGCGGCACGCCCGGCATTGCCGAGCCGCTCGACCCCGGTCGCATCGAACGGCAGACCGGGCGGGGTCGGGAAGCCGCCGAACACCGCTTCGTAACGGTCGTTGGCGCAGACCAGTCGGCCAGCGCGGTCGGTGACGGCGATCGCGTCGGGGCTACTCTCCGCAAGCGCGCGCGCGACGCTCCAGTCTGGCTCAAGCGCGGTGGCCGCGGTCGGCGGGAAAAGGCGGCGGAAGGCGATCAGCCCGCCCGTCACGACGAGCGCTGCGGCAAGGAACGCAGCGGCGATCGGCAGACTGCCGATCAGCCCGAGGATGACGAGCGCCGCCGCGGCGCCGCAGCCGATCGCGATCAGCGCAGCACCGCGAAAGGCGGTCGAGTTCGGTGTCGCGGGAAGCGTGGCCATTGCGGCATGCTTTGGGGGAACGGCCGGGGGCGTCAAGGGCTAAGCGTTGGGAGAAACACGCAGAAGCGATGCACTCTGCCAGATCTTCTTTCCTTCCCCGGCGAAAGCCGGGGAAGGAAAGGTTGGTCGGCGCGCTACCAGACTTTGACCCGATCCTTTGGTGCCAGATACATCTTGTCGCCGGGCTTCACCCCGAATGCCTTGTACCACGTGTCGACGTTGCGCACTTCGGCAGTGCGATACGGACCCGGCGAATGCTCGTTCGAGATGACTTGCGAGCGCAAGGCCGGTTCGCGGAACTTGATCCGCCAGACTTGCGCATAGCCAAGGAAGAAACGCTGATCGCCGGTTAGCCCGCCGATCACCGGCGCAGGCTTGCCGCCGAGCGAGCGGTGGTACGCATCATAAGCCAGCGCCAACCCTGCGAGATCGGCCATATTCTCGCCCAGCGTCAGCCCACCCTTGATGTGCAGCCCCGGGAGCGGCTCATAGGCGTCATATTGCTTGACGAGTTGGTCGGTCATCGCGGTGAAGCGCTTGACGTCCTCTGCCGTCCACCAATCGGCAAGCTTGCCGGTCGGATCATATTTGCGGCCCTGATCGTCGAAATGGTGGCTCAGTTCGTGGCCGATCACCACGCCGATCGCTCCATAATTGATCGCCGGATCGGCCTTCGCGTCGAAGAACGGAGCCTGCAAGATCGCCGCCGGGAAGACGATTTCGTTCATCGGCGGGTTGGCATAGGCGTTCACCGTCATCGGGGTCATCCCCCATTCGGTGCGGTCGATCGGCTGGCCCAATTTCGCGAGATCGCGCTTATATTCGAACGCATTGGCGGCCGCGACATTCCCGACCAGATCGTCGCGCTTGATCGTCAGCGCGCTGTAATCGCGCCATTTCGACGGGTAGCCGATCTTGGGCGTAAAGGCGGCGAGCTTGGCCTGCGCCTTGACCTTGGTTTCGGGCGCCATCCAAGTGAGCTTGTCGAGCCGGACGCGCATCGCCGCAATGATGTTCTTGACGAGCTGGTCCGCCGCCGCCTTGGTCGCGGGCGGGAAATAGGTCGCGACATAGCTCTTGCCGACTTCCTCGCCCAGCGCCTGACCGACCGTGCCTACGCCACGCTTCCAGCGCAGCGGCTGCTGCGGCGCGCCACTCAATACCGTGCCGTAGAAGGCGAAATTGGCGTCGTTGATCGGCTTGGATAGGAAACCAGCGTAGGAGCGCATGATCTTGAGCGTCATGAAGTCCTGCAGCACCTGGAGCGGCACATCAGCATAGGCCTGCGCTTCGCCCGTCACTGCGCTCGGCATGCCGACGAGGAAATTCGCTTGCCCGGCGGTACCGACAGTCTTGAAATAGGCGTCCCATGGGAAGCCGGGGGCCTTGGCGGCGAAATCTGCCATCGCCCATTTATTGTAGGTCAGATCCGAATCGCGCGATTTGATCCGGTCCCAATGCGCGGTCGCGAGCTGCTTTTCGAAGGCATAGACGGCGGCGGCGCGCGGGGCCGCATTCTCGACCCCGGCGAGGCCGAGCATCTGCGCTTGATACGCCTGATACTTGGTGCGCGTATCGGCGAGTTTGGGATCTTCCTTCAAATAATAATCGCGGTCGGGGAGGCCGATCCCGCCCTGGCTGAAACCGAAAATGTAATTTTCCGGGGCCTTGTCGTCTTGCTGCACGCCGCCGCGAAACAGCCCGCCAACGCCTTGCTGTTCGAGCTTGGCCATTTCGACCGCGAGCGCGGTCTTGTCGCCCGCCGTCTGGACTGCGGCGATCCACGGCTGCACTGGCGCGATGCCTTTGGCGTTGACTGCGGCTTCATCCATGAAGCTCGCGTAGAAATCGCCGATCTTGCTGCCGGGCGTCTTCGCTGCGGCCTCAAGGATCGTATGCGTCTGGTCGAGCGATCGGTCGCCGAGCGCGTTGAACGCGCCCCAGCTCGCCTTGTCGGCGGGGATTTCCGTCTTCGCTTCCCAAGCGCCACCGGCATATTTCACGAAATCGTCACCCGGTGCGACCTTCTTGTCCATGCCAATGGTGTCGAGGCCGAAGGTGCCGATAAACGGCTTGGCGGGCGCTGCTTTGGCAGCGGCCTTGGGCGCGGTCTTGGCCAGACCTGCGCCCGCGATAGCGGTGGCGAGCGCGCCGGCCGAGGCGAGAGCGATGAGATACGAACGCTTCATGGGTGACGAACCTTCAGGTTGAAAAATGGAATATTACGATTGCTCACCACACACGAACGCGGTCGCCCGGTGCGAGATAGAGCGCATCCCCAGGCTGTGCGCCGAACGCCGCATACCAAGCGTCGATATTACGCACCTCTGCAGTGCGGAACTGCCCGGGCGAATGCGGATCGCTTAGCAATTGCGAACGAAGCGCCGGTTCGCGGAACTTGCTGCGCCAGACCTGCGAATAGCCAAGATAGAAGCGCTGATCGCCGGTCATCCCGCCGATCACCGGCGCAGGCTTGCCGCCGAGCGAGCGATGGTACGCGTCGTACGCCACGGCAAGACCGGCCAGATCGGCCATGTTTTCACCCAGCGTCAGGCCGCCCTGGATATGCTGGCCGGGGATCGGCTCATACGCGTCATATTGCTTGACCAATTTGTCGGTCAGCGCGGTGAAGCGCTTCACGTCTTCCTTGGTCCACCATTCGGTCAGCTTGCCGGTCTTGTCATATTTGCGGCCCTGATCGTCGAAATGATGGCTCAGCTCGTGGCCGATGACGACCCCGATCCCGCCATAGTTGATCGCGGGATCAGCCTTGGCATCAAAGAATGGTGCTTGCAGGATCGCCGCCGGGAAGACGATTTCGTTCAGCACCGGATTGGCATAGGCGTTGATCGTCATCGGGGTCATGCCCCATTCGGTACGGTCGATCGGCTTGTCGAGCTTGTGCAGATTGCGCAGATATTCGAACTCGTTTGCCGCCGCGACATTGCCGACCAGATCGCCGCGCGTGATCTTCAAGCTGGTATAATCGCGCCAGACCGAGGGGTAGCCGATCTTGGGGGTGAAAGCAGCGAGCTTCTCATGCGCCTTAAGCTTGGTTTCGGGCGCCATCCATTCGAGCTTGTCGAGCCGCACGCCCATCGCTGCGATGACGTTCTTGACCAGTTTATCGATCGCAGCCTTTGATTCCGGCGGGAAGTAGCGCGCGACATAGACTTTGCCGATTTCCTCGCCCAGCGCACCGCTGGTTGCCGCGACCGCCCGCTTCCACCGCAACTGTTGTTGCGGCGTTCCGCTCAGCACCGTGCCGGTAAAGGCAAAGTTCGCATCGACGACCGGCTTGGACAGATAATTGGCGTAGGAGCGCAGGACGCGTAGCTTCATATAATCCTGCAACACCGACAGCGGCGTGTCGGCGAAAACCTTGGCTTCACCAGCAATCGCGCTCGGCTGGCCCACCAGATAATAGGGCCGCCCCGCCATTCCGTTCTGCGCGACATAGGCCGCCCACGGGAAGCCGGGTGCCTTGGTCTCGATATCGGCGAAGGTCAGCTTGTTATAGCGCTTGTCGGCATCGCGCGATTCGATGCGCGTCCAATGCACCGTCGCGATCGCTTTCTCGAAGTCGAAGATCGCGCCCGCATGGGCCGCCGCATCGGGCGTGCCGACGAAGCCGAGCATCGTGGCGAGATACGCCTTGTACTTCTCGCGCGTGTCGGCGAGCTTGGGGTCGTCCTTCAGATAGTAATCGCGGTCGGGCAGGCCGAGCCCGCCTTGCCCCAGATTGACGACATAGGTGTTCGGGTCCTTGCTGTCCTGCCCGACCCCCATGCCGAAGATGCCAGCGATCCCGTAGCGGGCGAGCTTGGCCATCTCGACCGCGAGTTCGGTCTTGTCCTTGGCGCCATCGATCTGCGCGAGCCATGGCTTGATCGGATCAACGCCCTTGGCGTTGATGGCGGCTTCGTCGAGGAAGGTGGCGTAGAAATCGCCGATCTTGCTGCCGGGGGTTTTGGCGGCCTCCTCGAGGATCGTGCGGGTCTGCTCGTTAGACACATCCTGCAGCACGTTGAACATGCCCCAGGTCGCGCGGTCGGCGGGGATTTCGGTGGTCTTGGACCAGGTCCCGCCGGCGAAGGCCGCGAAATCATTGCCCGGCTTCACACTGCGGTCCATGCCCGCGATATCGAAACCGAAGCTGCCGATCTTGGGGCCGATCTTTGGTTTGCCTGCGACCGCTTTCTTCGATGCTGCCGGTTTCGCCTTGGGGGCGGGATTAGCGTAACTTGCCCCGACCAAAGCGGCGGAAGCGAGCAACGAGACGGCGATCAGCGAACGGCGCATGCAGTAATCCTTCTTGAAGAGGAGATTGCCGCGTGTTGTACTCAGACCATACGCCCAGTCAATTCGCCTGATACCGTCAATTCGCCTGATTGGGGCCTGATCGATGCGCCCGGCTGCGCCATTTTCGCGCGACGCGAACGCGCCAGAACATGCCGCTCGCCACGAACCCCAGGCCCGCAAGGCCGATCGCCATTGCGATCAGCCCGACGATCGTGGCGGGGCCTCCCTGCGCCACCAGCCAGTGCAGCCACGTGGCGTTCGCCGCTACGTTCGTCGCGATCGGCTTGCCGAAATAGGGGTCGAAATGCAGGATCCAGTGGCCGATCAGGAAGGCGGCGTAATAGAGCGGCACCGTCGTCAGCGGGTTGTGCAACAACGTGGTCGCGACCGCGACGGGCACATTGGCGCGCACCGGCAGCGCCGAAACGGCGGCTACCGGCGCATGCACGAACGGGAACAGGATGCCGGTGAACAGCCCGAGCGCGACCCCGCGCGGGACCGAGCGGCGATTGAAGCGCCACAGCGACGGCACCAGGATCCGGCCTGCGACCGGGCGCAGATAGCGATTCGCCTCGATCCGCTCGCGCGTCGGGATGTGGTGGTGGACGCGCGCGAATACCCGTGCGAGCAACCCCGGCTTGGCCGCGATTTCAGCCACGGTCGCGCATCAACCGGCCCTGCTCGCGCTTCCAATCGCGTTCCTTGGTCGCCTCGCGCTTGTCATGCGCCTTCTTGCCCTTGGCGAGTGCAAGCTCGACCTTGGCGCGGCCTTTGGAATTGAAATAGATCATCAACGGCACCAACGTCATGCCGTCGCGCGCGACCGCGCCGTGCATCTTGTTGATCTCGCGCTCCTTCAACAGCAGCTTGCGCGCGCGCTTGGGCTCATGGTTGAAGCGGTTGCCGTGGCTGAATTCGGGTACATTGGAATTGATCAGCCAGACTTGCCCGTCCTTCACCTCGGCATAGCTTTCGGCGATCGATCCGGTGCCCGATCGCAGCGACTTTACCTCGGTGCCGACCAGCGCAATGCCCGCCTCATAGACGGTGTCGATCGCATAATCGTAGCGCGCGCGCCGGTTCTCGGCGACGATCTTGGTTTTTTCGAAAATTGGGGGCTTCGGGCGGGCCATAAGAGCGGCGATGTAGGCGTTGCAGTGCGCAAGCGAAAGCCACCTCGGTAAATTACCGGATATCGCATCGCCGCGCTAACCGCATATCTACGCATTGGGCCGATTGTCCGCTCGCGCCAACGCCCGTTTCAGTGTAGGATATGGAATGTCCGAAATCGCCGCCCCCAAATTCGTATCCCATGTCTTTCCAGTCGCGATCGACGCGTCGGACATTGATTTCATGGGGCACGTCAACAATGCCTCTTATCTCAAATGGGTGCAGGACGCAGTTGTCAGCCATTGGCAGCGTTTCGCGCCGGCCGACGCGGTCGCGACTCACGCCTGGGTCGCGCTCAAGCACGAGATCACCTATCGCAAGCCAACCTTCCTCGATGACGAAGTAATCGCCACCGTCCTGCTCGAAAAGGTGCAGGGCGCGCGCGCCTTTTACGAAACGATCATCAAGCGCGGCGAGGAAGTGCTGGCCGAGGTGAAATCGAGCTGGTGCTGTCTCGATGCCACCACGCTGCGTCCGGCGCGCGTAGCGCAAGGCGTCATCGACAAGTTTTTCGCCAAGGATTGAGTCGCGCGGACGGAGCGCGACCTCAGTGCTTCGCGCCTGGTTTGAGGTGAAGCAGTCCGGCGACGCTGCCACCCGCGATAATCCCGACGATCGCTCCACCCAGCGCACCGACCGCCCATTCCACCACGCCCGAACCGTGTCCGATGACGACACCGATGTCGTGGATCACATGCTCGGGCGCCGCGAACCCGAATTGCGCCAAACCGTGGATCAAAATGCCGCCGCCAACCCACAGCATCGCGGCAGTACCGACCAACGACAGCGTCGATAGCAACACCGGCATGGCCGAGACGAGCCCGCGACCAAGGCTGGCGGTGGCGCCGCCCGATCGTGCAAGCCGCAGTCCGATATCGTCCATCTTCACGATCAGGCCGACCACGCCGTAAACGCCGATCGTGACGCCAACGCCGACCAGCGCGAGGGCGAGCGCCTGCGTGATAAGCGGGTTGCCGGTCAGCGAATTAAGCGTGATCACCATAATTTCCGCCGACAGGATGAAATCGGTGCGGATCGCGCCGCTGACTT
Source organism: Sphingomonadales bacterium (assembly GCA_038327465.1). Lineage (GTDB taxonomy): Bacteria > Pseudomonadota > Alphaproteobacteria > Sphingomonadales > Sphingomonadaceae > Sphingomonas. Next base: position 105,655 of record JBBQLB010000003.1, on the reverse strand, counting down.
GCCGATCCTCGAGTGCGACGGGGTCTTCGATCGCGGCGACCTCCTCGATCGGTTCCTTGTCCGACAGCGTCTTCAGGATTTTCTCGGCACCCTCGAAGCACAGATACAGGCCACCAAGCATCAGGATCGGCGTCAGCGCCCAGGGCGCGAAGGCGCTGAGCAGCAGCGCTACCGGCAGGATGAAGAGCAATTTGTTGCGGAGCGAGCCGAGCGCGATCTTCCAGATGATCGGCAATTCGCGCGATGGCGGCAAGCCGACGACATAGCCGGGGGTCACCGCCGCGTCGTCGATCACGACGCCGACGGTTTTGCTGCCGGCCTTGGCCGAGGCGCCCGCGACGTCGTCGAGCGATGCCGCCGCAAGCCGCGCCAGCGCCGCCACATCATCGAGTAAGGCTACCAATCCGCCCGGCATTTCCTGCTCCCCTGTTCGTGATCCCGTCGAACGTTACAGAATCGCCATCGCCGCATCCACCACCGCACGGCTTTCGGCGTTTGGCCACGTCATCGGCAGCCGGATGCCCGCCGGGAAATCCGGGTGTATTTTGGTCACCGCATATTTCACCGGCCCCGGCGACGCATCGGTGAACATGGCGAGGTGCAGCGCGAAGAGCTTGTCGTGAAGGTCCAGCGCAGCGGCATAATCGCCGCGCGCGCAGGCCGCCTGGAATTCCGCGCACAATCGTGGCGCGACGTTTGCGGTGACCGAAATGCACCCCACTCCGCCCATCGCATTGAAGGCGAGCGCAGTCTCGTCATTGCCCGAAAGCTGGCAAAACCCCTCCCCCGCCCCGGCGCGGTGGCTCGAGACGCGCTGTAGCTGTCCGGTCGCATCCTTGATCCCCACCACGCTCGGCAAGGCTTGCGCGATCCGCGCGACGGTTTCGACTGCAATGTCGGTGACGGTGCGGCCGGGAACATTGTACAAAACGATCGGCAAATCGCACGATCCGGCCACCGCTTCGAAATGGCGGAAGATGCCCTCCTGATTGGGGCGATTGTAATAGGGCGGCACCATCAGCGCGGCATCGGCGCCTGCCGCCTTGGCTGCGGCGATGTTGTGGATCGCGACGCGCGTATCGTTCGATCCTGCGCCAGCGATCACCGGAACGCGGCCTCGCGTCTGATCGACACACACGCCGACGATGTGGAAATGCTCCTCGGCACTCAGCGTCGCGGCCTCGCCGGTGGTGCCGACGGGAACGAGTCCCGCCGACCCTTCGGCGATCTGCCATTCGATAAAATCGCGATAAACGCGCTCGTCGAAATGGCCGTCAGCGGCAAACGGCGTGACGAGCGCCGGGATCGATCCCGAAAACATGGTTGATGTACTCCAGCGGGACGGAATTCCGTCGCATTTTTCAAAATAGACCCAAGACAAATACGGATGGGACGCATAGTCTGTCCACATGATTGCGTCGTTGATCAAATCTGGATTGCTGCTGGCGGGGGTTTCGACCCTCGCGGTTTCCTCGAGCGCCGATTCGGACGCGGCACAGGATCAGCTTGGCTGGGGTCGCGCGACGCAAGTGCTGACCGGCACGACGGCGAGCAATGCCGCGCTCGCTTCCTCTATTTCCGAGTGGAAATCGCTGTCGGCCGCCGGGTCGGGCTATGGCTTCGAGACCTATGCGCGCTTCCTGCTCGCGCATCCCGGTTGGCCGGGCGAACTTGCGCTGCGGCGGGCAGCGGAAAAATCGCTCGATGTTGGTGCGGAAAGGTCCCTCAGCGCGAGCGGCTGGTCGCCTTCAACGGTCGCTGCGTTCTTCCGCCGTTTCCCTGCGCTGACCTCAGGCGGAAAAACGCGCTTTGCCGAGGCATTGGCAGCGCTGGGCCTGCGCGATGAAGCCAATGCTGCGGCGCGCGCGGCATGGGTTTCAGGGTCGGCTTCTGCCGCCGACGAGCTTAAGCTGCTTTACGCCTTTCCCGGCATTCTGTCGCAGGCGGACCACGATGCCAGGATGGACATGATGCTGTGGCAAGGCGCGTTGCCCGCTGCGCAGCGCCAACTCGAACGCACCAGCATGGCGCGCCGCCCGGTGTTCGCAGCACGCCTCGCCTTCAAGACCAACGCCGCCGACGCCTCGGATCGTGCGGTGACGACGCAAGCGCTCGGCATGGCCGATCCCGGCTGGCTGGCCGACCGCGCGAGCTGGTTCCGCAACAATGGCGCCTCGATGAGCGCGCGCAGCACGCTGGCACAACGTCCGGCCTTGGCGACCGCGCCCGCCTCCCCCGGCGAGTGGTTCGAGATTCTATGGACCAACGCGAACGCCGCCGCGCATGACGGACAAGCGACGCTCGCTTACGATATCGCCCGCCAGGTCGGCGACGCGTATCCAGTCGGCACCGATGTTGCGATGCGACCGTATGGCGAGCGCGACGACTATACCAATCTGACTTGGCTCGCCGGACAGACCGCGCTGAAGCAATTGGGCCGCCCGGCTGAAGCAGTGACGCCGTTCCTGCGTTATGCCGCCGCATCGAAAGCCCCGACGATCCAGGCCAAGGGCCTGTACTGGGCCGCGCGCGCGGCCGAGGCCGCTGGGCGGCGCGACGAGGCGAAGGGCTATTACACCCGCGCCGCCGGTTTCCGCGACGTGTTCTACGGCCAATTGGCGAGCGAGCGGCTCGGCCAGCCCTTGACGCCACCCGGCGATCCGATCCTGCGCCCGGTTGATCCCGCCGTTCGCGCCGCCTTCTATGCGCGCGAGACGGTCCGCGCGGCGCAATATCTCGGCACGATGGGCGCGTGGGAAGACCAGACCGCCTTCGTCCGCCAGATCGCGATCGACGCCAAAAGCGACAGCGACCATGTGCTGGCGACCGAACTCTCCCGCACGCTCGGGCGTCCCGATCTCGGCGTGATGGTCGGGCGCAGCGCGCTGCAGAACGGCCTCAGCGATTATTCGACGATCGGCTTCCCCAATGTCCGCGTCCCCGCCGCGAGCGAGGATGACTGGACAATGATCCACGCGATCGCGCGGCAGGAAAGCCAGTTCGATCGTGCCGCGATCAGCCATGCAGGGGCCCGTGGCCTGATGCAATTGATGCCGGGCACCGCGCGCGACACCGCAACCAAGCTCGGCCTGAGCTATAATGCATCGGCGCTGACCACCGATACCGATTACAATATTATGGTCGGATCGAGCTACTTCCGCCACATCTTTGGTCTTTACGGCAGCTATCCGCTCGCCGTCGCGGCGTACAATGCCGGGCCCGGCAATGTGAACAAATGGCTGCGCGCCAATGGCGATCCGCGCATGCCCGGCGTCGATATGGTCGACTGGATCGAAGCGATCCCGATCTATGAAACGCGCAATTACGTCCAGCGCGTGCTCGAAAATGCGGTGGTCTATGATCTGATGAACCCGCAGCGCTCGCGCTCGGCGGGCGCGAACCGGATCAGCTGGTATCTGGGCAAGCGGACTGCGGGCTGAGCGCGCCGCCCGCGATGGACGAGCGTCCCAATTACATAACACCTGCTGGCTTTGCCGTGCTGAGCGCGGAATATCGCCAGTTGCTCGGTGAGGAACGGCCCAAGCTGGTCGATGTCATTTCGTGGGCGGCCGGGAATGGCGACCGGTCGGAAAATGGCGACTATATCTACGGCCGCAAACGGCTGCGCGAGATCGACCGACGGCTCGGCTTTCTTGCGCGGCGGATGAAAGCGGCGAAGGTGATCGACCCTGCCGCGCAGCCCGACCGGAGCCGAGTATGGTTCGGCGCGACGGTCACGATTGCGGACGACGATGACGCCGAACGTATCCTGACGCTCGTCGGCGACGATGAGACCGATGCGGCGGAGGGCCGGATCGGATGGAACGCGCCGATCGCACGGGCGCTGCGTGGGGCTGCGGTCGGGGATGTGCGGCGCGTGCAACTTCCGGCGGGTGAGCGGACCTATGAGGTGGTGGCGATCTCCTACCCCTGAACCTTCCGTGCGATCGACCGAGGGTGCTCGACCTAGCAGCGGCCATAGCTTGCGAGCGCCGCAGCAAGACGCAACTTGACCGCATCGGGCGGCAATTTGGCCATTTGATCGAGGGTGAGATCGGCACCGATCCGGTCCGCGAGCATGGCGCCGATGAGGTAGCCGAAGCGCGGCGGAAACTTCCCACGTTCCGCCGAACCGAGAAACAATCGGGCGTAATCCCGATCGCTGGTCGAGTCGAACCGCTTGCGCACGAAGCACATCGCTTGCGGAATGCGCCCGCTAAGTCCTGCACGGATCGGCTGTGGCTCGGTGAGTTCGAGCTGCCGATCATTGGCACCGGGATTCATCCGTGCGGCAACATGAACCGCCAGCCCCTCCTGCCACAGCGAACACCAGATCGCAGCGCAATCCGGGAAATAGCGCGCGTGGTAGATATGGAACAGCTCGTGGTCGAGGAACGGGCCGATCGTCGTCTCGTCATGGATTTTCGCAATCACATCAGCGCCGAAGAGCATCGCCGGTTTGCCCCCGATCCTCCGCGTGCCGCCATCCATCTGGCCGAACGACTGGATGAGATAGACCGGCATAGTGAGCGTGTAATCGGGGAAGGTCTCGCGGAAACGGTTCTGCGCGGCGGTGAAGGCAGGGCCGAAACTCGTGGTGGCGCGCTCGAAGGCTGCGCGGCTTTCGGGGAAGGCCGCCAGTGCTTCTGCGATCTTCGCATCGAACGCAGCTTGCGCAACGGGCGTGGCGCGCTGGTAAAAGCCGGGGAGTAATGCGTCGAATTCGGCGTGGAAGTGGGCGATCCGCTGCGGCGACGGCTCGGCGGTGGTCGACCTAGCGAAGGTTCCGAAGGCGGTCGCATAGTCGGTATAAGGCGCCGATGGCAAAGGCGCTGCCGAAGTCTCGACCGAAGCGAAAAGCAGCGCGAGAAGTGCCACAAATCGCATGCCGCATGTCCTCTGGGGCGGCCGACCAGACCGGCCTTGAGCGGAGTCTCGAAACGCGCTCAAGGTCGGTGGGGGCACCCAAAAAACCTCACCGCGTCAGCTTCTTATACGCCAGCCGCGTCGGCCGGTCCGCCGCGTCACCCAGGCGTCGCCGCTTATCGGCTTCGTAGCTCTCGAAATTGCCCTCGAACCACTCGACATGGCTGTCGCCTTCGAACGCCAGGATATGCGTGGCGAGGCGATCCAAAAAGAAGCGATCGTGGCTGATGACCACGGCGCAGCCCGCGAACGATTCCAGCGCCTCTTCGAGCGCGCGCAGCGTTTCAACGTCGAGATCGTTGGTCGGCTCGTCGAGCAGGAGGACGTTGCCACCCTCCTTGAGCATCTTCGCCAAATGAACGCGGTTGCGCTCGCCGCCCGAGAGCTGGCCGACCTTCTTCTGCTGGTCCTGGCCCTTGAAGTTGAACGCACCGACATAGGCGCGCGTGCCGAGTTCCTGCTTGCCGAAGCGGAATATTTCGAGCTTGTCCGAAATCTCTTCCCACACCGTGTTGGTGGGGGTCAGATCGTCGCGCGACTGGTCGACATAGCCGAGCTTGACCGTCTGGCCGACCTCGATCGATCCGCCATCGGGCTGTTCCTGCCCGGTGATGAGCTTGAACAGCGTCGATTTACCCGCGCCGTTCGGCCCGATCACCCCGACGATCCCGCCCGGCGGCAGGACGAAGTCGAGATTGTCGAACAGCAATTTGTCGCCATAAGCCTTGGTCAGGCCCTTCGCCTCGATCACCTTGCCGCCGAGCCGTTCGGGCAGCTGGATGAGGATCTGTGCCTTGCCGACGGAACGGTTTTCCTGCTTTTCCATCAATTCGTCGAATGCGCGGATACGCGCCTTGGACTTGGTCTGACGCGCCTTGGGGGTTTGCCGCATCCACGCCAGCTCGTCGGCGATCGCCTTGGCCTTGCCCTGCTCCTCGCGCTCTTCCTGTTCGAGCCGCTTGACCTTCTTTTCGAGATAGCCCGAATAGTTCGATTCATAGGTGTAATAGCGCCCGCGATCGAGCTCGAGCACCCAATTGACGACGTTATCGAGGAAGTAGCGATCGTGGGTGACGAGGATGACGTTGCCGACATAGTCGCGCAGATAGTTTTCGAGCCAAGCGACGCTTTCGGCATCGAGATGGTTGGTCGGTTCGTCGAGCAGCAGGATATTGGGCTTTTCGAGCAGCAGCTTGCACAGCGCCACGCGACGCTTTTCGCCGCCCGAGAGATTAGTGACGGGGCTGTCACCCGGCGGACAACGCAACGCCTCCATCGCGATTTCGAGCTGGTTGTCGAGGCTCCAGCCGTCAACCGCGTCGATCTTCTCCTGCAGCTCGCCCATCTCGACGAGCAGCCCGTCGAAATCGCAATCCTCGGGCGGATCGCCCATGATTGCGACGATCTCATTATAGCGATCGACCATCCCCGCGATCGGCCCGGCCCCGGCGCGAACGTTGCCAATCACGTCCTTGCTCTCGTCGAGCTTCGGCTCCTGCGGCAGATACCCGACCTTGATGCCATCGGCGGCCCAAGCCTCCCCTGTGAAATCGGGGTCGATCCCGCCCATGATCTTCATCAGCGTCGATTTACCCGACCCGTTCGGCCCGATGATCGCAATCTTGGCGTCGGGCATGAATTGCAGGTGGATGTTGTTGAGCACCGGCTTGGGCGCACCGGGGAAGGTCTTGGTCAGGCCCTTCATCACATAGCTGTACTGCACGGCCATCGGCTGCGGGCTCCGGGGTAGAGATGGGTGGGAAGATCGACGCGGCAGATAGCGATGCGCGGGAGCGTTGGCAACGTGGGCGCGGTGCGGTAGCTTGCCCGCATGGAACGGATCGACATCTCGGACGATCGGCGCGTGGCCGATCTCGTCGAAGCGGTGGAGCGCGGCGACGAAGTGGTGATCGTGCGCGATGGGGTGGTGGTCGCGGCGGTCGTCGTGCCGACGCCGCCTGCAATCGCCCCAGAGCCGCGACGATTCGACATGGCCGGGCTGGAGGCGTTACGCGCGAAATATCCGTTGCGCATCGGGGACGCGGCAGCGCTGATCCGAGAGATTCGCGACGAAGACGAGCGTTGAGGGCCTCGTTCGACGCGAGCGCGATCGTGGCGACCATCGCCAGCGATGTCGGATGGACTGCCATATCGGACTGGCTGATCTCCAACGACCCAATCGCAACCTATAGCGACCTTTGTTGGGGTGAGGTGCAGTCAGCCTTGGGAAACCGTGTAAGGCGCGGCGAGTTCGCTGCGGATTATGCGCGCGGACTCATCGCCGAGTTCGAAGCCTATGCCGCCCATTGGACGTTCGTGCGCATCACCAGCGCCGATATCGACGACGCTACGAGCATGGTCGCCGATTTTTCGCTCGGCTTGAGATTGCCCGACGCAATTCACATTGCGACCGCGCGGCGTCTCGGGCTTACACTGGTGTCGACCGACATCCGCCAAGTCCGCGCTGCCACCACGCTTGGTATCGCCGCCATCAACCCCTTGCATACAGACGGGACCTCCCTTTGACCAAGCTTCGCTCCCTCCTACCCAGCCTGCTGCTCGCCTCGACGTTCTTGGCCGCGCCCGCCTTCGCACAGCGCGCAACCCCGGTGGCGGCGGTCGTCGATCCCGCCATCGCAAAGCTGCGCGACGCAGCACTCACCGACGATGTCGCCTATGACATCGTCGCTGGCCTCACGACCGAGATCGGCCCGCGTCCTGACGGTTCACCAGCGCAGGAGCGCGCGCGGCAATGGGCGGTCGTCAAGCTCAAGGCGCTGGGCTTCAAAAATGTGCGGATCGAGCCGTACGAATTGCAGAACGTGTGGGTGCGCGGGGCGGAGACGGCGGAGGTCGTGTCCCCCTACCCCCAAGCGCTCCGCCTGACCGCGCTCGGCAATTCCGGCGCGACACCACCCGAAGGCCTGACGCTGCCCATCGCCTATTTCGCGAGCTTCAACGATTTGTTGCTCGCCCCCGCTGGCAGCCTGACCGGTAAGATCGCGTTCGTCTCCAATGCGATGCAACCGACGCAGGACGGATCGAGCTATGGCTCGCAAGGGGCGGCACGCTTCGTCGGGCCGAGCATTGCGGCGACCAAAGGGGCGGCGGCGATCGTCATTCGCTCGATCGGTACCGATCATGGCCGTGGCCCACATGCCGGCAACACCAATTTCGCCCCGGGCATGACGCCGATCCCGGCGGCGGCGCTGTCGGTGGCGGATGCCGAAAATCTCGAACGGATGGTGAAGCTCGGCAAGCCAGTTATGCTGCATCTGACGCTTACCCCGACGGTGGCGCCGACGCGGATGTCGGGCAATGTCGTCGCCGAAGTGCCGGGGACCGACCCGGCAGCGGGAACGATCCTGATCGGCGGGCATCTCGATAGCTGGGACCTCGGCACTGGCGCGATCGATGACGGTGCGGGGATTGCGATCACGACCGCCGCCGCGAAGCGCTTGATGGACGCGGGCACGCACCGCCGCACGATCCGCGTCGTGTGGTTCGGCGATGAGGAAACCGGCGGCTTTGGCGGGATCGCTTATGCCAAGGCGCATGCGGGCGAACTGCATGCACTGGCCGCCGAATCTGATTTCGGGGCGGACCGCGTTTGGCGCTTCGAAACCAATCTGCCCGAAACGGCAAAGCCGATCGCCGATCGTCTGGCCGTCGCACTCGCGCCGATCGGGATTGTGCGCGGAAGCGGCGTGGGGGGTGACGGGACCGATGTCGGGCCGATCCTGAAAAGCGGAGCCCCCGCGATCGACCTCAATCAGTCGGGCCTGCGCTATTTCGACTGGCACCACACGCCGGAGGACACGCTCGATCGGATCGATCCCGAACAGCTACGGCAGAATGTCGCGGCGTGGACCACGATGCTGGCCATCGTCGCCGATGCGCCAGAGGCGATGGGCCCCGTCACGCCGAAGAAGTGACCGCACTCGTCCCGTCGCAAATACGGCGGAAACGTGGCGAACAGGGAACTTTGTGGCGGTTGGGCGATTGACGCACCCAAGCAGGACACTATGCAACCGTATGTCGCGGCGGCATCGACCTGCTTCGAACCCTCTATATTGCCTGGGAGCAATTGCATGAAGAAAATCGCCCTTGTTCTCATCGCCGCCGGTCTGGTTTCGCTCGCCGCGTGCAACAAGAATCCTGAAGCCGCCGCTATCGAGAATAATGCCGACATGATGGCTGACGGCATCGACAATAATGCCGCGATGATGGACCAGATGGCCGACAATTCCACCAACGCGGTGGCTTCGGACATGATGGCAAACTCGGCCGACGCGATGCGCGACACCGCCGACAACGTCCGCGACGCGGGCGAAGCGAAGGCCGACAACGTTACCAAATAAGCCAGTCGCCGGGCGTTTCGCCCTGCTTACATAAAATCGGGCGCTTCCTGTTCGGGGAGCGCCCTTTTTCATGCATTATTCCGGCACTCCCGCGTCGAGCGTGGCGATCTGCTCGGCAATGTCGCGGCGATATGCGGCCTCGCGTGGCGACAGCGCCAGTGCGCGCGCCCAATAGCGTCGCGCCGCGGCGAAATCCCCGGTCTCGGCATAGGCCAGTCCGCGAAAATAGGGCGGTGCGGGATGTTGCGGCGCGAGCCGTGTCGCCTGATCGAACGCGAAGGTAGCGGCGGGGGAAACCGCGCCGTCATGCTGTGCCAGAGCCGTGCCCGCACCGGTCCACAGCGTCAGGCTGCGGGGATAGGTGTTGAGGCCGAGCAGCACGACCTTAGTCCCACTCCCGCGACTGCCGCTGCGCATCAGCGCATCGGATGCGATGAGATATGCTCCGTCGCCGGTGAACTGCCCCAGCATCGCACCGCGCAAGGCGGTCGATGTCGGATCGATGACAACGGGATCGCGATTCGGCAAAGCCGGACGGCCCGGCAGGCTGGCATGCTGCTGCAGCGCGTAGCCGCTCGTGCCGAGCAAGAAAGCAGCCCCGACAGACGTCCATAAGGCGCGCGCCAGACCGGCGCACCACAAGCCGAAGCCCGCGAGAAACCCGATCAGCGCAAGCGCGATCCAGCCGTTCATGGCGCAAGGAAGGGTAAGGGCATCGCTAAAGTCTAGGCGATTTTACCGGCGGGCATAAGTGCAACCGTCGGGCGGTGTGGTGCGTTGGCCGCGCAACGATTGTTTGGAAATTGCGTATGAAGAAACTGATCGCATTCGATCTCGACGGGACACTCGCCGAGAGCAAGCAGACGATCGGCCCAGAAATGGCGGAGCTGCTCGGCAAATTGCTCGATCGGGTCGCGGTGGCGGTGATTTCGGGCGGCGACTGGCCGCAATTCGAGAAGCAGGTCGTCGCGGCGATCCCGGAGGGCGCACCGGTCGAACAGCTCTTCATCATGCCGACGACGGGCACCAAATTGTACCGGTTCGAAGCGGGTCGCTGGCACGCGATCTACGCCGAGATTTTCGAACCCACCGAGCGCGATCACATCCTGCACGCGATCAACGATGCGCTCCAAACCGCTGGACTGGCGGACGAGCAGATCTGGGGTGAACGCGTCGAGGATCGCGGGAGCCAGATCACTTTCTCCGGCCTCGGCCAGGAAGCGCCGCTCGACGCCAAGAAAGCGTGGGACCCGGATTTCGCCAAACGCAAGGCGCTCCAAGTCTCGTTGCGCGCCGCGTTGCCCGATCTGTCGGTCAATATCGGCGGATCAACCTCGCTCGACATCACGCATGCCGGGATCGACAAGGCCTATGCGATGCGGCGGCTGGCCGAGCATTCGGGCATTGCGACGAAGGACATGCTGTTCCTCGGCGACGCAATCTATCCCGGCGGCAATGACGATGCAGTGCGCGCGGCGGGCATGGACACGCTGAAGGTGCGCGACGTCGCCGAGACGATCACTGCGGTCGGCGCGATGGTGGCGTGCCTGGCGAAGCGCTAAAGTATAACGCTGCTCCCCAGTTCCGTTCGCCCTGAGCCTGTCGAAGGGCAGCGTGCCACATATCCAGCATCGTTTGTAGCAAACAAGGCTTCGACAGGCTCAGCCCGAACGGAGTTAGGGCTATGCGCTAGCGCCCGATCAGGCGGCGCGCGATCGAATCGGCGACGTCGGATGCAGGCGCGCCGGTGCGATCGCTTTCGTCCCACACTTCGATCAGCCGTTCAGGGATACGCGCGATCCGCGCTTCGACCTCGGCGCGGTCGCCTAGACCGAGATATTCGAGGCCAACGTTGATGATGCCGCCAGCGTTGATGACATAATCGGGCGCATACAGGATCCCGCGCGCTTGCAGCGCTGCGCCTTCAGCCTGGGTTTCGAGCTGGTTGTTGGCACCGCCCGCGATGACGGTGGTGCGGAGCGCCGCAATTGAATCGGGCGTCAGGATCGCACCGAGCGCGTTGGGGCTGACCACATCGGCTTCGATGCCGAGGATCGCATCGGCAGCAACCATCTCCGCACCAAGTTCGTCGGCCAGCGCCGCGGCGCGCGCAGCATTGACATCCGCCAGCGTCAAGCGCGCGCCATCCTTCGCGAGCAATCGCGCCAAGCCTCCACCCACGCTGCCGACGCCCTGGATCGCGACATGCACGCCCTTCATGTCGGTCGCGCCAAGTCCGCGCTGCGCCGCCGCCTTGACCCCGAGATAGACGCCCATCGACGTCGACGGACCGGGATCGCCGCCCGCACTGCCCGCCGCCACCGGCAGACCGGATACGTGGCGCGTCATCGTTGCAATCGTCTTCATGCTCGCTTCGGACATGCCGACGTCCTCAGCCGTCACATAGCGCCCGCCGAGCGATTCGACCGCGCGACCAAACGCTTCGAGCTGCGCCGGAGTGATCGCGTCGCCTGGGTTTGCCGCGAGTACGACGCCCTTGCCCCCGCCCATCGGCAAACCCGCCATAGCGTTCTTGAAGCTCATCCCGCGCGAAAGCCGCAGCGCATCGGTGATCGCGCGGTCGCTATCGGCATAATGCCAAAAGCGCACGCCGCCCGCCGCCGGCCCGAGCTTGGTCGAATGGATCGCGATGACGGCGCGAAGCCCGGAGGCAGGATCGGTAAAGAGGTGCACGCCCTCATGATCATCGAAATCGGCAAAGCCCCATCCGGTCGTCACGATGTCAATTTCCTGGCTGAAAAAGAAGTGGGGCGACCGACGGGACTTGAACCCGCAACATCCGGCATCACAAGCCGACGCTCTAACCAATTGAACTACGATCGCCGCAGAGCATGCGCCCCTAGCGGTCGGCAGGGGCCAGCGTCAAGAATGGTGCGTCAGAATTTGCCCTCGACGGTGAGGACATGGCCGCGCGCGGTCTGCTGAAAGCCACTCAGTTCGAGCTGGGCGGCAGCAGCGGCATCCACTGGCTTGACCGTCAGTTCCGCGCGAAAACGCCCCGCCTGCCAAATCCGCACCAGCGCCTGCTCGGTCCCGGACTGGCTCGCGAGCGGCAACAGCAGCGCGCCGCCATCGCAGCGTGCGGTGCCCGACAGGCCTTGCGCCAGGCTGATCCCGGCAATGTCGCCGCCAAGCGTTGCCTTCACGCGCCCCTCGGCCTTGTCGCAATTGCCATCGGTGAAGCGCACGCTGACATCGTCGAGATCGAGTCCGCTGATTGGGAAGCGCGCGAACACCGCTCCGCCGGGCAACACCGCCGTCATATCGTCCACGCCGATGCTATGGCGCGAAACGCTGACCGCACCGTGCACCGCGCGCGTGGTGGTGGTCGAATGCCCCGCCAAATCGATCCGCGCGCGCCCGACGAACAACGGCCAGGGTGACAGCGCCGCGCCGAGATCGCCGAGCGCGATACCCCCGATCCCGGCTTCGCGCACGGCGCCGAACCACACGCTGCCGGTCGCCTCGCGTGCGGCAAACCCGGTGCGCGCCAAGTCAAACTGCCCGAGCACGAGCCGGAGTGGTAGCAAGACGATCAGCGCGAGCACGAACACCGCCCCGAACACAGCGAGCGGGCCGGTCGTCAGGCGAAAGCGCGTCATCGCCCCTGTGCCTTCACGGTCATCTGCACCGCGACGGTGCGGTCGCCATTGTCGGTCGTGGCAAGCCGGTCGATCAGCACGCCCGACGATTCGAGCCCGGCGATCCAGCCGATCAGCGCGCCGGGACGGGCCGAGGCGATCGCGATCTGGACGCTGTCGCCGCCCTGCGGCGTGACATTGGTCAGCGCGAAACCCGCATCGTTCGCCCGTGCGCGGATCATCGCTTCGAGCGGAGCATCAAACGGCGTCGCGCGGTCGGCCTGCATTTGCTTCACCGCATCGACGCGGACTTGCGTTTCGCCCAGCGCGATCACCGCATCGGCATGCCGCGCCTTGGCCGAGGCGAGCGCATCACCAAGCGGCACGATCAGGAAGTAGGCGAAGGCCAGGACGACGGCGACAGCGCCCCCCAACACCATATATTGCTCACGCTGTGTCCGCGCGCGGTACCAGATCAGGAGTTGCTCGGTCATCGTGGCTTCACCATGATATCCCCGGACAGACGACCACTGCTCGACTGGAATTGACCCATCGGCGTGGCGTTGAAACCTGCGGCATCGAGGCTGCGCTGAAGCTGCAGTATCTGCCCTTCATTTTGGACCCCGACCGTCACGCGCATCGCGCCGACCGGATCGAAGGAGAGCGTGCGCACCTCGGTGCCCGGCGTCGCACGGATCGCGCCGAATACTGCGGCGGCGGTGCGGCTGAACCCCATGCCGCCGCCGCGCAGCCGCTCGATCCGCGCGGTCAATTGCCGGTCGGCATCGCTGACCGCCTCGCCGCGCGCCAGACCGGTGCGCGCGAGCAGATCGGCGCGGCGTTCGAGTTCGTCGGCGGCGCTCGAATAGATCAACATCTGCACGAACGTGATGAGGATGGTGACGGCGACGATCGCCGCGCTCAGCCAGCCGAGCCGACGGACCAGCCCCCAATCGACCGCAAGGCTGGTGCGCCGAGCAAAGGCCCCCTGCCGCAAATCCAGCGATGGCGCAGCCACCGCAGCGACGATCGCGGCTTCCAGTGCCTCGCGCGGCATGACCGCAGGTGCGGTTCCGCCGGTGATCAGTTCGGTCAATCGCGCTTCATCGGCGAAACCGCTGGTCGGCCCGCGCACCACGCCTTCCCCGCCAAGATCGGCACGCCGATAGCCCGAATCGGGGCGCGGCAGCAGCATTGGCGCGGGCAGCACGAGCTCGGGATCGACCCCATTGGCGGCCAGCTCGGCGAGCCATGCGTGCATCTGCGTCGCGGCGACCACGCCGATCGGACGTTCGAGATTGCTTCCCTCGCGCCCGACCGCGACGTGCAACTCGCCGATCGGCGTCGCGCTGGCATCCGCCGCCAGCATACGCGCCGCCGTCACCGATTGCGCGAGCGAGCGGTCGGGCAATTCGGCCCAATGCAGAGTCACCGCATCGGCGGGCACGACCGCAACGTGCGTGTCTTCGCTTTCCGCAGGCAAAGTCGGAAACCCCTCGCCGCGCCCCGCGACGACATTGTCGACGATCCGCAGCCAGCGCCACGGCACATCATGCGCTGGCATAAAGAGGACGACCGTATCGCTCATGTTCGCTCGCCCCATTGCCGCGATACGAGCCGCGCGGGAAGAGCCGATGCATCGATCAGCCCGGTTTGTTGCAGAATCGCCCCGTTCAGCGCGACATCGACCTGAAGCGCGAACCATACGGTCTTGATATCGGTCTGCCCCGCCGCATCGTCCGCCGCGCCCGCACCGGTAATAATCGACTGCGACCAGAAGGCGGCGGCGGTGTTGAACCCCTGTGGCGGGCGGCGTAGCAACCCCTGCCGAACTGCCTCGATCGACAAATTCGGGCGCAACATCGCGAGCAGCGGGGCTTGCTCTGGCAGGATCGTGTTGACGTTGATCTTGGAGGGTGCGGCCTTGGGCAAGGCGCAGATCCACGGATGGAGCTTTTCATAATCGGCGCGCGAAACGCCCGCGACGGCGCGCAGCTCGCTCGGGTCGCTCATCAGCGTGTTTCCGGTGCGATAGCCCTGCTTGCCACCGCCGTAAGCGCTGTCCTCGGCCCCGTCCTGGATTGCGTCGGTGTCGCTATCGATCCAGTCCGAGGCGGCGGCGGCAATCGCATCGGGAGAGCGCGCTGCCGGATCGACCAAACGAATCAGTCGCGCGAACTGGACGCGTGCAGGCGTGAAGGAAGCATAGACGCCTGGCCCGGTCTCAACCACTAAGCTGTTGAGATTGAAACAATTCCCGCCATCGACGACGGTAGCGCTGGCGGTGCCGCCCGGGACCGGCAGCGGGATCGGCTTGCCGCTCCACCCGCCTTGCAGCGTGACCCGGCCCTCGGTCTTCGTCAGCAGGTCAGTAACTTTCACCACCGCCAACGTTTCGGCGGCGAACGAATAAGCACGCGCCTGGTCGAGCGCGACGGCGTTGCCGCCGAGCCGCGTCGCCAGCCGGAGCTTTTCGAGCGCAGTCCCGGCCAGCACCGCGATTACCGCAACGAGCAGCAGCACCGTCAGCAGCGCGGCACCACGCTCGGACGGGGCGGTGTCATTTGGCCTGCGCATCGACTCGCTTTCCGTAACCGGTGCCGACGAGGAACAGTTGGCGCGTCTCGACACCATTGTCGCGCTGCACACGCAGCTCGAGCGCTGCGGGGACCGGGAATTGCGGCGTTCCGGTCCAGCGATCGCTCCACGCGCCGTTGATGCGGTAGCGCAAAGTGACGTGTCGGACATGGTCAAGCATCGCGGTCGGCGGCAGCGGGGGGGCGCCGTCGAGCATCGGATAGGCGATCCGCACCAGCGCGCCATCGACTATGCCATATTCGACTTTCTGTTCGGACGCGCGCGGCGTGCCGTCGAGATTGCTCCAGCCAGCGCGGACGAAACTGAGCATCGTCGAACCGTTCGCGCCCGATTCGCCCGTGAAGACAGGCAGCATCTCGCCGCCCAGCCCGCGCGTCTGGCGGATCGAGGCTTGCGCGAGATCGGCGGTGAGGATCGACGACAGGCGGTTCATCGCCGAAACCTGTTCCAGCTTCGCCCCCGTGGCACCCTGCGCGCGCACTGCAAAGGACAACAGCGCTACACCCGCGGCGGCGAGCAGCCCGAAAATCAGCAGCGAGATCATCACTTCGATGAGCGTGAAGCCACTTTCATGCGTGTTCGGATCGGGCGCGGCGCTCACTGCTTCGTCGCCCCGTCGCGCACTACGGTCAGGCGGCCAGCGTTACGGCCGCTCGCATCCATCACCGACACGTCGATGCGCAGGATGCGGGAGTCACCGGTCGGTTGGGTGACGCGCGTCCAACTCCACGCGCGGCCGCCATTCTGTTCGACGCCGGTCGCGGTACCAATCGTCGGCGCGCGCGCGTCGGTCAAAGCCTCAAACGCGACATTGCGCGCGACCATCTGCGCCATCAGCGTCGTATCGAGCGTGCCTGCGCCACGGATTGTCGCCCCTTCAAGGCGGATCAAGGCGAGGGCGGCAAGGCTGAAAACGGCGAGCGCGACCATCATTTCGATCAGCGTGAAGCCGTGTTCGGCGGAACGCCCAAAAAAGCTGAAGCCGCGCGGGTCACCTTTCACGCCATCTCTTGTCATCCCCGCGAAAGCGGGGACCCATCTCCAGCGGCACGAGATGGGTCCCCGCCTTCGCGGGGATGACGGCAGGAAAGGCGGCCGCTTACCCACCGATGCGGACCTTGCCGTCGGTGCCGACATGCACGACGATCGTCTGGTCCGCACGCGCCAGCGTGACGTCGAGTGGCTGGTCGGCGATGCCGGTGGAATCGAACAGCACGCGGTCGCGCGCGCTGCCCCCGCTCGGCTCGGCGCTTGTGCCCTTGCTCCACTGCGTCACGCGCAAGGGGCGCTCGGCCATCGCGACCCACGCGCCGTCGCGGCGTTCGTCGAAACCATAGCCGCCCGCCGAGACCCATACGCTGATCGGGCGTGCGCCGATGATCGCGAGATCGTGCGCGGCGCGGGTGCGCGCGGCAAAGCGTTCGGCCTCATCGGTCAGCCGCCCGCGCGGATCGGGCAAGGCAAGCACCACCGCCGCGCTGGCCAAACCGATGATCGCGATGACGATCATCAGCTCGATCAGCGTGAAGCCGCGTTCGTGTGCCGAGGCGGCGCGGCGCGTCATCGGCGGTTTATTGCCAACTGCCGATGTCGGCATTGGGCCCCTCGCCGCCTTCTTTCTTGTCCGCGCCAAGCGTCCAGACGTCGACCTCGCCATGCTGGCCGGGCGCAGCGTAGAGATAGGGTCGGCCCCACGGATCGTTGGGCAATTTCTTGATGTAGCCACCGCGTTGATATTTCGACGCATCGACATCGGCGGGTGGCGAGACGAGCGCTTGCAGCCCGTCGGTGGTCGACGGATAGCCATCGTTCTGCAGCTTGTAGAGATCGAGCGCGCTTTCGATCGTCGCGATGTCGGCCTTGGCCTTGGTGATCTTGCCGCGATCGCCGAGCGGCAGCACGTTGAACGTCACGATCGCGGCGAGCAGGCCGAGGATGACGATCACGACCATCAATTCGATCAGCGTAAAGCCCTGTTCGGGCGGGCGGACGCGGTTGGCGCCTTGGGATTTGGGGGGGGATTGGGGGGAATCAGACATAACAGACCTCATTGTCCGGCCAGCGTGTTGAGTTGCAGGATCGGCAGCAGAATCGATAGCACGATCGTCGCGACGACGCCCCCCATCACGACGATAATCAGCGGTTCGAGCAGCGACAGCGCCGTCGTAGTGAAGCGGTCGAATTCGCGTTCGAGATAGTCGGCGGCGCGCTCCAGCATGTCGTCGAGCTGCCCGGCAGTCTCGCCCGAGGCCGCGAGATAGGTCAGCAGCGGTGGGAACACCCCCGTCCGCCGCATTGCCGCCGACAGGCTACCGCCACCGCGAATCGATTCGATGATCTCGTCCGAGGCTTTTTTCAGCCGAAGGTTGTGGATCGTGCCGCCGGTCAGCGTCAGCCCTTCGAGCAGCGGCAAGCGGCTCGCGACCATTGTCGCCAGCGTGCGCGCCATCCGCGCGGCATGGAGATCGCGCAGCAGCCGACCGAGCAGCGGAAGCTTGAGGATGCGCGTGTCGAACGCCAGTTTGATGCTCGGGTTCTTCAGCGCGCGCCACATTCCGAAAATAGCCAGCGTGCCGACCAGTAACAGCACCCACCAATAGCCGACGAGGAAGCCCGAAACCGCCATCACGGCGCGGGTAAGGAAGGGCAATTCCTGGCCTACGGTATCGAACTGTTCGACGACTTGCGGGACAACGAAGACCATCAAGGCGGTCACCACCGCCATCGCCACCACCGCCAGCACCGACGGATAAGCGAGTGTGGTCAGGATCTTGCCGTTCATCTCGGCCTGACGCTCGAGCAGCACCGACAGGCGTTCGAGGATCACCGGTAGCGAGCCCGACGTTTCACCTGCGGACACCATTGCGCGGTATAGCGCGGGAAAGCTCTTCGCCTCGCGCGCCATCGCCTCGTGCAGCCGCCGCCCCTCGACCACTCCGGAATGGACCGAGTCGACGATCGCGCGGACATGCTCCTGCTCGGTCTGGCGACTGATCGTGCGAAGTGATTCCTCGAGCGGGGAAACCCGGTTGAGCGTTGCGAGCTGCCGCGTGAACAGCGTCAGCTGCTTGGTGTTCATCTTCGCACGACCGATCCGCAAATCGGACAGCAAAGGCTTGCCCTTCGCCGGACGGCCCGACCCGGGTTCAACCTTGACGACATAGAGCCGCCGCCGGTCGAGCAACTCGCGCGCATCGTCGATCGACGGCGCAGCGATATGCCCACGCACCTCGCGGCCCTTGGTGTCGATCACGAGATAGTCGAAATCAGCCATCGGTGGTTTCAGGCAGCGCCATCGGTGACTCGGCATCGGCCATGTCGCGGCGCGAGACGCGGACGGCTTCTTCTGGCGTGGTGATGCCGTCGCGGACGAGCTGGCGCGCGGCCGAGCCTAGGGTCGGTGCATGCAGGAACGCGTGGCGCGCAATCAACGCCTCGTCGCCGCCATCGTTGATCATGCGGCGGATCGTTTCGTCGATGCGGATCGCTTCATAGACGCCGACGCGGCCTTTGAATCCCGTGCCTTGGCACAGCTCGCAGCCGACCGCCTCATAGACGATCGTACCCGAATCGAACCCGAGCAGCGCTGAAACCGAGCCCTCGGCTTGCACCGGTTTGCGGCAGTTCTCGCACAATCGTCGCACCAGCCGCTGGGCGATCACTGCGCGGAGCGTCGAGGCGAGCAGGAACGGTTCGACCTTCATGTCGCGCATGCGGGTAATCGCGCCGACCGCGTCGTTGGTGTGGACGGTGGAGAGCACGAGATGCCCGGTGAGCGAGGCCTGTACCGCGATCTCGGCCGTCTCACGGTCGCGGATTTCGCCGACCATCACGACATCGGGATCCTGCCGCAGGATCGCGCGCAGGCCCGCCGCGAAGGTCAACCCGACCTTCGGATTGACTTGCGTCTGGCCGATCCCCTCCATCGCATATTCGACCGGATCCTCGACCGTCAGGATATTGCGGCTGCCATCGTTGAGCAGGCGCATCGCAGCATAGAGCGTGGTCGTCTTGCCCGATCCGGTCGGCCCGGTAACGAGGATGATGCCATTGGGCTCGGTGATCGCTTCCTTGAGCAGCGCGTTGATCGCGGGCGTCATGCCGAGCACATCGAGCGTGATCCCGGCATTTTCCTTGTCGAGGATACGCAGCACGACGCGCTCGCCCGCACGGCTGGGAAGCGTTGAAACGCGCACGTCGAGGAGCTTACCGCCAAGCGTCAGGCCGATGCGCCCGTCCTGCGGCACGCGCCGCTCGGCGATGTCGAGCCGCGCCATCACCTTCACGCGACTGACCACCACCGGCGCGACGTGCGGCGGCATCCGCAGCGTCTCGCGCAGCACGCCATCGATCCGCATCCGCACGACTAGGCCGGTTTCGTAGGGCTCGATATGGATGTCGGACACGCCGTTGCGCGCAGCGTCCGCAATGATGCCGTTGATCAGTCGGATCGCGGGGGCATCGT
Source organism: Sphingomonadales bacterium (assembly GCA_038327465.1). Classification (GTDB taxonomy): domain Bacteria; phylum Pseudomonadota; class Alphaproteobacteria; order Sphingomonadales; family Sphingomonadaceae; genus Sphingomonas. Next base: position 85,703 of record JBBQLB010000003.1, on the reverse strand, counting down.
CGGCCGTGTCGAGCAGATCGTCAGCGGTGGGGAGATGGTCGGCGAGCATGTCGAGCTCATCGCCCAGCCCAAGCGTCCCCGCCGCCATCGCCGCCGCCTGACCGTCCATCGCATAGGCCTCGGACAGCAATCGGTCGAACTCGGTCGCCGACACGAAACCAACGTCGAACGGGCGCGCGAGGTGGCGGCGCAGTTCGAGCAGGACCTTGGGGTCAGAGCCTTCGCGCATCGCGACGGTGAAGTGCGAGTCGCTGCCGGGATCGAGCACAACGCCAAAGCGGCGGGCGAAGGCGTAGGGGATGGTGATGTTGGGGATGGTGGCCGAATATTCTCCCCTCCCGCTTGCGGGAGGGGTCGGGGGAGGGGAAATTCCCAACGCGATCGTGCTTGTCGCACTGCCCTCCCCCAGCCCCTCCCGCAGGCGGGAGGGGGGTAAGGAAGTCGCGGCGCCGGTCTCAATCTCCATCACCGCCCCCGCTTGGTGTGGATCACGCTGCTCGAGCTACGTTGGATCGGCACGGAAATACGCGGATCCTCGATATTCCCGGGAACGGGCGCGCTCGGGATCGGCGGGGTAGCACCAAGATAGTCGCGGACGAGCTGGTCGATCGAGGGCTCCTCGTTCGGGGTGGCGAGGCCCTGTTGTAGCCGCAAATAGCCATAGCGTTGCTCGGTCAGTTTGCGGCTGTCGTCGGCGCTGCGCAGAATCGTCGGGCGGATGAAGATCATCAGATTCGTCTTGGTCCGCGACTTCGCCTTGGACCGGAACAACTGCCCCAACCCCGGGATATCGCCGAACAGCGGAATTTTCTCGATCGTCCGGCGCTCATTGTCATCGAGCAGGCCGCTGATGACGGCGATATCGCCATCGTCGACCGTGCGGACGGTTTCGACTTCGCGCTTGTTGAGGATCAGGTCGCTATTGTCGCTCGACACGGGGCCAGCGATCGAGCTGACCTCAAGCCGCAAATTGAGCTTGACCGTGCCGCTCGAATTGACTTGCGGGCGCACCGTCAGCTCGATGCCGACATTCTCGCGTTGTGTGGTGCGGAAGGCATTGTCGAAATTGGTCGACAGCGCTTGTCCGGTCGTGATCGGGATTTCCTGCCCGACCAGGCTGTGCGCCTCCTGATTGTCGAGCATGACGAGATGCGGGACTTGCAACAGATTGGAGGTCGTGTCGCTCTTCACCGCATTGATGATCGACCCGAAAATCGTGTCGCCAATCTTCCCCGCCCAGCCGCCAAAGCCGCCGCTCGCGCCGAGGATCGATTGCAGCGCCGATTGCTGGAGCGAATCGCTGGTCGCGCTGTTCGTGCTGGTGGTGACGGTGCTGCCATTGATGGTGGTGGTCGTGGTGCTGAGCTGTTTGGCGCCGATCGCGCCTGCGATTGTCAACAGGCTCGGCGCGGTGTTCTTGAAACTGGAGGCGGCGAACACCCCACCTTTCAAATTGGCGATGGCGAATTGCGCACCGAGCTGGCTCGCGGTCTGATCCGACACTTCGGCGACGATCGCCTCGACCAGCACTTGTTCGCGCCGCGTATCGAGCTGCCGCACGACATCGGCGAGCTGGCGCTGCACTTCGGCGGGTGCTGCGATGACGATCGCATTGGCCCCCACGAAGCGCGTGACAACCGAGGCCGAGCGACCGCCCGCGGTAATCGCCGCCTGAGCCGGCTGACTGCCACCGCCGCCAACATCCTGTTGCGCCGGAGCGGCGTTGGCGGAACGCGATGTCGGTTGGAAGCCGCTCCCGCCGCTCTGCTGATTGCCACTGCTGCCGAAATTGGAGGCTGAGAGCTGCTGATTGACGATTGGCGACGGGGTTTGCCCGACGAGTTGCTGGAGCACCGGCAAAAGTTGCTCGGCATCGGCATTTTCGAGGAAAATGACCTTGATCTCAGTGCCGTTCTTCGCGCGCCGATCGAGATCTTCGGCGACGCCCGCGAGGCGTGCGACCGCATTGGCATCACCGCGAATCGCGACCGAGTTGGAACTCGCAACGGCGACGACGCTGACGTTCGCTGCGGTACCGGCGCCCCCTGCCCCGCCGCCGCCCTGCCCGATCAAGGCCTGGAGCGCCGTGGCGATTTCGCGCGCGCCGGCATTCTTCAGCGCGACGACGCGTGTTGCCGATCCATCGGTGTCGATCCGGCGCAGCACCTCGCGCACGCGGCGGATGTTGTCGGCGAAATCGACGATGACGAGGCTGTTGCCGCCGCGATTGGCGGTCACCGAACCTTGCGGCGAGACCAGCCCACGCACGGTATCGACTGCGGTCGATGCCTCGATCGAGCGCAAGCGCACCACTTCGGTGACGAAGCTATTGGCTCCGGCACCGCGCCCCCCGACGCGGCTGGGCTGCGAGGCGGCATTGTCGGTCGGTTGGATGCGGAACGCGCCATTGCCGGTCGGCACCGCGATCAACCCGTTCGAGCGCAGGGTGGAGAGGAATATCTCGAAATATTCGGATTTCGAAACCGGATGATCGGTGACGACGGTCACCTTGCCGGTCACGCGCGCGTCGATGATGAAGGTGCGTCCGGTAACACGCGCGGCATCGGCGATGAACGCGCGAATATCCGCATCGCGGACGTTCATCGACGTTTGCGCAAGCGCAGTACCGACACAGGTTAGGGCCAATAAGGGTCCAAGGATCAGTTTCTTCATGGCCCCGCAATCGTAATGGCAAGTGGAATGGTATCGCCGCCGCGCTCGACCGTGATCGGGAGCGTGCCGCCTTTGGCATATTGTGCGCCGATCCGCTCGATATCGGCCTGACCGCTAACGGGTCGCCCGCCGATTTGCGTGACGACATCGCCGTCGCGCAAGCCCGCCGCGCGGAACCCCGCCCCGGCCCCTTGCGATCGGACGGTGAGGCCGGTGACGCGGCCGCCGTCGATCCGCGGGATGAAGCCGATATCGGATTTGATCTGGGCAAAAGTGAGGCCTGGCGCGCCGGGCGCAGCGGGCACCGGCGCGGCGGCGCTCCCGCCGATCAATGGGGGTCCGTTTGGCGCGGCGGCGGCGGCCGGCGCCTGATCGGGTTGGACGAGGAACAAATCTTCGGATGCGCCGCCGCGGTCGATCGTCACGTGGTCAAACGCAACCGACTTCAGCCGCACGCCGGGCATGATTTCCTGGCCCACGCCGATGCTTTGCTGGAGGCCGTCGGGCCCCGCGATAATCGCCGAGCCACCGCCTTGCGCTTCATCGAGGCGCGTACCGAACAGCGTGAGTTGCAGCGTGGTCACCACGGTCGGCGCTGGCGCATCACCACCGCTGATGCGGAAGAACGGGTCGAACCCGCGCAAAATCATCTGTGGCGATCCCGCACTGCTGCCCTGTTCTGGGCGCCAGATGCCGACTGGCCCGACCGGCGTCAGCACCACCCATACAAGGCGCGCGCATTGCATCGCGAGCAGCGCGATCAGCAGCAGCTCGACGCCGGTATAGACTTTCGTGACGGGTACGCGTCGCAAAAAGGCTCGCGCCCGCGCATCCAAAACCAACCGCATGCGGCACCAATCCCCGATCGTGACCCTGCTAGGCGGCGAGTGTTACAGTCCTGCGTCATTTGTGTGAAGCCGTCTGTCTTATAGCAGTTGCCCGCGCAAGCGACTGGAAAAGCCGCGATTGCTTTGGCAGAATGGCGACGATGACACTCCTTCCTAATCTTGGCTCTGGTCACCCTTCTCAGGCGGTGGTCGCGCACATCATCGCGCAACCGGGCGTGCAACGCGTGCCGACGCCGAAACTGACGCTGTTTATCCGTCGCCATTTCCTCGATGCCGAGATGTGCGCAGCCGTCTGTGCCGCGGTCGATGCGACCCGGCGGCCATCGACGGTATCGGATTTCAACGGCGACCCGACCTATCGCACCAGCGAAACCGGCGATCTTGCCCCCGAAGACCCGCTGACGATCGCGCTCAACGACAAAATTTCGGCATTTACCGGGCTCGATCCGGTGCATGGCGAACCGATCCAGGGGCAGCGCTACGCGGTCGGCCAGGAATTCAAGCAGCATACCGATTATTTCGAGCCGACCGGTCAGGATTTCGAGAAATTTTGCGGGTTCGCCGGCAACCGGACGTGGACCGTGATGATCTATCTCAATCAGCCCGAGGCCGGTGGCGCGACCCGCTTCAAGGCGATCGACAAGATCGTCCAGCCGGAGACGGGCAAATTACTGGCGTGGAACAACCGCCGCCCCGACGGAACGCTCAATCCCGCCACGATGCACCACGGCATGAAGGTCCGCGCGGGGACAAAATATGTTGTAACAAAATGGTTTCGCGAACGTCCCTGGGGCTGGGCGTCCTGACGCCGAGGCTTTTGTGTCATGACTTATTTTCGTCATTTACCTGATACGTTTCTGTCACGAAAAAACACTCAACGCGTCACATCCCTTTTCTAGAGCGTCGGTCGATGAGGATGCGAGGGGGCGAGCCGACTCGCGACTGCATCGTCTGATTAATGCCGCCAGCCAGGCGGTACAGCGAGCTGGAGACAGGGAACATGACCAATTCGAATCTGCGTCGCATGTTGATTGCGACCGTATCGATCGCCGCGCTTGGTGGCTGCGGCGCGAACGACATCGCATCGCCCGGTACCGGCGGCAACATCAGCATCATCAACAACCCCGCGCCGACCCCGGCACCAACGCCCACGCCGACCCCGACGGTGTCGCTCGTCACGGCGGCCACGGGTTGCCCGACGATCGCCGACGCACAGGGCTTGACCGATCGTGGCACGATCACCGGTCCGACCGGCACCTATCGCGTTTGCGAACTGCCCGTCCGCATCGTCCGCAGCATCAACCTGACGCGCATCCCCGGCTTGCTCTATTATCTGCCCGGTCGCGTCGATTTCGGTCTGGACAATGGCCCGACCCCGGCGACCGCCGGTTCGCCCCGCACCTACACCAACGTTCCGGCATCGACGCCAGGCGCCGTGCTGCAACCGGGCGGAACCTATAACGTAACCGCAACCGCCGACATTTCGGCCACGCTGACGATCCAGCCGGGCGTTGTTATCTTCGCCAACTCGGGCGCAAGCTGGTTGAACATCAACCGCGGCAACCGCATCAGCGCGGTCGGCACCGCCACCGCACCGATCGTCTTCACCAGCCGCGATAACGTGCTCGGCCTCAACACCGACACCTCGTCGGGCCAGTGGGGCGGCGTGGTGCTTTCGGGCCGCGCGCAAATCACCGATTGCGCGGTTCCAGGCGCAGCGCTCCCGAACGGCAGCTCGACCAACGCCGGTACCGCAGCATGCGAGCGCCAGACCGAAGGCGCGGTTGATCCGGCGCTGTACGGCGGTGCCAACAACCTCGATAACAGCGGTCGCATGAGCTACGTGCAGATCCGCTACTCGGGCTTCGTCCTGTCGGCTGCAACCGAACTGCAATCGCTGACCACAGAGGGTATCGGCGAAGGTACGGTTCTCGACCATATCCAATCGTTCAACAGCTCGGATGACGGTGCCGAATTCTTCGGCGGTCATGTCGCGATGAAATACTATGTTTCGATCGGTGCCGAGGACGACAATCTCGACACCGACACTGGCACGAAGGCGAACTTCCAATACGTCATCGTCGCACAGCGTGCGGGCAGCCTGGCACAGGGTGCCGATGCGATGATCGAAGCCGATACCGACAACAACTCGGTGCTCGACAATCCGCGCCAGAACACCACGGTTTCGAATGCGACCTTCATCGACCGCACCGGCCCGGGCAATGCCGATCAGGCAGCGATCCTGCTGCGTGGCGCGACCGACTATACCTTGGTCAACACGGTCATGACCACCAACCCGGCGCATTCGTGCCTGCGCATCAGCGACTCGCGGACTGCGGCCGCGACCGTCGATGCGACGATCGACGAGAACGGCGCACCCGTGTTCCGTTCGGTGGTCATGCAGTGCCTGACCACGCGCCCGTTCATCGGCTCGCCGCTTTCCGGCCAGACGCTGACCGACGCCGATGTTGCTGCCATCTTCGGTTCGGGCACCAACAACAACAATGCGACGACCTATACCCCGACCCTGACCAGCCTGTTCATCAACGGTGCCAATGAAACAGCCGTCACGGCGTTCGATCAGACGACGCTGAACGGCCGCGTGTTCAACGGCATCACGATTACGCCGGCCGGTTTCTTCGACCGTACGACCTATATCGGTGCCGTCAGCGGCGCGAGCGACACCTGGTATCAGGGTTGGACCTGCAACAGCACGACCGCAGCGCTCGGCACCAGCCTGACGGGCAACTGCACCACGCTGCCGACGATCTGATCAAGGTTGCGTGACATGGGGCGGAGGGTCGCACGCGCGGCGCTCCGCCCCTTTTCGGACTATAAGAGGGGGTTGACGATGTCGAAGCCAGAGCGCTTTGCGAGCCTGTTGCTGTTTTCATCTGCGTTGATCGCGCCGTCGGTCGCGCGCGCCCAGGCGTCGCCGAGCGCGCCGACTTCGGCCACGCCAGCCCCTTCGTCGCCCACTGACACGGTCGATCAGACCGCCGCACCCGGCGTTCCAGCCGCAACGCCGGAACAAGCGGCCGAACCACCAGCGCCCGATGTTTCGGTCCCCGGTGGCAATACCGACATCGTCGTCGTCGGATCGCGTAATCGCAACATCGCCCGCACCACGCCGCAAGTGGTCTCGGTGCTGTCGAGCGCCGACATTGCCCGCACCGGTGAAGGCGACATTGCCGGATCGCTGTCGCGCGTTACCGGGCTCAGCGTCGTCGGTAACGGTTTCGTCTACGTCCGCGGTCTGGGTGATCGCTATTCGCTAGCCTTGCTCAACGGCTCGCCTTTGCCCAGCCCCGAGCCGCTTAAGCGCGTCGTCCCGCTCGACATCTTTCCCACCAGTGTGATCGCCTCCTCGCTCGTCCAGAAGAGTTACTCGGTCAATTTCCCGGGTGAATTCGGCGGCGGCGTTATCAACCTCACGACCAAGTCGGTCCCGAAAGAGCCGTTCCTGACGATCGGCGCGGGGATCGGACTCGATACCGTCACCACCGGGCAGCTCGGCTATACCTATTTCGGAAGTTCCAGCGACTGGACCGGGTTCGACAATGGCCAGCGCAACACGGCGCCATTGCTCGCCGCTTTCCTGAAGAGCGGCGCTCAAATCGCCGATTTGTCGAACGCGGCCAATACCGCGATCGCCGCGCAGCTGATCGACAGCCGCAACGCGGTCGTCCAGCGCAATAAGGCGTTGCCGCCAAATTGGAGCGCCAACATCACCGGTGGCAAGTCGTTCGATCTCGGCACGACGACCTTCGGCGTGATCGCGACCGCTGGCTATAGCAACAAATGGCGCACCCGCGACACGACCCAGCAGACTGCGAACGCAACCGATCTGTCGCAGCTCGACCGCAATTTCGAACGCGTCATCACGGATGATCGCATCGTCGTGAACGGCCTGCTCGGCCTCAGCCTCGAATTCGGGCAGAACAAGATCCGCGAGACCACGCTCTACATCCGCGACACGCTCAAGCAGACTCGCCTCGGCGTGGGCACGACGGTGCGCAACTTCGGATCGAATATCATCGTGCAAGAGCAGGATACTGCCTGGTTCGAGCGGCAGCTGATCGACACGCAGCTTGTCGGCGAGTTCAAGCTCTCGCCAAAGCTCTCGCTCGATGTGCGGGGCACCTATGCCAATACCCAGCGCGAAGCGCCGAACGAAATCGGCTTCACCTACGCGCGTGACGCTAACTTCACCTGTGACAACAACAGCATTAACGGATGCTACGCCAACTCGCTCGGCGTCGGTGCGCGCCCGAACGGCGCCACGATCGGCTTTTCGAATCTGAACGAAGATCTGTACGCCGGCGGTGTCGATCTCGGGTATAAGATCATCCCCGAGATCACCGCGACGGTCGGCTATGCCTATACCGACACGCAGCGCCGCACCGAGGTACGCGAGTTTGCCTTCCGGCAGAACGGCCAGATCCCACAGGCGGTGACATTGCTGCGTCCCGATCTGCTGCTCGGCTCGGGCGTCGTGACGGCGTTCCCGGGGAAAGACTTCTTCGTGCGGATCGAGGACAATCTCGGCGGCAACCCGACGTTCGATGCAAAGCTGCGGATTCACGGGGCTTACGGCCAAGTGCAGGCACAAATCACGTCGAAACTGAGCGCCACGCTCGGCGTGCGCTATGAAACCGCCAAGCAAACCGTCGTGCCGGTCCGCGTTTATACGGTCACGCCGATCCTGCCGCCTGCGACCAATCTCAGCCGCAATTACTGGCTGCCGGCCGCGACGCTCACCTATCAGCTTGCGCCCGACATGCAGGTCCGCGTCAGCGGATCGAAGACGATCGCGCGTCCGCAGTTCCGCGAACTCGTGTTCCAGACCTATTTCGACCCCGAACAGAATACGGCCGTGCAGGGCAACCCGTTGCTGGTCGACAGCCAATTGTACAATGCGGAAGCACGCTACGAATGGTATTTCGCGCGTGACCAGCGGATTTCGGTTGCCGGCTTCTATAAGCGGATCGACAAGCCGATCGAAGTCTATGCCGATGACAATGGCAACACGCTGACCAACCGCTTCGCCAACGCCCCCAAGGCCGATCTGTACGGCGGTGAAATCGAGACGCAGAAATATTTCCCGATGACGTGGCTGTCGGATGGCGATTTCTTCACCAAACGGCGCGCGCTGGTGATCGCCAACTATACATACACCAAGTCGAAAATCCTGGTCGGGCCAACCGATCCGATCAATGCATTCCCGCTCTCGCTGACCAACGCCAACCAGCTGTTCCGCAACGGAACCCCGCTGACCGGGCAGTCGGACCATCTCATCAACGTCCAACTTGGCCTGGAAGAGAAGGATCATCTCTCGCAACAGACGTTCCTGCTGTCCTACGCCAGCAAGCGCGTGACGCGGCGTGGTCCATCGGGGCAGCCGGACATTTACGAAGAACCCGGCATCCACCTCGATTTCGTCGCACGACAGGGCGTCAAAATCGGCGGGGTGAAGACCGAGATGAAGTTCGAAGTGCGCAACATCACCGGCACGAAATATCAGGAATATCAGGAAAGCGGAAAGAACCGCGTCTATTACAATCGCAACAATGCCGGCACGATCTTCAATTTCGGCCTGAGCGTAAACTTCTGATCTCACGCATCGTCGTCCCGCCACCCGGTGGGACGACGGTCGGCAACGAAAAGGCCCGCCACTCCAATCCGGAGCGGCGGGCCTTTTCGATGATGGTGGGCGCGGCAGGGATTGAACCTGCGACCCCACCCGTGTGAAGGGTGTGCTCTACCACTGAGCTACGCGCCCGCTGCCTGACGTTTTCGCCAGACGAAACGGATCGGGATTGGGTGACCGCATCCCGATGCGCCAGCCCTTAAAGCGCTCGACACGGGCTTGTCCAGTCCAACGGTGCATGCGCCCAGCGCTATCGCCGCGCCAAGCGAACGAGCGTTTCGTCGAGCGCCGACAGGAAGCGGGAACGGTCGGTCTTGGCAAAGGGTGGCGGGCCACCGATCGCATCGCCGCCTGCACGCAAATCAGCCATGATCGCGCGCACCGCAATCGCATTGCCGATCGATGCGGCGGTGAAGGGCTTGCCGTTGGGGGCGAGCACCGCCGCGCCCGATTTCAGGCAGCGATCCGCCAGTAGGATATCGCCGGTCACCACCACGCTCGCCGCATCGGCGCGCTCTGCGATCCAGTCATCGGCTTCATCGAACCCCGCCCCGACCACGATCCGTGCCAGCAACGGGTGGATCGGGATCCGGATCGGACTGTTGCTGACGATCGTCACGGCGACTTCGCGACGGAGCGCGACCTTGTAGATCTCGTCCTTGACCGGGCAGGCATCGGCATCGACGTAAATGTGGAGCGGCATTCCGAGACGTTAGGCCATAGACACATAAAGCTGCAATTCCGCTTTCGCCCCAGATCCGGACGTAGCTAGCTCGCACCCTCAATGCTGTCTGGCATACCACTTTCGGATCGCCTGAACGCTGGCAAGGATCACCAGCGCAGCTCCAAAAAACAGCCAGACCAGTCCCGAGCCATGAAGAACATCGACCTTTGTCGACATCTTCCAAACCAGCCCCATGCCCGTCAGCGCCGCAAGCGCCAGCTGGCCGTAGGTAATCGTGAAAAAGGCAAGCGCACGCGCTTCCTCCTTGCTTAGTGCAGGGCCTTCTGGGGTTCGGCGTTCCAACTCGCGTGATGGAGCACCCCAAGCCCAGTAAAATATCACCATAAAGTGGAGTAGGATCACCGCGACACCGCCCCACATTGCGACTTGGGCGGCAGGGCTATCTGCATCCGGGGTCAGCCAGACCAGCAGCAGTATCAGACCGACGGTTGCCGGAACAATGGACCACATGGCATAGCGGATGCGCTTGTTGAAAGTGGCTACAAACCCGTCTCGCTCCAGCTCGCTTACGCGAAGCGGCACTCCCTTTTGATACTTGCGATAGATGAAGCCGTTGCCATCATCCGAAAACTGATCGGCAAAGGCTTGCCGCAATCGATCCAAGTTGGCGTCGCCGATCATGCGGAAACTTTATCCATATATCGGCGACACGCAATGTCCGCTTCCCACCACTTTTCGCCGTTCCGCTCACCCGCAGAAGGCGGCGCATTTTATCGGTTCACGGCCTGGATCAAAAGCGCAGGTCAAGCGAGCCGCTGGGCTGTTCTTCTCAAGCGCGCTGCGCCAAGGTTCGCTGACACGCTCAGGATGAACGGAACGCCACATGCCGCTTTACGAAATCGACGGGAAGCGCCCGACGCTCGGCAAAAACGCCTGGGTCGCGCCGAGCGCCGATCTGATCGGCGATGTCCAGCTTGGCGATGACGTCGGCATCTGGTTCGGCGCGGTGATCCGCGGCGACAATACCCCGATGATCGTGGGCGATCGCAGCAACATTCAGGAAGGCGCGATGTGCCATTCCGATTATGGCGCGCCGCTGACAATCGGGGCCGATTGCACGATCGGACACCACGCGATCCTGCACGGCTGCACGATTGGCGACCGCGTGCTAATCGGTATGGGCGCGATCGTACTCAACCACGCGACGATCGGCGACGGCTGCATCGTCGGCGCGGGCGCGTTGGTGACCGAGGGCAAGACCTTCCCGCCGAACAGCCTGATCATCGGATCGCCCGCGCGGGTGGCGCGCACACTGGATGACGCCACGCGAACCATGCTGCAGGCGTCGGCTGATCATTACGTCGCCAACGCCCACAAATATGCGAGCGGGTTGAAGCGGGTCGATTAGAGCGGGATGCGCATGACATGGCGCATCCTCTCCCGTTCGCCCTGAGCTTGTCGAAGGGCTTCGTGCCACACGCCCGACACCGTTTGTGGCGCGCAGGGCTTCGACAAGCTCAGCCCGAACGGGGTTAGAGATCACTCAGATTTAGGGAACGATGTTTAAGACCCGCTCAGCGCCCATTTCGCGATGTCGGCGCGAATGCGGGCGTTGACCATGCGTCGTGCCGCCATCGACGCCACGGCCGCTTTGGCACCGCCGCTTGCTGCCACCGGCAGATTGGCGGTCGCAAACGCGGTGATCTTGCCCGGCATCTTCGGATCGTCGGACCCCGCCCCAAGGCTGGCCACGAAGCCGGCGCGGTTGCTGGTTTCGATCAGCGTGTTGACCAAGGCCATATGCGAGACCGCGAAATCGAACGCCAGATCGGGATGTCCGCCGGAGATCGCGCGGAGCAGGCTCGCCTTTTGCGGCGTCGACAAGCGATCGCTTTCGAGCAAGCCCAGCGCGCGTTTGGCCAGCGCATCATCATCCGCCGCGCCGAGCAGGCGGATATAGCCGTTCTTGACCACCGGGTTCTTCTCGGCGAGCGTCAGCGCGAGCAGCGCGTCCCATTCGGGCGCGGTCGCGTTGCTGGCATAAGTGCCCAGGATCGGCGCGCGGATTGCCGCCGGGATAGCCTGCGGATCGGTCGCCAGCGCCGCGACATAGCCACGCGCCTTGGCGGCGACCTCGGCATCACCGACATCGCCGAGCACGGTGATCAGCGTTTCGCGAAGCGTCGAAATCAAGGGCGATTCATCGGTGCCAGCGGCAAAGCCGACGCGCTGCATCACCGGCGCGAGCGTCGCGGCGACCCGGCTGCGCATTGCGGCGCGCCCCGGATCCTTGGGCAAGCGTCCGCTCAGATCGGCGAGCTGACCCGCGATCGTCTGCCACAGCAGCGGGTTCGCGTCGGTCCCGACGGCCGCGACATCGGCGAAATAGCGGTCGAGCTTCTGATTACCGCCCTTCGCCAGCGCGAAATCGTCGCCGAGCGTGCCGAGCTGATCGGTCAATGCGAGGCTGTTGAAATCGCGCACGATCGCGGCATGGCCCGCCGTGTTATACGAAACACGGACATAGCTTTGCTTGTTGCGATTGAGCACGAGCGTACCGCAGCCCGGTACCGTAACCGGCATTCCAGCGGCACCGCGCACCGTGACGCTGGTGACCGGCTGACCGACCACGCCAAGCGTCAGCGGCACGCGCCAATTCTGCGCTACTTGCGCGCTTGCATCATAGCCGAAGCGGCTTTGGCTGAGCGTGACGCGCGTGCTGCCGCCGATGCAGCGTGCGCCCGTCATCGTCACGAGCGGAACGCCGGGTTGCAGCGTGAAATCGTGCGCAGCCGGCGCGACGGGCTTGCCCGCCGCCGCCGCCAATTCGGCCCACAACTGGTCGGTCGCGGTGTTCGAATATTTGTACTTCGCCATATAGCGGCGGATGCCGTCGCGGAATGTGTCCGGGCCGACCGTCGCCTCCATCATGCCGATGACGGCCTGGCCCTTCAAATAAGTGATCCCATCGAACGCTTCGCCGATCTGGTCGACGGTTTCGATTTTGCGGATGATCGGGTGGGTCGCGGCGGTCGCGTCAACCTGTAGCGCGCCTTCGCGGTCCTGCGCGACGGCGGTGGCGGCGGGGTACCAATCGGGGTTGAGATCGACGCTGCTCTTATTCTCCATCCACGAGGCAAAGCCCTCGTTCAGCCAGAGATCGTCCCACCACCGCATCGTGACGAGATCGCCAAACCATTGGTGCGCCATTTCATGCGCGACGACGGTGTAGATACGCTGCTTGCCGCTTTGCGTCGCGCGCTTGGCATCGAACAGCAGTTCGGGCTCGAAATAGAAAATCGCACCCCAATTCTCCATCGCGCCAAAGAATTGCGACGAGCCCGGCCCCGCGATCATGTCGAGCTTGGGCAGCGGGTACGGCTGACCGAAATAGTCGTTATAATAAGTCAGCAACCGCTTCGCCTGCGCCAGCGCATAATCACCCTGATCGACCACGCCGCGCCGCGTGATGATGCCGATCTCGGTCTTGCCCGCCATCACCGTCTTTCGCTCGACATCGCCCATGCCGAGGAACAGCAAATAGCTCGACATTTTCGGGGTTTCGGCAAAGCGATAGAGTTTGCCGCCGTCGCCCTGCTGGGTCACGCTGGTCGTCGGCATGTTCGAAAAAGCGGTCTGGTCGCCCGGCGCGACCGTGCTGAGCTTGAAGGTAGCCTTATAGGCCGGTTCATCCCACATCGGTGCAAAGCGGCGGGCATCGGGTGCTTCGAACTGCGTCACCAGCATCCGCGCGGCCGAGCCGTCGGGATTGGTGTAATCGATCGCGAACAATCCTGCAGCCGATGTGTTAATCGTGCCGGTCCAGGCAAAATGCAGTTTGTGTTCGCCCGCGGCAACCAGAGTCGGCAGCGTCAGCGTCAGTTGCTGCTTGGTCGTATCGAGCCGGAACGGCACCGCCAGCCCGTCTAGCGTCGCGGAGGAAATCTTGAGATCGGCGGCGTTGAGCACGATCGTCTTGGTCGCCTTCTCCACCGCAATCGTGACGTCTTCCTCGCCCGAAAAGGTCATCGCCTTCGCATCGGGGCGCACCGTGATGTCGTACGAGACCGGGGCAACACCGGCGGGCAATTGTCCGACGGCAAAGGCCGGGGTTGCGGTTCCGAGCAGAAGGACGGCGGCGAGGGAAAGCTTCACTTGGTTACTCCGGCAACGAACGACTTTCGCCCATACCGCTTTCACACAGCATCGCAAATGAACGGTGGCTGGACACGCCTTTCGGTTGCGCTATGAAACCCGGATGAGCATCCCCCCCCTCTTCGATCGCCTGCGGCTCCCCGTCATCGGCGCGCCGCTGTTCATCATTTCCGGGCCCGATCTGGTCATTGCCCAGTGCAAGGCTGGCATCGTCGGGTCGTTCCCGGCGCTCAACGCGCGGCCGCAAGCGATGCTCGACGAATGGCTGCACCGCATTACCGAGGAATTGGCGGCGCATAACCGCGACCATCCGGAACGTCCGGCCGCGCCGTTCGCGGTCAATCAGATTGTGCATCGCTCGAACGAGCGGCTCGAGGCCGATCTTGCGACCTGCGCCAAATGGCAAGTGCCGATCGTCATCACCTCGCTCGGCGCGCGCGAGGATTTGAATACGGCGGTGCATAGCTGGGGCGGCATCACCCTCCACGACGTGATTGACGACCGGTTTGCGCGCAAGGCGGTCGAAAAGGGTGCCGACGGCCTGATCGCGGTCGCGGCGGGCGCCGGTGGCCATGCCGGGCGTTTGTCGCCCTTCGCGATCATCCAGGAAATCCGCCAATGGTTCGATGGTCCGCTCGCTTTGTCCGGCTCGATCGCGACGGGCGACGCCGTGCTCGCGGCGCAAGCGATGGGCGCGGATTTCGGCTATATCGGATCGCCTTTCATCGCGAGCGTCGAGGCCAATGCCGAGGCCGCGTACAAACAGGGCATCGTCGAGGGCAAGGCCGCCGACATCGTCTATTCGAACCTGTTCACCGGCGTGCACGGCAATTATCTGCGCGGATCGATCGTCGCGGCGGGGATGGACCCCGACAATTTGCCCGAGGGTGACCTGAAGACGATGGATTTCGGCACCGGCAACAGTGCCAAGCCCAAGGCATGGAAGGAAATCTGGGGATCGGGCCAGGGCATCGGCGTGATCGACCGGGTCGAACCGATCGCCGACATGGTCGATCGGCTGGAGCGGCAATATCTCGCGGCGCGGGCGCGGCTGAAGCTCTGATCGAATGCGGTCGGCAGGGTGGCCTTAAAACGCCATCGCCAGCCGGTCGTGCATCGATCGCACCGGGCTGACGAACGCTTCCGCTTCATCGGCCTGCGCATCGTCGAGACGCGCGACGCGGCGGTGGAGGTCGGCGCTGGCTTCGATCAACTGGCGCGCTGCACCCGGCATCGACGCAAGCGCCGCGGGTTCGCTGACCGGGGCGGCCCCGAGCCGCCGCGACGGATCGAGCGCCTCGCGCGGGGCCATTTCGCCGGCATCGACCGCGCGTTGCGTCAACAGCCAGGCAATGACGTGCATCAGCCGCGTCGTCACCTTCAGCGATTCGCAGCTGAACGCGACGCGCGCCATCGGATCGAGCGCCTCGCGATCGCTCCGCCCGCCTTCGTCGAAATAGCTGCGCGCCTCATCGGCGAGCACCATCGCGTCGATATAGAGCGTATCGACGACGCGGCGCTGCATTCGCGAATCGTAATGTTGACCCCTCATGCTGATTACGTCTCACAAACAAAGCGTTAACGGTATAGCCGACGTAGCGATCGGAGACACACATCTGTGCCAATCCGATGCACGTCGTACCCGGGGCTATGCGATGATGTCGGGAATCAACTGATCCTCGAACATCGCGATTTCATCGCGCAGCCGCAATTTGCGCTTTTTGAAACGCGCGAGCTGGAGCTGATCGGGCGAACCCGCCTCGATCAGCGCCGCGATCGCCGAATCGAGATCGCGATGTTCGACCCGCAATACCTCCAGCCGTTTGACGATCAGGCTTTCGTCCATAAGGTCCCCACTCGATGCGGGGGCCTTAGCAAATCGCGGACGCCGGGACTGCATAAAAATCGACCCGTCGCACGATTGCGCTGGCGTGTCGCGGGTCAGCGAATCGGGGGGAGACAATTAACCGGAAGCGTGTTTTACTCAGCCCCCCCAAGCAGCCCATGAAGGAGGTACGCATTCCATGCAGACCGCGCATCAATCGGCCCTGACGGCCAAGCATGCCGTCCTCGATCGTCAGATCGCAGCAGAAGCACAGCGTCCGTTGCCCGACGCCGCGACGCTCGCCGCTTTGAAAAAGCAGAAGCTCCGAATCAAACAGGAAATGGCGCAGCTTTAGCGAATGGCGCAGGCCTGGGCGCATCGCGCCCGGGCCGAGCTCGGCAGCGCTCGAACCGTCTGCGACAAAATCGTCAGCGTTGGGTGCGTGCGAAGATCGGCTTGGTGAAGGTCGGCGTGTGTGTGCCCTGCCCGACGGGCTTGCGCGCCAACATCGGATCAATCTGACGGTCGAAGGCCACGCCGATCCGACCGGCGGCCGACCAGGCGACTTGGCCGGGGACCCACCCGATGCCGCGCACATCGAAATCGACCCGCAGTCCCTGAGGTAGCCCGTCCGGGAATTCCGCCATCAACCCGCCTTGCGACAGGTTGCGGACCCGCACGGGCTGGACGTCCTTTTCGCCATGAACACGAAAATCCGCCGTCAGGAACAGGCTGTCGCGCGAGTCCTGGCGGTTGTGCACCCCATCCTCGATCGCGGGGGTGAAAGGATCTTGCGAATATTGGTCCATCGCGTGGCTCTTACCGATCTCCGTTCGGGATCGGATTAGCAGCGGAATCGTATCGAACTGCTTAATACGCGGCGCCCAATTTAGTCCTCGCGCGAAATTTTTTCGTGACGCTCGTGGCGTTCCTGCGCCTCAACCGTCATCGTCGCGATCGGACGGGCCTCGAGCCGGGCCAGCGAAATCGGTTCACCGGTCACTTCGCAATAGCCATATTCGCCTTCGTCGATCCGGCGAATCGCCGCCTCGATCTTGGAAATCAATTTGCGCTGGCGGTCGCGCGTGCGAAGTTCGATCGACCAGTCGGTCTCGCTCGATGCGCGATCGGTCAGATCGGCCTCGCGGAGCGTATCGACTTGCAATTGCGAAAGCGTCCCTGCGGCCTCGCGCAGGATCGCGTCTTTCCATGCTTGCAGCTTGGCGCGGAAATAGGCCTGCTGCCGCGGGTTCATGAATTCTTCGTCCGCGCTTGGCCGATAGCCATCGTCGCCCATCGGCGGCATCGCAAACTTCTCGGATTCTTCCAATCGATTCAAGACCGTCGCCATCCCATTATCTCCCATCAGCCGCTCGGCGCTTTATGCGCCTCTGGACCGCCCCCGGGGCCAACTCCCTGACGAGCGGGCCTATAGCCATGCGATCCGCGCTCGACAAGCAATCCCGATGCCGCTTCGTATCACTTTCGCTTTATCGCAGCGGAGGTGCCCCGATCTTCGCACTTTGTGAAGGTTGGCGCGCTATCATCCGCGACGAACAAAAAGGTTACCTCACCGAGATGAATTTCGCCGCATAGCTGTATCATGATGAAACGTTAACCATCTCGATGATGGGCAGCAATTAGAGAAATCAACCAAGTATCGCTTAAGTTTGGTTAATACACTTGCACTTAATGATTTGTTGGGCACTTTGTCCGATAGCGGCTGAAAGGCCTAAGACGACGGGGCGTTGCATGAAACGGCAGCGGTAACGAGAGAGCAGAGTTATGTCGGTACGGATGGCTTTAGCCAAACTTTGTGCCTGTGCCTGCGGCGGCGCCGTCATCGGTGGCGGCGCGGTCCATGTCGCAGACGGTGCCAAGGCACGGAGCGGCTACACCTACAAGGCAACCAAACGAATCGTCCGGCGGACCACAACGGTCGTCACGGGTGGTGCAAGCGGCGCGCGGTACGGGCGCACCGGCGCGCGGGTCCGCCGAGTCGTGACGCAAACGCGCAGCGCCGGGCCACCGCAAGTCGTATTGGTCACAACGCAAGGTGCGCCCATTCCCCTTCCCCCCGCTTTCGTGCCCTCGGCTGGTTATTCGGGCGGCGGTGGTGGCGGTGGCGCTGCGGCCGCTGTCGGTGGCGGCGGATATGGCGGTGGCGGCGGCTTCTTCGCGGGCGGATTTTTCGGCGGCGGCGGCGGATCGGGCGGTGGCAGCATCGTGATCTCCTCGACCTCGACCGGCGGATCATCGTCGAGTTCGGGTAGCTCGGGTAGTTCGGGGGCCAGCAGCGGCACGACCTCCGGGTCGAGCGGAACCGTCATCAATATCTCCTCGGGCGGATCGAGCACGTCGACTTCGACGGGCGGCTCCTCCTCAGGCGGTTCCTCGACCAGCGGCGGATCGACCTCGACCGGTGGCTCATCGACCTCGACCGGTGGATCCTCGACCGGCGGCTCCTCCACCTCGACCGGCGGATCGTCGAGCGGCAGCGTTTCGAGCACATCGTCGAGCGGATCGGTCAGCAGCACCTCGTCATCGGGCGGAAGCGGTGGCTCGTCGAGCAGCACCGGCGGGGCAGACGTATCGAGCACGTCGTCGACCGGAGGCTCCTCCACGGGTGGCTCGTCCACCGGGGGATCCTCGTCGAGCGGCAACGTGTCCTCGTCGGCCGGCGGATCGTCGAGCAGCGGCACCGTATCGTCGTCGTCCGGCGGATCGAGCGGTAACGTATCCTCAGCTTCAGGCGGATCGAGCGGCAACGTCTCCTCGGCGTCAGGCGGCAGCAGCAGCAGCGGCAACGTTTCCTCCTCATCGGCATCGAGCGGTAACGTCTCTTCGGCATCGAGCGGCAACGTGTCGTCGGCCTCCAGCGGCAATGTGTCGTCTGCGTCGAGCGGCAACGTATCCTCCTCGTCGAGCGGCAATGTGTCGTCGGCCAGCTCGTCCAACGGATCGAGCACGAGCAGTTCCTCGGCCAGTTCCAGCAGCTATGGCTCAAGCAGCTATGGCTCGGCGACGGGCGGATGGAGCTCGAACGGCGGCTATGGTTCGAGCGGCAGCAATGGCAGCTCAGGTACGGGCAGCACCGGCTCCACGGGCGGCACCCCCGCCCCGGTTCCGGCCCCGCCGATGGTGTTGCTGTTTGGCGCGGCAGCTGCAGCGTTGGTCGCCCGCAAGCGCTTCGCCAAGCCGACCACCGTCGCGGCCTGATCGGCACCCGCTCCGTATGCGGAGCGGGTTGCCTCCAGGCGTGGGCAACGCCATAGCCCGCCCATGCACGACATCCGATTGATCCGCGAAAATCCGGCCGCTTTCGATGCAGCCCTCGCGCGGCGTGGGCTTGCCCCGGTCGCCGCCGAGCTGGTCGAACTCGACGAGCGGCGTCGCGCCTTGTCGACCGAGGCGCAGATCGCGCAGGCGCGGCGCAACGAAGCCTCCAAGGCGATCGGTGCGGCCAAGGCGGCAAAGGACGACGCGACCGCCGCACCGCTGATGGCCGAGGTCGCGACGCTCAAGGAACGCCTCCCCGCGATCGAGGCGGAGGAGAAGGATGTTGCGACACAGTTGAAGGCCGCGCTGGAGATCATCCCCAATCTGCCCGCTGATGATGTGCCTTATGGCGCGAGCGAGGAAGACAATGTCGAGGTTGCCCGCTGGGGCACCCCGCGCACGTTCGACTTCACGCCGAAAGAACATGCCGACCTCGCCCCCGCCCTCGGGATGGATTTCGAAACCGGCACGCGGCTGTCGGGCGCGCGCTTCACTTTCCTGCGCGGCGACATGGCCCGCCTGCACCGCGCGCTCGGCCAGTTCATGCTCGACGTGCAGACGCGCGAGCATGGCTATGAGGAATGCAACCCGCCGGTGCTGGTCAAGGACGAGGCGATGTACGGCACCGACAAGCTGCCGAAGTTTGCGGAGGATAGCTTCCAAACAGACAAAGAGGCCGATACGGGTACGAGGCGTTTGGGAGCATTTCGGCAGGCCGTAGACGAACTTGAAGCTTCCGGCTTCGATGCTGACGAAAAATGGCGTCGCATCATGGTTCAATCGCTTCGGCAGCGTGACCACTACGAATCAGCGGCTGAGCAGCGCCGCTGGCTCATCCCCACCAGCGAAGTCTCCCTCACCGCCAGCGTCATGGGCGAATTGCTCGACGAAAGCGCGCTGCCGCTGCGGCTCACCGCGCTCACGCTCTGCTTCCGCTCGGAAGCGGGTGCGGCGGGGCGCGACACGCGCGGTTTTATCCGCCAGCACCAGTTCGAGAAGTGCGAGCTGGTCAGCATCGTGCGGCCCGAGGACAGCGAGGCCGAGCATGCGCGCATGGTTCGCGCCGCCGAGACGATCCTCGAACGCCTCAACTTGCCTTATCGCAAGCTGTTGCTGTGCACCGGCGACATGGGCTTCGGCGCGCGCAAGACCTATGATCTGGAGGTCTGGCTGCCGGGGCAAGGCGCGTTTCGCGAGATCAGCTCCTGCTCGAACACCGGCGCGTTTCAGGCGCGGCGGATGAACACGCGCTACCGTGTGGCGGCCGAGAAGAAGACCGAGTTCGTCCACACACTCAACGGTTCCGGCCTCGCGGTCGGTCGCACTTTGGTAGCGGTGATCGAGAATTACCAGAATGACGACGGCAGTGTCACGGTACCAGAGGCATTGCTGCCCTATATGGGCGGCGTGACGCGACTGGAGCCTAAAGCCTGACGCCCTGTCCCCCTTCCCGTTCGTGCTGAGCTTGTCGAAGCACTGCTCGCCAAACACGCTGCTGGACGAGTGGCACGCGGCCCTTCGACAGGCTCAGGGCGAACGGGAATTGATTCGAATTTGAAAGACATCCGATGCGCATCCTGCTCACCAACGATGACGGCTATCACGCGCCGGGGCTGAAAATCCTCGAAGCAATCGCCGCGAAATTCTCCGACGATGTGTGGATCGTCGCGCCCTCCGACGAGCAATCGGGCGCGGGGCATTCGCTGACGCTCAGCCGCCCGATCCGGGTACGCAAGCATGGCGACAAGCGCTTTGCCGTCGCGGGGACGCCGACCGACGCGGTGATGATGGCGCTCGCGAAAATCATGCACGACCACAAGCCCGATCTGATCCTGTCGGGTGTCAATCGCGGTGCGAATTTGGCCGAGGATGTGACCTATTCGGGCACCGTCTCCGCCGCGATGGAGGGTGCGCTGGCGGGCGTGCGCTCGATCGCGCTGAGCCAAGCCTATCATCGCGAAGGAATGGGCGACACCGTGCCGTTCGAAGCCACCACCGCCTGGGGCGAGCGTGTGCTGCGCCCGCTGATCGACGCGCCGCTCGAACCGCGCACGCTCATCAACATCAACTTTCCAGCGGTCGCGGCGGACGCCGTCAAGGGCGTGCGGATCGCGCAACAGGGTCTGCGCGACTATGGACGGTTGCAGATCGTCACCAATCGCGATCCGCGCGGATACGAATATCACTGGTTCGCGCTTGGACCGACGATCGAGACCCCGGCGCATTCGACCGACCTTGAGGCGGTGGCCGATGGCTATGTCGCGGTGACGCCGCTGCATCTCGACCTGACACATCGCCCGTCGCTCGCTATGTTGGGGGCGTTATACGAGTGAGGGGTTGAGCATGGACACGCGTAGCAGGATGATCTTTGGTGCTTTCCTGCTGATCCTGACGCTCGGCGGCTGCATTCCTAATCCGGATCGCCCGCAGCGCGGCTATGATCCGCGCGACGACCAGCGGCCCTATGAACCGCAGGGCGGGCGGCCGTATGATGCGCCGCAAGACCCATATGAGCCGCGCCGGATCGACGATCGCGTCTCCGCCCTTCCCGCGCCGCCGCCCGCCTGGCAAGCGCGCCCGGTAACGCCCGATGCCGAGACGATTGATAGCGGCAGCTATGTCGTGCAGCCCGGCGATACGCTGCGCGCGGTGGGGGACCGGACTGGCGCCGGATCGGAGGCAATCGCCCGCGCCAATGCGCTGCCCGCGCCCTTCGTGATTCGCGCGGGGCAGACGCTGACGATCCCCGGGGGGCGCTATCACCTCGTGCGCGCCGGTCAGACCGGGATCGCGATTGCGCGCGCCTATGGCGTGGACTGGTCGCGGATCGTGGCCGCGAACGATCTTGCCGAGCCCTATATCCTGCGCGTCGGGATGCGCGTGCTCATCCCGGGCAGCACCAGCGGGAGTAGTGCTGCGGAACGCGCCGCTGCCTTCCGGCTCGATATCGACGACATTGTGACGGGCGGCGAGCCTGCGCTCGCGGCGAACGATCGGCCAGCCAAACCGAGCAGCTCGTCACGCCGCGTGCTCTCCGCGACGCAAGCGATTGCCGAGCCGAGCCGCTTGACCAGCGGGTTCGCCTGGCCGGTCCACGGTCGCATCGTCGCGCGCTTTGGGCCGACTGGGGCGACCGGCGAAAAGTATAACGGCGTGAAGATCGCAGTGCCCTTGGGCACGCCGATCCTCGCGTCAGCCGACGGCGTGGTCGCCTATGCCGGATCGGGCGTGCCCAATCTCGGCGGGCTGGTGATCCTCAAGCATGGCGATAGCTGGATCACCGTCTACGGCCATGCCAGCCAGTTGCTCGTCCAGCGCGGCCAATCGGTCCGGCGCGGGCAGACGATCGCGCTATCGGGCGATTCGGGCGTCGCGGACCGGCCCGAGGTGCATTTCGAAATGCGCAAAGGCCGGTTGCCGGTCGACCCGCAGCGGCAATTGCCGGGGATTTGATTCAGAAGAAGGGGTTCACGCGAAGGCCGCGAAGAGAAGAGAAGGGCGCGAAGCGAAAACTTTCTCCTTCGCGGCCTTCCTTCGTCTTCGCGCCTTCGCGTGAACCCCTTCTTCCTGCTTCGCAGGGTGACAAACGGGAGCGCCGTCCCTTAAAGGATTGCGCATGACCGAGCACACCTCCGCCCTCCTCCGCCTCCTGTCCGAGCGCGGCTATATTCATCAGCTAACCGATGGTGCCGCACTCGATGCGCTCGCGCTCCGCCAAGTCGTTCCCGGCTATATCGGCTTCGATGCGACCGCACCGTCGCTCCACATCGGCAGCCTGGTTCAGATCATGATGCTCCGCCGTCTCCAGCAAGCCGGGCACAAGCCGATCGTGGTGATGGGCGGCGGCACGACCAAGGTGGGCGATCCCTCGGGCAAGGATGAATCGCGCAAATTGCTCGACGACGCCGGGATCGCGGCCAATATCGCGTCGATCCGTCGCGTATTCGAACGCTTCCTGACCTTCGGAGCCGGCCCAACCGACGCGATCCTGATCGACAATGCCGACTGGCTCGACAAGCTCGAATACATCCCGTTCCTGCGCGATGTCGGGCGGCATTTCACGATCAACCGGATGCTCGCGTTCGATTCGGTCAAGCTGCGGCTCGAGCGCGAACAGGCGCTGACCTTCCTCGAATTCAACTATATGATCCTGCAGGCCTATGATTTCCTCGAACTGTCGCGCCGCGTAGAATGCCGGTTGCAGATGGGCGGATCGGACCAATGGGGCAATATCGTCAACGGGATCGAACTCACCCGCCGGATCGACGGGGTTGAAGTGTTCGGGCTGACCACGCCCCTGATCACCACCGCCGATGGTGCCAAGATGGGCAAGACCGCGAGCGGTGCGGTGTGGCTTAACGAGGACCAGCTTTCGAGCTACGACTATTGGCAATACTGGCGCAACACCGACGACCGCGATGTCGGACGCTTCCTGCGCCTGTTCACCGATTTGCCGCTCGACGAGATAGCCCGGCTCGAAGCCTTACCCGGCGCAGAAATCAACGCCGCGAAGGTTGTGCTCGCCAATGAAGCGACGGCGCTCTGCCGTGGCGATACGGCGGCGCAGGAGGCGGCCGAAACCGCGCGCCGCACCTTCGAGGAGGGTACCGCTGGCGATGCGCTCCCGACCTTCGCCGTGTCGGGCAGCATCGGCGTGGTCGATGCGCTGATCGGCCTGGGTTTCGCCGCGTCGAAGGGCGACGCCAAGCGCCTGATCAAGGGCGGCGGCGCGCGGATCGGGGCAGACAAGGTGACCGACGAGACGATGACGATCGTGGTCGCCGACGAACCCGTCCGCATCTCTGCGGGAAAGAAACATCACGGATTGCTGGTGCGCGGCTAACCTCCGCACATTCTTTTTGAAAATTTCAAAAAGTGTAGCGCGGTAAACCTTCGTTAAGTGGCTTCGTTGCGACCTGCTTCATACCCCTGTCGTACTTTTGGATGGCCGAACAGAGGGGTCTGACAATGGCGATGGCACTGGCTTTGCCGGTCACGGATAACCGTGCGCTGGCCCGAGACGAAGTTCATTACCGCGCGCGGGCGTACGGGCCAGATGCGCGGTCGGTGTCGCTGCTGATCGTCAACCTCTCGGCGATGGGGCTGATGGCGCGGGCGGATGTTGCCTATGCGGTGGGCGAGCGGTTGCGGATCACCTTGCCGGTGGTCGGCGTGGTCGTTGCCGAACTGCGCTGGTCGCTCGGCGGGCGGATCGGGTGCGAGCTCGATCGGCCGATCGATCTCGCCGATTATTACGAGCTGCTCGCGGTGATGCTGAAGGCGCGCTAGCCCGAGCGCAGCAGCGCCACCCCCGCATCCCGCTCAAACAGATAAAGCGCGGTCCGCGCCGCCTGGCCGCGCGGACCTTCGAGGCCACCATCGCGGTCGATCAGCAGCCGCGCATCATCGGTCGCGACCGGCAGCAGCGTGCCGAGCATCTCCGGCGTCGCCAGCCAAAACCCCGCCTCGCCCGATTGCCGCGTGCCGAGCAATTCCCCTGCCCCGCGCAGCCGCAAATCCTCCTCGGCGATGCGGAAGCCGTCGGTCGTCTCGCGCATTAGCGCGAGCCGCGCGCGCGATGTCTCGCTTAAAGCGCCCCCCCGGATCAGTAAGCAGTTCGACTTGCCCGTCCCGCGCCCGACGCGCCCACGCAATTGATGGAGCTGCGCCAGACCGAAGCGATCGGCATGTTCGATCACGATCAGCGTGGCATTGGGGACGTCGACGCCGACTTCGATCACCGTCGTCGCGACCAGCACGCCGATCTGCCCGGCCGCGAACGCCGCCATCACCGCATCCTTTTCTGGCGGTTTCATCCGACCGTGGACCAGCCCGACGCGCTCCCCGAAACGCGCACGGAGCGTCGCGGCGCGCGCCTCGGCGGCGGCCATGTCGCTTTTCTCGCTTTCCTCGACCAGCGGGCAGACCCAATAGGCCTGACCATTGTCAGAGAGGTGGCGCCCAAGCGCATCGACGACATCGGCCAACCGATCCTCGGAAATGACGCGCGTCTCGATCGGCTGGCGGCCCGGCGGCATCTCGTCGAGTTGGCTCACGTCCATCTCGCCATAATGCGCGAGCGTCAGCGTGCGCGGGATCGGGGTCGCGGTCATCGCGAGCAAATGCGGCGCGGCCTTGGCCTTGGCTTGCAGCATCATGCGCTGCGCGACGCCGAAGCGGTGCTGCTCGTCCACGACGACCAGCCCGAGATCCTTATAGGCAACCGCCTCCTGAAAAATCGCGTGCGTGCCGATCAAAATATCGATCGTGCCCGCAGCCAACCCCATGAGGGTCGCCTCGCGCACCCGCCCCTTGTCGCGCCCGGTCAGCACCGCGATTTCGACGGGCAGGCCCGCCAGTGTCTGGCGCAGCGACTCATAATGCTGCCGCGCGAGGATTTCGGTCGGCGCGAGCAAAGCCGCCTGTGCGCCCGCCTCAACAGCCGTCAGCATCGCGAGCGTTGCAACCAGCGTCTTGCCCGATCCGACATCGCCTTGCAGCAGCCGCAACATCGGTTGTGCTTGCGCCAGATCGCCTTCGATTTCGCGCAGCGTGCGGGCCTGCGCGCCGGTCAGATCATAGGGCAGCCGCAGCGCATCGCGCAGCTTGCCCGTCGCGGCAAGCGCCCTGCCCCGCCGCGCCCGCGACGATTGCCGCACCAGCATCAACGCAAGCTGATTGGCGAACACTTCGTCATAGGCCAGCCGCTCGCGCGCGACCGTGTCGGAGGGGTCGGCATGAATCCGCGCCAGTGCGTCGCGCCATGCGGGCCATTGATGCTGCGCGAGCAGACCGGGTTCGATCCACTCGGCAAGGTCTGGCGCACGCTCGATCGCTTGCGCCGCCAATTGGCCCATCCGTTTCGCGCTCAGCCCCTCCGACAGCGGATAAATCGCCTCACGCTCCGGCCCGTCCCCGGCTTCGTCGAGCGGAAGGACGTAATCGGGATGCACGATCTGCAATTCTTGGCCGTATTGCTCGAGCCGCCCGGACACGCGGCGCGCTTCGCCAATCGGCGCGAGCTTCTTCGCCCAGCCCGAATGCCCGCCGAAATAAACGAGGCTAACATAATTGCCGTGCCTGTCGGTCGCCTGCACCCGCGTGGGGCCGCGTCCCGCGCTCGATCGGTAGGATTGCGCGGTCAGCGTGATCGCGATGATCCGCCCGGCATCCGCCATGTCGAGTTCGTCGCGGGGCAATCGATCGACCCAGCCGGTCGGCAAATGGAACGCCACATCGACGACGCGCGACAGCCCGAGCCGATCGAGCGGTTTGGCCAAGCCGGGGCCGATGCCCTTCAGCGCCGTAACTTCGGCGAACAATGGATTGAGGATATCGGGCCGCATGACTATCTGTCGTGAGATAGCCGTTCGTGCTGAGCTTGTCGAAGCACCGTTCTCCCCTCCCCGCCGGTGCGCGCAGGGAGAGCGGCCCTTCGACAAGCTTAGGGCGAACGGTCGTGTGCGCCGACGGCATTCCTGCCGCCGGCCAATTGCCGTTGGAAAACTATGGACCGCGAAACCCGCCTGAAACGCCTCCGCTTCCGCAGTTGGCACCGCGGCACCAGGGAAGCCGATATGTTGATCGGGGGGTTCTTCGATGCGC
Organism: Sphingomonadales bacterium; assembly: GCA_038327465.1. GTDB lineage: Bacteria > Pseudomonadota > Alphaproteobacteria > Sphingomonadales > Sphingomonadaceae > Sphingomonas. Next base: position 58,983 of record JBBQLB010000003.1, on the reverse strand, counting down.
GCTCAAGCGGATGGAGCGATGCCGAGATTGCCCTCGTCGAGGAGCTGCTCGAGGAGCAGGACGTCGATATCATGGCCTGGGCGATCGGAACGGCGGTGCCGCCGGAACGCTACGCCGGGTCGATCGTCGAAGCGTTGAAGGCGCTGAATTACGTGCCGATAGCTGAATAAGCCGGCCGCATCCTTCTCCCCTCCCTGAAAGGGAGGGGTCGGGGGTGGGTCGCTCTGTAACTGTCGTAATGCCCGCCCCGCACTCACCCACCCCCAGCCCCTCCCTTCCAGGGAGGGGAGCCAGATAGAAACATGCCCGACCTCAACAAAATCCTCTCCGCCAAAGCCCCCCTCACCCTCGCCGGTGTCCCCACCGGGTTCGAACCGTGGCTGCTCGCCGATCTCGCCCGGGCGGCAAAAACCCGCGCCGTGTTCATCGCGCCCGACGAAGCCGCGATGCGCGCAATCGCGGCAACCGCGCCGACCTTCGCGCCCGAACTGGAAGTGTTGACCTTTCCCGCTTGGGACTGCTTGCCGTACGATCGGGCCTCGCCGACGCTGCGGGTGATGGCGGAGCGCATGGCCACGCTGCACCGTTTGCAGCAGGTCGCCAAGGGCCCGCAGCTCCTGCTCACCACGGTCAACGCCGTCGCGCAGAGGACGCTCACCCCGTTCCGCATCCGCCAGCTCGTCGCGCGCCTTGCTCCCAAGGAGCGGATCGGGCGCGACCGGCTTGCCGCGCAATTGCAAGCGAATGGCTATATCCGCGTCGAGACCGTGGCCGATGCCGGCGAGTTCGCGGTACGCGGCGGGCTCGTCGATCTGTTCCCAAGCGGCGAGGAGCAGGCATTGCGGCTCGATTTCTTCGGCGACGAGATCGAAAGCGTGCGCACCTTCGACCCCGCCGATCAGCGGACGACGGGACGAATCGACGGCTTCGTATTGCTCCCGGCTTCCGAAACGCTGATCGACGAGGAGAGCATCAAACGCTTCCGCGCCCGCTACCGCGAGCGGTTCGGCGCGACTGCAACCGGTGATCCGCTCTATCAGGCAATCAGCGACGGGCGGCGGCTGGCGGGGATGGAGCATTGGCTCCCGCTGTTCGAGGAGAAGCTATCGACGCTGTTCGACCATCTGGGGGATGGCGCAGTCGTGTTGCGCGATTCAGGCGCCGTCGCAGCGGCCGAAGCGCGGTTCGAGGCGATCACCGATTATCACGGCAACCGCGTCAAGGCGCAGTCGAGCGATCCCGGCAGCTACCGCCCACTCCCCGCCGACGCGCTCTACCTGACCGCCAAAGATCTGGCCGACCGCCTAGATTCCGCGCCCGCGCACCGCATCACCGGCTTCCATGAGCCCGAAAGCGCGACGGTGCTCGATTTCCAGGTCGACGGCCCGCGCGACTTCGGCGCCGAGCGCGCGAACGGCACCAACATCTATGAGGCGGTCGTCCATCACCTCAAGACGATCCAGCGTGACGGACGCAAGGCCGTGCTCGCCAGCTATTCGACCGGCGCGCGCGAGCGGCTGGCGGGTTTACTGGGCGATCACGGCGCGGCGAATCTCAAGCTGGTCGACACGTGGCAGGAGGCGCTTGGTGTTACCGCTCCCCTCCCGCTCGCGGGAGGGGCTGGGGGAGGGCATGTCCCAAAGCCACCCGCCGGGACCGCTGGGCACGCCCCTCCCCCAACCCCTCCCGCAAGCGGGAGGGGAGTTTCGGTCGCGCTCATCGTCCTCCCACTCGACCACGGCTTCAACAGCCCGCAAGTCGCGCTCCTTACCGAGCAGGACATGCTCGGCGACCGCCTCGTGCGGCGCGCCAAGCGTAAGAAATCGGCCGACGCGTTCCTCGCCGAACTGGCGATGCTCACCCCGGGCGATCTCGTCGTTCACGCCGATCACGGCATCGGTCGCTATGAGGGGCTGACCTCAATTCCCGTGGGACAGGCCCCGCACGATTGCGTCGCTTTGACCTATGCCGGTGGCGACAAATTGTTCGTCCCCGTAGAAAACCTCGAAGTGCTGACCCGCTACGGCTCCGATGCCGAAGGCGCGAGCCTCGACCGATTGGGCGGCGAGGCATGGCAACGCCGCAAATCGAAGATGAAGGAGCGCATCCGCGAAATCGCGGGTGAACTCATCGCAACCGCCGCCGAACGCGCACTGCGTCCCGCCGAGACGATCGAGCGCGACAGCGGCTATTCCGCGTTCGTCGATCGCTTCCCGTACGAGGAAACCGAGGATCAGGATCGCGCGATCGAAGATGTGATGGGCGATCTGGTCAAGGGCACGCCGATGGACCGACTCGTCGTCGGCGATGTCGGTTTCGGCAAGACCGAAGTCGCGCTGCGCGCCGCCTTCGCCGCCGCCATGTCGGGACAGCAAGTCGCGATCGTTTGCCCGACGACCTTGCTCGCCCGCCAGCATTTCAACAATTTCACCGCGCGCTTCGAAGGCTTTCCGCTCAATGTCGGGCGGCTGTCGCGGCTCGTGCCCGCGTCCGAGGCAAAGGCGACCAAGGAGGGCCTCGCCAACGGCCAGATCGACGTGGTGATCGGCACCCACGCGATCCTCGCCAAGGGGATCGAGTTCAAGCGGCTCGGGCTGGTCGTGGTCGATGAGGAGCAGCGCTTCGGCGTCACCCACAAAGAGCGGCTCAAGGGCCTGAAAACCGACGTCCACGTCCTTACGCTCACCGCCACCCCGATCCCGCGTACGCTGCAAATGGCAATGTCGGGTATCCGCGAACTGTCGGTAATCCAGACGCCTCCGGTCGACCGGCTCGCGGTGCGCACCTATGTCATGCCGTGGGATCCGATCGTGCTGCGCGAGGCACTGCTGCGCGAACATTATCGCGGCGGGCAAAGCTTCTTCGTCACCCCGCGGATCAAGGATTTGCCCGATATCGAGGAGTTCCTGACCAAACAGGTGCCCGAAATCCGCTACGTCGTCGCGCACGGGCAAATGGCCCCGACCGAGGTCGAGGAACGCATGTCGGCCTTTTACGACAAGAAGTTCGAGGTGTTGGTGTCGACCACGATCGTCGAATCCGGCCTCGATATCCCGAGCGCCAACACGATGATCATCCACCGCGCCGATCGCTTCGGTCTTGCGCAGCTCTATCAGCTGCGCGGGCGCGTCGGGCGTGCGAAGACGCGCGCCTATGCCTATCTCACCACGCCGGAGAACCGCATCCTGAGCGAAACCGCCGAAAAGCGCCTGAAGGTGCTGTCCGACCTCGATACGCTCGGTGCCGGGTTTCAGCTTGCCAGCCACGATCTCGATCAGCGCGGTGCGGGCAATCTGCTCGGCGACGAGCAATCGGGGCATATCAAGGAAGTCGGTTACGAACTCTACCAGTCGATGCTCGAAGAAGCGATCATGGACGCCAAGGCCGGTGGCCAGCGCCTCCGGCCAAAGGATTTCTCACCCCAGATCACCGTCGATGCGCCGATCCTCATCCCCGAGGAGTATGTCCCCGATCTCGATTTGCGCATGGGGCTGTACCGCCGCCTCAACGATGTCGAGGACCAGAACGCGCTCGAAGCCTTTGCCGCGGAAATGATCGACCGGTTCGGGAAATTGCCCGACCCGACCGACAATCTGATCCGCATCATCGAAATCAAGCTCAACGCCAAAAAGGCGGCGGTCGCGAAGATGGATGTCGGCCCCAAGGGCGCGCTCGTCACGTTTTTCGATAACAAACCGCCGAATGTCGAGGGTTTGCTCGCCTGGGTCACCAAGCTCGACGGCGTCGCGCGGTTGCGGCCCGACAGCAAGCTGGTGGTGACGCGCAGCTGGGGCGACCCGAAGGCACGGCTGCACGGCGCGTTGCAGCTTTCCAAGGGGCTGGCGAAGGCGGCGGGGTGAGCGCTCAGGAGCTATGGTCGGCGATGATCCGCCAGCCGGCGCGCTCCTTGCGGAACACGAGCGAGGTCACGCCCGACTGCACCTTGCCGTCCGCGCCCGTTAGCGCGTAGCGCGCGATAAACAGCGCGTGTGTCGGATCGAGCCGCCGGAAATCGAGCGTCGTGAAGCTTAGCACGCCGCGCTTGGCCGAATTTTCGAAATCATATTTCGCGCGGTAGCGGGCAATCATCGCCGCCTTGCCGCGCACCAGTCCCTCGGACGTGACGAAGCTGGTTTCAGGCGCGGTCGAATAGATGTGCATGAAGCGTTCGACATCACCCGCATTCCATCCCGCCGCGCTGTCGGCCATGGCAGCTTCGACTGCGACCTGTGCGGAGGGAATGCCCCGCGCCATAGCCGGTGCTGAAAATGCCAGCACGCATGCCATCAGAAGTTTCCACATACCGTCGCCCCGCTCGATAGACATTCACCGGCTGCCTGCGTAGCACGACGGCGCAGCGGCGGGGAGCGCTTGTATCAATGCCGACATCGCCGCAGCGCGGACATTTCACCGATCTCGACGGGATGCGCGGCGTGCTCGCGGTGATCGTGATGGTGCTGCATCTGGGTCTCAATCCGGCCGTTTCGGCGCTCAGTCTCGGCTGGCTACCGCGCCAAAATTGGGCGTGGTCGGTCAGCGTCGACGTGTTTTTTGTGCTCAGCGGGTTCGTCCTCTTTCTTGCAATCGACGGCGCGCGGCCAAGCGTTCTCGACTATTTCGTTCGCCGGATAAGGCGGCTCGCACCCGTGTATCTGATTGGCACAGTGGCGATGATTGTCCTCGGGCGCGTGGTTCCGACACAGATGATCGTGCTCAATCTGCTGATGGTGCAGACGGTGATCGGCCGCGCGTCGATCAACTTCCCAGCGTGGAGCATTCCGCTCGAACTCTTCCTCCCAGCGCTCGCGTTGCCGCTGCTGCCAATCCTGGCGCGATCGACCAAGCTGCCGGTCGCGATCCTGTTCGCGCTGGCCTTGATCGCGTGCGCAACCTGCGCGGCAACGGTTGCGCTACATACCGACAATCGCCTTGCGCGCGGCGTTTTCGGGCTGGCGACGGGCATGCTGCTGGCGCGGCTGTGGCAAATTTCGCCTGCGGCTTCGGCTCGCCCGCGTCTGGTGCTCGGCCTGTTCGCGGCCTGTATCGCCACGATGGCACTAGCGGCGCGCTATCCGTTGATGGTATCTTTGGTCCCCGTCTGCGCGGTGGCGGCGATCTGGTTCGGATCGCGCACGCGCACGATCCTGTCGAGCACACTCTTGCAAGCCTTCGGCCGCTGGTCCTATTCGATCTACCTGCTGCACATTCCCGTCCTTGCGGTCACGGCGCTCACGATCGGGTCGGCCGATGGCAGCCTGTGGCGGAAAGCCGTGGTGATCGCGGTGACGATCGCGCTGTCCGCGCTCACCTATCGCTTTATCGAGGCACCGTTGATGCAGCGTTCGCGACCAACGCGGTGAGCGCGCTTACCGACACCGCCTCGGAACACAGAAACCCCTGATAGATCTGGCACCCTTCTTTCGCCAACGCCTCAAGCTGCGCCTCGGTCTCGACGCCTTCCGCAATCACCGTCAGCCCAAGCGAGCGCGCCATGTCGATCACGCCGCGCACCACGACCCGGTCGCGCGGGGATCCGGTAATGTCTTGCGCCAGTTTCTTGTCGATCTTGAGATAATCGAGCGGCAGCGCCTTCAGATAGGCGAGGCTCGAATAGCCCGTGCCGAAATCGTCGATCGCGATGCGGCACCCCGCGCCGCGCAGCACCGACAATAAGGCCGAGGCAATACCGAGATCCTCGATCAACCCGCTCTCGGTAATCTCCAGCGTCAGGCGAGTGCGCGGAAAGCCGCTGGCGTCGACGCGGTCGAGGAACAGGTCGGCAAACCCCGGTCGCGCAATGTCGGCAGCGGTCAAATTGAGCGCAAGCCGCATGCCCGCCAGCGCGGCGGGCCAGGCCGCTGCCTGCGCGAGCACCAGTTTCTGGATATGGTCGGACAGTCCGATTTCGAGATCGGCGCGCGCGGCGGCGGCGAACAGCGTCTCCGCCCCGATCGACCCGAGCACGCCATGTTCCCACCGCGCCAGCGCCTCCACCCCAACGATCGCGCCGCTCGAGACCGAGACTTGCGGTTGAAACAATATCCCGATTTCGCCGCGCTCCATCGCATAATTGAGGTCGACCGCGAGCCGGTCGATCGGCGCCCCGCCGTCTGCGCCACTATCGGCAACCCGCATCGTCGCGCTGTCCGAATCGCGTGCCTCCGCCAGCGCCTCGCTCGCGCGGCGGAGCAAAGTGGCCGCGCTATCGTCGGCGCGCGCCTCGGCCAGACCGATCCGGCACCCGAGCACCGCGATCGATTCCCCCGTCACGAACGGCCGCGCCAGCTCGCCGGCGATCCGCTCGAGCGCGAGGTCGATCCGCACGCGCGGTGCCGTCGCAGCGACCACAAAGGTCGATCCGCTCATCCGCGCGATCAACGCGTCGCGACCCAGCACTTCGTGGACGACGTCGTCGATCCGCTTCTGCGCCGACCGCAGCAGCGCATCGCCAGCGGTGCGGCCATAGGCGGTATTGACCATGTCGAAGCGGTTGAGCGCGATCAGCATCGCATGCAGCGGTCCAGCCTCTTCCCCCACCAAACGCCGCGTCAGCCAGCGCCGCGCGCTCCCGGCGTCGCGCGCGCCGGCCAGCGCCTCGCGCATCTCGGCGGCGGGCTCGGGCACGCTGCCAAGCGGCTCGACCACCGCATCGATATGCTGCGCCGCCAGATCGAGCTGGAGATGCTGCACAACGCGCCCTACCCCCGTCGCGTCATGCGCAAAGGCGGTCGCGGGCCGCGCCGCCGACATTCGCCGCAACGCCGCCAGCGCCGCCGCACGGTCGTCTGTATCGAGCTTGCGGAGCATCGCGCGCGCGCTCGGCTCGTCATCGATCCCGAGCAGCGCTGAAAGCCCCGGCGTCAGGATCAAAACGCGGCTCGCCAGATCGTAGCGCCAGCCGAGCGGCGCGAAGGCGGGGCCCGCCTGCCACTCGCGCGCCATCCGCTCGGCATGCCGCGCGGCGAAGCGCAGTGCTTGGAGCAATTCGGCGTCGCTAAACGGGCTTGCCAGGAAATGCGTCGCGCCCGCATCGAACAACGCCGCGATCGTTGCGGTCTCTCCGCGCGACACCAAAGCAAGCATCGCGCCGCCATTCGCCTCAACCGCGCCACCGAGCAGCTTTGCCGCCGCGAGGCCATCGCCAGGCGCGCCGCGCGCGTCGATCACCGCGACCGCCGCGCCGCTCGAGAGGAAACGCCGCTCGGCCCCGCCGACGCGGCGGGCGGCGACGACTTGCCAGCCCGCACCCGCCGCCAAGGACGCCAGTTCATCGCGCTGCCGAAACGACAGAATGAATAGCGGGGCGGGCGCGGCGGTCATAGCGTGACCCTAATGCCGGATGGCGGGTTAAAGAAGAGGCACGCAATCGCTCTTGTTACCGCCCGCGCGAAGGCTTAGCTCCTCTCAGCATGGAGATTGGCACCGCCTCTACCGACAAACTGATCGACCGCCACGGCCGCACGATCAGCTATTTGCGGATTTCGGTGACCGATCGCTGCGACCTGCGCTGCCGCTATTGCATGGCCGAGCAGATGACGTTCCTCCCCAAGGCGGCGCTGCTGAGCCTTGAGGAAATCGCGATCATTGCCGAACGCTTCATCGCGCGCGGCATCACCAAAATCCGGCTGAGCGGCGGCGAGCCGCTGGTGCGGCGTGATGTCGGGGAATTGGTCAAACGGCTCGGGCACCATATTGGCGCCAAGGGTGAAATGGGCGGCCTCGACGAACTCACGATGACGACCAACGGCAATGCCCTGGCGGAGCATGTTCCCGCGTTGGTCGCGGCGGGGATGCGGCGGATCAATGTCAGCCTCGATAGCCTCGATCCCGACACGTTTCGCTACATCACCCGCCACGGCGATGTCGCGCGCGTGATCGGCGGGATCCGCGCCGCGCGCGATGCGGGGCTCGCGGTCAAGATCAATATGGTCGCGCTGAAAGGGCTGAACGAACATGAGATCGCGCCGATGTTGCGCTGGTGCGTGGAGGAGGGTCTCGATCTGACGCTGATCGAGACAATGCCGCTCGGCCAGATCGACGAGGACCGCACCGACCGGTTCCTGCCGCTGACCGCGGTATTCGACGATCTTTCGCTCAATTTCGCTTTGATGCGCGACACGCATCGCAGCGGCGGACCGGCGCGCTATTGGCGCGTTTCGGGGACGGAAACGCGGCTCGGCCTCATTTCGCCGCTCACGGGGAATTTCTGCGACACCTGCAACCGCGTCCGGCTGACGACCGAGGGGGTGCTCTACACCTGTCTCGGCCATGACGATCAGGTCGATCTGAAGGCGATCCTGCGCGGCGAAGGCGTTGGCGCGCTCGACGCAGCGCTCGACGCGGCCATGCTGACCAAGCCCGCACGCCACGAGTTCGACATTGAGGCGACGGCCCCAGCTGTCGCGCGTCATATGAGCGTCACCGGCGGATGACGCTGCCGCAGCGTCGCGCGCTCGTCGCCTCGCCGACGCCGACGGCGCAGGAGGCGGCTGCGATGCTCGCCGACGCGCATGACTGGGTCGCGCCCGAGGATGCCGATCTGATCGTGGCGCTCGGCGGCGACGGTTTCATGCTGCAGACGCTGCATGCGATGCTCGAACGGCGCAAACCCGTCGTCCCGGTGTTCGGGATGAACCTTGGCACGGTCGGGTTCCTGATGAACGAATGGCGGCCCCATGGCCTCGATACCAGGCTCGAACGTACCAAGTCGTTCAAGGTCGTACCGCTGGCGATGACCGCGACGACGGTTTCCGGCGAGACCGTCGCGCTCCCGGCGATCAACGAAGTCTCGCTGCTGCGCGAAACGCGCCAGACCGCCAATCTCGAAGTCACCGTCAACGACCGGATCGTCCTGCCCGAATTGGCGTGCGATGGCATATTGGTGGCGACCCCGGCTGGATCGACCGCGTATAATCTTTCCGCGCACGGCCCGATTTTGCCGCTGAACTCGAACATGCTGGCGCTCACGCCGATCAGCCCGTTCCGTCCGCGTCATTGGCGCGGCGCGATCCTTCCCGACAAGACAAGGATCAGCCTGCGCGTGCTCGACCCCGCCAAGCGCCCGGTGAGCGCGGTGGCCGATCAGCGCGAGACGCGTGACGTCGCCTTGGTGGAAATCGTGATCGACCGCACCCGCGAACTGACCTTGCTGTTCGATCCCGAACACGCGCTCGACGACCGCATCACCATGGAGCAGTTCGTCACGTAAGGGCGGTGTAGCGTTCCGCCGCTGGCTCCCCGAGTTGGATTCGAACCAACGACCAAGTGATTAACAGTCACCTACTCTACCGCTGAGCTATCGGGGAACGATGCGGTCGCGGGGCTATAGCAGCGAGTTTCGCGCGCACGCAAGGCCCGTTTGTGTCTTTTGGAAATCGGGCGTTGGTCGCGCCTTGTCCTCCGTCCGTCACCCTGCGTTCATGTGGCGCGCGGCATTATCACGCGAGCACATCGCGATCGTCGGAGCCTTGCGCACGATCGTTCGTTCTGCGCTTCATGTGTTGTCGGCACGGTGTGCCGCACAGGCCGAGTCATTGGAGACCGAAATGCCGATAGCTTCCCCCACATTGCGCAAGACGCTCGCCGTCGCTTTGGGCGCGGTGACGTTGCTGACGACGTCGTGCGTGACCGAATCGACCTATCGTCCGGCGGTTGGCCGCGGCTTCGAACGCTCCGGCTATAGCGATCGCCAAATCGAAGAGAACCGCTTCATGGTCAGCTTTTCGGGCAACAGCTACACCTCGCGCGAGACGGTCGAGAAGTATCTGCTATACCGCGCCGCCGAGCTGACGGTGCAGCGCGGCTTCGACTATTTCATCTTCGTGGACCGTGCGGTCGACCGTAAGTCGCGCACCTACTCCACGCCGCGCTTCGGCGGTGGGTTTGTCGGCGGCTTCGGCTATGGCGGCGGCTTTGGCGGCGGCTATTGGGGTCCGAGCTGGCGCTATCGTGGAACTGGCTTTGGCTGGCGCAGCTGGGATCCGTTCTTCGGCGACCCCTTCTTCGATCGCGGCATCGATATCGACACGATCGATAAATATGAGGCCAATGCCGAGCTCATCGTTGGGCGCGGACCCAAGCCCAAGGATAATATCCGCGCGTTCGACGCACGTGATGTGATCAAGAATCTGGAACCGACGATCGTTCTGCCAAAATAAGCGGTAAAGCCGGTCCAGCTAGGCGCTGGGTCGGCGATCCGGCGCGAAGACATCGACAATCCAATCATGGACGGTCGCAATGGCAGGTACGCGGCGCAAGTCGCGGTGGACGACCAACCACGGGATACGTGGTTCAAAGGGAGCGGCGGTCGCGATCTCCACTAGCCCTGCCGTCCGCGCGGCGTGCGCAGGCAACAGACCGATCCCCAATCCGGCAATTGTTGCGTTCAGCAGCGCCCGAACGCTACCGGTGCGCAGGACGACCGCCTCGGCGAGGTCGGTTTGCGTTGCCCACGCGGCTTCGGGTGTCGGGCCGTAGCTATCGTCATAGGTCAGGATCCGTTCGCGCGACAGATCGATTGTCGCGGGCAAACGGTCGGCCAGATACGTCGTGCTCGCATACAGTCCGAGATCGATCCGACCGAGCTTGCGGATCAGCAAGCTGTTGCCCGTTGGACGCGACATGCGCACCGCAAGATCGGCATCGCGCGCCGCAAGGCTGACGATCTGCGCCTGGGAATGCAATTCTATCCGAATGTGCGGTGCAAGGTCGTACAGGCGCCCGAGCGCCGGGGCCAATCGCTCGGAGACGACGAATTCGGCCGCCGAAACCGTTACCGTCTCCTTGAGCGCGGGCGAGCGTGCCGCCGTGGCCAGCCGCCTGATCCGGTCCGCTCCCTCGATCTGGACGCGGGCGAGGTTGACAATCTGTTCCCCCGCCGCCGTCAATCGCGCACCGCTCTGCCCCCGATCGATCAGCCTCGTGCCCAGGTCTGCCTCAAGCGCGTCGATGCGCCGTACGACCGTCGAAACCGCAACGCCGCGACGGCGTGCCGCCGCGGTGAACGATGCGCCGTCGATGACATCGACCAGGCATTGCAGATCACGGCTGTTCATCGCGGTAAGATCGCGAGCGTTTGCAGAAAACGCAACATTGTTTTGCACGCTTTGCGACTGCTGCAAGAGAGCGGCACCGCGTATTTAGAGATTCCTCGACCACTAAGGAGAAATATCATGATCCGTACACTATCGGTGCTTGCAGCGATCACGCTCGCCACCGCCCCGCTCGCCGCGCAAACTGCGCCCGCAGCCGGTAAGCCCGTCGCGGTCCTCGTCTCGATTCCGATCCCCGCCGGCATCCCACGTTCGACGATTGCTGACGGGATGGTGAAGGCGGTTCCACAATATCGGGCGGTCCCCGGACTCGTCCGCAAGCTGTTCACGATCGGCGACGATGGCGGCTTTGGCGGGATGTATCTGTTCCGCACGCGCGCGGCGGCGCAAGCGTGGTTCAACGAAGCGTGGTACGCGCGCGTCGCCAAGACCTATGGCAGCACCGGCAAGGTCAGCTATTATGACGTGCCGGTCGCGCTCGACAATGCGCCGCTTCCAGACAGCATCGCGGCAAAGTAACCCTTCGGCCGGCACCGCGTCAGCGCGGCGCCGGCCGCAAGCGCGGGCTTACACCGCGCCGTGGCAATGCTTGTATTTGCGACCCGATCCGCACGGGCACGGCGCATTACGGCTGACATTGCCCTCCCACGCTGCCGGATCCTGCCCGATCTCGCTGCCATCGGGCTGCGGGATCGACAGCGGCGGCAGGCGCGTGGTGATCAGACCGCCGCCGCCGTCCTGATCGTACGTATCATCATCGCCGCTGAACGGGTCGAAGTGCGAGGTGATGAAATCGGGCAAATTCGGCAGCGCAGGTGCTTCCTGCACCTGGAACTGCGCGAAGGAGATCGTCCGCGTGACATCCTCGCGAATGTTGGTGAGCATCCGCTCGAACAGCGAAAACGCTTCCTGCTTATATTCGTTGATCGGCGTCTTCTGCGCATAAGCGCGCAAATGCACCACCTGCCGCAGCGCATCGAGCGTCGCGAGATGCTCCTTCCAATGATGATCGAGATTTTGCAGCAGGATCGACTTTTCGACCCGAACCCAGGTTTCCGGGTCGAGCGACGCAGCCTTTTCCGCGACCATCGCATCGGCCATTTTCTGGACGCGGTCCTCGATGATCTCGGGATCGATCGCTTCTTCCTCTAACCAAGCCTCGACTTGCGGCTCGATATTGAGCGTCTCGGCAAGCGCTGCCTTCATCCCCGCAATGTCCCATTGCTCGGGGTAGGTTCCCGGTGGGCACGCGCCACCGACGATAGTGTTGACCGTTTCGGCGCGCATATCCTCGACCACGTCGCCAACGGTATCGGCATCCATAATGTCGGCGCGCTGTTCGTAGATCACTTTGCGCTGATCGTTCATCACGTCATCATATTCGACGACTTGTTTGCGGATATCGTAATTGCGCGCCTCGACCTTTTTCTGCGCGGTCTCGATCGCCTTGGACAGCCACTTGCTGCCGATCGCCTCGCCATCGCCGATGTTCGAGCGCATCATCTTGGCGAACAGCGTGTCGGGGCCGAAAATGCGCAGCAGATCGTCGTCGAGGCTGAGGTAGAAGCGCGAAAGTCCCGGATCACCCTGACGACCCGAACGGCCGCGCAACTGGTTATCGATGCGGCGGCTCTCATGCCGCTCGGTGCCGAGCACGAACAGACCGCCTGCCGCCAGCACTTCGGCCTTTTCGGCCACGATCTGTGCCTTGATCCGCGCGATTTCGGCATCGCGCTCGGGCCCCTCGGGCATTTCCGAAAGCTCGTCCTCGACCATGAATTCGAAATTGCCGCCAAGCTGGATGTCGGTGCCGCGCCCGGCCATATTGGTCGCGATCGTCACCACGCTCTTGCGGCCCGCCTGCGCCACGATATGCGCCTCGCGCTCATGCTGGCGCGCGTTGAGCACCTCATGCTTGACGCCTTCCTTGACGAGGAATTCGCTCAACAATTCCGACTTTTCGATCGACACGGTGCCGACCAGCACCGGCTGCCCAAGATCGGCGTGATGCTTGATCTTCTTGGCGATGGCGGCGAATTTGTCGGCGGTGTCCTTGTAGAATTCGTCCTCTTCATCGACGCGCTTGACGCTCACATTGGTCGGGATCGTTACCACGTTCATCTTATAGATGTCGAAGAATTCCGCCGCTTCGGTCGATGCCGTGCCGGTCATGCCGCTGAGCTTCGGGTACATCCGGAAATAATTCTGGAAGGTGATCGACGCCATCGTCTGGTTTTCGGGCTCGATCTCAACGCCTTCTTTCGCCTCGACCGCCTGGTGCAGACCGTCCGACCAACGCCGACCGTCCATCATGCGGCCGGTGAATTCATCGATGATGATGACCTTGCCATCCTTGACGATATAGTCGGTATCGGCCCGGAACATCATGTTCGCGCGCAGCGCCTGGTTGAGGTGATGCACGACCTGGGTATTCTCGAAATCATAAAGGTTCGCGCCCTCGAGCAGCCCGGCTGTCTCGAGCATGCGCTCGACCTTTTCGGTGCCATCCTCGGTCAGGATGATCGACTTCTGTTTCTCGTCTTTCTCATAATCCTCTGCCGCAAGCTGCTTCACGACGAGATCGACCGAGCGATACAGATCGGACTTGTCGTCGGTCGGGCCGGAAATGATCAGCGGGGTGCGCGCTTCGTCGATCAGCACCGAATCGACCTCGTCGACGATCGCCATCGAAAACGGCCGCTGGACCATCGATTCGCGGTCATATTTCATATTGTCGCGCAGATAATCGAAACCGAATTCGTTGTTGGTGCCGTAGGTTATGTCGGCGGCATACGCATCGCGGCGCTGCTCGTCCGACAGGTTCGGCACGATCACGCCGACCGTCATGCCGAGGAAGCTGTAGACCTGCCCCATCCACGCAGCGTCGCGTGCGGCGAGGTAGTCGTTGACCGTGATGACATGGACGCCCTTGCCCGGCAGCGCGTTGAGATAGACCGCGAGCGTCGCGACCAGCGTCTTGCCCTCGCCGGTCCGCATCTCGGCGATTTCGCCGCGGTGGAGCACGATCCCGCCGACGATCTGCACATCATAATGCCGCTGACCGAGCACGCGCTTCGCTGCCTCGCGCACCGTGGCGAATGCCTCGGGCAGCAGAGCGTCGAGCGCTTCGCCCTCGGCGAGCCGCGCGCGGAATTTCACCGTCTGCGCGGCAAGCTCCTCGTCGGACATGGCTTGCAAGCTTGGTTCGAACGCGCCGACCTTGGCGACGATCGACCCGAGCGATTTGACGTACCGGTCGTTCGACGACCCGAAGAGCGATTTGGCAATGCCGCCGAGCATAAGGATTTCCTGAAATTAAAAGATATGGCCCGCGCGCTGCACGGTGCCGAAAGGATCGAGGATGGAGGCGCGGTCAGCGCCGCCGGATCAAGCCCGCAGGCGATCCAGATACAGACGCGGATCGGCCAACGTCATTGCAGCCACGCGGCTTGCGACCGCGAAAGTCAGACGAATTCCGAACGCCCCGAGCAAATGAAGATGCCCGCGCGCAAGCGGCACCGCGACCGCGACTTGGTGCCGGATCCCCGCCGAAAGCGCCGATTGCTGAACGACCGCCTCGAGCGGACGCGCGCCGACGCTAACGCCGGTCAGCGTTGAAAAAAGCGCGGAAAGAACAAGCAACCAGTTCATCGTGTGGGGCCGCATGTAAGGGCTCGCGCCCGCAACGTCCATGGTGAAGTGCGCGAAGCCATCCGTGGGCTACCGCCCAATTCGAAAGCGGCGGATTGTCGGGATGCGGATCGCCGATGATGCTATCGGATATTTAGAGGTTGACGGAGGCCCAGTTCGTCACGGAACAGAAGACTGGCAATTGTTTCGCGTATCGGCTAAAGTTGTCGAAAGTAACGCACCGGGGGGCGACCTTGGCAAACCAAGCACTGATGCAACGCTCTGCGAACAAGGCGGCCGATCCGATCGGAGCGGCGCAGACCACAGGTCCGCGCCACGGACACTTGACCCAGCTGGCTGCCGATCTCAATGCGCGCTGGATACAGCGGGTCGGCGTCGCACCGGCACCCAACCGCACCGGTCTGCCCGATACGCTCAAAGCCGGGGTGGAGGCGCTCTCCGGAATGTCGTTAGATCAAGTGCGGGTCCACCGAAACTCTCCGAAACCCGCGGCGCTGCAGGCCCATGCCTTTGCGCAAGGGAGCGAAGTCCATCTTGCCCCGGGTCAGGATCAGCATCTCCCGCACGAGGCTTGGCATGTCGTGCAACAGGCGCAGGGACGCGTGCGGCCTACCCTGCAGACAAAGGACGGCATTGCAATCAATAATGATCGCGCGCTCGAGCGCGAAGCCGACGAGATGGGCGGGCGGGCGAGTGCGTTCACCGGGCATGCGCACGAAACCGCACCCGTTCAGGAAAATGCCTTGAGCGGGGACGCGCAGCCGCTGCAGGCGAGCGCTCTGGGTTCTGCTTCCATGATCGTTGCACAACGCTATGGCGACGAGAATTATCAGCCTAACCTGACGGGCCTGCACGTGCCGGGGGGAGGCGCAGGGGCATATTCCTATGATACGTTCAACCGCCCGAACGGCTGGTACGAAGATACGTTCAGCGCATTATTCGCGTTGCTGCCCGAAAATCGAAAGCGCAACAGTTTAGAATTCAACGCCACGTTCGTGCGATGTGCCGTCACGAATAGATGGCATAATATCAATGACTTGCAGATCGGCCATATCGAGAATTGGAGAGACTATGTCCGGGATACGGAGCCTGCGACAGTCCGCGAAGCGACCAACGCCTATAATGATCTCAACAATCTGCGGCTTGAAGGTGCGACGGCCAACGCTTCGCACGACTTTGAGGACGGTCGCGACAGCGAGGAAGAGGACGAATATGACGGCAATGATGGTTTCATGGACACCAGCGACAATGGCGTGATGCCCGACGAGGCGCGTCAATTTCTCGACCAATATAGATCGGATCATTCCAACACCTATAGAATTTAATTGAGCTACCGCGCCGTCGGCTGTGGACGGTCGACGTGTCACTGTATGGGGTCAGAAGCCCAGCTGTCCGAGGCCCGCGCGCACGCCGCCAACCGCCGCACCGAGCGCAAGCCCGGGCAGCGCGAGCAACCCGCGCCCGGCCTGCGCCGCAATTGCGCCGCGCTGCGCCCAAAGCGCCCTCGCCACCTTGCCGCCCAGCATCCCGACCAGCGCGGCACGGGTCGCGTCGGCGACCACCAGATTGACGAGCCAGGGACGCCCGGCGCCATGTGTCGCGATCAGATCGTCGCGCAACCAATTGTACACCTCGGCGATATCGCCCGCTCCGATCGCGACCGCCCAGGCGGTGCCATCGTCGGTGGCGATGACCCGCCCCATATCGAACAGGAACGTCTGGAACATCTCGTTCAAAGCGCGCTCCCGCGCCGGGGCATCGGCATATTCGCCACCTGGGCCAACCGGCGCGGCGTCGATCGCGTCGCCCAGCCGGAGCATCGTCTGGATATACTGCCGCATGCGCGGCATCGGCGCGACGGGCACATCCGTTATCGGATTGACCTGAAACTTTGCGACATTGACGTGGTCGTCCTGACGCCGGTCCGCTGCACCGCCGAGCGGGGCGAGCGGCCGGTTCGCACCGGCGATATTGGCGACATAGGGAACGCCGTTCTGCGCCGTCTCGGCGGCGCGCTCGGGCGCCGTCATTTCGATGTCGGCCAGCGAATGCACACCGAGTTCGTGGCCGATCATGCCGACGATCTCGCCAACCGAACTGCTCTCGATATACCAGCTGCGGATCGTCATATCGATCCGCCGGAACGCGGCACCCGGTGCCTGCGGACGGAGAATCGTATCGGCCGGATTCGTTTGCAGGTGATCGGGATCGTTGGTGATGTCGAGATTGACATGAACCGCTGGCACCACCGCGGCACCCATGCGGTTGAGTGTCGCGAGAACGACGTCCATCTTCGCCTGCAGCGCCGCTGGCACGGCATCGGCAAAGACGACATTCATGACGCGCTGGGTCACCGGCGCGACCAACCCATACCGCATCGCGGCGAGCTGCTGAACGTGCGGTGCGCGGTTGAGCGCGCTCCCCAGCGCGCTGAGATCAGGCGATCGCACGCTCGCCGACCGGACACCAGTTGCAGGCGCGGGCGGCCGCGACGCGACACGCTGCTGCATAGCATAACTGCTGGACATCGCCCATTCTCCTGCTCGACACCGCGACGGTACAGCAACTTTCGGCAGTCACAAAGACCGCTAAAGTTAATATCGGCCGTACCATCCCATTCCGCAGATTTCGAATGCGCTCGATTACATTCAGCAGCATAGTCATGAGGTTGCGACTCGGTAAAATCGAAGATGAGACGGTCGCGACGCGTTCGAAGCGCTTGAAATATTGTGCATCCCACTCGTTGAAAGCTGTTCATGCCGTCGCAGCCGCATCACGTCGAGCGCTTGAGTTTGAATATCGACATGCCCGATCTGGAATCGGCGTTGCGGCTGCGCGCCCGCACAGAGGACCTTGCGCACCGGCATCTGCCGGCAATGCTCGAGCGCGTGTTTGAGCGGCTCAGCCCGACCGACGTGCGGATCGAGCTCGACCGGCTCGATCTCGACCTCGGCACCATCGCGGCCGAGCGGCTGGAGGAAGATGCACCCGCGGCGCTCGAACGCGCGCTCACCGAAGCGCTTGAACACGCGCTCGCCGCCGCGCGCCAGGCGCCTGGCCCAATCGCGCGTGCCGTTCCGCTGGCGGCGGCG
The DNA here is from genome assembly GCA_038327465.1 of Sphingomonadales bacterium. Lineage (GTDB taxonomy): Bacteria > Pseudomonadota > Alphaproteobacteria > Sphingomonadales > Sphingomonadaceae > Sphingomonas. The sequence goes on along the minus strand of JBBQLB010000003.1, from coordinate 41,189 downwards.
GCGCTGGAGAATTTCGACGCCTATCTCGTCCATGGCGCACCGCGCTTTCGCGGTGCCGAACGCTTTGACCCGACCGAAGCGCTCCGGCACCTGATCGCCACGCAAGCCGACGCGCTGGTGGCGATGCTGCGGCGGCGCGCGCGCGATCGCTACGTGCTCGACCGGCTGGTGCTACAGCTCACCGAAAGCGATCTGCTCGCGCTCCTGGCACTGCTGGCACCGGCGGACGCCGCGCTCATCCTCGCCTACCACGCCGAACTGCGCCGACGTTACCTTGCCACGCCAACACCGCTCCCCGCGCCCGCGCTGCGTCACACAACTTGGGTGCTGACACTCGAATTCCTGCTGCATGAGCCGGGCAGTCAGTTCAACCGCCACGCCTTCGTCGCACATCTGCTCCGTGGCATCGCCGCCGTACAAGGCATCGCCTATTCCACGCTGCTCGTGCTGATCCGCGACGCGCTTGGCAAAACGCGGCGACGACGGCCGGTGGCGGCGTCTCTGCCGGGCGTGCTCGACGCTTTGATCGCGGAGCAAGAATCCGATCGCGGCAGCACCGCAGCCGGAGCGCCCGCACCCACCGCCACCCCGGAGGACAGCGACGAAGCGCTGCTGAAGCGATTCCGCGACGCCGCCAACGATCCTGCTGCGCTGGAGGCGCTGGTGCGACGGCTGACCGCAGCGCTTTTCGCACGGCTGATCGATCGGCTCGAGCCCGCACACGCAGCGGTAATCCTCGCCTATGTTGCGGGTCTGACCACCTTGCACCGCGAGACCCCTTTGGTCGCGCTGTCGCACCTCGGGTTCGAGCGTCAGGTACGGTTGATCGTGCTGCGCTATCTGTTGCGCGAGGCGGGCTCGCGATTCAACCGCCGCAGCTGGCTCCGGCGCTTACTTCACCGCCTCGCTGCGGTCGGCGGGGTATCCTATACGTTTCTGCTCGAATCGCTGATCGAGGCGTTGGCGGCGCTCCGCCGCCGGTTACCGCCCGAAGGCTCGCTGCCCGTGGCGCTTGCCGAGCTGGCGGTCGACTTGCCGAAATCCCGCAGCGCGCCGTCCCCGAGCGATGCGAATGACCTCGACGCGCTGATAGCGCGGCTGCTCCGTCACCAGTCCGATGAATCCGCGCTTACGACGCTGAGCGACGGCATGACGGCCGAGACGCTCCGCGCATTGGTCGAAAAGCTCCGCCCAGGCGACGCCGCGCAGTTACTGGACGGCATCGCGGAGCTGACCGCCTTGCAGCGCAAGCATCACCTCGTCGCATTGTCAGAGGATTCGTTTGAGCGGCATCTTCGATTGATTACGCTGCGCTGGCTGCTGCGCGATCCGCCGCCATCGTTCCAGCGCGCCGACTGGTTGACACAGATTGCGAGCGCGCTGGCGCACGTGGCACAGATCGATCCCGCGCACATGTCGGCGCTGCTTGCCGACGCCCGCACGGGCGCCCCGACCAACCAACGCCGCCGCGACCCAAGCGCGCTCGCCCGCGCGATCGAGGACGACGCCGGGCCCGCGAAAGTCACGCTGATCCGCCCCCTCGCGCACGATTTGGCCCTGCTCCAGCGCGTGACTGCGGCGCTGAGCGAAGCCGGGCTGGCGGCAGCGCTGGCGGCGTTCGGCCCGGCAGGGGACGCGGCTGCGGCCGATCTCGCGTTGTTCATGCGCCGCCACGCGGAGGCACCTCTGGTCGATCTCGACCGCGGCGCGTTCCGCGGCCTGATTTCGGCGCTCGCACTTGCCGCGCTGGCGAGCGGCAAGCGCTCGGGCCGCGCCGACCTGCGCCGCCGTCTGCTGGCGGGAATCGCGCGGTACCAGGGCGTTTCGGTGCGCGAGCTCGGCGACTGGCGGCACATCGAGCGCGAGCCGGAACCGCACGCGCTGACTGCCACCCCCACGCTCGATCCGTTGGCGCATGCCGAGCGCTTCCTGCGCACCGGCGGGCCGCCCGCGTCTGCGGCGTATCTGGCGCAGGCGGCAGCGCTCGATCCGGCGGGCTTCGCCACCTTGCTGGGTCGGCTGACGATCGCTGCGTCGGGCAAAACCGGGCCCCTCATCGAGCGTCTGCTGACGTGGATGTTGCCAGAGGAAATCGTGGCGGCGTTGCTGCCTGACGCGGCCGATCAAGCGGCAGTCGTGGCCGCGAGCCTCGCCGATATGCCCGGCGGCAGCATGACCGCAGCGTGGACGCGAATCCTCGACACGGCGCTGCGTGGCGACGCCCTCGAAGCGGCCGATCCAACCGTGCCGGGCGCGCGCTACGATCGTATTGCCTTGCATCGCCATTGGCTCAAGCATGGCACGCTTCCCTGGTGGGCGCCGCCCGAGACGCGAATCAAGCCGCTGATCGAACAGCTCGCAGCGCTGCCGACACTTGAGCTACACCGGCTGCTCGACGATGCCGATGCCGATGCCGACGAAATTGCGGTTCGCCTGCGGCGCGCGACCGATCAGCTGGGGCCAACCGACGGGACGTCCCTGATCGAGCGATTGGCGCCGTGGGCGTTCGCAACCGCCGGGCCACTCGCGACGCTTTCGGTCGATCTCACCGAAGAAACGCGCGGCGACGCCCGGATCCGCGCCGCCGCCGCCGCGATTGCTGGCACACCGGTCGATTTGGATCGGCTTGTCCGCCCCCTGCCCGCGCCGATCGCCGAGCGCCAGCCGGAACAGGTGCCGCCACCAGCCCAGAAAGACCGGACGGCGCTGTTCGGCTGGCTGGCCGGTGCCGGACCCGCGAACCCGCCGCGGCTATCCCTTTGGTTGCGGCTGCTGGCGGACCTCGCCGACCGCAGCGATCCGGCGCTCGACGGCGCGCTGCGCGACGCGCTTGTCCGACCCGAAGCCAGGGCGCGATGGGCCGCCAAGGTACCGGAGGAGATTTTCGCACGCGTCGTCCATCGGCTCGCGCCTGCGCGGTCGCGATTTCTCCTCGACGCGACCATGATCCTCGCCGCAGCCTGGCGCCGCACCGCGCCGTCAGCGGCCCACGACGCCGCAGGTCACGCGTTGCGGGTGAGCCTGCTGACCCTGCTGGCCGAAGGCGACCTACCGACGCCGCGCGCGGCAATCGGCCGATTGTTCGCGTCTTTGCCCGAAGCCGCACCCGATATCACGAGCCGGGTACGCGCGCAGGCAACCGAGCTCGCGCGCCGGGGGGGATATGCCAATGTCGCGGCCAGCCTCAACCAGCCTCCCTCAGCGAAGCCATCGCGTCCGGCGAGCGCCCGAAAACCCGCGCCCGAGGAAACCCGGCCGCCCGAGCCACAGCCCGGCGACCGGATCTATGTCGCAAACGCCGGGCTCGTGCTGTTCAACCCGTATCTGCCGCGCTTCTTCGAACGGATCGGCGTGCTGGTGCCAGACGCACAGGGCGTGCCGCGCGTCACGGGGATCGAGGCGGCGTCCCGCGCGGTCCACCTGCTGCAATATCTGGTCGACGAGCGCTGCGACGCGCCAGAACACGATCTCGCGCTCAACAAACTGCTGAGCGGCATCCCGCTCGCCGCGCCCGTCGCGCGCGCGATCGAGCCCAGCCAGGCCGACCGCGCGCTTTGCGCCGAGCTGATCCAGGCCGTGATCGCCAACTGGCCAATCATCAAAAACACGTCGCCGGCCGGATTGCGCGAAACCTTCCTGCAGCGCGACGGGCGCCTCCGGCGCGAGCCCGATCGCTGGACCCTCGACGTCGAACGCAAGACACTCGACATACTGGTCGATCAGATCCCGTGGAGCGTCGGCCTGATCTATCATCGCTGGATGGCGGAGCCCGTGCATGTCAATTGGTGAGTCCGAATCCGCGCCACAGCAGCCAGCGCCCGCAGAGACCGCGATCGAGCGCGAACTCGCCTGGCTGGAGCAAGTCCTGCAGTATCGCTTTGCCGGGTATCAGGAAGGTGCCGGGATCTCGAACGCAGATCTGCCGCCTCCGCCCGATCTGACTGGCACCAGCGACCCCTTCGCGCGTGTCCTAGCAACGCTGGCGCACGATGCACACGAGCGCCTCGTGCTCGCGCTGGCGCTCGCGCCACATGTCGCGCCCGAACTCCTCGATCCCTTCCTGCTCCAGAACCAGGCGACGGGGCGTCGTTTCACCGAGTTCGGCGGCGCGCCCGGCCAATCGCACGTCGGCTTCCTGCCCAGCGTCGAGACCGCCTTGTTCCTGCTTGCCGGCGGAAATATCCAGGAGCGAATTTGCGCCCGCGCGCTGTTTGCCTCGCAGCATCGCTTGATCGCATCCGGGATCTTGTCGATCGACCACCGCCATCCGGAGGAGCCGCTGACCTCGGCGCTGCTGCGGTTATCGCGCGAAACGCTCGAGCTTTTGCTGACCGGCAAGGACTATGTCTTTTCCTCCAGCGAGCATTTTCCTGCCGATCCGATCACGACTCCGCTCGACTGGCAGGATCTGGTCATCGATTCGGCCACGCGCGCGCAGATTGAGATGATCAGCGCCTGGGTCCGCCATTCCACCACGTTGCTGCACGACTGGGGCCTCGCCCATCGGCTGAAGCCGGGATACCGCTGCCTGTTCTACGGTAGCCCCGGTACCGGCAAGACGCTGACCGCTGCTTTGCTTGGCAAGCACCATAGCCTGCCGGTCTATCGCGTCGACCTGTCGCGGGTCGTCTCCAAATGGATTGGCGAGACCGAGAAGAATCTGGCCGCGCTGTTCGATCAGGCGCAGAATCGTAACTGGATCCTGTTCTTCGACGAGGCTGAGGCACTGTTCGGCAAGCGCACCGAGGCGAGCAGCGCCAACGACCGGGCGGCGAACCAGCAGATCGCTTACCTGCTCCAGCGGCTCGAGGATTTCCCCGGCCTGGTGATCCTTTCGACCAACGTGCGCAGTCATATGGACGAGGCGTTCGCGCGCCGGTTCCAGTCGGCGATCCTGTTTCCGATGCCCGACGCCGCCGCCCGGCTGCGGCTGTGGCGCGATATGTTCGAGACCGGACGCTTCGCGCTGGCGCCGGACGTGGATTTCCCGACGCTCGCCGCCGATCACGAACTGGCCGGCGGGGCGATCGTCAATGTGCTGCGCCACGCCTGCCTGCTGGCAGTTACGCGCCAGCCACAGCGAGTCGAACTCGGCGATATCATGAGCGGAATCCGCGAAGAGCTACGCAAGGAAGGTCATTATCTCGGTCGCTGACCCGCGCTTCATCGATATATCAAAGAACATATTAGGTGTCTGTCGCCACTCGACTCGATGTGCAGCACCTTGCGGAAGTCGGTTCCGTACATTTTTTGCGCTTTTTGCTTGCGAGGTTTCGCAAAACATGTAGAAATTTGGGTTATGTCGAGCGTCCGCGCTACTCTTGAGACGATTCGCAAGCTCGCAAACGAATATATGCAGAACCTTGATCGTCGCAGTGACGATTGGGTGGCTCTCACTAGCTCCGTCTATCATGACGGCTCGGTGAACGATTCTATTAGAGATAAGGTCGTCATGACCTTATATAACATAACGCGTGAAAATATTGTCAGTACATATACACCTACTAGAGGTGGGGTAGATAGTCTTGCTGTCGTTAATCCGCCGATATATATCGATCTTCACTTGGTCTTTATGGCCAATTTTGCAGCGCATAATTATTCCGACGGGTTATCTGCAATTTCCGCAATAATTTCTTTCTTTCAACAAAACCCCTGGTTCAATCAATCTAATGCGCCCGAACTTGGGCCAGAGATCGATAAGATAACATTGGAAATGTCCAGCCTTGATCCAGTCGAAGTCAACTATGTCATGAGCATGTTGGGCACAAAATATTTGCCGAGCGTGTTCTACAAGCTGCGCATGCTGCCCTTTGCCTCGACGGCGATGCGCGCACGGGCCTATCCGGTCAGCAGCGGCGGAATTTCGGAAGTCCCCGATTCGGGCGCACCTCAATGAGCAGTGCTGGCCTCGGAAACGCATCGCGCTCGTTCACTTATGCCCCGCCGCGCCGCTCGAGCCTGTACAAGCGCTTGGTCAGCGTGGTCTTCACCCATACTTATTATACGCAGAATCGCGGCCTGTGCGCGGATTTCCGCGTGGTCCCGACCGCATCGACGTCGCAATTGATGGCCTCGCTCGGTCTGGCCTTCAAGAATGAAGACACGGGCTTCAGCGTCTTCTACCAACCCGAAAAGCTCGACACGCTGATCAGATATCTCCGGCGCGATGCGCAGGAGCCGGAGGCGCAAACAGGCTTCTGGACGCGCATGACCTTCCTGCTGGAGCTCATCAATCCCGAGTTCGTGGGGGTCACGGCGCTGCCGATCCAGACCAAGCAGTCGAGCGTCAATTTGTTCGGCTGCAACCTCTATGCGCACCCGCGCGACGGTGACGTGGAGGGCGCGACGCCATCCGTCGCGATGCTGGCGCAAGGCGCCTATATGGGCGGCGATGCCCTTCGCGAGGTGGTCGGCGGCGAAGTCAATCTGACGCTTCCGCCGGAGACCCACCGGGTGATCGTTACCGATCTTTCGGGCGCAATGGTCATTCCGGCTCCGGGAACCGACGACGTCACGATCTTCGACGGGCCCACGCCGCAAGACCCGAAGCGCGCGTCGCTCGACTTCACCTCGCTGCCCAACGATTATTATACGATCTCGCTTGAGGCCGAGGGCGGGCAACCAATCGCGGGACCGGTCTATCCGCGCCGCGTGCTCTATGTTCCGGCGGATGGCGACAGCATGGCGCTGCTCGACCTTCTTTTCACCGAGCCTGAACCCGACAGTGGCGGAATCTACCCGATCCCCCCGCTCTTCGACTCCACTCCGCGGCCGAAGGAATGCGGGGGCCTGAGCTATCAACTCGCGTTCGACGCGCGCCAAACCTATTGGCAATATTATGTGGTCTCGCAGGTCCCCGGCTCGCGTCTGCAGGACATGGAGATCCGCGGGCCCGGTGCCGAATTCGCGGCGAACCCGCAGCCCGTGCGGCTACCCGACGGATCGCTCGCCACCATGTTCACCACCGATACATTGCTCCCGCTACGCCAGAAATCGGCGCAACGCTTCGATCTCAAAGGCATCCGGCGCGACGCATCGGGCCATGAAAACGCAATCACCCTGACGCGTCTGCCCGTGGCGCCGGCGACTCCGGTCTGGCCCGGGCCGGCCGATGAGAGCGCGACGGGCACGTCGGAGATGTTTGTCTATATCTGAACCGGTGGCGTGCGCCGCCTAACTGCGAAGGAAGCAAAGCGATGGCTACGACGCTCACCAAGGATCGCAAGACGCCAGGCGTCTATGTCACCGAGTTTTCCGCCTTCCCGCCGTCGATCGTCGGCGTGGCCACCGCCGTGCCGATCTTTATCGGCTATACCGAAACCGCCAAGGACCCAACGACCAACCGGCAGATGTATTTGCAGGCCGTGCCAATCAGTTCGATGGCCGACTATTATAGCTATTTCGGCTATGGCTACACCGCCAAGGGCATTGTCGAGCCGCAGCCGGTGGACGCGACCTCCGGCAAACCGACGATGGTCTATGATTTCGAGGCCGCCTCGAGCGATGGCTCGGCGACGAAGGTGAATGCCTATGTCGTGGGCACTTCCGAGACCAAGGCACATTCGGTGTCCTATGTTTCGCAATTCAATCTCTTCCAGGCGATGCAGCTGTTCTACGGCAACGGCGGCGGCAACTGCTATGTCATCTCGGTCGCCAATTATTGGGGCACGCAGAGCATCGCGCCGACGCCTGATGCGGATCCGACAACGGTCAGCAAGGACGATCTCAGCAAAGGCCTCGACGTCGCGCATGATACGCGCGGCGGCACGATGCTGGTTATCCCCGACGCTTGCCTGCTGTTCAACAGCGAGACCAAGGACGGCGTCACCACCTATAGTTACGACGATTACGGCAAGATCGCGGTCGATATGATCAACCAGGCAGGACAACTGCAGGACCGCGTCGCGATCCTCGACATGCCCGGCGCGCTGATCCCCGCCAATTGGACCTATAAGGGCATGCAGGACACTGCAAACGCCTTCTATGCGGCGATTTCGCCCGCCGCGGCCTATTTCAGCTATGGCACCTGTTATGGCCCCGCGATCGAATCGTCGCTGCTCAGCAAGACCGACGTCACCTACGCCAATCTGACCGGCGCGGCCGAGAGCACCACGTTAATGAACAACCTGCTGACGACGCAGGCACTGGGACTTTATCCCTCGACCACGGACGGAACCACGACGAAATACAGTTCCACCTTCGTCGACGTGGCCGCGCATATTGCCGCCGCCTTCCCGGTCGCGTCCGCCGACGTCACCGCCACCGCCAACACGGACCCGGCAAATACCACCGGCGTAACCAAAGCAGACCCGATATTGCTGGTCTCGATGACGCCGACGACAACGCCGCCGGCTGTTGCCGCCCCCACCACCGACGCGGAGATCAAGTCGCTCGACCAATATCTGCTCAACGCGGTGCCGCTGATCGGCAACATTCAACAGATCCTCGCCAACAAGCTCAACGTCGCGCCGCCGAGCGGAGCGATGGCTGGCATCTGGGCGCTCAACGACGCGCAACGCGGCGTGTGGAACGCCCCGGCCAATTTCTCGGTCAACGAGACGGTTGCGCCGATGGTGCCGCTCACCGACACGCAACAGGGCGAGTTCAACGTGCCGCTCAACGGCAATGCGATCGACATCCTGCGCGCGATGGTCAACCGCGGCACCGTGGTGTGGGGCGCACGCACGCTCGACGGCAACAGCCTCGACTATCGCTACATTCAGGTCCGCCGGACGCTGATCTACATCGAGCAGTCGATCAAGAACGCGCTCGAGCAGTTCGTGTTCGCGGCCAATGACGGCGGAACCTGGGCGACCGTGGTCGCGACGATCTCGAACTTCCTCACCCAGCTCTGGCAAGCCGGCGGCCTGATGGGCGACAAGGCCAGCGACGCCTTCACCGTCAAGTGCGGCGTGCCGACGACGATGAGCGGGCTCGACGTGCTCAACGGCTATATGATCGTCAACGTGACCGTCCAGATGATCCATCCGGCCGAATTCATCGAGTTGACCTTCACCCAGACGATGCAGGGGGTATAATCCCGGCCGTCGCAATCGAATTCATTTCCCGAACGATCTCAATCATAGGAGCGTATGATGGCAGGCGACACAGAAGACGCAGTATGGCCGCTTCCGAAATTCTATTTTTCGGTCGCAGGCTTTCCCACCGGCACGGTCAGCTTTCAGGAGGTAACCGGGCTCAGCACCGAGACAACGCCGATCGAATATCGCCACGGCGACAGTCCCAGTTTTTATCCGATCAAAATGCCCGGGCTCGGAAAGGTCGGCAACGTCACGCTGCGCAAGGGCATCTTCGTCAACGACACCACGCTGTGGAACTGGTTCAACCAGATCAAGCTCAACACGATCGCACGCCAAACGGTCGTGGTCAGCCTGCTCGACGAAACCGCAGCGCCCAAGATGGTCTGGACGTTGAACAACGCCTTTCCGATCAAGGTCACCGGCACCGACCTAAAGTCCGAAGGCAATGAAGTCGCGGTCGAGAGCCTCGACATCGCATTCGAGACGATGGTCATTTCGGCACCATAGTGGCCGCGAACGGCTATGTTCCGCCACCGGCATTCTCGTTCACGGTGTCGGTGGCGGGAAGCGGCTCCGCGTTGCAACTGTCGAGCGGAGCCGACGCCAGCTTTCAGGAAGTGTCCGGGGTCGAGGCCAAAATCGAAGTCGAGACCGTGAAAGAAGGCGGCGAGAATCGGTACGCGCACCAGCTCCCCACCGTCACCAAGTCGCCCAATCTGGTGTTGAAGCGCGGTTATGTCACGGCGCCGTCCTTCCTTTCAGAATGGGCGGCGCAAACCGTTGGCTCGACGCTCAACCAGCCGATCTTGACCCAGACCATGGTCGTGATGCTGATCGGCCCGAACCGCACGCCGCTGGTGGCGTGGAGTTTCGATCGGGCATGGCCGGTGCGTTGGGTAACCGGCCCGTTCGATTCGCTGAAGAACCAATATTTGACCGAAGTGCTCGAATTCTCGTACGCAACTGTCACGCGCATGCCCATGAACGAAGCGACGTCTATGGTCTCGTCGGTGTCGACGCTCATCGGCAATTAGGGGAGGACCACCCGCCATGACGCTGCACATCAGCGAGATCGGGGTTCGCATGGCGATCAGCGAAGCCGCGGGGCCGGATGGGCCAGGCGGGTCGGCGGGTCCGAGCGATGGCGCGAGTCCGGCCCCCAGCGGAATCAGCAACGCGCAACGCGATGCGCTGGTCCAGGACTGCGTGCGAACTGTGCTGGCGACACTCCGCATGAACGAGCGGCGCTGAGATGGCTTCGGGTAGCCTCGAACGTCTGGTGATCACTGCTTTTTCGGACGCGCAGTATAACAGTCAGACTGGGGATCCCTTCACGGTCTGGATCAATCCCGCCAGCTACACCCATGATTTCACGATCTCCTATGCCGATCGTCAGGCCCCCGGCAGCCCAGGCCCTTCGCCTGAATATAACCGCGTCGGGCAAGAAGTCATCGCGTTCGAACTTGTATTTGATGCGACCGGGGTAATCCCCCCGCCGATCCCGGGCACGCCGCTGCCAAGCGACGGCGTAGCCGGGTTGATCGATACCTTCGTCAAGCTGGTGGCCACAGTGAACGGCGTCATCCACCGGCCGAACTATCTCAAACTGTCTTGGGCGCAGCTGCAATTCCAATGTGTGCTGAGCAAGCTCAAGATCACCTATACGCTGTTCAAGCCCAACGGCACGCCGATCCGCGCGCGCGTGGCCACGACCTTCCTCTCCTACGCCAGCGAGAAGCAACTCGCCGCAGAGGCCAATATGACGTCGCCTGACCTGAGCCACATCGTAACGGTGATGGCCGGCGACACCCTCCCCGATCTCTGTCACCGCATTTACGGCAGCAGCACCTATTATCTGCGCGTCGCTGCCTTCAACGGGCTGGTTGACTTCCGCCAGTTGCCCGCCGGAATGCAATTGGTGTTCCCGCCGATGACCCGAGCGGAAGCAGCGGCATGACCGCACCCTCGCCGAACAATACCGCTGGCGCGGTGGTCGCAGTCAAGATCACTGTCGACGGCAGCGCGCTGGACTCAACCTATCAAATCGTGTCGATCGACATCTGGACCGGCGTCAACAAGCTCCCACAGGCGCGAATTGTTATTTCCGACGGCAACCCTTCGGATGCGACCTTCCCGATCAGCGAGACCGATCAATTAATCCCCGGAAAGGCGGTGACGATCGCGCTGGGTTACGACAATCAGGACGTCGAAGTGTTCGCGGGGCTGATTTACCGTCAGGGTCTTCAGGTCACACAAGACGGCCCGTCACGCCTGATCGTCGAAGCCACCGACAAGGCGATGGCGATGACGCTCGCGCGCAAGAACGCGATCTTCGAGCAGATGACCGACAGCGACGTCATCAAGAAACTGATCGGTGAGGCGAACCTCACGTCCGACGTCACCACGACGTCGCCGGTCCAGCCTTCGATCGTCCAATATTACGCCAGCGATTGGGACCTGATGCTGATCCGCGCCCAGCTCAACGGCCTGGTCGTGATCGTCACCGGCGGCAAGGTGACGGTGACACCGCCGGACATGAGCACGCCGCCGGTGCTGACGCTCGCTTATGGCGAATCGATCCTCGACTTCCGCGCAGCGATGGACGCCTCAACGCAATTTACGGCCGGCGCGATCCAGAGCTACGCTTGGGATCCCGCCACGCAGAAGCTGGCGGTTTCGGGCCAGGCCAGCGCCAGCCAGAACGATCTGGGCAACCTGTCATCCGATGAGCTCGCGAAGGTCTTCAATATCGCGCAATATCCGCAGCAGACGGCAGGTACGCTCCAGCAGGCCGACCTCACCGATTGGTCCTCGGCCGAGCTGCTCAAGGCCCGGCTCGCCAAGATTCGCGGCGAGGTCCGCTTCCAGGGCAGTGCGCTTCCCACCCCCGGGTGCACCGTCGAACTCGAAGGGCTCGGCGACCGCTTCAATGGCACCGCCTATGTCTCGGGCGTGCATCAGCATGTCGCCGACGGGACATGGATGACGCAGGTCGAGATCGGGCTCTCGCCGCAATGGTTCGCTTCGGTCGCGCCCGAAGTCGCGGCGCCCGGCGCGGCTGGCCTATTGCCGCCCGTTGCCAATTTGCAAACCGGGATCGTGCTCAAGATCGACGGCGATCCGGATGGCGAATTCCGCGTCCAGGTCCAATTGCCGCTGCTCCAGGCTGACGGCTTGGGCCTATGGGCGCGGCTCGGAAGCCTCTATGCGTCGAACAAGATCGGCGTCGAATTCTATCCCGAGATCGGGGACGAGGTGGTGGTCGCCTTCATGAACGGCGATCCGCGCTTCCCGGTGATTGTCGGAAGCCTCTATAGCAAAAAGAACCCACCGCCGGTGACGCCCGAGGCCAAGAACAATCAGAAAGCGATCGTGACAAAATCCGGTCTGCGCATCGATTTTTTCGAGGACGACAAGGTCATCGAGATTTCGACGCCAGACAAACAAAGCGTCCGCCTCGACGACAAGGCCGGCCAAATCGTCATCAAGGACAAAGCGGGCAGCACCATTACGATGGCAAGCGCCGGCGTTACCATCGACAGCGTCGCCAAAATCACGCTCAACGCTAAGACCGACGTGGCGATCACGGCGCAGGGCAAGGTCTCGATCAAGGGCACCAACGGTGTCGATCTCGCCGGTCTTGCGATCAAGGCCAAAGCCGACACTAGCTTCGCAGCCGAGGGATCGGCCGAGGCCAAACTCACGTCGAGCGCCATGGTCACCATTCAGGGCGGCTTGGTGAAGATCAATTGACTCATACGCAGGAACTTGTCCGATGCCCCCCGCCGCGCGCGTGACCGACTTCCACGCCTGTCCGATGGTAACCCCGGGCGTGCCGCCAATACCGCATGTCGGCGGCCCGATCACCGGCCCCGGCGTGCCCAATGTGCTGGTCGGCGGCATGCCTGCGGCGTGCCTGGGCGACATGTGTGTCTGCGTCGGCCCGCCCGATTCGATCATCAAAGGCTCTGCGACCGTGCAGATCGGCGGGCGACCCGCCGCGCGCATGGGGGACAGCACCGCGCACGGCGGCACGATCATGCTCGGCATGCCGACCGTATTGATCGGAGGCTAGGTGATAGTGGACCGGATCGACGCTTCGCCCGCATTTCTCGGCACTGGCTGGAGCTTCCCACCGACCTTCGACGCCAATCAAGCCCCGGCAACGGTCGTGATGTCGAGTGGGGACGCAAACATCAAGGAGTGCCTTTGGGTACTGTTCTCCACCAGCCTTGGCGAGCGGATCATGGCCGCCACCTATGGCACTAGCCTGCGCCGGAAGGTGTTCGACGCGCTTACAGAAACCATGATCAACGACATTCGCTCGCTGATCCTCAAGGCGATCCTCGATTGGGAGCCACGGATTGATGTGACTCGCGTCGACGTGACACCGATCGATCCCCTCTCGGGCGTAGTAGCGATTTCGGTCGACTATGTCGTCCGTCAGACGAACGCGCGCAGCAATCTGGTCTATCCGTTCTACCTGAACGAAGCCACGCTCGCGCCGCCCCCGATGTAAGGCCGCAGAAGGTGGCCGCGCTGGACGATCTGCTCGCGCTCAACCAGGCACCCAGCCAGGCTGATCGCGTGCGCGCGGCGCCGTCGCCCGACCGCGTCGAGGTCGATGGGCGTAGCCTCTCCGACCTGCTCGCTTTCGCCGCCCATTATGGCACATTGATCACTTTCTACGACCTGACTGACATGCCCGACGGAAATTGGTCGGTCTTCTTTGAGGCCGATCCGAGCATATCGCTCGCACTCAGCGCCAGCCTCGATCTCGCGAGTATCCAGGCCGATTTCGACTGCGTCGTCGCAAATCTGCGCGATGCCGACAGCGCGGAGGCGCGGATCGTGCACGCGGAGCTTGCGGTTACTGCGGTCCGGCGGCTGGCCAGCGTCCACACGCTCGGGCAAGCCGATGACGGAGCGCTCGATCATGTGCTGAGCGGACTCATCGGCTCCGAGCGCCACGACCTTCTCGTAGCACCCGCGCGGCGGCTCCAGTTTCTGCTTCGCGGCGACTCGCTGGAACAAGCGTTGCGCCGCAATAACGACGACTGGCTACCGCAGTTCATCGAAGCGCTCGACGCCATCGCCAGCGCCTTGCTGACCGCGCTCGACCAGGGCCGAGAAGCGACACTCGCGGCGCTCAACACATCCTTCACCGACAGGCACCACCCCCCACAATCGGGCCTTTACGACGCTTTCGCTGTGCTGCTCGGCCACGCCCAGACTTCGATCAACCGGTTTCCCGAGCGGCTCATCCAATTCTATCAGCGCGCAGTGCTGCACCAGACCAGTCGCCGGGGCACCCCCGACACGGTATGTCTGACCTTCACGCCGGCCAAGGGCAAGAACCATGTCGAGCTGCGCCATGGAACGCGTTTCCTGGCCGGTACCGATGGCGATGGCCAGAGCATCGCCTATGCGCTCGATTCGGCCGTCTCGGTGGATATCGCGTCGGTTGCGGCGCTCCAGACGCTTGGTGTGACGACCGAGACGATCGACGAAAACAGCCCACCGATCCCGTCGCAGGTGCTGAGCGGCACGGTCACGCTATCGGACAAGGAACCGGCAATCGCCTCGCCCTTCCCGTTGTTCGGCGCGACTCAATCCGGCGTAAGCGGCGTGCTCACGACGGTTGATGCATCACTCGGGTTCGCGGTCGCGAGCCCAACGCTGATGCTCAGCGGCGGCACGCGTTCGGTCACGATCGGCCTCACGCTTACCGACGAGAGCCTGACGAAGGTGTGGAAACTCTGCGAGGAGATCGGCGCTGCGGCGGGCGGAGTTGCTCCTGACAAGGTCTTCACGCACCTCCTAAAGGCTGCGTTCACGCTCCGCTATTCGACGGCTGGCGGCTGGGTCGCGATCGAGGGGGGGTATGCGGTCACGCCGATCGCCAAGGATTATGGCGCCTTCGCGCTATCGTTCGTACTCGACAGCGACGCCGACCCCTTCGTCGCGCTCTCCACCGAGCCGCCCATGGCCGACGCGACGCCGCCTGATGGCGAAGTGCCAGAACGCGACACACCGGTGCTGCTCGCCGCGCTGCGTCAGGACTCGGTCACGCTCTGCGCCGACCCCAAGAACCCGTTGTCGGGCGTATCCGTCTATCCATACGCCGCGCTTGCCAGCATGAAGCTGTCGGCGCTGTCGATCGAAGTGGAGGTGATCGACCTTGCGAATCTCGACGCATCGACTCCGAACGGACCGGTCGATACCAGCCAGCCCTTCCTGATCTTCGGGTCGCCGCCGGTGCAAGGCGCGACGCTCGACATCGCGGCGCCCGAACTCTTCGTCAAATGCGTGACGGGCTTCGAAATGGATATCGAATGGTTCGGGCTTCCCGTCACCACAAATGGCTTCAAGGGCTATTACAACGCCTATGTCGTCAATGCTGACGGCATCACCGTCCCGCCCGGCAGCCAATATGATAATCAGAGCTTCCTGGTGGGGCTGGATGTCCTCAATCCCGGCTGGTGGAGCATCCCGACCAAGCACAAGCAATCGCAGCATTATCTCTTCCAGACCGCCGACCACGATCCGATACCCGCCCCGGACGGCCAGCTTCGCGAGAAGACGCAGCTTGTCTCCACGGTAAAGCCTGAAGTACCCGAGCATTATTACGATCCAGCGCTGAGCAGTGTGCGCCTCACCCTCGCCCAGCCCGACACCGCCTTCGGCAACATCCTGTATGCGCCTAATGTGATGGCCGCATCGGTGCAGCTGACTGCGGCCGCTTCGGCATGTGCGCAGCAATGTGGTCAATCGGGCTCCGGCGAGTCAGGCGACGGACCCACCGCGCCGCTCGTCCGGGCCAATACCAAGACGCCCGACGGCAGCCTTGAGAAATCAGTCAAGGCGGCCGCCCAGCAAGCCGTCGCCAATCTTGACGGCGCCGCCCTGCAAGCGATCGAAGAAGCAATCGCAGCGAGCGATGCCGCGCCTGAGGCCAGAGAAGAGTTGCGCGATAGCCTCTCGATCGCGCTGGGTGGGAGTCGCGGCACGCTGCTTCAGCGGCTGCGCGGGCTGTGGGGTTCGGCGCCCGACGCCGCTGCAGTCCACGCCAATCTCAGCGCTTGGCTTACCGAGAACAGCGCCACGATCGCAACCGCCGGGTCGGTGCCGCTCAACAAGGCGCACGCGTTGATCGATGCGGGCTCCGACGTGCTCGCGGTCCAGGCCAAGGCGGCTGGTCGGGCCGCTTCGGTCGCGCGGCCGATGGTTGCGGCGGGACTGCGCGAAGTGGAGGCGCGGCTTGCCACTGCGCTCGGGTCGGAAACTAGCGACTGCATCCAGCAATGCATGAAGGGCGCCAATCTCATCGGCTTTCCCAACCAGCCTTGGCTGCCGACGGCGGCGAGCATTACCGTCGACTATACTGCGGCTGCGACGCTCCACGTTTCTGCCTTGATCGACGACGACGCCAAAGCCGCACCGGCGACCTTCTATCACCTGCTGCCGTTCGACGGCGTTGCTGCGGTGTCCTGGCTCGACGATCCAATCCCGCTGCTGGTCCCGATCGATCAGGCCGGTGCGCTGTTCATCACCCTCTCGGATCCGGCGGAGCAGCTCACGATGCTATTTCAGCTGGCACCGTCGGCCAACGGGTGGCCGACGCACACACCCGCGATCACCTGGGCGCAGGCCGACGGTGAGCCCGGCTGGACCGATCTGACGCCGCTCCGCGATACCACCAACGATCTCCACAATTCGGGCATCGTCAGCCTCACCATCACCAAAGACGATGACGGGGCGCCCCCCGTGTTGCGCATCGGCACGGTCGGCGACCCGACCGTGTTCCCCGATCTGGCGGGGCTGGCGACCAACGCAGCCTCGGCGACTTGGGTCGGCCCGGGCGGCGGTGCCGATCTCGGCACGCCGCTCCGCGTAGGCACGATCACCAAACCCGCATCACCGCTGCCCGACATCGGCTCGATCGACCAGCCGCTACCGTCGTCGGGCGGCACGCCGGCCTCGATCGGCCCGGATTTCGAGCTATGGCTCGCGGAAAGACTGCGGCACAAGGATCGCGGCATCCAGGCGTGGGACTATTCGAACCTCGTGCTCGCCGCCTTCCCCTCGCTGTGGCAAGTCGCGGTCATCCCGGCGAGTGACGGCGGCCTCACGTCCGCTCCCGGAGGCGTTTGGGTGATCCCCATCCCCGGCCCGCAAACCCCGGCGATCACCGATCCGACCATTCCGTCGAGCGATTCGACCATGCTTGATGACATCCACACCTTTCTGAGCGCTCGGATCAGCCACTTCATCGACCTGAAGGTGACGAACCCGACCTATCTGCGGATCAAGGTGATCGCCGACCTGATCTTCACCGACGACGACACAGTCGAGGCCAATAAGGAACAGCTCAATGCCGAGCTGATCGCGTATCTCTCACCCTGGCCGTCGCCCACGCTCGGCCCGCGCGCGGATGATTACTACACACTCAACGAAGTCGCGCACTTCATCCGCAACCGCCCCTATGTCCGCGCGATCCTCTCGCTCAAAGTGATACCGGAGAATCTGACCGAGCTGGTCGGCTGGCATTATCTGACGACGGCCACCGCGCATTGTGTGAAGGGCAAGACGCAGTCGAGTGCGGAGCCGACGCTCCCGCGCGTGCGCACCGGCGCCAGGCGAGCTGGCGCATGACGGTCGGTGGAGCGATTCCCATTACGCTGCCACCGGCGGGCGTCGATAGCGGACTCGATTATGCCGCGTTACTCGATCAGGGGACCGCGCTCGTCCAGGGCCTGTCGGGCAAACTGTGGACCAATTACAATTGGTCCGATCCTGGCGTCACGATCTTGCAGCAGCTCTGCTATGCGCTAACCGAGCTGTCATACCGCTCGGACTTCCCGGTCGAGGATTTGCTCGGCGAACTCGGCACTGGCCGGGTCGCGCTCCGCCGTCAGGGCCTCTATCCGGCGCGCGCTATCATGCCGGTCAATCCGGTCACGATCAACGATTTGCGACGGCTGATCATCGATCGAGTTCGGCATGTCGGCAACGCGTGGTTCGCGAAGGTACCAGTGTGCGAGCAGCACGACGTCTCGGGGCTCTACCGGATCACGGTGCTGGTGCCGGGGTTCGACCCTGGCTGCGATGATCATGGCCCCGACCCTGATGAAGTGCGGCGCGACGTGCTCGCTTGCTACACGGCACATCGCGCCTTGTGCGAAGACGTCGATGACGTCGTCGTGCTTCGGCCAATCCGGACGCGGATCCGGGCCGATGTCCAGCTCGACGACCATGTCGATCCCGACACGGTGCTGGCCGAACTGCTATTCCAGCTCGGCCTGGCCTTGGCACCCGAACCCAAGCGCACGTCGCTCGATCAACAGCGCGCGGCGGGCCTTTCGACGACGGAGATTTTCACCGGCCCGCTGATGCTGCGCGGCTTCATCGCCGACGATCAGTTGACCGTGCTGCCCGCCAAAGTGCCGGTCGAATATCTGCTCGAGGTAATGGCTGAAGTGCCCGGCGTGCTCTCGGTCGACAGATTGTCGGTGCATGTCCGCGACGAGACGTTCAGGGTCGGCGATACGATCGATGTCCCGTGCGGCCACATCCTCTGGCTTGAGACCGAGCCGGGGGTCGACGGCCACGCGATTCGATTGATGCATGGCACCAGCGTCTGCCGGACGAACCCGGCCAAAGTGCGGCGCAAGCTGACGCGCGACTGGGTGGACCAGCGCCGGACCTATGATCTCTGGGCGCAATATGCCCGCGATTATCGCCCCCCCTCGGGCCAGGGGATGGACCTCGCAATGTACAGTTCGGTCCAGAACCAGTTCCCCGACGTCTATGGGGTCGGCGCTTACGGCCTGCCCTCCGTGTCTAGTCCGATGCGGCAGGCCCAGGCGAAGCAGCTCAAGGGCTATCTGATGGTGTTCGACCAGCTGATGGCCGATTTCTTCGCCCAGCTCGCGTTCGTCCGCGACCTGTTCTCGCTCACTGCGGGTGGCGACAAGACCTATGTCGGCCAGTCGCTGGTCGGGATCGTACCGAACGTCGAGCCGCTGCTCGAGCCGGATTACGCGTTGGGCCTCAAGGCGCTGATCGCCGACAGCGATCCGGTGGTGGCGCGCCAGACGGCGGTGCTGGACTTCCTGTTGTCGCTTTATGCCGAAGCGCTGGTGCCGCCGGTCGATGCGGCGTGCGGCGACCTGGAGTCGGCACCGGGCACCGCTCTTGTCGTGGCGAAGAAGGCTTTGCTCGCCAAACTGGTACCTGCCACGCGCGATCGCGGTCGCGGCTTCGACTATCGCCGCGCGCATGGCGATTCACCGGCGGCGGGACTGGAGATCCGCTGTCGGATCGAATTGGCGCTGCTCGACGCGACCAGCCGGCGTGACGGTGCCGAAGTCGTGGCCGATCGCGACGCGAGCTTCGGCTGGCTGCTCCCACCCGAGCTAGGCGCGGTGGTCGCGCAATCCTTTCTGCCGGTGGATACCGCGCGCCGTGACCGCGGCTCGGACGGAGGCGGGAGCGGCCCCTCTCCCCTTGCCGGACAGACGGTGGCCGAGACATTGATGCCGGCACTGGCCGACCCGGCGCGCTATTCGGTCGGCGCGCTTCCGGGGAGCGGTCCGGTGTTTCTGGTGTGCCGCGATCTCAAGGACGCATGCTGGGTGCTCGGCGAGTTCAAGGATGTGGCGCAGGCGCTCACGATGACCGATCGCTTAGTCCATGCTGCTGCCGGACTCGAGCAGGGGCTCTACATCGTCGAATGGACGCTGCTGCGCTACGCACGCGAGTACCGACGTCATCACCACCATCACCATCACGAGCATCCGCCGGAAGACTATAGCTTCCGCATCAGTGCAGTGATGCCCGCTGGCGACCGCGATGCTGACAGTGGCTGGCGGCACCAGGCCCGCGGGATCGTCCGCGCCAACATGCCCGCCCATATCGTCGTTCAGGACGTGTTTGTGCGCCACCACCGGATGCGTCATTTCCGGCGCCTCTATCACGCCTGGGTGGCTGCTCTGCGCGAGGGGTCGCCCGAGCGGCGCGCCAAGACCAGCTGGCACCTTGAGAATTTCCTGCAACGCGGGCAACCGCGCGTACCTCCACCTCCACCTCCACCTCCCGCACCTCCGCCGCCACCGGCTCCGGTTCCGCCGCCCCCGACACCAGTCCCAACCCCAACGCCGGTTCCTCCGCCGCCAGCGCCGCCCGTCCTGCCCGGAACGGTGCAAACCGCGCCCCCCGGCGCATTGGGCTTCGACACCGACACCGTGCTGGACGGAACCAGTGCGGGCGCTTTCGCCGCCGCCGGTTTCCAATTCGCGATCCGCTATCTCACCCGCGATGCACCCGAGGTGAGCTCAGATCTCACCTGCGAGGAGGCCATGGATATCCTGTCGGCCGGGCTGGCGCTGATGGCAGTCCAGCATGTCGCGCCAGCGGGCTGGGTGCCGAGCGCCGAATTGGGTAGCGAGCAGGGACAATGGGCCGCCGCCAATGCCGCATCGGTGGGCATTCCGCCCGGCGTGAGCGTCTGGTTAGATCTCGAAGGCGTGGCCGACGGCACCGCGCCCGAGGAGGTCACGGCCTATTGCGATTGCTGGTACGAGGCCGTGTCCGGGGCCGGCTATTTGCCCGGCCTTTACGTCGGCGCCGAGGCCGGGCTCGACGGCGACCAGCTATCCGCTACTCGGTTCGACTATTTCTGGGAGTCGGGCAGCACCGTACCCACCCCCACGCAGGGATATTGCCTTGTGCAGACGATCGGCGGCGCGATGCTCGACGGCGTGTCCTATGACAGCGACCTAGTACCGCCCACCGCCGAGGATCCCCCGCTGTGGCTGGCACCGCCATCGCCGCCGCCGAACGAATCCGATGCGGGCTGACTGTTGATTGTCGCTAAGAGTTGCCGCGGGATTGTTATTGGGCAGCGACCCACTGGAAGGATATTCCCCGCAGTGCGGATGCAGCGGCGCTGGCCTTGAAATTTACGAACGCTCAGCTCGGCGAAAAGCCATCGGCCTCTGATACAGACGCAACAGACATCTGCAACAGTCTATGTTCCCAATGTTTTTGGTCGGCTTTCGAGGGAATGTACAGAATGGTGGAGCCGAGGGGGATCGAACCCCTGACCTTTCGCATGCCATGCGAACGCTCTCCCAGCTGAGCTACGGCCCCATATCCCGGGTGGGTTGGTCCCGGGGAAGGCGTCGCCCCTACCGAGGCGACGCACCCTTGGCAAGCGGCCTGGATGCCGCTCGCCCTTAAAAAGTAACGATCACGTGCCGAAGATCAATGCTCGTCTTCGCTGGCGGGCGCTTCCACGCCGAGATCGTCGTCGCCGCCGAGATCGACCTCGTCATCGGGCGAGGGCTCCTCGTCTTCACCGGTGTCGATATCCTCGTCATCACCAGCGAGATCGTCGTCCTTCTTGACGAGTTCGGGCTTGGCTTGCTCGAAGGGCAGCGGCTGCTTGGACTTCAGGATCGGCTCGGGTTCCCAATGCGCACCGCAATTGATGCACGTGACCGGATCGTCCTTGCCGAGATCGTAAAAGCGGGTGGCGCATTTCGGGCACGAACGCTTCGTGCCCCATTCCGGCTGGATCATATGCCGTAGACCTCTTTCGAAGATGGGGGATTTACTGGCCGTGTTTGACCTTGGCCAGCAAAGTGGGGCGCGCCTTGCCATAGCGCAAGCGCACTGTCAAAGCGCGGGGCCAATGTCCCACCCCTCCCCTGTACCACGCACGCTTTCTCCCTCCGGCCCGCTGACCGGACGCGTTCGCGTGCCGGGCGACAAATCGATCAGCCACCGCGCGCTGATGTTTTCGGCGCTCGCGGTCGGCACGAGCCGGATCGAGGGGTTGCTGGAGGGTGAGGATGTGCTCGCCACCGCCGCCGCGCTACGCGCGATGGGCGCTACGATCGTGCGCGATGCGGCGGGCTGGACGGTGGATGGCGTCGGGGTCGGCGGATTGCTGCAACCGGCCAGCGCGCTCGACATGGGCAATTCGGGGACATCGACCAGACTGCTGCTCGGGCTGGTGGCGAGCCATCCGATTACCGCCACCTTCATCGGTGACGCATCGCTGTCGAAGCGACCGATGGGGCGCGTCATCACGCCGCTGTCGCAAATGGGCGCGGACTTCACCGCGAGCCCAGGTGGCCGCCTGCCGCTGATGCTGCGCGGCCTGTGCCCGGCCATTCCTATCACCTACACGCTGCCCGTCGCCTCAGCGCAAGTGAAGTCGGCGGTGTTGCTGGCGGGATTGAACACGCCGGGGGTCACCAGTGTGATCGAACCCGTCGCGACGCGCGACCATAGCGAGCGGATGCTGCGCGGGTTCGGCGCGGCGGTTTCGGTCGAGAGTTCGCCGCAGGGCAAGATCATCTCGATCACCGGCGAAGCAGAGCTTAAGCCGCAGCATATCGTCGTGCCGGGCGACCCCTCCTCTGCCGCATTTCTGGTGGTGGCGGCGACAATCGTGCCGGGATCGGATATCGTGGTCGAGAATGTCGGCCTCAACCCGACCCGCGCCGGGCTGTTCACGGTGTTGCGCCTGATGGGTGCGGACATCGAGGAACTGAACCCACGCGACGTCGGCGGCGAGCCCGTCGCCGATCTGCGCGTGCGGCACTCGGCGCTTACCGGAATCGAGGTTCCGCGCGATCTCGCGCCGAGCATGATCGATGAATACCCGGTGCTGTTCGTCGCCGCCGCCTTCGCCAGCGGGCGGACGATCGCGCGCGGCGCGGAGGAATTGCGGGTCAAGGAATCGGATCGGATCGCCGCAATGGCCCTCGCGCTTGGTGCCGCTGGCGCGCGGGTCGAAGAAGTCGAGGATGGCCTGTTGATCGACGGCACCGGCGGCGATCCGCTTCCCGGTGACGCAACGGTCGCGACCCAACTCGATCACCGGATCGCGATGAGCATGGCGGTTGCGGCGCTGCATTGTCGCCGCACGAACACCGACGCGGGCATCACACTCGACGACGCATCGCCCGTTGCTACCAGCTATCCGGCATTCTTCGATCAGATCACGCTGTTGCAGGGCGGCGCGGCATGATCACATCGGGCACCGCCGACGTGATCGGCTTTATCGGCGCGGTGACGATCTTGAGTGGCTTCGCCTATCAGACGTTGCGCAACGCAGCGCCCGACCGCCTCTCCAACGCGCTCAATCTGACCGGCGCCTCGCTGCTCGCGCTGTCACTGATCGTGAACTATAATCTGCCGGCGCTCTTGCTGGAAACCGCCTGGGCGGGAATCGCTTTTTTCGGATTGGTACGCACCGTGGTGGCACGCCGATGATTATCGCCGTCGATGGCCCCGCCGCATCGGGCAAGGGCACGATCGCGCGCGCGCTGGCCAGGCATTACGGCTTGCCGCATCTCGACACCGGCTTGCTGTATCGCGCGGTCGCGGCGAACGTGACGCGGCTCGCGTTGGACGGATCGATCGAGGCGGATGCGATCGCGGCGTGCGATTTCGATGATACGCTGCTGGGCGACCCGATCCTGCGCAGCGATGCGATCAGCTCGCTGGCGTCGGTCGTTTCGGCGCATCCACTGGTGCGCGCGTCGCTGTTGCAGCGGCAGCGACGCTTCGCCAATCAACCCGGCGGCGCGGTGCTCGATGGCCGCGATATCGGGACAGTGATCGCGCCGGAGGCCGATGCGAAACTGTTCATCCGCGCCACGCCCAACATCCGCGCCAAACGCCGCCACGCCGAGCTCCGCGCCGCCGGATCGACGATCAGCCTCGACAAGGTGCTGGCCGACATCCGCGCACGCGATTTGCGCGATTCAACCCGCTCGACCGCGCCATTGGTGCCAGCGAAGGATTCGGCGCTGCTCGACACGAGCTTCCTGTCGATCGAGGCAAGCGTGCAGCGTGCGATTGCGATAGTGGAGGCGCGGTTGGGTTAATAGGTGTCGGCGACCCAGTCTTCGTGGCCGTGGCGAATACGCAAAACTAGAACCTCTCCACGGTCATCGACTTCATAAACGATCACATGCGCCTGATGCGGGAGCGCGCGGACAGAACCGTCGATCTCCTCCCGAACTCTCGCCATTTCCGGATACTCCGCGAGCAACGCGAAGGCCTTCTCGAGTCCCACGCGATAGAGTTCCGCTTGCTGATATCCAAACATCTCCAGGCCGACGAAGAAAATGCCGAGTAGATCGTCCCGAGCGTCGCCTGATAAGCGATAGCCCGCCACTTACTTGCGCGCCTCGAACCGCTCGACCGCTGCCTTCCAGATATCATCGACCGTTTCGTTGCTGATTCCGCTGGCGCGGGCCTCATCGACGAGACGCTGCATGTTGGCGATTTTTTTGGTACGGACTTGCTCCCGCCGGATCAGGTCACGTACGACGTCGCTGCTATTGCCGTAGCGACCGTCCTCGGTCTGCGCTTCGACCCACTCTTTCATCGTGTCCGGCAGCGAGATATTCATAGTAGCCATGAGCGGTCTCCTGTGTTCCAGACTAGCATTTTGGCAAAGATTGTCAATCCGCTTCCGGCTTGCTCCACACCGCCCTGCGCGCTATAGCGCGCCCGTCCAGCGAGCCGTGGTTCGTGGAGGTCCGGCGCGGAAGGTTTCTTCCTGCGCCTTTTTCGCTTGGCGAAGACCCCATGAAAACGGTTCGAATGGATGTCGCATTCGGCAGTCGGCCCGTGTGACAGCATAGGCCAAGACCGCCGGAGACAACCGGCTGGCCGGAACATGATTTAGGAATACAGGACTTTATGGCCACTCAGGCACATCCAACGCGCGACGATTTCGCGGCCATGCTCGAAATGACTCTCGGCGGCGCCGACAGCTTCGAAGGCCGCGTCGTCAAGGGAACCGTCACCGCAATCGAGAACGACCTCGCCGTCATCGACGTCGGTTTGAAGTCGGAAGGTCGCGTGCCGCTGCGCGAATTCGCGATGCCGGGCCAGAAGGCCGACCTGAAGGTCGGTGACGAAGTCGAAGTGTTCGTCGATCGCGTCGAGAACGTCCACGGCGAAGCGATGTTGTCGCGCGACCGCGCCCGTCGCGAAGCCGCCTGGGACACGCTCGAAACCGAATTCGCCAAGACCGCACGCGTCGAGGGTGTCATCTTTGGCCGCGTCAAGGGCGGCTTCACGGTCGACCTCAACGGCGCCGTCGCCTTCCTGCCCGGCAGCCAGGTTGATATCCGCCCGGTGCGTGATGTCGCTCCGCTGATGGACATCCCCCAACCCTTCCAGATCCTCAAGATGGACCGCAAGCGCGGCAACATCGTCGTATCGCGTCGCGCGATCCTTGAAGAAACGCGCGCAGAGCAGCGGTCGGGCCTCATCCTGAGCCTCGCCGAGGGCCAGATCATCGACGGCGTCGTCAAGAACATCACCGATTATGGCGCGTTCGTCGATCTGGGCGGCATCGACGGCCTGCTGCACGTCACCGATCTCAGCTACAAGCGCGTCGGCCATCCGAGCGAAGTGCTGAACATTGGCGATACCGTCAAGGTGCAGATCATCCGCATCAACAAGGACACGCAGCGCATCTCGCTCGGCATGAAGCAGCTCGAGAGCGATCCGTGGGAAGGTGCGATGGTCAAGTACCCGGTCGGCGCGAAGCTCTCGGGCCGGGTGACGAACATCACCGAATATGGTGCGTTCGTCGAACTCGAGCCGGGCATCGAAGGCCTGGTCCATGTGTCCGAAATGTCCTGGACCAAAAAGAACGTCCATCCCGGCAAGATCGTCAGCACCAGCCAGGAAGTCGATGTCGTCGTGATCGAGGTCGATCCCGACAAGCGCCGCATCTCGCTTGGCCTCAAGCAGGCGATCAGCAACCCGTGGGAGGCCTTTGCCGAGGCGCACCCGGTCGGCTCGACCGTTGAAGGCGAAGTCAAGAACGCGACCGAATTCGGCCTGTTCATCGGCCTCGACAATGATGTCGACGGCATGGTCCACATGTCGGACATCGCTTGGGGCGTGTCGGGTGAAGATGCGCTCAACCTGCACCGTAAGGGCGAAATGGTTCAGGCCATCGTGCTCGACATCGATGCCGAGAAGGAGCGTATCTCGCTCGGCATGAAGCAGCTCGAGCGGGGCGCTCCAGCGGCTGGCGGCGTGGCGGCAGGCGGCATCGCGGCAGCGGCATCGGGCCTCAACAAGAACGCCATCGTCACGGTCACCGTGCTCGAAGTCCGCGATGCGGGTCTTGAAGTGCAGGTCGGCGATGACGGCGCGACGGGCTTCATCAAGCGCACCGATCTTGGCCGCGACCGCGACGAACAGCGTCCGGAGCGGTTCCAGACCGGGCAGAAGTTTGATGCGATGGTGACCGGTTTCGATCGTTCGAAGAAGCCGACCTTCTCGATCAAGGCGATGCAAATCTCCGAAGAGAAGCAAGCCGTCGCGCAATATGGCTCGTCCGACTCGGGCGCGTCGCTCGGTGACATCCTCGGCGCGGCGCTCAAGGCACAGGGTACCGACAGCAAGAAGTAACAAATCGGCGAGGCTATTCCTCCAAAAGGACTAGCCTCGCCGCTTTTTTTCGACGTCGTTTCGTGCCTATAACGGATATTGGACTTGCGTTAGATCAAGTCCGATGTGGCCTTATCGCTCATAAGAGAGCGGAAGGCGGGCAAGGGAATGATGCGATGATCCGATCGGAACTCGTTCAGATGCTGGCGGCGGACAATCCCGATTTGTCGGCCCGCGATATCGAAGCGCTGGTAACAACCTTTTTCGATGAAATTTCCAAGCGCCTCGCCGCTGGTGGCCGGGTCGAACTGCGCGGCTTTGGCGCCTTTTCGACCCGCGCACGCGATGCGCGCACCGGTCGCAACCCCCGCACCGGCGAACTCGTCGCGGTCGATGCCAAGCGTGTTCCCTATTTCAAGCCCGGCAAGGAAATGCGCGCGCGCCTCAACGTGTAAGGCGCTGCGACACTGCCTTGACTTGACGTCGTGCGCGCGGTGCGCTTGGCAGGTCCGCAGATGCGGACGTGGCGAAATTGGTAGACGCACGGGACTTAAAATCCCTCGCCCTTTGGGTGTGCGGGTTCGAGTCCCGCCGTCCGCACCACCGATTATGCGCTTGGCGGTAGCGTAGCGCGGGCCCAGGTGGCAGGGTGTGGCGATGACGCGTTGCCGATCGATCTTTCTGTCCGCGCTTATGGTGTCCGCGACGACGGCGCTTGCGGCCTGCACCTCGCGTGCCGATGACGGTCCGATCGTCGTCAGCGCGATTGGCGATGCACCCGAACTCGCCGACCCTTCGCTTGGGCCGCTCGATACACCCGCGCGGCTGATGCTCGATATGACGGCGCAAGGGCTGGTTCGCTTCGATTCGACCGGACAAATCGAGCCGGGCATCGCCGAGCGGTGGAGCGTCATCGATAACGGCACCAGCTATATCTTCCGGCTGCGAGACGCCGAGTGGAGCGACGGCAAACCGGTCACCGCCGCCGAAGTCGTCAAAGTGCTGCGTCATCAGGTTGCCGCTGGATCGCACAATGTGCTGCGACCCTATCTGAGCGCGATCGACGAGATCGTCGAGATGACGCCCGAGGTGATCGAAATCCGGTTAAAGCGCCCGCGACCCGATCTGCTCAAACTGTTCGCGCAGCCCGAATTGGCGATCCTGCGCCTCGCCCCGCCGGAGGGCAGCGGACCATATCGGATCGTGTCGCAGCGTCGCCGCAGCGTGCTGCTCCGCCCGGCGTTCGATCCGGCGCGCAGCCCCGACGACGATGTGATCGAGCCGTCCCCCGCCGCCAACATCCGCTTAATCGGGGAGCGGGCCGCACGCGCGATCGTGCGGTTCGACCGACGCGAGGCGAATTTGGTGACGGGCGGCACTTTTACCGATTGGCCGCTGGTCAATCTGACGACGATCGCACCAATCAACCGCCGCTTCGATCCTGCCGCAGGGGTATTCGGGCTGGCGGTGGTGAACCGCACCGGCGTGCTTGCCGACGCCGCCAATCGCGCCGCGATCGCGCGCACGATCGATCGCGCAGGGTTTGTCGCTGCCTTTGCGGCAGAATGGGAACCGACTACGCAATTGCTGCCCGAACAGCTCGATTCTGCGGCATCACCGGCGCTCCCGACATGGGCCGCAGCCCCGGCGGTCGGTGATGCGACGCCGCGCGAACGGATTGCGCGCTGGCAAGCCTCGCATTCCGGCGCTCTCCGGCTGCGCGTCGCCGTGCCGAGTGGGCCGGGCGCGAATCTGCTCTATGGCTATGTCGGGGCAGCGCTCCTCTCGCTCGGCATTACCCCTGAACGCGTGGCGATCGATGCGCCGGCCGACCTCCGCCTGATCGACGAGGTCGCCCCCTATGACAGCGGCCGCTGGTACGTCGCGACCGCTTGCCAACCGTGCGGCGAGGCGGCGCAAACCGCGATCGACGCCGCGCGCGATGCCGATTCGCCCATCTTACGTGCGCAGCAGATCGCGGCGGCGGATGCCGCGCTGGCGAGCGATGTCGCGTTCATTCCGCTCGCCCGTCCATTGCGCTGGTCGCTGGTTAGCATAAGATTGCGCGCCTGGACCGGGAACTCACGGGCGTGGCACCCGTTGAATCACCTGCGCAACGACCCCAATTGAGGTGACATGGCAGACAAAACCACCCGCATGAGCACCCCGCCCATCCGCGACCTCGCCGCCGCTTATGCGGGCCGCGATCCGGCAGCCGTGCGCAAGCGCATCGAAGCGATGGAGCATCTGCTTGAGGGCTTGTTCGTGATCCCCGGAATCAATCGCCGAATCGGACTCGACGTGATCCTCGATTTGATCCCGGTCGGCGGCGACGCGATCGGCGCGGCGATGGGCGCGTGGATGGTGTGGGAGGCCCGCAATCTCGGCATGTCTAAATCGCAAATGGCGCGGATGTTCGGCAATGTCGGCGTGGATTTTCTGCTCGGCCTCATTCCCTTCGTCGGCGCGATCCCCGATTTCCTGTTCCGCTCCAACACGCGCAATTTGAAGATCATCAAGCGCCATCTCGACAAGCACCACCCGGCGACCGCGATGATCGAGGGGCGATAAGGCTCAGCGTTTGCCGCGCCAAATCTTGACACTGGCATTGGCGGCAAGGCCACCCGAATTTGCTTCGCAGCGCGTGTAAGCGAAGCTCTTGTCGAGACAGAGCCACAATTCGTCGAGCCAGCCCTTGGCATTGGCGGTCACGCGCACGGCATTGGCGGGCACGCCGGGGTTGGCGGCGGCGAACGCATCGGCAAACTGCCCGGCGTTCAGGGGTTTACGCGACAGGCCATCCATATCGGGATAGCGCAGCTTCGCGTATAGACCGGTCGAGCGGGTGAAATAATCGGCGGGCGTTGTTTGCATGCACGTGCCGTGCTTGGCCCATTCGTGCTGGAGCAATTGCACCGACGGGGTCGAACACAGGTTCCGCTTGATCACCGCAGGCGGCAGCAACGCCGTCGTGGTGCAATATTGCGGCCATTCCTTGCCGATCCCGTCGGGCCACAGGCCGTGCAGCGTGAAGCCGAAGCGGTTGCCGCTCTGGCATTCGAACTTCGCCGACGCATCGCGCGCATTGTTATGGCAATATTGCGGGGCCCAGGTCAGCGCGAGCGTATAGCCGGAGATTGGCCGGAGCCGCTGCGGCTGGCTCGCCGAGGCGAGATCGGGGCGCGGGCGCGGCACATTGGACGGCACCGTACATTGATAGCTTTGCGCCGCCGCGACCCCCGGCAATGCGATCAACGCCGCAAACCCGATCCCCAAAATCGTCCGCATCGCTTAACCCCTCAAATTGCCGAAAAATCCAGCCCGATATCGGCCGCCGGAGCCGACTGCGTCAAGCGTCCGACGCTGACATAGGTCACGCCCGTCTCGGCAATCGCGCGGATCGTGTCGAGCCGCACCCCGCCCGATGCCTCGGTCGGCACGCGCCCAGCGACAATCCCCACCGCCGTCCGCAACGTCGCCGGGTCCATATTGTCGAGCAACAGATGCGTCGCCCCCGCCGCCAGCGCCGGTTCGATCTGGTCGAGCGAATCAACCTCGACGATGATCCGTTCGATCCCCGCCGCCACCGCGCGCGCGACCGCCGGGCCCACCCCGCCTGCGACCGCGACGTGATTGTCCTTGATCATCGCCGCATCCCACAGCCCCATGCGGTGGTTGGTCGCGCCGCCCATACGGGTTGCGTACTTTTCTAGTGCTCGCAGACCTGGGATAGTCTTGCGCGTGTCGAGCAAGGTCGCGCCGGTCCCGACGATCGCATCGACATAAGCACGCGTCATCGTCGCGATTCCAGACAGATGCTGCACGGTGTTGAGCGCCGAGCGCTCAGCAGTCAGCATCGCGCGGGCAAGGCCGTGGAGCCGCAGCAGCTCGGTCCCGCCGGGCACGCTCTGCCCATCCTCAACCAGCCGTTCGATCACCACATCGGGATCAAGCGCGCGAAAGAATGCCTCGGCAATCGGCAGCCCCGCAACGACGATCGCGTCACGGCTGTCCATCGTGCCGGTAAACCGTGCGTCCGCCGGGATGACGGCGGCAGACGTGATGTCGCCGCCGGGGCCGAGGTCTTCGGCTAGCGTCGAGGCGACGAAGGCATGGAGGTCGAAATTGGAAACATCGAAGGTCATTCAGGCTCCACGGACTGGACGAGCATCGCTTCCGCGTTGGGTCGGCTCCGCGACGAAGCAGAAACGATCGTCACCGCTGGTCATCCCCTATGCGCGCGCAAACGCTATCCGATGCCCTCAAGTCGAAAGCAAGGCCGCCCGTCACGCGTCGGATTGATCTCCCATCTCCCGGAAACCGCGCGCAACCGAAAATACAGGCGCGGCAGCTTGTTGAATGCTGCTTCCAGATCCCCATAATCGTCCCGCTCGACGCCCAATTCTCTCCAATAATCCTCGTACGAAACTGTAGAAAGCTCGATGCAACGATTGTTCGCCCAGCGATCGACCTGCCACCGCCGCCCTTTCGGGACCGGCAGTATCGCGCGTTCAACGGCCTTTCCCGGCAACACTTGCCAGACGCCGATGCCGCCAATTCCATCTTCGTCCTCTCGGTCAGGCGGCACCGCGACGAGCATACTGCCGTCGTCCGAAAAAACCGGCTCGCTGCCGGTCTCGATCTGCTGGCCCGAGCGCCGGTCGATCAGGAGATGCCCCCAGGCCTCGAAACCCTCATGATCAAAATCGAGAAAGCGCTTATCGTCGCTTAGCCTGAAATTCGTGACCTCATTGATCCAGCTCAGGTTCACACAAACCGGTGCCTTGGAAAGGCTTTGGATGGTAATCACTGTGCGGCTTGCGCTCACGATATCGCGAACGTAGCGCTCTATCTTCGGGGGCGGGCCGTAATGCTCGCCATAATCGCTCTTGTCGTCGGGTGGGTACCATTCGGCACATCGCGGCGGCCCCTTGGCGAGGACCTGCTTGACCGGCACGACCTTGGCTGCCGCGCTTGGTGTCGCACTCGGCTTGGGCGCCGGTTGCGTCGATCCGCATCCGGCGAGAATGCTGCCCAGCAAAACCAGAGCAGCAGCGGACTTCAATCCCCCGTAACCCGCACCGGCCCGAGATCCCCCAGCCCTACCGTCCCGCTTGCCATCGCGAGCATCGCGTCGAGACTCTTCTTCGCTTGCAGCCGCAGGCCCTCCTCAATCTCGATCCGCGGCGTCAGGTCACGCAAAGCAACGTAGAGTTTCTCCAGCGTGTTCAGCGCCATGTACGGGCAGATGTTGCAGTTGCAGTTTCCGTCCGCCCCCGGCGCGCCGATGAAATGCTTATCGGGTGCAGCCTTTTCCATCTGGTGGATGATGTGCGGCTCGGTCGCAACGATCAGCGTGTCGCCGGGCATCGCCGCAGCAAATGCCAGGATGCCACTGGTCGATCCGACATAATCGGCATGATCGAGGATGTAGGGCGGGCATTCGGGGTGCGCGGCGATCGGTGCGCCGGGGTGCTGCAATTGCAGCTTGAGCAATTCGGTCTCGCTGAAACGCTCATGCACGATGCACACACCCGGCCACAGCAGCATCTCGCGCCCGGTCTTGCGCACGAGATACCCGCCGAGATTCTTGTCCGGCCCGAAGATGATCGGCTGGTCGAGCGGGATCTGACTGAGAATTTTCTCGGCGGATGAGGAGGTGACGATCACGTCGGAGAGCGCCTTCACCTCGGTCGAGCAATTGATGTAGGTCAGCGCAATGTGATCGGGGTGCGCGGCGCGGAACGCGGCGAATTTGTCGGGCGGGCAGCTATCCTCCAGGCTGCACCCCGCGTCCATATCGGGCAGCACGACGATCTTGTCGGGCGACAGGATCTTGGCGGTCTCGGCCATGAAGCGCACACCGCAGAACGCGATGACATCGGCATCGGTCGCCGCCGCCTTTTTCGACAGATCGAGACTGTCACCGACGAAATCTGCAAGATCCTGAATTTCGGGCTTCTGATAATAATGCGCGAGGATCACGGCGTTGCGTGTCCGGCGCAGCCGGTCGATTTCGGCGCGGAGGTCGAGTCCGGTTAGGCTCCCGCCGATGCCACCACGTGCGTCCATGTCCTCAGTCCCTTAAGCAGCGTCACCGCTCAAATGGACGTCTCGCGACCCGTGATCAAGGGACCTTGCGGTGGTGGCGCAAAGTCGAGCGGTGCGACGGCGGCACCCGGCGTCCCGTCGGTTACCGCGCGGTACAGCGTCGCGCCAACCGGCGAATAGGTAATCGCCTCGATTGCGACCAGCATGACGAACATCGCCCCGATGCCCCATGTCCACGCCGGATGCGCCGTGCCCGTCCGGCGTAGATCGCGCGCGACCCCGATCACGGGGAAAATCAGCGTCGCGACAAAGGTCGCCTCGAACGCCCAGGGTGCCAGCAACGGCATCGGCAACAACCGCCCGAAAGCGGGCCCCAGCAACAGCGACATGCCGCAATAATGCAGCCGACGGTGCCAATCGGTCTGCCGCCGCAACCCGATCGCCGCGATAGTTAGGCCAGCGAAGGTGATGACGGAGGCCGGATCGAACACCAGGAACTGGAGCGGGCGGAAGAAGAACGGCACATGCCCGCGCTGCGCCATCGACCCCGTAACCGCCATGCCAAGCACGACCATCGCGACGATCCACCCCGCCGCAACCCAGCCGAGGCGGCGATGCAGCGTCATCGATTCGCCCGCGACGAGCGCATTTTGGGTCACATAAATGGCCACCCAGCCCATGAAGACGATGGCGTGGGCGTGGACCAGCGGCGGTGCGCCGAAGCTCGACCGTCCCATCGCCAATTGCAGCGAAAACCCCGCCACGATGACCGCCGCCATCGCCACCGCGCTCCACAGGAAAAAAGGTTCGCCACGCACTTGTCCAATGCGCGGTCCTGCCAATGTCGCCACGATCATCCCCCCGGAATGCCCTCTGAATCGCGTGCGCCTTAGCGGAAAAACGCTTGCGAAACAATTCGTGACAGCGATTTCGGGCCGCCTGCTTGCCAGTGGGGGGAGGTCGTGCAAGCTTGGCGATGATGGCCACTCTCCCCTTGACGCACCCCGCCGCTCAGACCGGTGACCTGTGGGGCCAGCCGCGTGGGCTGTGGGTGCTGGCGGGGACCGAATTGTGGGACCGCATTTCATTCCACGGCATGCAGGCGCTGTTGGTGCTCTATATGGTCGGCGCGCTGCTGCTGCCGGGGCATGTCGAGCATGTCGCCGGGTTTGCGGGCTTCCGGCGCATCGTCGAAGGGATCACCGGCCCGTTGTCGGTGCAAGCGCTCGCCGCGCAGACCTTCGGGCTCTATGTCGGGCTGATCTATTTCACGCCGGTGATCGGCGGCTGGATCGGCGACCGCTTTACCGGGCGGCGGATTGCGGTGTCGCTCGGCGCGCTGCTGATGACGGCGGGGCATTTTGCGCTGGCATTCGACGTTACTTTCCTGCTCGCGCTGCTGCTGCTGATCCTGGGGGCCGGGCTGCTACGCGGCAATCTCAGTGCCCAGATCAAATCGCTCTACGCCGATGGTGATCGGCGCGAGGCCGACGCGTTCCAGCTTTATTATGTCGCGATCAATCTGGGCGCGTTCATCGCGCCGATCCTCACCGGCGCGCTCGCCACCGCTTATGATTGGCATACCGGCTTCGGCTTTGCCGGGTTCGGCATGCTGATCGGGCTGATCGTCTATCTCGTCGGCCAGCGCCATTTGCCGCCAGACACGGCGCGCGCAGCAGTGGTCGACCGCGCACCGCTGACCGCCAGCGACTGGTGGCGGATCGGCGGGCTGGCGATCGTCTTTCCGGTGCAGATCTGCTTCTGGATCGCGCAGAGCCAGGTGTGGAACGTCTATAATCTGTGGGTGCGCGATCATCTCAATTTGCGCATCGGCAGCTTCATGGTGCCGGTGCCATGGCTGAAGGCGCTTGACGGCGTCGCGCCGATTCTGGTGATGCCCATCTTCCTCGGCCTGTGGCGCTGGCAAGCCAACCGCGGGGCCGAACCCGACGCGATCGGCAAGCTGGCGATCGGCTGCGCGGTGTTCGCGCTCGGCACTGCGTGGCTCGCCGCGGTGCCCTTCGTGTCTGGCGCAGACGGTCGCGCACCACTCTTATGGGCGGTGGCGTTCCACCTTATCTCGAATGTCGGCTGGCTCTATTTCACCCCGATCGCGCTCGAGCTCTATGCGACCAAATCCCCGCCGTCGCTGCGCGGGACGTTGGTGGGAGTCAATTATCTGGCGACATTTTTTGCCAGCATCATCAGTGGACGGCTTGGCGGGTTTTACGAGACGATGGACCCGACGCGCTTCTGGCTGATGCATGCCGCAATCGTCGGCGGCGGCGGACTGGTGCTGGCGCTCTTGGCGCGCCCGTTGCGCAGGGTGTTCGCCGCCTGAACTATCAGGAACGATTGCCAAGCACTTCGGCGATCGATTTCGTCGTATCCCACACTTCATTATTGTCGCGTGCTTCGTCGGCGAAGCGGACCTTGACCGTCGCATCGAGCCCCGCCGCACGCAGCGGCAGCGCGAAGCTGCGCTCAACCGCGTGGCGCGTCGCATCGCGGGCGAGGCGCATCGGCACCGGCTCATGCGCCTGCCGGACAAGTTCGCTCTGTCCCGCCGCGCGGTTGGCCGAATCGAGCCGCGCATCGGCGTCGGTTATCCTCGCGAGGATACCCCCATCGCTGACTTCGCGCAGCTTGGTCAGGTCGATTTGCGGCGGCGATGCGGTAACGGCGGGCAACACGACGCCAAGCGTTTTGGTCCTGGCATCCCACGTCACGTCACGCGCGGTGAGTTTGGCCAGATCGACGTAATAATCGACCGTGCCGGGCATGATCAGCGTCTTCTTCGCTTGCAGGCCGAATTGCGACTGCGTCGACGTAACGACCGCGACATAGCTTGCCGCAAACGCCGAGAGACGATTCTGCTCGCGCAATCCCTGCAGCGATCCGCTCGCGATGGTCACGGGATCGGGGCCTGCCAGTCTGTGCTCGACGATCGCCCCAAAGCCCCACACCAGACCGAGCAGAAAAAGCGCGATCAACGCCAGCGCGGCAGCAAATTTTCCGATGAAGCTCATGCGCTTACGCTCCATATCTCGTGGGCTTCGATCACCAAGCCCCGGTCCCGCAGATCGATGAGATGCGCCAGCACCGATCGCTCCGCCGCAGGAAACAGCCGCGGGTCGAGGCCGACATACATGTGCTTGACCATGTCGGGAATTGACGCAGGTGAAGCGCCCAGCAAGCGCAGGATCTGCCCCTCACGCTGCTTGCGATGCCCGAGCATACCGCGCACCAGCCGCTGCGGATTGTCGACCGGGTCGCCATGCGCCGGGTAATAGATCCGATCTTCGCGGTGGAGCAGCTTCTCGAGGCTCGCCATATACGCCGCCATATCGCCATCGGGCGGGGAGACGATGCTAGTCGACCAGCCCATGACATGGTCGCCGGTGAACAGCGCCCCCGCCCTGTCCTGCGCTTCCGGTAGCGCGAAGGCGAGATGGTTCGAGGTGTGGCCGGGGGTCGCCAGCGCGGTGAGCGTCCAGCCTTTGCCGCTCACGCTCTCGCCTTCGGCCAGCACCCGGTCGGGCGCATAGTCGCAATCGAACGATGCGTCCGAACGGATCCCGAAATCGTCGAGCGTGAGCGGCGCGCACCCGACGATCGGCGCGCCCGTCACGGCAGCAAGCGGGCGCGATCCCGGGCTGTGGTCGCGGTGGGTGTGCGTGATCACGATCGCGCGAACCGGGCGTCCGGCAATCGCAGCGAGCAACGCGTCAATGTGCGCTGGGGTATCGGGGCCGGGATCGATCACCGCCAGATCGGTCGTGCCGACGAGATGCACTTGCGTGCCGGTATGCGTAAAGGGCGACGGGTTGGGCGCGAGCACGCGGGAAACGAGCGGTTCGAGCTGCTCGGGCACGCCGGGGAGTTGCTCGCTCATGCCGCCTGAAATGGCGGGTCGGGGGAGAATTGGCAAGGGCTGGCCAATTCCTCCTCCCATCCCTTCCCCGCCCAATCCCTTCCCCGGCCTCCGCCGGGGAAGGTAATTTTGAAGCGCGCGCTACTCTACCTTCGCCAAATCGCCCTCAATCTCCTTGATCGCGATGTCGATGCCTTCCAGCGCATGCTTGCGCTCGTCCGCACCCATATCGGTCGACGCCAGCATCCGCGCCTTCGCATCGCGCAGTCCGCTAAGCGCATGGGCATAAGCGTCGCGTTCCATGTCCTTGCTATTCGCCGCCATCGCTGCGCCCTCTGCCGCGACCTTTGCGATGCGGTTGGCGCAAATGACGATGACCTTCTTGCCGTCCTTCTCGAAATTCCTGACCATCGCGCCGCCGTCCGCACCCGGCTTGCAATTGCCGGATTTGATCTCAGGGATTTCGGGCAAGCCTGCAAGATCTTCGGTCAAAACCGTGCCGTCCTTGCCCCGGCGAATGATTTTGATGACTTTGCGGTGCTCCTTACCGTCGTCGGAAACGGTGGTCGTGATCGTCATGACCCCTTTCTTGGGGGGCACAGGCGCTGGCGGCGCGGCAGGTGCGGGCGGTGCCGCCTCGGCGCTCGGGGCGGGCGGGGCCGGCGGCACTGGTGCCGCCTGATCGAGGCTCGCCAGATCGACACCCGTCGCACTTTCGACCGAGCTGCGCACTTTGGCCGCAGCGGCAGTGCCCGAAGCGGTCAGGCCAAGCCCGCCAGTTACGAGCAGTGCCAGCGCCCCCGCTCCGGTCAGCAAGCGCACACGCGAAGTCTTGATCGTCGTCAGCATTTTCAGTCTCCCTTTCAGATCGTCGATGGTGTGGAGGTGACAGGTCGCCGAGACCGTCCCGCCCAGAAACGTTGGGTGCGCCGCCTTCAAAATCGCACAGGCATAGCTGTGGCGGCGCATCGGGTTCATCCCGGCCAGCACGCGCGCATCGTTGGCGATTTCTTGGTCGGCCCGGAACGCGCGGAAAGCGCGCCACGCGACCGGATTGAACCAGTGTAGCGCCAGCACGACCAAGGCGATCCAATTGGCGATCAGATCGCCGCGCGCGTGGTGGCCAAGCTCATGCGCCAGCGCGAGATCGCGCTCTTCCGGCTCATAGCGTTCGGCAAAATCGCGCGGGAACGCCACGTAGCGCCGCCAAATCCCAAAAGCGAGCGGGCCGCTGGCGGCTTCGGTCTCGATAATGTGGACCCCGCCCTGCTCCTCGCGTGCGCTCGCCGCGTCCAGCAGGCGGCGGCAGAAGCGATGATGGGCAAGCGTATGCCACCCGATAAATGCCGCGGCTCCCGCGACCCACAGCAATGCCAGCGCCGGACCGAGCAGCGAGAACGTCGGCGCGGCGGTCTCAGCCACCGGCGCGACGAACAGGATCGTCATCTGCTCGGTCGCGCGCTGCACCGGCGCCACGGCGGCAGCTTGCCACCAAGCGGCAGGAAGCGGCGGCAGCACCAGCCGCAGAACCGGCAGCAACCACAGCGCATAAGCGATCTGCGGGCCAAAGGCTTTGCGCACCGGGCGGCGCAACAGCAGCACCGCAACCATCAACACGGTGGAGGCAATCAGCGCCTCGATCAGCCAGCTGATCATGCCTTTAACGCCTTCAGCAACGCCTCGATCTCGGAGATGTCCTGCGCGGTGAGCGCGTCACGTTCGGCGAGATGCGCAACCAGCGGCGTCAGCCGTCCGCCGAACAGCCGGTCCATCATCTTGCGTGATTCCCCCGCGACATATTCCTCGCGCTGCACAAGCGGTCGATATCGGTAGCGCCGCCCATCCTCCTCATGCGCAATGACCTCCTTGGCGAGCAGCCGCCCGAGCAGCGTCTTGACGGTATTGGCCGACCAGTCGCGCCCCGCCGGGATCCGCTCCGCCACGTCCTGTGCGGTCAGCGGGCTTTCATCCCACAACACTTCCATCACCGCATGTTCGGCATCGCTG
Source organism: Sphingomonadales bacterium (assembly GCA_038327465.1). Classification (GTDB taxonomy): domain Bacteria; phylum Pseudomonadota; class Alphaproteobacteria; order Sphingomonadales; family Sphingomonadaceae; genus Sphingomonas. Next base: position 2,774 of record JBBQLB010000003.1, on the reverse strand, counting down.
ATGCGTTCGGCCATGAGTCGCTCTCCGTAATGACTACGTCTGTAATCGCAACGTTTACACCTGTAGTCAAGAGGGTGCTTTGGAGGCAGCTCCGCTTCCGATACGTTGTCCCAAAAAGAGGAGTAGGATGTGACTTTCGAGACTTTAGCCAGCGGCCTGCGCTTTCCCGAAGGCCCAGTTGCGATGCCCGATGGGAGCGTCATCCTCGTCGAGATCGCCGCCGGTCGCATCATCCGCGTCCAACCCGACGGATCGACCGAGACCGTCGCCGAACCGGGCGGTGGGCCAAACGGGCTGGCGGTCGGGCCGGACGGCAAGCTCTATTGCTGCAACAATGGCGGCTTCAACTATGTCGAGCATCCCGCCGGCCTCCTCATCCCCCACGGCCAGGCCGACGATTATTCGGGCGGCCGGATCGAGCGGATCGATCTCGCGACCGGCGCGGTGGAGGTGCTGTACAAGGATGGTGATTTCGGTTGCGTGCTGCGCGGGCCGAACGACATCGTGTTCGATGCAGACGGCGGCTTCTGGTTCACCGACCACGGCAAGAACCGCCCCCGCGAGCGCGACATCACCGGCATTTTCTATGCAAAAACCGATGGCAGCCATCTCGAAGAAGTGATCTTCCCGAGCGAAAACCCTAACGGCATCGGCCTCTCGCCCGACGGCAAGCGGCTCTATGCGGCGGAGACCTATACCTGCCGCCTGATGGCGTTCGACGTCACGGCGCCGGGCAAGGTCGATCAAACGGCGGGACTCGGCGGCCCCGGCATCCCGCTCTACCGCCCGCCCGGCTATAAATTCTTCGATTCGCTCGGGGTCGAGGCATGCGGCAACATCTGCGTCGCGACGATCGGCGAGAGCGGGATCTCGGTGATCTCGCCTACAGGTGAGCTGGTCGAGTTCGTGCCAACGCCCGACCCGTTTACCACCAACATCTGTTGGGGCGGGCCGGATTTGCACACCGCCTATATCACGCTCTCGGGCAGCGGGCGGCTGATCAGCATGGAGTGGCCGCGCCCAGGCTTGGCACTGGCCTATTGAGCATCGCCCCGCTACGGCTGCACGATGATACGACATGGCGAACGACATCTGGTCCAGCGAATCGGCTGGCTGCGCGCAAGTGTGCTTGGTGCCAATGACGGCATCGTCTCGACCGCCAGCCTGATCGTCGGGGTCGCCGCAGCAGCGCAGAGCCAGAACGCTATCCTGCTCACCGGCGTTGCCGGGCTGGTCGCTGGCGCTATGTCGATGGCGGCGGGCGAATATGTCTCGGTCAGTTCACAAGCCGATACCGAGGCTGCCGATCGTGCCCGCGAAGCCGCCGAGCTGGCCGAAGACCCGAAGGCCGAGACCAAGGAATTGGCCGCGATCTATCGCCAGCGCGGGCTCGACCTTGCGCTCGCCACGCAAGTTGCCGAACAATTGATGGCGCATGATGCGCTGGGCGCGCACATGCGCGACGAACTCGGCATTCACGAAGCAATGGTGGCCCGCCCGGTACAGGCGGCGCTGGCGTCGGCGGCAAGCTTCGCGGTCGGGGCGATCCTTCCCGTGCTGATGGCGTTTCTGTTCCGCGGCACCGCCTTGATCGAAGCGGTGGTGGTGGCGACGCTGGTGCTGCTCGCGGTACTGGGCGCGATCGGTGCGCAGATCGGTGGCGCGAACCTGTGGAAGGGTGCTGTGCGCGTCTTGTTCTGGGGTGCGCTGGCGATGGCGGTGACGGCGGGGATTGGGCATCTGTTCGGCGCGAACGTCTGACGTACTAGGTGCCGGGTCGCCTTGACCGGCCACCCCTCCCCGCCCTAATCGGCGCGGATATCCGAAAGGCACCCCCGATGCGCAAACTCTATCCCGACGCCGCCGCTGCTCTCGAAGGGTTGCTCCATGACGGGATGACAATCTGTGCGGGCGGCTTTGGCCTCTGCGGCATCCCCGAACGCCTGATCGACGCAATCCGCGATGCCGGGACGAAGGATTTGACGATCGCCAGCAACAATGCCGGGATCGATGGCGAGGGCCTCGGCAAGCTACTCCGCACGCGACAGGTGAAGAAGATGATCTCTTCGTACGTCGGCGAAAATAAGGAATTCGAGCGGCAATATCTCAGCGGCGAATTGGAGGTCGAATTCTCCCCGCAAGGGACGCTCGCCGAACGCTGTCGCGCGGGCGGGGCCGGCATTCCTGGTTTCTACACCAAGACCGGCGTTGGCACGCTGGTCGCCGCGGGCAAGGAAGTGAAGACCTTCGACGGGGAGGACTATATCCTCGAACGCGGCATCCGCGCCGATCTCGCGATCATCAAGGGCTGGAAGGCGGATGAGAGCGGCAACCTCATCTTCCGCAAGACCGCGCGTAACTTCAATCAGCCGATGGCGACGGCGAGCCATATGTGCGTTGCCGAAGTGGAAGAGGTGGTGCCGATCGGCTCGCTCGACCCCGACAGCATCCATCTGCCCGGCATTTACGTGAAGCGCATGATCATCGGCGCGCCGTACGACAAGAAGATCGAGTTCCGTACCGTACGAGAAGCGGCGTGAGCATGTCGGTGTTTCCGTGCTCCTGCGCAGGCAGGAGCCCCGGGTTTTGGGCGCTGCGGGTAATGCCCGGGGCTCCTTCCTTCGCAGGGGCACTGGCGCATCAGGCATGTGCTGGCCGCCCCCCCCGCGTGCAAAATATAAACGGCTCGGGCGAAGGGGCTGCCGCCACGCAGCAGACCTGGCGCAGCATACGCAACGACGTCGCACCCCAGGCCACCCCATAGCCCCAGGGCT
>JBBQLB010000002.1:0-217056 GCA_038327465.1 Sphingomonadales bacterium | reverse complement strand
GGGGGGGGGGTCGGCTTGGGGTGGGGGAGCCGTTCGATAACGGGCCGACCCACCCCCAGCCCCTCCCTTCCAGGGAGGGGAGAAGAAGCGTCATACGCCGCCCCCCTTCAAGCTCGCCCACCACGCCATGCGCTCGGCGATGCGCTTCTCCATGCCGCGCTCGGTCGGGGTGTAGAAGGTCTGCGGGCTCATCTCGTCCGGCCAATAATTCGCGCCCGAAAAACCGTGTTCGGTGTCGGGATCATAGGCGTAACCCTTGCCGTAACCGATGTCCTTCATCAGCTTGGTCGGCGCGTTGAGGATGTTTTCGGGCGGCATCAGCGATCCCGTCTCGCGCGCTGATTTCCACGCGGCCTTTTGCGCCATGTACGCGGCGTTCGATTTCGGCGCGGTGGCGAGATACAGGCACGCTTGTGCCAGCGCGAGTTCGCCCTCGGGCGAGCCAAGGAAATCGTATGCGTCCTTGGCGGCGAGGCATTGCACCAGCGCATTGGGATCGGCGAGGCCGATATCCTCGCTCGCCATCCGCACCATCCGGCGCAGGAGATAGAGCGGCTCCTCGCCCGCCGTTAGCATCCGCGCGAGATAATAAAGCGCAGCCTGCGGGTCAGACCCGCGCACCGCTTTGTGGAGCGCGCTGATCAGGTTATAATGCCCTTCGCGATCCTTGTCGTAGACCGCGACGCGACGCTGGAGGAAGGCCGACAGTGCCGCCGGATCGAGCGGTTCGGGCAGGTTCACCGCGAACAACGTCTCGGCCTGGTTGAGCAGGAAGCGGCCGTCACCGTCAGCGCTGGCGATGATCGCATCGCGCGCTGGCGGGGTGAGGGGGAGGGGGCGTCGCTCGGTCGCTTCGGCACGATCAAGCAATTGGCCGAGGGCGGCGCGATCGAGCCGGTGGAGGATCAGCACCTGCGCCCGGCTGAGCACGGCGGCGTTGAGTTCGAACGACGGATTTTCGGTCGTCGCGCCGACCAGCGTCACCGTCCCATCCTCGACATAGGGCAGGAATCCGTCCTGTTGCGCGCGGTTGAAGCGGTGGATCTCGTCCACGAACAAGAGCGTGCGCTTGCCGATACGGGCATGCTCGCGCGCCTCGGCGAAAGCTTTTTTCAGGTCGGCAACGCCTGAAAACACCGCCGAGATGGCGACGAAACGTAAGTCCACCGCATCGGCGAGCAGCCGCGCGATCGTGGTCTTGCCCGTTCCCGGCGGGCCCCACAGGATCATCGATGACAGCCGTCCGGCCGCCACCATCCGCCCGATCGCGCCTTCGGGGCCGGTAATGTGATCCTGCCCGACGACCTCGGCGAGCGTGCGGGGGCGCAGACGATCGGCGAGCGGCGCGGTGTCGCTCGGCTCGTCGCGGGCGGGGGGATCGAAGGGGGCGAACAGGTCAGGCATCGGGGTGTGAGATAGGGCCTGGTTGCTTGGCTAGCCAGCCCGGCTTGCCTTTCCCCTGACTCCTTCCCGGCGCAGGCCGGGGCCCAGTGGCGAGCGGTTTGCTGGAGAGGGCGGCACTCCGTGTTCGGCGACGTTTCCACTGGGCCCCGGCCTGCGCCGGGGAAGGACTGCGAGAAATACAAAAGATATATCTTGAAAACTCCCAATAAAGATATATCTTAGTCCCATCGTATTACTAGAAAGGAACGATATGTTTGTATTTGTAGAGCGTGGGCGCAGTGGCTGCCATCCGGGCCGCATGGGCATGATGCGTGGCGGTTTCCGCTCGCACGGCTTCGGTCGCGGGCGCGACGGTGAAGGCCGTGATGGCGGTGGCCGCGGCCCGCGTGGTCGGCGGATGTTCGATAGCGGCGAGCTTCGGCTCGTCCTCTTGAAGCTGATCGCCGACGAACCGCGCCACGGTTATGATCTGATCCGTCAGGTCGAAGAGCTGACCGGCGGTGCCTATGCGCCGAGCCCGGGGGTCGTCTATCCGACGCTCACCCTGCTCGACGATATGTGCCTGATCGAGGCGCGTCAGGCCGAGGGTGCGAAGAAGCTCTTCGCTGTGACCGAGACCGGCACAGCGCATCTCGCCGAAAATGCCGAGCTGGTCGAAGCGTTGATGGCGCGGCTTGCCGATGTCGGGGCCGAACGCGCGCGCACCGATAGCGCATCGGTCCGGCGTGCGATGGGCAATCTGCGCGAAGTGCTGATCCACCGGCTGCGGCATGCGGATGTCGCCAAGGAAACGCTGCACGAGATCGTCGCGCTGATTGACGAAGCGGCGCAGAAGATCGAGCGGCTGTAATACTGACCGTTAGCCTCCGGCCCTTGCCGGTCGGGGGCTGACGGATGAACGGGCGGCAGTTACCCAGCCATCCCCGCGCGCCGCGCCATCACCCGCAGATAGGTATCGAGCACGGCCTGGTTTATCCGGTCCCATTGATACGTCTCGGCCTCGGCATGGCCCGCCGCACCCGCGCTGGCCCGGAACGCACCGTCTTCGCAAAAGCGTTGCAGCGCGTCGGCATAGCCCGAAATGTCGGTCGGCGGGACGATCAGCCCGGTCACCCCGTCCTCGATCAACCCGACCGCCCCGCTCGCGCGTGCCGCGACGACGGGGACCCCCGACGCCATCGCCTCCAGAGTTACGTTGCCGAAGGTTTCGGTCAGGCTCGGGTTGAAGAACACGTCCATCGAGGCGACCGCACGGCCGAGATCATCGCCGGTCAGGAATCCGGCGAAGACCGCATCGGGAACCTGCTGCGCAAACCAATTCTGGGCCGGACCTTCGCCGACGACGAAGGTGCGATGCCGCACGCCGCGTGCCTGGAGCGCGCGGATCGTCTGCGCAAACACGTCGAGGCCCTTTTCCTTGACCAGCCGCCCGAGGAACCCCACCAAAATCTCATCATCGCCAATCCCCAGGCTGCGCCGCCACGCAAGGTCGCGCCGTCCGGGGTTGAAGCGCGCATGGTTCACCCCGCGCGACCAGCGCGCGACGGGGGTCGGCACGCCCCAGTCTCGCAGAATTTCGCCCATCATCTGGCTGGGGGCGAGCACTTCGTCGACCCGGCTGTAAAAGCGCTTCTGGATGGCGATCATCGTCGCGACCAGGAAGCCCAAGCCGTAATACTGCATATAGGTCTCGAAGCGCGTATGGTACGATGCGACACTGGGGATGTTGTGCGCCTCGGCATAATCCAGCGCCTTGTGGCCGAGCAGATCGGGCGCCGAGACATGGATCATGTTGGGCGCAAACGCATCGAGATCGCGCCGCACGCGCTGCCCCATGCCGCGCGTCATTTTGTATTCGCCCCGCAGCGGCACCCTGATCGACGGCGCGCTGACCAAATCGCCGGTCGGCGGGAAGGCAGGCGTCCGGCTGGTCGGCGCGTAAATCCGCACCTTCACGCCGCGACCGAGCAAATGCCCGACGAGGAGGTTTAGAGTCTGGTTCGCGCCATCGCGCGTATAATTGTAATTGCCGCTGAACAGCGCCACGCGGAGGTCGGAAGCATCCATCGGGCGCGACATAGCGAAGCGCGAGGGCTGTGGCCATCTCTCGCGATTATTCTCGTTCCCATGTTCGGCGCAGGGAGAGACCTATTCCCCCTCCCGCCTTCGCGGGAGGGGTTGGGGAGGGTCTCCTTCTCCTTTCTTCTTGTTCCTTCTTCGTTCTCACGATAGACATGCCGAATGTACCCAGTCCGCCGCCAGATCAGCCCCCATGCCGCGCGCCTACGCCGCGAGCGGACCGCCCCTAACCCCTCCCGCGAAAGCGGGAGGGGGATCGCGTAGATCGGGTCCCATGGCAAAACCCCAAAAACGCTACGTCTGTCAGGCTTGCGGATCGGTCTCGCACCGCTGGGCCGGGCAATGTGCCGACTGTTCCGAGTGGAACACGCTGGTCGAGGAAGCCGGGGCGACCGTCACCCCGTTTCAGGCCAAGCATAACCTTCAGTCCGGCGGGCGGACGATGCAATTGGTCGGGCTCGATGCCGAGATCAGTCTGCCCGATCGGATGCCGTCGGGGATCGCCGAGTTCGACCGCGCGCTCGGCGGCGGGTTTGTCGAGGGATCGGCGACGCTGATCGGTGGCGATCCGGGGATCGGCAAATCGACCCTGCTGTTGCAGGCGGCGGCGAAGATGGCGCTTGCCGGGCTGCCGGTCGCTTATGTCTCGGGCGAGGAAGCGGCCGATCAGGTGCGGCTCCGCGCGCGGCGGCTCGGGCTTGGGCATGCGCCAGTGATGCTCGCGGCGGCGACCTCGACGCGCGATATCCTGACCACGCTGGGCAAGGGGACGCCGCCCGCTCTGTTGGTGATCGATTCGATCCAGACGATGCACAGCGATCTGATCGAGGGCGCACCCGGCACCGTCAGCCAGGTGCGCGCATCGGCGCAGGAATTGATCCGTTTCGCCAAGGAACGCGGCACGGCGGTGGTGCTGGTTGGGCATGTCACCAAGGATGGCAGCATCGCGGGGCCGCGCGTGCTCGAACATATGGTCGATACGGTGCTGAGCTTCGAGGGCGAGCGCAGCCACCAATACCGTATCCTGCGTGCGATCAAGAACCGCTTTGGCGGCACCGATGAGATCGGTGTCTTCGCGATGGTGGCGGAGGGATTGACTGAGGTTTCAAATCCTTCCGCGCTGTTTCTGACTCAGCGTGAGGAGGGCGTGACGGGCACGACCGTATTTCCCGCGCTGGAGGGGACGCGCCCGGTGCTGGTCGAAATTCAGGCGCTGGTCGTGCGGCTGGCGTCGGGCGCGACGCCGCGGCGCGCGGTGGTCGGGTGGGACAGCGGGCGGCTCGCGATGGTGCTTGCGGTGCTCGAGGCGCGCTGCGGGCTCAGCTTCTCGTCGAGCGAAGTCTATCTCAACATCGCGGGCGGATACCGCGTGGCCGATCCGGCTGCTGATCTTGCGGTGGCGGCGGCGTTGGTGTCGGCCTTGTCGGAACGCCCGGTCGCGGCGGACGCGGTGGTGTTCGGCGAACTCGCGCTGTCCGGCGAGATCCGCCCGGTCGCGCATGGCGCGCTGCGGCTGAAGGAAGCGGGTAAATTGGGGTTCGAACGCGCGCTGGTGCCCGCCGCAGTGGCCGACGACAAAAGCGGGCTGACGCTGAGCGGGTTCCGCACGCTCGGCGGCTTTGTCGAACATATGTTGGGGCGCTGACGATCCGCACGCGGCTGAGCATCTGCCGCCGCAAGCGGGTGTTTGCGAGCGAGGAGGAGGCGCGGGAGGCGGTCGTCGGAGAGGCCGTGCTGCTGCCGTATCGCTGTGATCGGTGTGGGCGGTTTCATCTCACCAGCCGCACGAAAGGCAAAAGGGTGACGCGCGCGGCCGCTTTGCCAAGCTGACACACCTCGACATGCTGCCAGCGTCATAGTAGCCCCCACTCCCATGAACCTCACCGCGCTCGATATCCTCGTCCTGCTCGCCGTCGGCGGCGCGGCGACGCTTGGCATCATGCGTGGCTTCGTGACCGAAGTGCTGTCGCTGTTCGCCTGGGTCGCGATCGTGTTCGCGCTGAAGCTGTTTCATGTACCGCTGACCCACGCGCTGACGAACGTGGTCGGGACGACGACGGGCGCGGCGGTGCTGGCCTTTGCGATCCTGTCGGGCGGGACCTATTTCGGCGGGCGGGCCGTAGCCAATGCGATCGGATCGCGCACGCGCGATTCGATCCTCGGCCCGGTCGACCGCGCGCTCGGCTTCGCCTTTGGCGCGCTCAAGGGCCTGATCCTGGCGAGCCTCGCGTTCCTGCTCGTGGTGTTGATGACCGACACCGTGCGTGGCGGCCCGACGCACCGGCCCGAATGGCTGACCTCGGCGCGCTTCTATCCGCTGCTCAATGAAACCAGCGCCGCCATCGCCGATTTCGTCGACCGCCGCCGCAAGGGCGTACCGGTGTTCGGGAAAGCGGACAATGCCGCGACCCCGGATAATGCCGCCGAGTGAAGCGCGCGGGGTGACGAACGTGCGTCGCTCCCCTACATCCTCCCCATGAACGCGCCGCTCTACAACACCGAAATTCTCCGGCTGGCGGCGACGATCCCGCATCATGCCCGTCTGACAGACGCAATGGGCACATCCGAAAAGCGCTCGCCGATCTGTGGCAGCCGGGTGACGGTGGACGTCAACACCGATGCCGCGGGCCGCGTTTCCGAGCTCGGTTTGCTCGTCCGCGCGTGCGCGCTGGGGCAGGCGTCGTCGTCGCTGCTGGGCGCGGCGGTGATCGGCAAGACCCCCGCCGAAATCGCCGCCGCGCGCGATCAGCTTGCGGCGTGGCTGAGCGGCACCGGGCCGTTGCCCGATTGGCCCGGGTTCGAACTCTTCACACCCGCCTTGCCACACAGCGCGCGGCACGCGTCGATCCAGCTAGCGTTCGAAGCGGCCGCCGAAGCTGCGGTACTCGCCGCCGCAAAAGCCCACGCATGAGCGAATCGCTGCTCCGCGACGGCGTTGTGCTTGGCGGATTCGCCTTGGTGTTCGTGCTGATTTTCCGCCGCCTCGGGCTCGGGGCGACGCTTGGGTATCTCGTCGCGGGGGCGGTGGTCGGGCCGCACGTGCTGCATCTGGTCGGCGATGCCGAATCGATGATCGGCGTGGCTGAACTCGGCATTACCTTGCTGCTGTTCATTGTCGGGCTCGAACTCAACCCGACACGGCTTTGGGCGCTCAAGAAGGAAATTTTCGGACTCGGCCTGATTCAGGTGATCGCGTGTGGCATTGCGGTGACAGGCTTGGTCTATCTCGCAACGCACTTCTCGCTCGCGGCGGCGCTGGTGCTGGGCTTGCCGCTCGCGCTTTCCTCCACCGCGCAGGTGCTGCCGATGCTCCAATCGGCCGGGCGCCTGCGTACCCCCTTTGGCGAGCGCGCCTTCTCGATCCTGCTGTTCCAGGATTTGTCGATCGTCCCGCTCATCACCTTGGTCGCGGTGCTCTCGCGCAATCCCGCCGATGCGGGCGGACCTCCGGGCTGGCTGCTGTTCCTCTACACGGTCGGCGCGATTGTCGGGCTGGTGCTGGCCGGACGGTTCCTGCTGCGCCCGCTGTTCCGCATTATCGGCAATTTGGGTGAGCGCGAGATGTTCGTGTTTGCCGCCCTCTTCACTGTCGTTGCGGCGGCGGCGATCATGCAGGCGCTCGGGCTTTCCACCGCACTCGGCGCGTTTGTCGCGGGCGTGATGCTGGCCGATAGCCCGTATCGGCATGAACTGGAGGCCGATGTCGAGCCGTTCCGCTCGATCCTGCTCGGCCTGTTCTTCGTCGCGGTCGGCATGATGCTCGATCTGCCCGCGATTGCCGAACGCCCGTTGTTCGTGCTCGGCATGGCACTCGCGCTGATCGCGACCAAGGCGCTGATCATTTTCGGCATCGGCATGGCGTTCAAAATGACGTGGCGCAGCGCGCTCGCGCTTGGCCTGCTGCTGAGCCAGGGCGGTGAATTCGGCTTCGTGCTGTTTGCGCAGGCGCAGCGCGCGATCCTGATCGAACCTGAAGCCGCCAGCCTGTTCGGCGCGATCGTGACCTTGTCTATGGTGACGACACCGTTCCTGATGACGGTCACGCGGCGTATCCGCGAGGAGCCGATCAAGCAGGGTGACCGCGAAGGGCCCAAGGCGGATGGATCGAACGCGCTGATCGTCGGCTATGGGCGCTTCGGGCAAACGGTTGCGCAAATGCTCATCGCGCAAGGCGTGCCGGTGACGCTGATCGATACCGATATCGAGATGATCGATGTGGCCTCCGAATTCGGTGCGAAGGTCTATTATGGCGACGGCACGCGGATGGATATGCTGCGGCAGGCGGGCGCGGCCGAGGCCGAACTCATCCTGTTTTGCATGGACGGCGATCAACTTTCGCCCGATTTGATCGAGGGCGTGCGCAAGGCCTTTCCCAAGGCCTCGATCTTTGTGCGGGCGTATGACCGGCGCGCAGTGATCAAACTGAAAGGCGCGCCGTTCGACGGGGTGGTGCGCGAAGTCCTTGAATCGGCGGTGAAGATGGGACGGATGGCGCTGACCAGCCTCGGCGTCGACGAGCTCGAAATCGACCGCACTGAAGACATCTACCGCCGCCGCGACAAGGAACGGCTGCGCGCGCAAGTCGAGGCGGGCGATCTTCGCGCGGCGCGCGCTGTGATGATTACACAGGACCCCCGCGACGGGTTGGCCGAGGAGCAGACGGGATGAACTGGATCGCGATTCTCGCGGCGCTGTCGGGCGCGGTGGCGGTCGGTGCCGGTGCGTTCGGCGCGCATGGCGCAAGCGGGCAGGCGCAGGAATGGCTAAAGACCGGGGCGCACTATCAGTTGATCCACGCGGTGGCGGCTTTGGTCGCGCTGCGGATGGAGGCGCGGGCCCCCGCTTGGCTGTTTATCGGGGGTGGGGCGGTGTTCGCGGGAACGCTGTATTTGATGGCGCTCGGCGCACCGCGCTGGTTCGGCGCGATCACGCCGATCGGCGGGGTGGTGTTGATTGCGGGGTGGCTGTGGCTGGCATGGGCGGCGGCGCGACCATGAAATCGGGCGTTGTCACGCGGTTTCGATCCAACGAATTGGCGGTGTTTTCGTGCGCTTTGGCGGCGATGGTTTTAATTCCGTGGGCTGGCTTTATTGTGTCAATGCCTTCGATGTTGGATCATTCATTGGTGCTTGTGATCGGTGTGATCATTGCTTGGACGCTGAACCACGGCTGGCGGTCTCGGGCGATCGCGACACTTTTGATCGTGGTAATGTACTTTCCAGCGTTGATCGTAAGCGATTTGCTGGCTCATTTTCTATTTAACGGTGACGTCCTTTACTGAGCGGCACCGGTCCGAGCAATAAACCACCTTCTCCCAATCGCGCGCCCATTTCTTGCGCCAGGTGAAGGGGCGCTGGCAGACCGGGCAGGTCTTGGTGGGTAGGTTCGCCTTGGCGATGCCTTGGGGCATTGAGGATATGCTCCGTTTCGAGGTTTAGCTGTTCTCCGGCGAAGGCCGGAGCCTAGGGTTTCGGGGTGCAGCGCTTGTTACCCTGGACTCCGGCCTTCGCCGGAGAACAAAAGAGTGACCTCAGGCAGCGTCCAAAAACGCCCGAACGTCGCCAAGGTCCACCGACTTGTCCAAATACGTCCCCCCAATCCCCCGCGCCAGCAGGAAGGGGAGTATCCCCGCATCCATTTTCTTGTCGTGGAGCATATGCCCGACCAGCGTCTCGCCGTCGGCGGAAATCCCCGCCGCCGCCACGTCATCGGGCAAGCCAACGTCCCGCAGGTGCGCCGCGACGCGCTCGGCATCCGCAACCGGCGCCAACCCATGCGCGGCGGAATAGCCGAACGCCAGCGCCATCCCGGCCGCGACCGCTTCGCCGTGGAGCAGCCGGTCGGAAAAACCCGCCTCCGCCTCCAGCGCATGGCCAAAGGTATGGCCGAGGTTGAGCAAAGCCCGCGCGCCCGTCGTCTCGCGCTCGTCCTCCGCCACGATCCGCGCCTTGGCGGCGACCGAATGCGCGATGGCATAGGCGCGTGCGGTCGGGTCGCCCGCGATCAGGGCACCCGCATAGGCCTCGCACCAGGCGAAAAATTCCGGATCGTCGATCAAACCGTATTTCACCACCTCGGCATAGCCTGCGCGGACTTGCCGCAATGGCAGCGTATCGAGCACTTGCGGGTCGATCAGCACCAAAGCGGGCTGGTGGAACGCGCCGATGAGGTTCTTGCCGGCCCGGGCATTGATCGCAGTCTTGCCGCCGACCGACGAATCGACTTGCGCAAGCAAGGTCGTCGGGATTTGCACGAAGCCGCAGCCACGCTTCAGGATGCTGCACGCAAAGCCGACCAGATCGCCGATCACCCCGCCGCCCAGCGCAATCACATGATCGCCGCGCTCCACGCCAAGATCGAGCAGCCGGTCGGTCAGCGCCTCCAGTTGTGCCCAGCTCTTGGTCGATTCGCCCGGCGGCAGCACGATCGCTTCGCTCGCCACGCCCGCGGCGGTGAGCGCGGTTTGCAGAGTCGCGAGGTGCGGCAGGACGTTCTCGTCGGTAACAATCGCCATCGTCCGCCCACGCGCCAGCGGCGCGAGCCATTCGGCGGCGCGCGATAGCAACCCAGCCTCGATCACCACATCGTAACTGCGCGCACCCAGCGATACCGGAATCGTCGTCATAACTGGCCGAGTGCTTTCAGGATGGTGTTGACCGTCGCGTCATGCGGCGCGCGCTGGCTGGAGACGCGTAACGGTGCCAGCGCGTAGAGCGGGTTACGCACCCGCGCCAGTTCCTCGAGCACGGCGAGCGGGTCGCGCCCGCGCAGTAACGGGCGTGTGTCGCGGCGCGAGACGCGGTCGGCGAGCACTGAGGGCTTTGCATCGAGCCACACCGCATAGCCGCGCGCCAGGATCGCGGCGCGCGTATCGGGATCGACGAACGCGCCGCCGCCCGTCGCGATCACGCGGCGTTCGCCGTTCATCAACCGCGCGATCACGCGGCGTTCGCCATCCCGGAAATAGGGTTCGCCAAAGCGCTCGAAAATCTCGGGGATCGACATGCCGGCCGCCGCTTCGATTTCGCTATCGGCATCGACGAAGGGCAGGCCGAGCCGCGCCGCCAGCCTCCGCCCGACGGTCGATTTGCCCGCGCCCATCAAACCCACCAGCACAATCGGCTGCCCGCTCCATTTCGGCGTTTCGTTTTGGGGGGAGGCAGGGCTTTGCAACATCGCGGTCGGGGCTATACAGCGCGGGCGCGTCTCGGGCAAAAGGCCTGTGCGGGCGCCGCCCCGAATGTTGGTAACAGGTCCCTCGCTTATGTCCCGATTGCTCGTGCTGATCCTTGTCGTATTGGTCGTGCTGGCGGGCGGGCTGTTCGGCCTGTCGACGCTGGCGCATGAAAAGCCGCTAAAGCATGTCGAAAAGGCCGTGCCGGTTGCGAATCTCCAGAAATAGTATTGCGCTGGTCGCGCTGCCGCTGATCGCGGCGGCGGGTCTCGCGATTCCCGCGCTGGGACAGGATCGGCCCGAATCGATCCTGCCGCCGGGCTTTGGCGATCCGACGCCTGCGCCGACGCAGGCCCCGCCACGCCCGCGACCGACCGCTCCAACGGCGCAACCGCCGCTCGCCAATCCGCAGATGGTGCCTCCGTCGGTCCCAAGCGAAGGCGAAATACCGCTGTCCAGCCCGCCGCCGGTTGGAATCCCCAGCCGAGGCGGGGCGACCCCACCTGCGCCGACCGACTATGCCGCCTTCGTGCGCGCCGACATTCCTGCTTATGCGCGGCGCTCGCTAAACCGGGTCGGCGTAGCGGGGCCGGCAGACGGCGCAATGGGCCCGCGCGCCTTTGGGCGTTCGGATGGTCGCTATCTCGAAACCTTGATGCGGCGCCTGAAAGTGCCGATCGCGTCGCGCTGGGTGTCGATCGCGCTCAGGCGGGCTTTGCTCGCACGGGTCGACACGCCGCGCGGTGTGAATGGCGCGGATTTCGCGGCGGAACGTTCCTGGTTGCTGGCGCGCATGGGCGAATCGGTCGCTGCGCGCGCGATGGCGCAATCGGTCGATAGCGAGAATTATACGCCGAAACTGTTCGAGGCGGCGATGCAGGCGGCGCTCGCAACCGGCGACCCGGCTGCCTTGTGCCCCATGGTCGATGCCGGCGCGACGTTGCGGCGCGAGCGTGGCTGGGTGTTAGCGCAAGCGATGTGCGCGGGGCTGTCGGGCATGCCGTCGCGCGCGCAACCGATGATTGCCGCAGCGCGCCGCTCGGGCTTTGCCGGCGGGATCGACCTGTTGCTTGCGCAGAAAGTCGCCGGAACCGGGCAGAGCGGGCGTCAAGCGGTGACGATCGAGTGGGACAATGTCACGCAATTGACGGCGTGGCGCTTCGGTCTTGCGACAGCGACCGGGGTCGAGATTCCCGATACGCTGCTGGCGACCGGATCGCCCGCAGTGCAGGGCTGGCGCGCGCTCTCGCCCGCGCTCGAACCGCATGCCCGCGCGGCCGTCGCCGAACTCGCGGCGGCGCGCGGGATTTTGTCGAGTGCGGCGTTGGTCGATCTTTACGGTGCGATCGACGGCGATGACGACCAGTCGCTGGCCGAGGTCGGCATCGCGCGCGATGTGCGCGCCGCCTATGAGGGTGTGGACGCTGCGGTGCGGGCCGATGCCTTGAAGCGTCTGTGGGACGAACCAAAGACCTATGAGGCGCGCTATGCGCGGCTCGTACTGACCGCAGGTGCGGCGGCGCGCATCCCGACGACATTGAAGGAACCCGATGTCGATCGCCTGGTAGCGTCGATGCTCAGCGTCGGGATCGATCCGCGCGCCTTGCGCTGGCGCGATGTTGCGGCGCGCGGCAGCAACGCCTGGGCGATGCTTGCGTTGGTTGATCCGGCGGCACCGCCGCTGAGCGCGGGCGATATCGGCGCCTATGCCGGGGCGAACGATCCCGAGGGCCTGAAGCAGCGGATGTTTTTCGCAGGTGCTGCGGGCACGGGGCGGATGAGCGCCAGCGACGTGGAGAGCGAAGCGCGCTCGCTCGGCGTGCGGATTGACTATGAGGATAATTGGACCCGCGCGATCAAGCAGGCCGCGCGCGATCGCGAGCCTGGGACCGTCGTGCTGCTCGCCGCTGTCGGCATGCAGACGCGGCTGTGGCATGGCGTCGCGCCCGAAACGGTCTATCACATCTGCAGCGCGCTGCAGGCTGTCGGCATGCCAGGCGAGGCGCGGATGGTCGCGGTCGAGGCGATGACCCGGATGTCGCTCGGACTTTGAGCGACGTGGCGCCAGCGAGCGAGGATCGCGCGCTGATCGACCGCTTTCTCGAAATGATGGCGGCGGAGGCGGGGGCGGCGAAGAACACGATCGCGGCGTATCGCAGCGATCTTACGCTTGCGTCGGCCTTTCTGCACGGGCGGCTGAGCGTGGCGGCACCGGAAGACCTTGCGCGGCTAGGTGCCGCATGGCTGGAACTGTCGAAATCGAGCGTCGCGCGCAAATCGGCGGCGCTGCGACGCTTCTTCGCATTTCTTGCCGATGAAGGGCTGCGCGGGGACGATCCCGGTGCCGCGCTGCCGCGACCGGGCGCATCGCGGGGCTTGCCCAAAATCCTGGATCTTGCCGATATCGACCGGCTGTTTGACGCCATTTCAGCGCGAATCGCCCGCGATCCGCCCGACCCGAACGATTTGCGGCTCTCCGCGCTGGTCGAACTGCTCTACGGATCGGGCCTGCGCGCGACCGAGCTGGTGTCGCTGCCGCGCCGCGCCATCGCGCCTGATCGACCGTATCTGATCCTGCGTGGCAAAGGCGGCACCGAGCGGCTTGTGCCGTTGTCCGATCGCGCGCGCGCTGCGGTTGCGCTGTGGCGGGAGCGCGTCCCGCCAGAGAGTCCGTGGCTGTTTCCCTCGGGCAAGAGCCATCTCAGCCGCATCCGGCTCTACCAGCTCTTGAAGGCGCTCGCCGCCGAGGCCGGCATTCCGCCCGAACGCGTCAGCCCGCATGTCTTGCGCCATGCCTTTGCCACGCACTTGCTGGCGGGTGGGGCGGATTTGCGGGCATTGCAGGCGATGCTTGGCCATGCCGACATAGCGACGACCGAAATCTATACGCACGTCGATGCCGGCCGCTTGGTCGAGCTGGTCAATGCCCGCCATCCGCTCGCCGAAGCCACCGCGCGCGTTGACGCGCGCAAGCGCGGGGCATAGAGCGCCGCCCTTACATCCGTTCGCCCTGAGCCTGTCGAAGGGCCGCTCTCCGATTACGATCGTTTCGATTCGCGGAGACCGGTGCTTCGACAAGCTCAGCACGAACGGGAACAAGGTTGTTCGACCGAATAATGGCAAGCTTCCTCGACTTTGAGAAACCGATCGCCGAGCTGCAAAGCCGGATCGACGAACTGCGCGAAACCGCCGCCGAGGGGACGGTCGACATCGCATCCGAGGTCGAGCGGTTGCAGGTAAAATCCGATAAATTGCTGCGCGACACCTATGCCCGGTTGACCGCGTGGCAAAAGACGCAAGTCGCGCGCCACGGTGAGCGGCCGCATTTCAAGGATTATGTCGCGGGGCTGTTCGACGATTTCATGCTGCTGGCGGGGGACCGTGCGTTCGGTGACGATCAGGCGATTTTGGGCGGGTTTGCGACCTTTCGCGGGCGGCGCGTCATCGTCATCGGGCAGGAGAAAGGCGACGATACGGCGAGCCGCCTTCGCCACAATTTCGGCATGGGCAAGCCTGAGGGGTATCGCAAGGCGATCCGCCTGATGCAGCTTGCCGATCGCTTTGGTCTGCCGGTGGTGACATTGGTCGATACGTCGGGCGCGTTTCCGGGGGTCCAGGCCGAGGAGCGCGGCCAGGCCGAGGCGATCGCGCGCTCGACCGCGCAATGCATCTCGCTCGGCGTGCCGTTGGTCGCAGCAATCGTGGGAGAGGGCGGATCGGGCGGTGCGATCGCGCTCGCGGCGGGCAATACCGTGCTGATGTTCGAACACGCGATCTATTCGGTGATTTCGCCCGAAGCGGGGGCATCGATCTTGTGGCGCACCTCCGACAAGGCAGCGGAGATGGCGGAGGCGATGAAGGTGACGGCGCAGGACCTGAAGGGCCTCGGAATCATCGACTCGATCGTGCCCGAACCGCTGGGCGGGGCACAGCGCGATCCGGCGGCGGCGATTGCGGCGCTGGGCGATGCGATCGCCGCGGCACTCGCGAAGCTCGACGGCACGGGCGCGGCGCAACTGAAGCGCACGCGCCGCGAAAAATTCCTGGCGATGGGACGGCTTTAAGCCGCTCAGCTCGCCTTCATGTTGGTCGACACGTTCGAAAACGTCGTCTTCAATTTGTTGCCGAGACCTTGCATCGCAGCAATCGCCGCCACTGCGATCAACGCCGCGATCAGGCCATATTCGATTGCGGTTGCCCCACGCGAGTGCCGCAATAGCCTAAACATGATTTTCAGCATAATCTGCTCTCGGTCAAAAAAAGGGCGACGAAACTTTCGTCCCGCCGCCCCATTTTTAGAGGGGTTTCGTAAGAAGCTTACGAAGCCTTCATGTTGGACGACACGTTCGTGAACGTGGTCTTCAGCTGGTTGCCCAGGCCCTGCATTGCTGCAATGGCGGCAACTGCGATGAGCGCTGCGATCAGGCCGTATTCGATGGCGGTCGCGCCCTTGGAATTCTTGATGAAATTGCGGATGGTCGTCATGTCCGGTCTCCAATGGTGGTTGCTTCAGTACCCGGTCGGACCGGGAGCCCGGACCAACAATTGCTGGTTTAGGAGCGGAGGGTTTAGGAAAGGTAAAATGCGCGGAACTTTTTTCGGTGCGTCGATTTTTACGCGCCTGCGCTTGCCGCCGTCATCTTGTTGTTGACGTTGCCCCACATGCCGGTGGTGGTGTTGGCGACCTGGATGAACGCGGCCATCATCGTAATGACGACAAGTGCGGCGATCAGCCCATATTCGATCGCCGTGCCGCCGCGTTTGTCGCCTAGCAATCGTTTCAGTGTTCCACCGATCATGCGGGTTCCGCCCGAGGATATTGCAAGACCGCTACATCTAAAGGAGGAGCGTTAACGAATGGCTAAAGCCGTCATCCGACCGAGCCTGTTCGTCGTCGCTGTGGCCCTGGTCGATCGGGCGGGGCGGGTGCTGGTGCAGCAGCGGCCAGCAGGCAAGCAATTGGCGGGCCTGTGGGAGTTTCCCGGCGGCAAGGTCGAGCCGGGCGAGACGCCGGAGGCGGCGCTGGTGCGCGAAGTGACTGAGGAACTGGGCATCACTGTCGCGGTCGATGCGCTGCGACCGCTGACCTTTGCGAGCGAGCCGCTGGCTGACCGGCACCTGCTGTTGCTGCTCTATCTGTGCCGCGAATGGGTGGGCGAACCGCAGGCGCTGGATGCGGCGGCGCTGGCGTGGCACGCGCCGGCCACGCTGCACCGTCTGGCGATGCCGCCGGCCGACCTTCCCTTTATTGCGATCTTGGAAAAAGCGTTGAACGACTTCTGACCCGTTTATGGCTATGGTGCTTTGTCGAGCATCGGGGGGTGGCGGTATGGCGCGCGGGATTTTGGACAGGCTGGTGCACGATCTGGAGGCACCGATCGAGGCGCGGGGTTTCGGCTCTGGCTGGTTCTCCGGATTTTTCGGACTGCTGCTGGCGATCATCGGCCTGTGTTTCGTCGCCGCGCTGCGCTGGCCTGGTTGGTTCGGGATGCCCGAACTGGAAGTGGTGCGTGATGCGGGCTGGTTCAGGGTCGTCGTCCATGTCGTGCTGATTTCGGCGTACGGTCTCGCGTTGCTCAGCCTATTGCTGCGTCCGCGCAAGGTGTTGGGCGTGGCGGCTGTGCTCATCGCGCTCGCGGCGACCTTGCTCGGCGGCGCGGCGGTGCAGCCGGTCGAGACACGCGCCTGGGGCATTTTCTTCGGCGTGGATTTCTTCGTGCTCAATCTGGTGGCGACGGGGTTGATGTTCGCGCCGCTCGAACGCTTCTTTCCGCAGCGTCCGAAACAGCGCCTGTTCCGCACCGAATGGCGCGAGGATCTGTTCTATTATCTGGTCAGCTCGATGCTGGTGCAATTGACGACCTATCTCGCGCTTGCGCCGTCCGAGGCGGTCAACGCCGCAACCAGCGGCTTTGCCGGTTTCCGCTCGGGTGTGGCGGCGCAGCCGTGGTGGCTGCAATTCATCGAGGCGGCGGTGCTGACCGATCTGGCGCAATATTGGTTCCACCGCGCCTTCCACCGCTCGAAATTCCTGTGGGGCTTCCATGCCGTCCACCATTCGGCGCAGACGATGGATTGGCTGGCGGGCGCGCGGATGCATCTGATCGAGGTTGTGCTGTTGCGCGGGGTGACGTCGCTACCGCTATTGACGCTCGGGTTTTCACCGGCTGTGATGCAGGCCTATATCGCGACGATCTATATCTATTCCGCGCTGGTCCACGCCAATCTGCGCGGCGATTTCCGGTGGCTCGATCGGGTGCTGGTCACGCCGCGCTTCCACCATTGGCACCATGCGATCGAGCCCGAAGCGGTCGACAAGAATTTTGCGGTGCATTTCCCACTGCTCGACCGGCTGTTCGGCACCTATTACATGCCGGAGAAACAATGGCCGTCCGGGTATGGCGTGCCCGAAGCGGTCCCCAAAAGCTATCGCGGGCAGCTTGCCTATCCGTTCCGGGGACTATGGAAGCGATCGAACATTTAAGGAAGGTGGAGGCCCGAGTGGGATTCGAACCCACGGTTGTAGGGATTTGCAGTCCCTTGCGATTGACCACTCCGCCATCGAGCCCCGATGTCGTTCTCGGGAGGCGCGGCAGATGCAAGCGTCGGCTCTCCCTGTCAACCGGGCTTTCGCAAAAATGCCGCGATCGCTCGCTTGGCGAACCCGCTGCAGCGCGATAGAAGCGGTCGTCGTCAGCCAGTGTATTGCATACCTAAAACGGTTGTGCGAAACCGGGTCTCCGATAAAGGTGGCACAATGAAACTGAATACCCGCGACTCGGAGGCTGTGGCGATGCGCCACGCAATGGTGGCAAGCCAATTGCGCACCAATGCGGTGAGCGACGTGCGCGTCGTGGCAGCGATGGACAAAGTAGCGCGCGAGGCATTTCTGCCGGCCGAGCTCGCGTCGGTCGCGTATCGTGACACTGCGGTGCCACTGGGGCACGGTCGTGCGCAGAACGTGCCGATCGCGACCGGGCGTCTGCTCACGCAGGCCGAATTGCAAGCCAGCGACCGCGCGCTCCTGATTGGCGCGGCGGGAGGCTATACTGCTGCGGTGCTCGCCGAGTTGGTTGCCGAGGTCGTCGCGGTCGAGAGCGATCCGACTCTTGCAAGCTTCGCTCGCGCCGCGCTCGCGAATATTGCTGCGGTGACACTCATCGAAGGTCCGCTCGAGGCTGGGCATGCGGCAGGCGCGCCCTATGACGTGATCGTCGTGGACGGTGCGGTCGAGGAAATTCCCGCAGGCTTGATCGAACAGGTCGCGGTCGGCGGGCGGGTTGTGGCGGGCATTCTGGACCGTGGCGTGACCCGGCTGAGCGCGGGACGCCGCACCGCAGGCGGCTTTGGCCTGCTGGATTTTGCCGACATCGACTGCGTGACGCTGCCCGGCTTCGCGCGGCCGCGCACCTTTACCTTTTGATGCGAAAAGAGCTGCGAGTGATGCGATCCCTTCCTTTCCTGACTGGCACGGCGCTGCTGGCGCTGAGCGCAACGCCGCTTTCTGCGGAAACGCTGCGCGAGGCGCTGGTCGAAGCCTATAAGACCAACCCGACGCTCGCTGCACAACGCGCCAATGTCCGCGCGATTGACGAGAATGTGCCGATCGCGCGCGCCAGTGCCTTCCCTGGCGTTCAGTTGCAAAGCAGCTACACCGAGGCCGTCGTGCTTCCCGTCACGTCCTTCACCGCGCCTGCGCGTACATCGCAGACGCAAGCGACCCTCACCTATTCGCTCTATGCCGGTGGCGCGACGAAGAATGGGATTGCCGCCGCCGATATCCGTGTTCAGGGCGGGCAGGCTGCGCTGCGTGGGACCGAGGCCGATTTGTTTTCGGCAGTCGTCGGCGCGTATATGGACGTGATCCGCGATGAGGCGATTGTTGCTCTCAACCGGCAGAATGTCAGGGTGCTCGAGGTCAATCTGCGCGCATCGCAGGACCGCTTCCAGGTCGGCGACCTGACGCGCACCGATGTCGCACAATCCGATGCGCGATCAGCGATTGCACGCGGCCAGTTACAGACCGCCGAAGCACGTTTGATCAGCAGCAGGGAGAGTTTCGTGCGGTTGGTCGGTTCCCCACCCGAGACACTCGAAACGCCGCCGCCCTTGCCCAATCTGCCGTCCGATCCGGATGCTGCAGTCACCATCGCATTGGAGGATAACCCCAACCTGTTGGCGGCGGAAAAGAATGGCGACGCAAGCGCGTACGACGTCAAGGTCGCGCGAGCGGGACGCTTGCCCAAGGTCGATGCCTTTACCAGCGGCAGCTACACCAATTATTTCGGGACGCTCGGTCGCGAACCGCAATATGATCGCCAGGCCCAGATCGGCTTGCGTCTGACCTTGCCGCTCTATCAGGGCGGCGCCCCGGCGGCGCGGATCCGTCAGGCGCAGGCACGGCGCGCCCAGGCGCTGGAACAAGTCACCGAGGCCGAGCGTCTGGTGATTGCGCAGGCTCGTTCGGCTTATGCCGTGTGGCAATCCTCGCTGCAGGTGATTGCGTCGAGCGAAATTGCGGTGAACGCAAACAAGCTGTCACTGGAAGGCGTGCGCGCCGAAAACAGCGTCGGAAATCGCACCATCCTCGACATTTTGAATGCCGAGCAGGAATTGCTCAATTCGCAGGTGACGTTGGTCACGGCGCGGCGTGATGCCTATGTTGCGGGCTTCGCGCTGCTCGCCGCGATGGGCAAGGCAGAGGCGCGCGATCTCGGGCTCGAGGCGGGGCCTCTTTACGATCCGAGCGTGAATTTCAAGCGCGTGCGCAATAACATCTGGGATTTCGCGTCCGATCCTGATCCCGTCGCGACAGCCACGCGCACCAACGCCACGCGGCCGCAAGGGTCGCAAGTGACACGTCCGCTCGATCCGATTCTCGACGGGGGCGTTGACAGGAGTGCGCCGATTACCGCAGGTGAGGCGACGAAGAACCGCTGACCGGCGGTAGTGGTCTTTCACAGGGGTGTGGTCGATGGGAGATTTAAGCGCCGAGCCATCGATGGAGGACATTCTTTCGTCGATCAAGCGCATCATCGCCGAGGAAAATGATGCAGTACCCGGTCGCGCGAAACGTCCTGCCCGCGCATTGCCCCCGCGCTCCGACGCCCGCTCCGATTCGCGCGCCGACCCGGCGCCTTTCGATCAGGATGAGATCCTTGAACTGAGCGAACCGGCGCCGGAGCATGACGCTCCTCCGCCGGTGAATGCTGCGCCTGCCACGGTGCCAACCTCGCCCCCGACTAATGTTGCCGCGCCTGCTGAAGCGATCCTGTCGGAGCGAACTGCCGAGGCGACGCGCGGCCCGCTCGATGCCTTGTCGCGAATGATCGTCAAGCCGGAAGTTTCCGGTGCGGATACGCTCGAAGGCATGGTACGCGATATGCTCCGTCCGATGCTGCGCGATTGGCTTGATGCCAATTTGCCGGCGATGGTGGAGACGATGGTCGCGCGCGAAATCGATCGCATCACCAAGAAGTAACGCCGGTTGCAGGGACGGCGGGGTTCTGCTGTAACCTGATCCCCATGAACAGACTTCTTGCCGCGACCGCTTTGACGGTCGCCCCCTTCGCTTTTGGCGTTGCCGCCCCCGCGGCCGCCCGTCAACTCACCATCGACGATGTCTCGACGCTGTCGCGTGTGTCCTCGCCTGCCGTGTCGCCCGATGGGCATTGGCTGGTGTGGCAGCAGCGCGAGACCGATCTCGCGATCGATGGCGGGCGATTCGATCTTTGGCGACTCGATCTGACGAAGAAGGGCGCGGCACCTGAGAAGCTCGCCGCCGAAGCCGATGTCAACGAAACCGCACCGCAATTTTCGAGCGACGGCAAAGCGGTGTATTTTCAGTCCGACAAGGGCGGCGACGATGCCGTGTGGTCGGTTGGCATCGCTGGCGGCGCGGCGACGCGACTGACGCAGTTCAAGGGCGGAATGGGCGGCTTCAAGGTTTCGCCGACCGGCGACAAGCTGCTCGTCTGGGCGGACCGCTTGCCCGGCGCGCCGAGTCTCGAACCGGCGATGGCGAAGAAAGACGCCAATGCCGGCAATGGCCGCGTCTATGACCAGATGTTCGTGCGCCACTGGGCAAGCTGGTCCGATGGCACGCGCTCGCAATTGTTCGTCCTGCCGCTGACCGCGAGCGGCGCCACCGGCAATGGCGTGGCGATCGGCGGGAAGCTCGTCGGCGATGCACCGTCCAAGCCGTTCGGCGGGGGCGAGGAAGTGTCGTGGAGCGCGGACGGCAAGACGGTGTTCTTCGCGCTGCGCGAGGCGGGGCGGATCGAACCGCTCTCGACCAACCTCGATATCTTTTCCGCGCCCGCCGATGGCTCTGCCGCCCCGGTCAACCTGACCGATGCGAATGACGGGATGGATAACCTCCCCACCGCATCTCCCGACGGGAGATATCTCGCCTGGTTCGCGATGAAGCGGCCCGGATACGAGGCCGACCGGCAAGTGCTGATGCTCCGCGATCTCGCCACCGGCAAGGTTCGCGCGTTGACTGAGGGATGGGATCGCTCGGTTGGTTCGATCGCGTGGAGCCCGAATGGGAAGGCAATTCTGGTCACCGCCGAGGATACACAGGAGAACCCGATCTGGTCGATTTCGCTTTTGACCGGTGCGGCAACGCGGCTGACCGGGGAGGGTAACGTCACCGCTATGGTGCCGACACCGAGAGGTGTCGTCTTCTCAATGAATTCGCTCCTAGCACCTGATGATTTTTACGAGCTCCCGGGGCGATTTGCCGATGGAACGCCGCAGACCGGCATCCACGCGACGCGGCTGACGTCGGTCAATGCGGCCAAGCTGGCGGGTGTCGATATGCCGACCGTCACGCGCTTCAGCTTTAAGGGCGCGAACAGCGACACGGTGTGGGGCTATGCGGTTAAGCCTGCGGGGAGCACCGGCAAGGTGCCGATTGCCTTCATGGTCCACGGCGGGCCGCAAGGGACGAGCAACAATAGCTGGTCCTACCGCTGGAACCCGGCGGTGTTTGCAGGGGCAGGTTACGGGCTGGTCGCGGTCGATTTCCACGGGTCGACCGGCTACGGCCAGAAGTTCAGCGACGATATCCGTAACAATTGGGGCGGCTGGCCGCTCGAGGATCTGCAGAAGGGCCTCGACGCTGCGACGACCAAATTCGCCTGGCTCGACAAGGACAATGCCTGCGCACTCGGCGCTTCCTACGGCGGCTACATGATGAACTGGATCGAGGGGCGCTGGCCCGATCGATTCAAGTGCATTGTCCAGCATGACGGCGTGTTCGACGCACGCGCGATGGCCTATGAAACCGAAGAATTGTGGTTCGACGAGTGGGAACATGGCGGCAAGGCCTATTTCGAGGACCCCGCCGCGTTCGAGAAATGGAACCCGGTCAATTATGTGACCGCGTGGAAGACGCCACAGCTCGTGCTCACCAGCGAGGGCGATTACCGCATTCCCTATACGCAGGGCCTCGCCGCCTTCACCGCGCTGCAACGTCGCGACATTCCGTCGCGGCTGGTAGTGTTTCCGGGTGGGAGCCACTGGGTTACCAAGCCCAAGGAAAGCCGCCAATGGTATGGCGAGGTGCTGGGCTGGATGGGTAAATATACCGGGGCAAAGTAATCGTATTTCCGTCATCCCCGCGAAGGCGGGGACCCCGCTTTCTGATGCCGAGCGACGAAGAAGAAGCGGGGCCCCCGCTTTCGCGGGGGTGACGAAGAGGGGTGAGCGCGTTTAAGGGCCTTGCCATGACCGAACTCCCCAAAACCTTCGACCCCGCCGAAATCGAGCAGCGCTGGTACGCGCATTGGGAGGCGAGCGGGCAATTCCATCCCGAGCGCCCCGGTGCCCAGCCGTGGACGATCGTCAACCCGCCGCCCAATGTGACCGGCTCGCTGCATATCGGCCATGCGCTCGACAATACCTTGCAAGACATTCTCACGCGCCACGCGCGCTTGCAGGGTAAGGATGCGCTGTGGGTGGTCGGCACCGATCATGCCGGAATCGCCACGCAAATGGTCGTCGAGCGGCAAATGGCCGAGCGGCAACAAAAGCGCACCGATTTCAGCCGCGAGGATTTCGTCGCGAAGGTGTGGGAATGGAAGGAAGAGAGCGGCGGCGAGATTACGCAGCAGCTTCGCCGCCTCGGCTGTTCGATGGATTGGGCGAACGAGCGCTTCACGATGGACGCGGGCTTTTCAAAGGCCGTCCTCAAGGTGTTCGTCGATCTGTACAATGAGGGCCTGATCTACCGCGCCAAACGGCTGGTGAATTGGGACCCGGCGTTCCGCACCGCGATCAGCGATCTCGAAGTCGAGACGCGCGAAGTGGCCGGGCATATGTGGCATTTCAAATACCCGCTCGCGGGCGGCGAGACCTATACTTATGTCGAGCGCGATGCCGAGGGGCAGGTGCTAGTCGAGGAAGAGCGCGACTATATCTCGATCGCGACGACGCGGCCCGAAACGATGCTGGGCGACGGCGCGGTCGCGGTGAACCCGAAGGACGAACGCTACCGGCCGATCGTCGGCAAGCTATGTGAAATCCCTGTGGGTCCGAAGGAGCATCGCCGCCTGATCCCGATCATCGTCGATGAGTATCCTGACCCCGATTTCGGCTCGGGCGCGGTGAAGATCACCGGCGCGCACGACGCTAACGATTATGGCGTCGCGCAGCGCAACGGCATCCCGATGTACCGGCTGATGGACGAGACGGCGGCGCTGCGGACCGATGGCGATCCCTATGCCGTCGCCGCGGCGCGGGCGCGGGCGATTGCGGGTGGTGCGGCCGCCAGCCCCGCCGAGGTCGATGCGTTGAACCTAGTACCCGACGTCTATCGCGGGCTCGACCGGTACGAAGCGCGCAAGCGCGTCGTGGCGGACATCGACGCCGAGGGCCTGATGGTGATGGTCGAGGACAAGACGATCATGCAGCCGTTCGGCGACCGCAGCGGTGTCGTGATCGAGCCGATGCTGACCGACCAATGGTATGTCGATGCCGCGACCTTGGCGAAGCCGGCGATCGACGCGGTGCGATCGGGCGCGATCGAGATCGTGCCCAAGACGTGGGAGAAGACCTTCTTCAACTGGATGGAGAATATCCAGCCGTGGTGTGTCTCACGGCAGCTTTGGTGGGGGCACCGAATTCCGGCGTGGTTTGGGCCCACAATCGAAGAAAATGGCGAGATTAGGTATGCGGCACCTCGGCCAATTGTCGCGTTGACTGAAGAGGACGCGATTGCAGATGCCAAGGCATACTACGGCACCGAAAATATAGAAATTGTTGCCGATGAAAATGCAATGCTGGGAAAATTTTTCGGCGAAAAGCTCGAGCAGCTAAATACTTATATCTGGCAAGACCCCGACGTGCTCGACACGTGGTTCTCCTCCGCGCTGTGGCCGTTCGCGACGATGGGGTGGCCGGATGAATCCCCCTCCCGCTTGCGGGAGGGGCTAGGGGAGGGGATGTCCGCGAGCGACGCCCTCTCTGCGACAGTCCCTCCCCCAACCCCTCCCGCAGGCGGGAGGGGAGCTTTGGGCGGCCGCTATCCCAACGACGTGCTCATCTCGGGCTTCGACATCCTGTTCTTCTGGGATGCGCGGATGATGATGCAGGGCCTTCATTTCATGAAGGATGTTCCCTTCAGGAAGCTCTACCTCCACGGCCTCGTGCGCGCCGCCGACGGGCAGAAGATGTCCAAGTCCAAGGGCAATGTCGTCAACCCGCTCGGGTTGATCGACCGTTATGGCGCGGATGCTTTGCGCTTCTTCATGGCAGCGATGGAGAGTCAGGGCCGCGACATCAAGATGGATGAGAAGCGCGTCGAGGGCTATCGCAACTTCGCGACCAAGCTGTGGAATGCGTGCCGCTTCGCGCAATCGAACGGCATCGGTGCGAGCAGCTCGGCGGTCGCGCCGCACGCGACGCTCGCGGTCAACAAATGGATCATCGCCGAGACGATCGGTTGCGTGCAGGCGGTCGACCTCGCGCTTGCCGACTTGCGCTTCGATGGCGCGGCGAATGCGGTGTATCAGTTCGTGTGGAGCCGGTTTTGCGACTGGTATCTGGAGCTGATCAAGCCTGTGTCCGTCGGCGACGAAAAGGGCACGATCGACGATGAGAGCAAGGCCGTCGCCGGCTGGGTGATCGACCAAATTCTCGTGCTGCTGCATCCGTTCATGCCGTTCATCACGGAAGAATTGTGGCACGCCATGGGCCCCCGCGATAACGATCTGATCGTCGCGCAATGGCCGATGGCGGATGCGCAGTCGATCGAACCGGCGGCGAGCCGGGAGATCGATTGGCTGATTCGGCTGGTGAGCGAAGTGCGCGCGGCTCGCAACGAGCTTGGTATCGCACCGGGCGTGCGCATGGCGGCGCACGTCCGCGACGCGTCGTCCGATACGGCAGCCCGGATCGAGCGGCAGGCCGCCGCAATCGCGCGGCTGGCGCGGATCGACGTCGCCACGTGCGATGCGCCGAGCGGTGGGGCGTTGCAGGTAGTAGTGGACGAAACGACCTTTGTACTGCCGCTTCAAGGCGTGATTGACCTCGACTCCGAGCGCGCGCGCCTGACCAAGGCGATCGAGGCGGCGGCTAAGGAGCGCGATGCCCTCGCCGGACGCCTCAACAACCCCAGCTTCGTCGAGCGTGCCAAGGCCGAGGCGGTCGAGAAGGCGCGCGCCGACCATGCCGACAAGGCTGCCGAGGCCGAGCGGTTGAGTGCGGCGCTGGCGCGGTTGGGGTGACACAATACGCCGTCACCCCGGCCTTGAGCCGGGGCCCATCGCGCCGCGAAAAAACCATCAGTTGCGCGCGCGGCGCCATAGGCCCCGGCTCAAGGCCGGGGTGACGGATACGTAAGGGTGGGATAAGAGAAACGATGGCAACGTCTCCAACGCGCGCTGGCGCACCCACCCGCCCCGGCCAGCGCGACCTCACCACCGGGCCGATCGGCGCGACATTGCTCGCCTTCGCGCTGCCGACGCTTGGCTCGAACATCCTGCAATCGCTCAACGGGTCGATCAATACGATCTGGGTCGGGCGGTTTCTGGGCGAGAGCGCAGTGTCGGCGACGGCGAACGCCAATACCATCATGTTCCTGATGTTCGCGGCGGTGTTCGGTTTCGGCATGGCCTCGACGATCCTGATCGGCCAGTCGATGGGGCGGCGCGATGTCGAGGCGGCGCGGCGCGCGTTTGGCGCGTCGATCGGCATCGTGATCAGCGGCGCGGTGGTGATCGCGGCGCTGGGGTGGGTTTTCGCGCCTGATATTCTGCATGCGCTGGCGACGCCGCCGAGCGTGATGCCGCTGGCGCTCGCGTATCTGCGGGTCATCTTCCTCGGTCTGCCCGCCTCGATGTTGCTGGTGCTACTCAGCATGGCGCTGCGCGGCGTCGGCGATTCGGTGACGCCTCTGTGGTTCACAGCACTGAGCGTAGCGCTCGATAGCGGGCTTAACCCGGTCTTTATCCGTGGCTGGTTCGGCATGCCGGAAATGGGCATTGCCGGGTCGGCGACCGCCACGCTGATCGCATCTTATGTCGCCGCGTTTGGGCTGCTGGCCTACGTCTACGCGCGCGATTTGCCGATCCGGCTGCGCGGGCATGAAATCACCTGGCTCGTGCCGAGTGCTGCGCTGGCGCGGACGATCATCGCCAAGGGCTTGCCGATGGGCGCGCAAATGCTCGTCGTCTCGCTGGCGGCGCTGGCGATGACCGGCCTCGTCAATCGCTACGGCGTGGACACCAGCGCGGCGTACGGCGTGTCGATGCAATTATGGGGCTATGTCCAGATGCCCGCGCTTGCGGTTGGCGCGGCGGTCAGCAGCATGGCGGCGCAGAATATCGGCGCCGGGCTGTGGGACCGGGTGGACCGGATCACGCGCTCGGGCATTGTGTTCAGCGCTCTCATTACAACGACGATGGTGGTCGCGATTATCGTGTTTGACCGGCCCGTGATGGGCGTGTTCCTCGGCAGCGACAGCCCCGCAATTCCGATCGCGCGGCATATTCAGGTGCTGGCGAGCTGGAACTTCATCGTGTTCGGCATGACAATGGTGCTGTTCTCGACCGTGCGCGCAAATGGCGCGGTCTGGGGGCCGCTGACGATGCTGATCGTGTCGCTCTTCCCGGTGCGTCTGGGCTTCGCGCTGGCGTTCGAGCACAGCCTCGGCGCGGACTCGCTGTGGTGGAGCTTCCCGCTCGGCTCGGTCGCCAATCTGGCGATGGCGGCGTGGTATTACCGCTATGGCGGGTGGCGAAATCAGCAGATGGTCGTGCCCCCGGAAACCCCACACGAGCATTCAGGGGACGGCGAACCGGTCGGGCGGTTGCACCCGGCGGGTTAAGCTCTGCGATGAGAGGAATAGCGCGACGTGTCGAGATTTTCGGCTCCGTGACGCTTGCGTCGCCAATGTCGATCCATCACAAGTCGCGTCCATGACTGCACAGTATCCCGCCCTCCGCCTTCGTCGTACTCGCGCATCTGCATGGAGCCGTCGCCTCCATGCCGAGACGGTGCTGACCCCCGCTGATCTGATTTGGCCGCTGTTTATCGCGGACGGGGCGAGGGTGGAGGAGCCGATCGCCAGTCTGCCGGGCGTATCGCGCTGGTCGGTCGATGGGATCGTCGCGCGCGCGAAGGAAGCGCGCGATCTCGGCATTCCCTGCATAGCCTTGTTTCCCAACACGCCGGGCCATTTACGCAGCGCGGGCGGCGAGGAAGCGCTCAACCCCGACAATCTTATGTGCCGCGCGGTGCGTGCGCTAAAGGATGCGGTGCCCGAGATTGGCGTGCTGACCGACGTCGCGCTCGATCCGTATACGGCGCACGGGCATGACGGGCTGATCGATTCCGAGGGTTACGTGATGAACGACGTGACGTCCGAGGTGCTCGTCGCGCAGGCGCTTAACCAGGCGGCGGCGGGGGCGGATATCATCGCGCCGTCGGACATGATGGACGGCCGCATCGGCGCGATCCGCGATGCGCTGGAGGGGGCAGGGCACCACAATGTGCAGATCATGTCCTATGCCGCCAAATATGCGAGCGCGTTCTACGGCCCGTTCCGCGACGCAGTCGGCAGCCGCGGGCTGCTCAAGGGCGACAAGAAAACCTATCAGATGGATTCGGCCAATGCTGAGGAGGCGCTGCGCGAAGTCGCGCTCGATCTCGCCGAGGGTGCGGATAGCGTGATGGTCAAGCCGGGCCTGCCCTATCTCGACATCGTCGCGCGCGTGAAATCGGCGTTCGAGGTACCGGTGTTCGCCTATCAGGTGAGCGGCGAATATGCGATGATCGAAGCCGCCGTCGCGGCGGGTGCGGCCGAGCGCGACCCGATGGTGCTGGAAACGCTGATGGCGTTCAAACGCGCCGGCTGTTCGGGCGTGCTGACCTATCACGCGCTGCACGCGGCGCGGTTGCTGACTGCGTGATCGAGACCGAGCGGCTGATCCTGCGTCCGTGGCGCGAGGACGACAAGCCGACGTTCAACGCCATCATCAACACGCCCGCGATGATGGAGCATTTCGGCGGTGTGCGTCCGCGCGCCGACATTGATGCGCTGATCGACAAGCTCATGGCCAATCAGGCTAGGGACGGCCATACGATGTGGGCGGTGGAACATAAGGCGGATCGCGCGCTGGCGGGCGTATGCGGCGTGCGGATCAGCGGCTATCCCGGGACGGGCGTGTCGGACGAACTGGAGATCGGCTGGCGCATCGCCGAATCCTATTGGGGCAAGGGCGTCGCGCGCGAAGCGGCGGAAGCAAGCATCGCCTGGGGTTGGGCCAATACCGACCGCCCGCGCATTTCGGCCTGGACCAACGCAGCCAACAACCGGTCGTGGGGCCTGATGCTGCGGCTCGGCATGGTGCGGCGCGAGGACCTCGACTTCGATCATCCGCTTTACGCAGTCGGC
This sequence comes from Sphingomonadales bacterium, assembly GCA_038327465.1. GTDB lineage: Bacteria > Pseudomonadota > Alphaproteobacteria > Sphingomonadales > Sphingomonadaceae > Sphingomonas. The sequence continues at coordinate 188,497 of JBBQLB010000002.1, read as the reverse complement.
GATCCGCTCGGGCGGATGGTCGTCTATACGATCGACCGGCCTGCGGCATGATCGAGACGCCCCGTTTGCTGCTGCGCGCTTGGAGTGAGGACGATATCGCGCCGTTCCATGCCATGGGGCAGGATAGCGAGGTGATGCAGTATCTCGGCCCAGCGATGACACACGCAGACGCCCGGCGGGCCCATGACATGATGACGGCGTGCCAGACCGAGCACGGCTATTGCTTCTGGGCGCTCGAACGCAAGGGCGGCGCGGCATTTCTCGGCTTTTGCGGACTCAAGCCGGGGAAGGAGCCAATCGTCGGCGAAACCGAGATCGGGTGGCGCTTGCGTCGCGACGCCTGGGGGCAGGGCTATGCGCGCGAGGCGGCCGAAGCCAGCCTTGGTTGGGGCTGGTCGAATCTCGACATACCCGCGATCACGGCGATCACCACGCCCGATAATCGCGCAAGCTGGGGGTTGATGGAGCGGCTCGGCATGACACGCTACCCGGACGAGGATTTCGATCATCCGGGTGTTCCCGACGACAGCCCGCTGAAGCGCCACATCCTCTATCGTATCACCCGTCCTTCAAACTACAGTCCCGCCTGATGCCATCACGCTTCGCCCGCCCGCTCTTCGTCCTGACGATCCTCGCCGGGTCATTCCTGCTGTTCCTTGTCCAGCCGATGGTCGCGCGGATGGCGTTGCCGCGGCTTGGAGGCGCGTCGGCGGTGTGGAACTCAGCGATGCTGGTTTACCAGGCGCTGTTGCTCGGCGGTTATGCCTATGCGCATTGGCTCGGGCGGCTGAGCCCGCGTGCACAGGGGATGACGCATCTCGGCGTATTGCTGGTCGCGGCCTTGTGGTTGCCGATCGGGCTGAAGGCGATGCAGCTCTCGCCGACCGCGCAACCGGCGATCTGGGTGCCGTATTTGCTCGGCATCTCGATCGGGCCGCTCTTTTTTGCGATCTCGGCGCAGGCACCGCTGCTGCAACGCTGGTTCAGCCTGTCGCGCGCCGATGAGAATCCGTATGCGCTGTACGCAGCCTCGAACTTCGGGAGCTTTGCCGGGCTGATCGCCTATCCGCTGTTCGTCGAGCCCGGGATGGCGCTGTACGGCCAGCGCATCCTGTGGAGCAGCGGCTATATTCTCGTCGCGCTACTGGTTGCGTTATGCGCCGCAACCCTGCCGCGCGGTGGTTTGGTTGCCGTCGAAGACGTGGCTGTGTCGCCGCCGCCAACGCGCGGGCGAATCGCGCAGTGGGTGCTGCTCGCCTTCGTGCCCTCAGGTCTTATGCTGGCGACATCGACGCTGATCACCACCGACATTGTCGCGATGCCGCTGCTGTGGGTGATTCCGCTCGGCCTGTATTTGCTGAGCTTTACGATAGCGTTTGCGACCGAGCGCCTGACCGCCGACATCCAGACCCGCATCGCACCAATTGGCTTATTGCTGTTCGGCGGATTGCTCGTCGGCGGCCTGTCGGCGGTCCCGCTGCTGGGTGCGATCATGGCGCTGGCGCTGCTGTTTCTGGTGTCGGTTGCGCTCCACACCGGGCTGTATCGCCTCCGGCCCGAGCCCGACCGGTTGACCGGCTTTTATCTCGCGATGTCGGTCGGCGGCGCGCTGGGCGGCGTGTTCTCCGCGCTCATCGCACCTTTGCTGTTCGACTGGACGTACGAATATCCGATCCTGATCCTGATGGCGGGTATCTTGATGCCGCAGCAGTATCTGATCGGTCCGGTGCGGCGCTTGTGGGAGGGAAGCGCGCGGCGCGGGCGGATCTTGCTCTATTGTGTGGCGATCGCGGTGTTGGCGCTGGTTGCTGCGGTGCTCAAATTTCCCGGCCCAGTCGATGGTCCAGGCCCGTTGCAGCAGATCGCCTTGATCGCGATGCTCGGGATCGGGCTGGTCGCGATCGGGTCGCGTCGCGCGTTCGGGATTGCGATGCTCGGGTCGCTGATTGCGTTCGGTGGATACAAGGCGATTGCCATCTCGCTCCAGCCCGAAGCGCGCACGCGCAGCTATTTCGGCATCTACACGGTGCGCGGCAATGCGACTCAGCAGCAGCTGGCGCACGGTACCACGGTGCACGGAACGCAACTCCGCGGTTCGCCGGACAAGGAGCGGACTCCCACCGCCTATTACGTACCGGGATCAGGGGTGGGGCAGGCGATGCAGGCGCTCCCGACGCTGTATGGCGCGGGCGCCCGTGTTGGCGTGGTCGGGCTGGGGGCAGGGACGCTCGCTTGCTATGCGCGCGCCGGGCAGGACTGGCGCTTCTACGAGATCGACCCGACCGTGGTGCGGATCGCGCGCGATACGGGGCAGTTCAGCTTCCTGTCGCGCTGCTTGCCCGACCCCAGGATTGTGCTCGGCGATGCGCGGCTGAACCTTGCCCAAGAGAAAAACGCTTCGCTCGATCTGCTCGCGCTCGATGCATTCTCGTCCGATTCGGTGCCGATGCATTTGATGACGCGTGAAGCGTTCGCCAACTACGGTCGCGTGCTGGACCCGCGCGGGCTGCTGCTGGTCCATATCTCGAATCGCTTCCTCGACCTAGAGCCGGTGGTTGCGGCGGCGGCGAGCGGTGGCGGATGGCATGCAGTCAAGCTGTTCTACACGCCGGGGCCGAACGATACGCCGGCCGCGACCAAGTCGCTATGGATCGCTTTGTCGCGCGACCGCCAAGCGATCAATGTGCTGCAAACCTCCGATGCGTCGTGGCACCCGATTAAGACTCGGACCGGCTTCACGCCGTGGACCGACGATTATTCGACGATCCTGCCGCTGCTCAAAGGCGCACGCTAGGCGCCTGTTCGGGAGCGGGCCGGTGCTGTGAAATGCGCTCTTTCGCGCATTTCCAAACAGGCTCTAAGCGCCTGGTAGACGATCGGATATTGCCGAAATCCGCGCCGCTTGTTCGTCGAACGCAGCTTGCGCGGTCGCGTGCAGCGCGGTGAGCGCGGGATATTCGGGCTTGCCCTCCGCTGCCCGGTTGAGCGCTAGCGCATCGAGATCCGTCACCGCCGACGACAGGGTTGCGCGATGGCCGTCAAGTTCGGCGAGCGCGGTTTGCGCCGCGATCCAGCGATCCCCGCCGACCGGATCGCCCTGCGCTGCGTTGGCCAGACGCTCGGCGGTCTGTGCCGACGTCGCAAATTCCGCGATATTGGTCTCAATCGTCCGGCGAAGCTCTGGCAGCGCGGCATCGACGGTCAAGTCAGGCTCGACCAAAGCGATCGCTACCTCGGGCTCGGCATCGCTGCGCGCTTCGGTCGCGCGGGGCAACAGCGAGGGATAGCGACCGGAGGTCTGCGCTGCGCATCCTGCCGCGGCGAGCATCACGAGCAGGCAGGCGGCGCGGGCGAGGACTGCGCGGGTGGGGGAGGGCAGGCTGATCATCGCCTTATGCTCTATGCCGATCAAAACCTTCGCGCAACGCACTTGCGCGACCGCAAAGATGTCTCTAACAGCCCCTCTCCACGCACCCATAGCTCAGCTGGATAGAGCATCAGACTACGAATCTGAGGGTCGGGCGTTCGAATCGCTCTGGGTGCACCATTTCCCTAAATTTCTGAAACGATTGCGAGCGCGGCTTGCGTGCCCATTCGTATGCGCTTGCATCGACACGTGTCATGCTATCCGGCTAAGCGTGGTCCAAGGCTCCGACAGATCGAGGCCGCGTGAGGGGATTTTGATATGGTGCTGACTTCGGGCACGACCGCCCAGCCGAGCGACGCGGAAGGGGTGAACGCCCCGGATTTGCAACTTTTCGTTTTCGCGCTGTTTTTCATCTTCGGCGGTATCACCAGCCTGAACGATGTGATCATCCCGAAGCTGAAAGACCTGTTTACGCTGAACTATTTCCAGGCGCTGCTGGTGCAATCGGCGTTTTTCGCGGCCTATTTCATTTTTTCGATTCCCGCCGCCGCGATCGTGCGCAAGGCGGGCTATATGCGATCGGCATCAATCGGGCTGGTGATCATGACGGCGGGTTGCCTGTTGTTCATTCCGGCGTCGCAATCGGGTATGTTCGGCGTGTTCCTGTTTGCGTTGTTCGTGCTCGCGGCGGGTATCACCATGGTGCAGGTGGTCGCCAATCCGCTCATTTCGTTGCTCGGCAAGCCTGCAACCGCGCATAGCCGCCTGACCTTCGCTCAAGCGTTCAACTCGCTGGGCACCACGATCTTTCCGATTGTCGGGTCGATCCTGATCCTTGGCAACCTCGCGCGGATCGATCCCAAGACGCTGACGGGCGCCGCGCTCGATGCCTATCGCACTGCCGAGACTCAGGTGGTTGTCAACACGTACCTCGGCCTCGCAGGCGCGCTGGTGGTTGTCGCGGGTGTGGTTTGGACGCGGCGCAACCGTCTGCCCAATGTCGTCGAGGACAGCGGGAGCATCCTGCGTGCGTTTGGTTTGCTCCAGCGCCCGCGCTTCGGCTTCGGCGCGGCATGCATCTTCCTGTATGTGGGGGCCGAAGTTGCGATCGGATCGCTGATCGTCAATTATCTGATGCAGGCCAATGCGCTCGGCATCGGCGCTGAGGCTGCGGGCAAGCATGTCGCATTTTATTGGGGCGGGGCGATGGTCGGCCGCTTCATCGGTGCCGTCGTGCTGCGGCTGGTGTCGCCGGGCAAGGTGTTGGCAGCCGTCGCGACGGGGTCGATTACGCTCATCCTGATTTCCGCCAACACCACCGGCATGGTGTCGGGCTGGTCATTGCTGGCGATCGGGCTGATGAACGCGATCATGTTCCCGACGATCTTTTCGCTCGCCAGCGAAGGCCTGGGGAAGCGCGCGGCCGAGGGGTCGGGCATTATCGCGATGGCGATCGTCGGTGGTGCTGTGATCCCGCCGCTGACCGGGCTGATCGCCGATGCGAGCAGCCTCAGGTTCGCGCTGATCGTGCCCGCGCTCTGCTACGGTATGATCGCGGCCTATGGCTGGTTCGCACGCAAGCCCGTTCTGGCTTGACGGTTCAGACGGTCGGCGGGGCGGCGGGCAGAATGACCGTTATCCGCAGGCCGCCGAGCGGCGAGTTGCTCGCCTCGATCCGCCCGTGATGCGCTTCGACGATCGCCTGCGCGGTGGCGAGGCCCAATCCTGATGTGGTAACCGATTCGCCCGGTGCCTTAGTCGTCCGGTAAAACGGCTCGAACAGTTGCTGGGCGAGCGCTACATCGACGCCTGGCGCGCTGTCGTCGATGATCAACCGCCATGCGTCGCGCCGCCCCTCCAGCCCGAGCGCAATGCGACCGCCGGCCGACGTGTAGCGCAGGCTGTTTTCGATCAGCGCGGTGAACAGCTGCTCGATCCTTGCGCCGTCCCATTTTACCAGGACTGTCATCGGCGGCAACGTGCCCGTTTCGAGCGACACGCGCTGCATCTTCGCGCGGCGGCTGTTGCTCCATACCGCATTGTGGATCAACGCGACCGGATCGACATTATTGTAGGTAACCGGTAAGCGGCCGAGATCGGCTAGCGCGACGGCGTGGAGATCCTCGGCCATTTCCGCGAGGCGGCGGACGCCTTCGGTCACTTCGGCAAAGGCGTCGGGGTCGCCTGGCGGGACCTGTTCGACGATGTTCGCCAGCTTCGTGCCAAGCGCGTGAACCGGTACGCGCAACTCTTCGGAGACCGCCACCAGCCACGTCCGGCGCGCCGATTCGAGCCGGTTGAACTGCCGCGCCACGCGCCCAAGATTGCGCATCGTCGCCTGCGTTTCGGCAGGGCCGGTCTCGGTCAGGTCAACGTCGAAATCCCCTTGCGCGATTGCGCGGCTGGCGCGGAACAGCGCCATTTGCGGGCGCGACCACTGCGTTGCAATGAAATAGCCCGCGACCAGCAACAGCAGAAAAATCGCCGTCATTGTTGCCACGATCCCGATCAGCTGATCGCGCATGAAGGTGAAACTTGCTGCCGTCGGTGCGCGCGGACCAACGATCTTCGCGATGGCGACGGAGCGCCCGTCGATCATGACCGCGCGCTGCATCCGGACGCCTTCGGTATCTGGCTGCGCGCCCGCCAGGTACTTCCCATCGGGCGCATAAAGCGCCACGCGGTCGCGCAGCGGCGGTGGGGGATCGTCCGGTCGGCTGTCATCGGCCAACACTTTTTGTGTGGATTGAAGCGCGGCCTGGGCTGGGGTTCCGGCCCGCATCTCGGATGCGATCAGCGATGTAATGACTGCGAGGGATTGCTGGTCCTGGGCGTCCAGATAGGCTTCATGGCCGTGTTTAAGGTTGAAGACGAGCGCGCTTCCGGGGAGCGCCGCAACCAGCAGCGCCTCTCCGGCAAGCAGGAGGAACAATCCCGAAAATAGCCGCACTGCGATTTTTCTCCCCCGAGACGCGCGACCTAACGCTGGGCCGCGCTTACCGTGGATTAACCGTGTGAACAATCATCACTTTAGTGCATCATCATCCCGCCACGGGATTCGCGTCGACCACCGCCGCCAGCACTTGCGCGGCATATTTCGGGCGGCAGATCAGTACATCGGGCAGCAGCGGGTCATGGCAATTGTAGACGAGGGTACTGCCGTCGATCCGTGAGGCGTGCAGCCCCGCCGCTAGCGCGACCGCGACCGGCGCGCAATTGTCCCATTCATATTGCCCGCCGGCATGGAGGTAGATTTCGGCGTCGCCGCGCACCACCGCCATTGCTTTGGCACCGGCCGAACCCATTGGCACGAGCTCGGCGCCGATCGCCTCCGCGACCCGTAGCACGATCGGATGCGCGCGCGTGCGGCTGACGACCATGCGCGGGCGCGTCGGCGCGGGGGGTGGTACTTCGGGCAAATCGTTGCTGGCAAAGACAAGATTTTCCGCCGGAAGAGCGACCGCGCCCGTCACGGGGACGCCGTCGATGGCGAGGCCGATATGCACCGCCCAATCATCGCGTCGCTCGCGAAATTCGCGCGTCCCGTCGAGCGGATCGACCACCCAGACGCGGCTGGCGGCGCAGCGCGCTTTGTCGTCCGCCGCTTCCTCCGACAGGATGAAATCATCGGGGCGTGCGGCACGGAGCAAGCGCTGAATCAGCGTATTGGCATCCTTGTCGCCGCGATCGCCGAGTTCAGCATCGGGACAGGCCCCGCCGACGCACAACCGGCGTAGTACATCGCCCGCCGCGAGCGCCACCGAACGCGCGAGGTCTGCATCGTTCTGATAGGGGGTTTGGGTCACAGATCGGGGCTCCATACACCCATGATATGCTCGACGATCCGCTCGGCCGCCACCTCTGGGCTTTCGCGCGTTGTGTCGATGCGGATGTCGGGCTGCTCCGGCGCTTCGTACGGGCTCGAAACGCCGGTGAAATTGGCGATCTCGCCGCGCCGGGCCTTTGCGTAAAGTCCCTTTACGTCACGCGCCTCGGCCTCGGCCAGCGGCGTATCGATGAAGATTTCGACGAAATCCTCGGGCAGCATTGAGCGCACCATCTCTCGCTCGGCACGGAACGGCGAAATGAACGCGGTAAGCACGATCAGCCCGGCATCGGTCATCAGCTTGGCCAGCTCACCGATGCGGCGGATGTTTTCGACCCGGTCGGCATCAGTGAAGCCGAGATCCTTGTTGAGGCCGTGCCGCACATTATCGCCATCAAGCAGGAAGGTGTGGCGACCGAGCGCATAGAGTTTCTTCTCGACCAGATTGGCGATAGTCGATTTGCCCGAGCCCGACAGGCCGGTGAACCAGAGTAAGCGCGGCGTTTGGCCCTTTTGCGCGGCGTGCGCGGCGCGGGTGACGTCGATCGCCTGCCAATGGACGTTTTGCGCGCGGCGCAGCGCGAAGTTGAGCATCCCCGCGGCGACCGTTGCATTGGTGCCGCGGTCGATCAGGATGAAGCCGCCAAGGTCTGCTCCGTCTGAAAAGGGTTCGAACACCAGAGCGCGGTCGGTGTAGATCTCCGCCACGCCGATATCGTTGAGGCCCAGCGTCTTGACCGACAGTTCGGCGAGCGTGTTGACGTCGATTGCGTGTCGCGGCTCCTGCACCGACGCCGAAACAGTCTGGGTGCCGAGCTTGAGCCAGTACGAGCGGCCGGGAAGCAGCGGCGTCTCCGCCATCCACACCAATGTCGCCTGGAACTGCTCGGCGACCTGCGGCGGATCGTCGACAGTGGCGATCACGTCGCCGCGCGAGCAATCGACTTCATCGGTTAGCGTCAGCGTGACCGATTGTCCCGCCACCGCTTCGTCGAGATCGCCGTCCATCGTCACGATCCGCGCGACTTTGGTGGAGCGCCCCGAGGGGAGGATGCGGACCGGATCGCCGGACTTCACGCTGCCGCTCGCGATCAGGCCCGAAAAGCCACGGAAATCGAGATCGGGGCGGTTGACCCATTGCACCGGTAGCCGGAACGGTCGCGTTTGCGCCGCCTCGGCCTCGACATCCACGGTTTCGAGATGCTCGATCAGCGTCGGGCCGCTGTACCATTGCATCACGGCAGAGGGGGTCGCGACATTGTCGCCGGCGAAGCCCGAGATCGGGATCGCGGTGAACTGCTCGATTCCGATTGCATCGGCGAAGGCGCGATAATCGGCTACGATCGTGTCGAACACGCTCTGGTCGTATCCGACCAAATCCATTTTGTTCACCGCCAGCACGACATGCCGCAGCCGCAGCAGCTTCACGAGGAAGCTGTGCCGCCGCGTCTGCGTCAACACGCCCTTGCGCGCATCGATCAGGATGACGGCGGCGTCGGCGGTCGAGGCTCCGGTCACCATGTTGCGGGTATATTGCTCATGCCCCGGCGTATCGGCGACGATGAATTTGCGCTTCTCGGTGGCGAAGAAGCGATAGGCGACGTCGATTGTGATGCCTTGCTCACGCTCGGCGGCGAGGCCATCGACCAGTAGGGCGAAATCGATATTCTGCCCTTGCGTCCCGACACGCTTGCTGTCGTCCTCGAGCGCGGCGAGTTGATCGGCGAAGATCGCGCGGCTGTCGTAGAGCAAACGTCCGATCAGCGTGGATTTGCCGTCATCGACCGACCCGCACGTAATGAAACGCAGCAGCGACTTGCGCTGATGCTGGGCGAGATAGGCGTTGATGTCAGCGGCGATGAGGACGTCGGGGGTATATGCGGTCATCAGAAATACCCCTCCGCCTTCTTCTTCTCCATGCTCGCCGTCTGATCGTGATCGATCGCGCGGCCTTGCCGTTCGGAGGTGGTGGTTAACAGCATTTCCTGGATGACCGCAGGCAGCGTCGTCGCTTCGCTTTCCACCGCACCACTCAGTGGGTAGCAGCCCAGCGTGCGAAAGCGGATCGAGCGTTCGACCGGCACTTCGCCGGGGGCAAGCCGGAACCGATCGTCATCGACCATGAGCAGCAGCCCGTCGCGCTCGACCGTGGGGCGCGGGGCGGCGAGGTAGAGCGGCACGATCTCGATGTTCTCGGCGAGGATGTATTGCCAGATGTCGAGTTCGGTCCAGTTCGACAGCGGGAAGACGCGGATACTTTCGCCGCGCTCTTTCTTGGCATTGTAGAGATGCCACAGCTCGGGCCGCTGTGCTTTAGGGTCCCAGCGATGGTTGGCCGAGCGGAAGCTGAAGATGCGCTCCTTGGCGCGCGATTTCTCCTCGTCGCGCCGCGCACCGCCAAAAGCGACGTCAAACCCGCCTGCGGTAAGCGCTTGCTTCAGTCCTTCGGTCTTCCACATGTCGGTATGGCGGCTGCCATGGTCGAACGGGTTGATCCCCAGCCGCTTGGCCTCGGGATTCTGATGGACGATCAACTCCATCCCCGCATCGGATGCGGCGCGCGCGCGCATTTCGTACATCGCGCGGAATTTCCAGGTCGTATCGACATGCAGCAGCGGGAAGGGCGGGGTGCCGGGGAAGAACGCCTTCTTGGCGAGATGCAGCATCACCGCCGAATCCTTGCCGACCGAATAGAGCATCACCGGGCGCTCGGCCTCGGCGACGACTTCGCGCAGGATGTGGATGCTTTCGGCCTCGAGGCGCTGGAGATGGGTGAGGACGACGGTCATAATATGCCGCAGATAATGCAGAAATGCGCGCGTGCGATCAATTTATCCTGTTGGCGCGTAAAGTTCGCATCAAAGTGCTGCGTTGCGCTCGACCGAATCGAGGATGCGCGCGCCCGCCATGAACACCGCGATCGGGCAGACCGCGAACAACAGCCAGCCGCCAAAGCCGGGATATTGATCGAGATAATGCACCCCCCGCTCGACCGCGCCGAGCGCGAGCGCGTAAATCACCGCGAAGGCCTCGAACTTGTTCTTGATGATGAACAGGCGGGAGAATTTGGTCCACATGCCAGAATCTTAAGCAAGCGTCGGGCCAATCCATGTTTCGCGTGGTTTCGCGTTAAACGATGTGGTTACCTGTCAATTAACCCGACACTCATGCGCGCGTGACATGGCTCACCACATCGTCTTCGGCTACGCCGAGTGCGGTCGCGCCTTCGCGTCCCAGTACCACGCCGTCCGCGCTCGCCCGAACCGTGGCATAGGCGCAGCGGAAATCGGCAAGCCGCCCATGCGCCACCAGCGCCGCATCGCCGCCGTCGTCATCAATTGCCACGACGCGTTCGTTCCTGGCCTCGCGGATTGTGCGAACCTGATCGGTTTTGGCGATCATCGTCGGCCCGCCGTCGAAGATGTCGACATAGTTTTCATAGGCGAAGCCTTCGTTCTCGAGCATCCGCATCGCCGCGCGACCCGAGGGATGCGGCAGTCCGATGACGGCGCGTGCGCTTTCGGGCAGCATCGCGATGTAAATCGGGTGCTTCGGGAACAAATCGGCGATGAACTGATGCCCGCGCACCGCATTGAATTGATCGGCATCCTGAAAATTCATGCCGAAGAAGCGCCCGGCAAGCCCATCCCAGAAGGGCGATCCGCCGGCCTCGTCGATGATCCCGCGTAATTCGGCGAGAATGCGATCGGCAAAGCGCGGCCGGTGCTGCACGATGAACAGGTAGCGCGCGCGGGCGAGCAACAGACCGAGTCCCCCGGCCCTTTCACCAGGATGTAGGAACAGCCCGCCGACTTCGCTGCACCCCTCCAGATCGGTCGTCAGCCCGAGCATGTCGGCCCGGAACGTCCGTTCGAGCTCCTTGCTATGCTGCGTGAGCGTGCCGAGGCGGTAGCTGTAGAACGGATAGCTTTGTCCGACATGGGTGAAGATCTGGCAGGTGCCACGCACGTCGCCGGTCGCAGTGTTTTCGAGCACGAGCACGAACAGATCGTCGGCCTTGGTGTCGTCGGTCCGCGCAAAGGCGGCGGCGCTGCGATCGAGCTTTGCCCTCAGCGCGGCCCGGTCGGGGGGCAAATTGGTGAAGCCGCCACCGGTCAGCTTGGCCATTTCGTAAAGCGGTTGCAGATCGCTGTCACGCGCGGCGCGGATCACGAAGGTCACAGGGCACCCTTTTCGGCTATGCGCAGGATCGTCAGCGCGGACAGCGCGGCCCGCTCGGCCAGCGAGTCGACAATCAGAAACTCGTCCGGCGAATGGATCGCCCCACCGCGCGCGCCCATCGTATCGACTACGGGCACGCCGTACGCGGCGATCGTATTGCCGTCGCACACCCCGCCGGTCGCGCGCCAGGCGATATCCAGTCCCAGGTCCGCCCCGCAATCCTTCACCAAAGCAAACAGCTTGGCGGCACCGGGGTCGATCGGCTTGGGCGGGCGATTGAAACTGCCATGGACCGAGATCTGCACGTCGTGGAGCGCCGCGACCTCGGCCGCAATCCGGTCGAGCGCCGCTTGTGCGCGGTGGATTTCGGCATGGTCCTTCGGGCGGAAATTGATCCGCAACACCGCGTGATCGGGCACGACATTGTTCGGTCCGCCACCTTCGATCCGCGCCGGGTTCACCGCTAGCGTGGGCGATCGCAGCGCGAACAGCCGCACCGCAAGCTCCGACGCGGCGACGATCGCGTTGCGGCCTTCGTCGGGGTTGCGTCCGGCATGCGCGCTCTTGCCGGTCACGATGATCGAGAAATTCCCGGTCCCGCCGCGCGCACCCGCCAGCGTGCCATCGGGCAAGGCAGGTTCGTACGTCAGCGCCGCCACTTTCCCGCGCGCTGCCTCCGCGATGAGGCGCGTGGAGGAGAAGGACCCAGTTTCCTCGTCGGAATTAATCACGACTTCATAGCCGATCCGCCCGGCCAACGGGCTCGCCTCCACCGCGCTCAGTGCGGCGAGCATCACGGCGAGGCCGCTCTTCATATCGGCAACGCCGGGTCCGCCCAGTGTGCCGTCGTCCAGCCAGGTCAGCGTCTGAAAGGCGTGATCGATCGGATAGACCGTGTCCATATGCCCGGTCAGCAGCAGTTGGACCGGCGCCTCCGGCCGTACCACGAGATGCAGATGTTTGCCGTGATCGAGCACGCTCACCGCGCCGTCCACGCCGACACTCTCTGCGGTGTCGCCAGCCACCAGCGCGATCTCGCCCGGCAAGACGCCGAATGCCTCGACCAGCATGTCCGCCACTTGCGCGAGGCCAGCGAGATTGCGCGTTCCGCTATTCACCGCCGCCCAGCGCTCGACTTGCGCCAACATCGGTTGCGCGCCTACGTCCGCAATCGCCGCGCGTTCGATCTCGCTCAGGCCGGTCATTTCGCCAGATGCGGCGCGAAGGCCGCGAGTACCTCGCGGTACAGTTGCTGCTTGAACGGCACGATCACGTCGGGGAGCGTCTCGGGCGCGATCCAGTCCCACGCGTTGAACTCCTGATGCGCAGTCGCGATGTTCACGTCCGCGTCGTCGCCCAGGAAGCGGTACAGGAACCAGCGCTGCCGCTGTCCGCGCCATTTGCCCTTCCACACCTTGCCGACGAGATCATCGGGCAGATCGTAATAGAGTTCCTCGGGCGCGACCGAAATCAATTCGACGTGCTCGGGCGCGATGCCGGTTTCTTCGCCAAGCTCACGCAGGGCGGCGATTTCGGCATCTTCGCCGTCATCGATCCCGCCCTGCGGCATTTGCCACGCCTCGACCATCGCATCGATCCGCTGCCCAACGAAGACCTTGCCGTCACGGTTGAGCAGCATGATCCCGGCGCACGGGCGATAGGGCAGGGTGGTCGTGTCGTTCACGCCGCAGCCTGGGCCATCACCCGAGCGCCCTCGGCTTCCGCGATGACAACCTTCGCTGCCGCCAGTGCCGCAGCTACATCGCCGACCGACGAGGGGATCGCTTTGCGCAGCGTGATGAAGCCGTGGATGTTGCCTATGGCCTCGCGGAACACCGTCGCGACCCCGGCTTGCGTGAGCGCGGCGGCATAGGCGCGGCCCTGATCGCGGATCGGGTCGAGGCTGGCGGTCACCACGACGGCGGGCGGCATACCGGCCAGATCACCCTTCAGCGGCGAGGTGCGGATGTGCGAGGCCTCCGCCTGATAGGCCGCATTGAACCATTCCATACTGTCACGGGTCAGCAGGAAGCCGTCGGCGAACTGGCTGTAGGAAGGGTATTCCTGCGTCATGTCGGTCGCGGGATAGAAAGGCAGTTGCGCAATGACCGGCACGGCGGCAGGCGCATCGCGCAGCGTCATCGCGATGACGATCGCAAGGTTGCCGCCCGCGCTGTCGCCGCACGTCACCAGGCTGGTGACCTTGCGCCCGAGCGCCTCTGGGCTGCCCGCCGCCCAGCGTGCCGCCGCTTCGCAATCGTCGGGGGCGGCGGGCCAGGCCGCTTCGGGCGCGAGCCGGTAATCGACCGCCAGCACGGGAAGATCGAGGCTACGCGAAACCTCGGCACAGAAGCTCGCATGCGTATCGAGATCGCCGATCACGAAGCCGCCGCCATGGAAGAACAGCACGAGCGGCCCAGGCACGCGGCTGGCCGCAACGTCGAACAGGCGTGCCGGAATGTCGCCAGCAGGTCCCGGAATCGTAAGATCGGTGAGCGTGCCGAGTTCGCCCACCGGCGGATCGGCAATGTCCTTCATCGCGGCATAGGTCGCGCGTGCGGCCGGCGCTTCGACCTGATGCATCTTCGGGCCGGGCAGGGCGTTGAGAAAGGCGAGGAAGCCCGCGACATCGGGGCGCACATAAGGATTGGTCAAGCATCTCTCCATTGGTCTGGGCCAGCGTCGAGCCTACCTAAGGGCGATGATCGCGGTCGTCCATCACCCAGCCTATGTCGCCGCCGGACAAAGCGCCAATCCGAGCCAGCTCAGCAAAAATGCCGCAATCCGCGATCTTTTGCTGGCCGAGGGTGGCGCGGTCGATTGGCACGAGCCCGAGGCGATGCCGCTGCGCTGGCTGGAGGCGGTGCATGACGCCGATTATGTGGCGGAAGTTCTGGAAGCACGGGTTCCGCCCGAGAAGGAGCGGCGGATCGGCTTTGCGGTAACTCCGGCGGTGGCGGCACGCGCGCAGGTCGTGCCGGGGGGAACTTGGTTTGCGGGGAAACTTGCACTCGAACACGGATTCGCCGCGAATAGCGCAGGGGGCAGCCATCATGCGCTTGCTGATACGGGGGCGGGATATTGCGTACTCAACGACCTCGCTATTGCTGCCGTGCGATTGGTCGAGGAGGGGGACGCCAGGCGCGTGCTGATCGTCGATTGCGACGTGCACCAGGGTGACGGCACCGCCGCGCTCACCGCCGGACGCCCCGGCATTGCGACCTATTCGATCCATGCCGAGAAGAACTTTCCGGCACGCAAGGCGCGCTCGACGCTGGATGTGGCGTTGCCCGACGGGACCGGGGATGCGGCGTATCTCGATACGCTGGCGGCGACGCTACTACCGATGCTCGACGATTATCGCCCCGATCTGATCCTGTATCAGGCAGGAATCGATCCGTTGGCCGACGACCGACTGGGCCGGCTGGCGCTGACGGATGCAGGGCTGGTGGCGCGCGAATCGTTGATGGCCGAGGCGGCCGCCAAACGCGGCATCGCGCTCGCCAGCACGGTGGGGGGCGGATATGGTTCTGACGTCACCGCACTCGCGGCGGCGCACGTCCGCGCCATTTTGACGCTGGCGCGAGTTTATACGAGGTGAAAATTGTCTCACACGAAGACGCTAAGGCGCGAAGAAGGAAGTGGGATTGAGCGAAGCTCTTGAACGTTTAGCGCGCGACGCCGTTGATTGCGGGTTCAAACTGCACGAGGCGCTTGGGCCAGGCTTGCTGGAATCTGTTTACGAAGCGTGCTTGGCCGACAGCCTTGCGCGGCGCGGGATTTCGGTCGAGCGGTAGAAAGCGGTGCCGATTCGCTTCGGCAACATTTGTCTGGATGAGGGCTTCAGGGCCGATCTCCTGCTGGAGGGCCAATTGCTGATCGAACTCAAATCGACCGAGGGATTTGTGCCGGTTCACGGCAAACAGGTTTTGACCTATTTGTGGCTGCTGGATTTACCGCTGGGCCTGTTGATGAATTTTGGCATGGCGACGTTCAAGGACAGTGTCAGGCGCATCGCCAACAATTACTACGCTCCCCAATGACGTCCTTCTTTGCGTCTTTGCGTCTTTGTGTGAGTCAAAATCTTTCTCGAAAGCGCAGCTAATGTCCGTCTCCATCCTCTGGCTACGCCGAGACTTGCGGCTGGCGGATCAGCCCGCTTTGCTCGCCGCGATAGCGGATGGGCCGGTGATCCCCGTCTACATCCTCGATGACGCGACGCCGAAACATTATGCGATGGGCGGGGCGTCGCGCTGGTGGTTGCACCACAGCCTTACCAGCCTCGACGCGGCGCTGCGCGCGAAGGGTTCGCGGCTGATCCTGCGGCGGGGCACGTGCGAGGACGTGCTCCCCGCGCTCGCCGAGGAGACCGGAGCGACGGGTGTCCATTGCATTCGCCACCACGAACCGTGGTGGCGCAATGCCGAGCGTGCCGTGGCGAAACGGCTCGATCTGGTGTGCCATGACGGCAATTATCTCGCCCCGCCGGGATCGATCACCACTGGCAGCGGCGGGCAGTATAAGATCTTCACGCCCTTCTGGCGCGCGCTGAAGACGACAATGCCGCCGCCGCAACCGGCCCGCGCCGCTGCCGATATTCCCGCGCCGACGCACTGGCCGAAGAGCGACATGCTCGATGATTGGGGCTTGCTGCCGACCAAGCCCGATTGGTCGACCGGGTTCGTCGAGGAATGGACCCCAGGCGAGGACGGCGCGCATGCTCGGCTGACGGCCTTCAAACGCCATGCCGCCAATTACGGCGAAACCCGCAATCTTCCGTCGGTTGAGGGCAGTTCGCGCCTGTCGCCCCACCTCCACTTCGGGGAGGTCTCGGCGGCCCAGGTTTGGCACGCTGTCGCCGACGCGGGTGGCTCAGTCGATACGTTCCTCGGCGAGATCGGTTGGCGCGATTATGCGCAGAACGTCATCCGGCAATTCCCGGATTATGGCTCCAAAAATGCGCGCGATACGCTCGATGCGTTGCCGTGGCGGACGGGCAAAGCCGCCGACGATGACCTCAAGGCCTGGCAGCAGGGCCGCACGGGCTATCCGATCGTCGATGCCGGGATGCGTCAGCTCTGGGCGACCGGCTGGATGCACAACCGCGTGCGGATGATCACCGCCAGCTTCCTGATCAAGCACCTCTTGATCGATTGGCGCGCGGGCGAGCGCTGGTTCTGGGATTGCCTAGTCGATGCCGATTACGGGTCGAACGCTGTCAATTGGCAATGGACCGCGGGCACGGGAGTCGATTCGAACATGTTCGTGCGAATCATGGCGCCGCTGGTGCAATCGCCCAAGTTCGATGCGGGCGATTATATTCGCCGCTGGGTGCCGGAATTGGCGGGCGTGCGCGGTGACGCGGTCCACGACCCGGACGCGGCGGGATGCCGCCCGCGCGGCTACCCCGCCAAGATCATTGGACACCGCGAAGGCCGTGAGCGCGCGCTGGCGGCGGTGAAGCAGGTGCGCTGAAACCCCGTTGCGGCGCGGACGCGTCGGTGCGAGGGGGTGCGCGATGCTCGGGGCCTTCGCGACACTGTTTCACCGCCTGCTCGACCGGATCGATGCGGGGCTTGCCCAAGGGTCGCTTGCCGTGACCCTGCCGGATGGCCGTGTGCGGCCGTTGGGCGGACGCGCGCCGGGGCCCGAGGCGGCGGTCGATCTGCGCAGCTGGCGCGCGTTGCTGCGGCTGGCCATGGGCGGATCGGCCGGATTTTATGTCGCTTGGTCGAAGGGCGAATGGGCCAGTCCCGATCCGACATTGCTGTTTGAGCTGTTCATGCGCAACCGCCGCACGCTTGGCGGTGCGGCGCGGTCGAGCGGTGTGATGCGTATATTGCGGAGGTTGCGCAATAGGTTGCGCCATAATTCTCGCACCGGTTCTCGCCGCAATATCGAGTTCCATTACGATCTGGGGAACGATTTTTACGCGCTGTGGCTCGATCCCGGCCTGACCTATTCGAGCGCCTTGTTCGACGAACCGATTTCGCCGGACCAAAGCCTCGAATCGGCGCAGGCGAGCAAGATCGAGGCGATGCTCGACCGGCTCGCGGTCGATCCCGGCGACACGATTTTGGAGATTGGCTGCGGCTGGGGCAGCTTTGCCGAAGCGGCGGCGCGGCGCGGGCTCGCCGTCCACGCGATCACGCTATCGGCCGCGCAGGAGCGGGCGGTCGCCGATCGCATCGCGGCGGCGGGCTTGTCGGGCGTGACGGTATCGCGCACCGATTACCGCGATGTCACGGGCAGCTACGATGCGGTGGCGAGCGTCGAGATGGTCGAGGCGGTCGGGCAGGAGTATTGGTCGGCCTATCTAGCGGCAGTCGGGCGCGCGCTGAAACCGGGGGGCCGCGCCGCGATCCAATATATTGCGATCGATGACGCGATCTTCGAGGCTTACGCCGCCAATGTCGATTTCATCCAGCGCTTCATTTTTCCCGGTGGGATGCTGCTTTCGGAGAGCCGCTTCCGCGCGCTGGCCGAGGCGGAGGGTCTCGAATGGACCGACCACCGGACCTTCGGCCTGCATTATGCCGAGACGCTGCGGCGGTGGCGGATCGCGTTCGAGGCGGCGGTCGCTGCGGGACGATTACCCGCGCGATTCGATCAGCATTTCATTGACCTATGGCGTTTTTATCTAATTTATTGCGAGGGCGGATTCCGCGGGCAGGGGATCGACGCGGCACAGGTTACGCTGGTGAAGCGTGCTTAGCCGATCCGCTCGAAATGGCCGGTCGCGAAATCCTCGGCCAGCAAGGCGACGATCCGGTCGGCGACCACCGACGGTTCCTTGACCGACTTGGGGTCCTCGCCGGGATAGGCCTTGTGCCGCATCGCCGTGCGCGTCGCGCCGGGGTCGATGATGGCAGTGCGGACCTTGCTGATTTGTTCCATTTCGTCGCCATACGAGGCGAGCAACGTCTCGAATGCCGCCTTCGAGGCTCCGTACATGCCCCAATAGGCGCGCGGGTTGCGGGCGACGCTGGAGGTCAGCCCGATCACGCGGCCATGCGCCGATTTGCGCAGCATTGGGTCGAATGCCGCGATCAGCGCCGCCTGTGCGCTGACGTTGAGAGTGAGGATTTGCGCCATTTCCTTCGGGTCAATCGCCGGCACCGCCCCGAGCTGCCCCAGCATCGCGGCGTTGAGCACCAGGATATCGAGCGCGGGCCAGCGCTCGCCAATCGCGGTGCCAAGCCGCGCGATGCTGTCGGTCTCGGTCAAATTGAGCGGCGCGATCGTCGCCGATCCGCCCGCGTCGAAAATCGCATTCTCGACCTCCTCCAGCCCCTTGGCGGTGCGCGCGGTCAGCACGACATGCGCGCCTGCCGCCGCCAGCGCCAGCGCCGTTGCCGCACCGATGCCGCGGCTGGCGCCCGTGACGAGCGCGACCCGGCCTTGCAAAATTCCGTCACTCATCGGTTCAAATCATCCGTTCCGCGAGCAGCGCGAATTGGTCGACCGACGACACATCGTCCTGGTCGGTCAGCATGGTCGGGTAATCGCCGGTGAAGCAGGCGTCGCAATGGCTCGGGCGGATCGCGTTGCGCTGCGGATCGCCCAGCGCCTTGTAGAGCCCGTCGATCGACACGAAGGCGAGGCTGTCGGCCTTGATATAATCCGCCATCTCTTCGAGATTCTTGGTCGCGGCGAGGAGTTTCGCGCGCTCGGGCGTGTCGACGCCGTAGAAGCACGAATGCGCCGTCGGCGGGCTGGCGATGCGCATGTGCACCTCGGCCGCGCCCGCTTCGCGCATCATCTCGACGATTTTGAGGCTGGTGGTGCCGCGCACGATCGAATCGTCGATCAGCACGACGCGTTTTCCTGCGATCAGCGCGCGATTGGCATTGTGCTTCAGCTTGACACCAAGGTGCCGCACCTTGTCGCTCGGCTGGATGAAGGTGCGCCCGACATAATGCGAGCGGATGATGCCGAGTTCGAACGGAATGCCCGATTGCTGGGCGTAACCGAGTGCCGCGGGCGTGCCCGAATCGGGCACCGGGATGACCAGATCGGCCTCGACCGGACTCTCGATCGCGAGCTGCGCGCCGATGGCTTTGCGCACGGTATAGACGCTGCGATTCTCCGAAATCGAATCGGGGCGCGAGAAATAGACATATTCGAAGATGCACGGGCGCGGCGCTTGTGGCGCGAACGGGCGGTGCGAGGTAATCTCGGTGCCCTTCACCATCACCAATTCGCCCGGATCGATCGAGCGGACGAAGGTCGCGCCGACCACATCGAGCGCGACGGTTTCGGAGGCGAAGATGACAGCCCCTTCGCTGCCCGGCGTATCGAGGCGGCCCATCACGAGCGGGCGGATGCCAAGCGGATCACGGCAGGCGATCATGCCCTCAGGCGTCATCACGATCAGCGAATAGGCACCTTCGACGCGTTTGAGCGCATCGATGAACTTGTCGACGACGGTGCGGTAATTGGAGGTGGCGACCAAATGGATGATCGTCTCGGTATCGCTGGTCGATTGGAAGATCGACCCGCGCCGCACGAGATCGCGCCGCAGCCGCATCGCGTTCGAGATGTTGCCGTTATGCGAGATTGCGAAGCCGCCAGAGGCGAGATCGGCATAAAGCGGCTGAACGTTGCGCAAGGCCGTCTCGCCCGTCGTCGAATAGCGCACATGCCCGCAGGCTACCGTGCCCCGCAGCGGGACCATGACATCTTCGCGGTCGAAATTCCCGGCGACGTGGCCCATTGCGCGGTGGGTGTGGAATTCGGTGCCGTCGAAGCTGGTGATTCCAGCGGCCTCCTGCCCGCGATGCTGCAACGCGTGCAGCCCGAGCGCCACGAGCCGTGCCGCATCGGTCGCGCCGGAAATTCCGAAAATACCGCACTCTTCGTGCAGCGTGTCGTCTTCATGGGGGTTCGTGGTCAGCATGACGCCCTTCAGCGGGGGGAGTAGAGCTTCGAGGGGGCATATAGGGACGCGGGGCGGGTTTGTCGCGCTTTTGTCACATGCTCGCGTGCGATTGGTCGTATTGCGGATTTGAGGCGCGATTGCAGAGAGTTGCGACGGGCGACCTAGTCGAGCTGGCCCGCGGAATCGACATGACGGGGCGATCGAGGGAGGAAAATAGGTTTTGGGCGTGGCGAATCGCAATGGGTGACGCGACCTGTCGTCACCCCGGCCTTGTGCCGGGGTCCACCAAGCCGCTAACTGGTCGTTCGCAATGGAATACTCCGTTTGTGGCACGGTGGACCCCGGCACAGGGCCGGGGTGACGAAAAGGGGCCGCAGCGTTATGGGCAGTGCATGCCCGATTCCCGCGAAACCGGCCTTGCGCTGGACCCGAAATACGATGCCGCCGGCTTGATCACCGCCGTTGCGACCGATCGCGCTACCGGCGAGGTGCTGATGCTCGCGCATATGAATGCCGATGCGCTCAGGCTTACGGTTGAGACGGGCGAGGCGCATTTCTGGTCGCGCAGTCGCGCCGCGTTGTGGAAGAAAGGCGAAACGTCGGGCAACATCCTGCACGTGACCGATATCCGCATCGATTGCGATCAGGATGCGGTGTGGCTGATCGTCGATCCCGTCGGCCCTGCCTGCCACACCGGTGCGCGCAGTTGCTTCTATCGTCGGATCGAAGGCACGCGGTTGGTGCCGGTAGCGTGAAACGCGCAGCACTTCTCGCCGTGCTGATGCTGGCGGCATGCAATCGTAGCGATCCCAAGGCTCCGGCGGCCACACCCACGCCGCAGGGGCTGGAGGCGGCGGCGATCCAGGCCGGGGTCATTCCCGATCCGGCCAACACCGACATCACCGGATTGTATGCGCGCGAAAGCGACCGAATCTGCATCGTGCCGACCGCAACGGCATACCGGATCGGGGTGTTCGTCAATTATGACGAGCAGCAGAATTGCGGCGGTTCGGGCACCGTCACGCGCGTTGGCGAAACGCTGCACATCACGCTCGGGCGAGGGGGAGACGCGGCCGATTGCAGTTTCGATGCGCGCTTCGAGGGGGACCGAATCGTCTTCCCCGCACGCGTGCCGGATGCGTGCCAAAAGGTCTGTACGGGTCGTTCCTCCGTCGCCGCGCTCGACGTCAACCGGCTTAGTGAGTCGGTTTCGGAGGCGTCTACCTTGCGCGATGCCAAGGGTCGGTTGCTCTGCGCTGGCGGGTGACGTGCTTGACGTTCACGTAAAGGGCATTTAGAACCGCGAGCATGCCCAGCAGCGCCGCTTACGCCGTGATCGACCTTCACCCGGACCGCGATCACTTCTCGATTTCGGACCTGTCCACAGAGTTCGGCGTTACGGCGCGCGCACTCCGCTTCTATGAAGACGAAGGGCTGATCGCGCCCGAGCGCAAGGGCACTGCGCGCATTTATTCGCAACGCGACCGGGCGCGGCTGGCGTGGATTCTGCGCGGCAAGCGCGTCGGCTTCAGTCTCGGCGAAATCCGCGAGATGATCGACCTGTACGACATTGGCGATGGTCGTCAGGTGCAGAAAGCGACCACGATTGCGCGTTGCCGCGACCGGATGACGCTGCTCCAGTCACAAAAACACGATATTGATGCGGCGATCGAAGAGCTCGCTGATTTCGTCACCCTGCTCGAAACCAACGGCGCGCAAGGCCGCCTGAAGGACTAACCATGCCGAAATATACGCCCCCCGTCCGCGACACGCGCTTCATTCTCGACCATGTCGTGGGCCTGCAAAGCCACGCCAATCTGCCCGGTTTCGCCAATGCGACGCCCGATGTGGTCGATGCCGTGCTCGACGAAGGTGGCAAGTTCGTTGCCGAAGTGCTGTTCCCGCTCAATCATTCGGGCGATCAGGAAGGCTGCACGCGGCATGCCGACGGATCGGTGACGACGCCGGCCGGGTTCAAGAAAGCCTATGACGCCTATGTCGAATCGGGCTGGGGCACGCTGTCCGCGCCGGAGGAATTTGGCGGGCAGGCGATGCCGCACGTCGTCTCGACCGCGTTCCTGGAATATATGAGTTCGGGCAACATGGCGTTCGCCATGTATCCTGGGCTGACCCACGGCGCGACCGCAGCGCTGCTCGCCAAGGGATCGGATGCGCAAAAGGCGATGTACGTCCCCAACATGGTCAGCGGCAAATGGGGCGGCACGATGAACCTGACCGAGCCGCAATGCGGCACCGACCTCGGCCTGATCCGCACCCGCGCCGAGCCGCAGGCCGACGGTTCGTGGGCGATCACCGGGACCAAGATCTTTATTTCCTCGGGCGAGCATGATCTGACCGAGAACATCATCCACCTCGTCCTCGCCAAGACGCCGGGTGCGCCGGAAAGTTCGAAGGGCATTTCGCTGTTCGTGGTGCCGAAGTTCCTCGTCAATGACGACGGATCGCTCGGCGCGCGCAACGCCGTCTCGTGCGGATCGATCGAGCATAAGATGGGCATCCACGCCAATTCGACCTGCGTGATGAATTATGACGGTGCGACCGGCTGGCTCGTCGGCGACGAGATGAAGGGCTTGGCGGCGATGTTCATCATGATGAACGCGGCTCGCTTGGGCGTTGGCTTGCAAGGGTTGGGCGTTGCCGAAGTCGCGTATCAGAACGCCGTGCAGTACGCAGGGGACCGCCGTCAGGGCCGCTCGCTCACCGGTGTCAAGGAGCCGGGCGAGAAGGCCGACACGCTGTTCGTCCATCCCGATGTCCGCCGCATGCTGATGGAGGCGAAGGCGCTGACCGAGGGACTTCGCGCCTTGTGCCTGTGGGGCGCGCTGCAGGGCGATCTCGAACATGCCGCGCCGAGCGAGGAGGAACGCCAACTCGCGGGCGATTTGCTCGGCCTGCTGACCCCGGTGATCAAGGGGTATGGCACCGACAAGGGCTATGACATCGCGACCAATGCGCAGCAGGTTTACGGCGGGCATGGCTACATCGCCGAATGGGGCATGGAGCAGTATGTCCGCGATGCGCGGATTGCGATGATCTATGAAGGCACGAACGGCGTGCAGGCGATGGATCTGGTCGGTCGCAAGCTCGCACAGAACGGTGGCCGCGCGGTGCAGGCCTTTTTCAAGGTCGTCGCCGACGATGTCGCGGCCGCCAAGGCCGATCCCGCCACCGCCGATTTCGCGAGCGCGCTGGAAAAGGCAAATGGCGAATTGCAGCAGGCGACCGTCTGGTTCCTGCAGAACGGCATGAAGAACCCCGACAATGTCGGCGCGGGCGCGCACAGCTATATGCATTTGATGGGGATCGTCGCGCTCGGCCTGATGTGGCTGCGGATGGTGTCCGCCGCGACTCGGCTGAAGGCGGCGGGTGAGGGCGATCCCGCATTCCTCGACGCGAAGCTGGTGACCGCGCGCTACTTCGCCGAGCGCGTGATGCCCGAGGCGGGCGCTCTGCGGCGCAAGATCGAAGCGGGTGCCGAAGCAATGATGTCGCTGCCGCCGGAGATGTTCGAGGCGGCTTGAACTTACTTCTCCCCTCCCTGGAAGGGAGGGGTTGGGGGTGGGTTTGTATGGGGCGAGCGGCTTCGCCCGACAACGGGCCGACCCACCCCTCAATCCCCTCCCTTCCAGGGAGGGGAGGATGTCAGCGCCCCTCCGAAACCGGCGTCGCCTTGGCGCTCGGCGCATCCGCTTTACGCCGCACGCCGACCAAGCCTTCAGGCGCCGTCGCCACGACTGGCGGCGCACGCACCGCACCCGGCAAGCTCTCGAGCTTGAAGCTCTCGACGCTTCGCGTCACCGGCACATAAATCTGCTGCTTCATGCATTGCGACGGGTCCACGCGGCGGAACTCTGTGCAGTTCCACAGCGCCTTTTCGAAACCGGTCGCGCGGTCGCGCAGGTAACTGAACGCCATCGCCTGGATTTGTGTCGGCTGGAGCGGCAGGGCTGCGGGCGTCCTAGCCTTGTCGGCCCAGGCCATGACCTTGCAATAAGGCCGATCGCCACAGGTGCGCGCCGCAAGCTGTGCGAAACCATCGGGCGAAATGCGCTTCGTATCGAGCGTCAGCAGGAAGCTGTTCTCATCGCTCGCCAGCGCGGTCGGCAGCGGCGTCGCGGCGGCGACGGGATCGATGTACAAATCCTCACTCGTCGCGAGCGACAAGGCACCCTTATGCGCGTCTGAATAGGCGGCAAGCGCCGCGATTACGGGCTCTTCCGCGGAAACATGGCGGTTGAACGCGGGCGGCGTGCCCCACCAGCCGGTCCAGCGAAAGAACAGATGCGTGTTGACCGCGGCGATCTTGTCGAGGCTCGACTGCCAATAGGGCACGACCCAGTCGGTATGGTAATGCGTCGCATAGCCGACCGGCTTGAACACCGCCCCCGACAGCGCAGCGGTCGCGACCTGCCGCGCGCGCGCCCATTGCACGTCAAGCCAGCGATGCCGCACCAGCGCATCGTCGCACGTGAAGGTGAACTGGCACCCGGTCGACCGCTCCGACCCTTGAAAAACGACGCCGCAGATCGTTTTCGGGAAGGCGGGGTGACGCACGCGATTGATGACGACTTGTGCGACGGCGCGTTGTCCGGCCGGATCGTCACCGGCTTCGTAGAGCACCGCTGCCGCCATGCAATCGACCGCGCGGGCGCGCTGGAGGTCGTCGCCGGGAAGTTTGAAGGGGCGTGCGGCGGGGTTGGGGCCTTCGACGAACGGCACGGTCGCGTTGAAGGCGCGCGCGTCGGCGGGGTCGAGGTCCTGAAGCGCGACCGGCTCGACCGGCGGCAGTTCTGCCTTGGGGACGATGCGCTGCGGCGCGGCGCGCGGTGCGCGGTGCCGCGCGACTGGTGGCGCGGTCAGGACGATCAGCGTCGGCGCGCCGATCGCCAGCGCGGCAATCGCCACGAGGATTCCGCGCACGACGCGACCGGGAGCGGGGTGCGGCATGCGGTCTAGCAAGCGTGAGCGCGAGGGGAGGGGGGCAAGAACAGCTCCTGACCGGGGTGCGGAGCGCCTTTAGCGCAGTCGGTGTAGAAAGCGAAACCCGCTTAGGTTTGTTCCGGCTGAGTCTCGATTTCGGACATGGCGGCGACGCGCGGTTGAGGCTTCGCGACTGCCTCGCGTCCCGAGTCGCGCCACACTATCCCGCCGGATTTTACCCCGCCAACCGCTGCACTTCCCCAACGAAAATCGAGGCCCAGTTTAGAGACGAACGGCGTAACAGGCAGCGCTCGTTTTGCCGACCGTTCGCGGTTCGGCGCTGCCTGCCGCAGAAACGGGTTGGGGAGGGCGAGGTCATGAAGGCGATTCGCGGCCACACGGTTAGGGCATGGTCGCCATGCCGCGTAGCACCGGGTGCAGGGTGTGAAACCGAGTCCCGCGCCTCCGCTACGCTTTGCGCGATCGCACTATGGGAACTGGAATAAAAATACCCTTTATCAACCGTTTATTTCGGCCACATCCCCGTCGCGTCGCACAGGTCCCATTGATCGGCGGCCTTCACATGGCACGCCTGATCGCCCGCTGCGCACTCTGCAAACTTGACCAGATATTGCCGATAGCAGGTCTTTGGAGCAGGTTCCGACGCCATCGCCGGAGCGATTTTGGGCGCGGACGAGGCCGTTGCAACGGCCATCACCGCGCGCGGAACTGCCGCCACGACCGCTTTTGCGGTCGGCGCGGTGCCGCCACGATGGCCGAAAACGACTGGCCACACTTGGAACAGAGCCAGCATTACACTGACACAAATCATCGCTTTACGCATCGCCGACCCCTGTCACGGTCCCCCGACCGCAGGAGAGCAATATAACGTGGAAACGGGGTTAGCGCGACATCAACTTTCAGGAAGGAAGTCGGGCACGGATAGATAGCGTTCCCCGGTATCGTAATTGAAGCCAAGGACGCGCACACCCTCCGGCAGATCGGGCAGCTTCTGCAGGATCGCGGCGAGCGTCGCGCCCGAGCTGATGCCGACGAGCATGCCTTCCTCGGCGGCGGCACGGCGCGCCATGTCCTTGGCGACGGCGGCATCGACCTTGATCGCACCATCGATCGCCTGGGTGTGCAAATTGGCGGGGATGAACCCCGCGCCAATCCCCTGGATCGCATGCGGCCCAGGCGTACCGCCCGATATGACCGGCGATGCGGCAGGCTCGACCGCGTAGACTTTGAGGTTCGGCCAGTCCTGCTTCAACCGCTCTGCGACCCCGGTGATGTGGCCGCCGGTGCCGACGCCGGTGATGATGACGTCGATTGGCGAATCGCGGAAGTCGTTCAAGATTTCGAGCGCCGTGGTGCGGACATGGACGTCGATATTGGCGGGGTTCTCGAACTGTTGCGGCATCCATGCGCCCGGGGTCTGGTCAACGAGCTCGAGCGCGCGTTCGATCGCGCCCTTCATGCCCTTTTCGCGCGGCGTCAGGTCGAAGGTTGCGCCGTACGCCAGCATCAGGCGGCGGCGCTCCAGGCTCATGCTCTCGGGCATGACGAGCACGAGCTTATAGCCCTTGACCGCCGCGACCATCGCAAGGCCGACGCCAGTATTTCCGCTCGTCGGCTCGATGATCGTGCCACCGGGTTGCAGATGCCCGTCGCGCTCGGCCGCCTCGATCATGGCGAGCGCGATGCGATCCTTGATCGATCCGCCCGGATTGGAGCGTTCCGACTTGATCCACACTTCGGCGCCCGGAAACAGCTTCTGGACGCGGATGTGCGGCGTGTTGCCGATCGTATCGAGGATGGTGTTGGCTTTCATGGCGTGGCCTCCAGGTCGAGTGTTTGGGCATCCCGCGTGGTGGCGGGGGGATCGAACGTCTTGGCGTTTTTCAGGCTGGGGAAGAGATAGGTCCATAGGATCGTGACTACAATCGCCCCGCCGCCGCCCACGAGCACCGCGCCGACCGGACCGAGTGCCGCGGCAAGAAAACCCGATTCGGCCTCGCCCAGTTCGTTCGAGGCGGAGATCGTCAGCTGCGACACCGCGCCGACTCGCCCGCGCATGGCATCGGGCGTGTGCAACTGGATCAGCGAGGAACGGATATAGACCGAGAACATGTCGGCGGCCCCCGCTACAGCGAGTGCCACGACGCCGATCAGGAAGGCATGGGTGGGCACGATCAGATGCGCGATGCCGAACACAATGGTCGCGCTGCCGTAGACCAGCACCGCGATCAGCATGCGCGGCCCAACATTGGTCTTTAGCGGACGGATCGAGAACATCACCGCGACGATCGACGCCCCGACGGCGGGCGCGGCGGCGAGCAGGCTCAACCCCTGCGGACCGACCTTGAAGATGTCGTGCGCGTAGATTGGCAGCAAAGCAGTTGTGCCCGCCAGGAACACGGCGAACAGATCGAGCGTGATCGCGCCAAGCACCAATCGGTTTTCGCCGACATAGGACAGGCCATCGGCAATCTGACGCAGCGGATGTGCGGTCGAGCGCGGCGGTTGCGGCACGGGCGGGATCGTCAGCAGGCACGCAAGCGCGGCCCCGAACAGGCCGACGGCCAACCAATAGGCACCAGAGTGCGTCTGCGCATAGGCAAAGCCGCCGATCGCCGGACCGATAATCGTACCGACCTGCCACGAGATCGAGCTGAGCGCGATCGCGGTGGGCAGCACCTCGCGCGGGACGAGGTTGGGGGCGAGCGCGCCGAACGCAGGTCCGGCAAAGGCACGCGCCAGCCCCAACAGCACCGCGACGGTAAAGAGCACCGGCAATGAAATCCAGCTCTGATAGGTCGCCAGCGCCAACAGCAGCGCACACAGCAGTTGCAGAAGTACCGTGAACCGCGTGATCCAGCGCCGGTCGAACCGGTCGGCGACCAGCCCGGTGATCGGCGTCGTCACGAACAGCGGTAAGAATTGCAACAGCCCGATCAACCCAAGCTGCGCGGCGGCGCCGGCTGGCGACATGGTCGTACGCGCGATCGTATAGGTCTGCCACCCGATGACGATGATCATCGCATTCTGCGCGATCGTCATCGTAAAGCGCGCTGCCCAATAGGAGCGGAAGCGCGCGATGCGTAAGGGGTGGGTAGCGTCTGCCATCGGCCAGTGCCTTAAGGCTATCAGCAGGAGCGGAGCAATCGTCGAAGTGCTTGGGCGGCGGAAACTTCCGCGATGCAACGCTTCGGCCCCGCGATGATTGATAAGCGCCTCGCTTCGCGCCTATAGGCGGGGCTTCCTCCCCAGGATATGAGGTTCCCCCGACGTGGCCAAAGCCAAAGCCGATCAACCCGAAGCCGCTCGAAAATCGCAGCCGCTTGCGCCGAATCGTGAGCGACCCGACGAGCCGACCTTGTACGCCGCGTCGAAGGATGAGCTGCTCGAATTTTACAAGCAGATGCTGCTAATCCGGCGCTTCGAGGAGAAGGCCGGACAGCTCTACGGCCTCGGCCTGATCGGCGGCTTCTGCCATTTGTACATCGGTCAGGAAGCCGTCGCGGTCGGGCTACAATCGGCGCTGACCGAGAAGGACAGCGTCATCACCGGGTATCGCGACCACGGACACATGCTGCTGTGCGGGATCCCGCCGCAGGATGTGATGGCCGAACTGACCGGCCGCGCCGCCGGCATCTCAAAGGGCAAGGGCGGCTCGATGCATATGTTCAGCGTGCGCCATAAATTCTACGGCGGGCACGGTATCGTCGGCGCGCAGGTGTCGCTCGGCACCGGCCTAGCGTTCAGCCACAAATATTCCGAGGACGGCGGCGTCTGCCTTGCCTATTTCGGCGATGGAGCGTCGAATCAGGGCCAGGTGTATGAGAGCTTCAACATGGCCGAGCTGTGGAAGCTGCCGATCATCTATGTGATCGAAAACAACCAATATGCGATGGGCACCAGCGTCAATCGCTCATCGGCCGAGGACCAATTGTTCCGACGCGGTGAAAGCTTCCGGATTCCCGGCCTTCAGGTCGACGGTATGGACGTGCTGGCGTGTCGCGGCGCCGCCGAGGAAGCGCTCGCCTGGGTGCGCGCGGGGAAGGGGCCGATCATCCTCGAGATGAAGACCTATCGCTACCGCGGCCATTCGATGTCCGATCCGGCGAAATACCGTTCGCGCGATGAAGTGCAGGCGGTGCGCGACAAGTCCGACCCGATCGATCACGTCAAGAAACTCCTCGATGCCGAGGGCGTCAAAGAGGATGAGTTGAAAAAGATCGAGCAGGAAATCCGCAAGATTGTGGGCGAAGCCGCCGACTTTGCCGAACAAACGCCCGAGCCGGACCCGGCGGAACTTTATACCGACGTGTTGGTGGAAACATACTGATGCCGATCGAGATCAAGATGCCCGCGCTTTCCCCGACGATGGAGGAGGGCACGCTCGCCAAATGGCTGGTCAAGGAAGGCGATGTCGTCAAATCGGGCGACATCATGGCCGAGATCGAAACCGACAAGGCGACGATGGAATTCGAAGCGGTCGATGAAGGCACGATCGGCAAGATTTTGGTCGCCGAGGGGACCGATAATGTGAAGGTCGGCACGGTGATCGCGACGTTGGATGTCGAGGGGGAGGAATCTTCCGCTCCCTCTCCCCGCTTGCGGGGAGAGGGGGACTCTGCCACGAGCGCCCCGCTTGCGGATAGTCCCCTCTCCCCGACCCTCTCCCCCAAGGGGGAGAGGGAGAAGAAGGCGCCGATTGCGGCAGAACTCCCCCCCGGCACCGAAATGGTCAAGCTCACGCTGCGCGAAGCGCTGCGTGACGGCATGGCCGAGGAAATGCGCCGCGATCCTCGCGTCTTCGTGATGGGCGAGGAAGTTGCGCAATATCAGGGCGCGTATAAGGTTACGCAGGGCTTGCTCGACGAATTCGGCGACAAGCGCGTGATCGATACGCCGATCACCGAATATGGCTTTGCCGGGGTCGGCACGGGCGCGGCGATGGGCGGTCTGCGCCCGATCGTCGAGTTCATGACCTTCAACTTCGCGATGCAGGCGATCGACCATATCGTGAACTCGGCGGCGAAAACGAACTATATGTCCGGCGGCCAGATGCGCTGCCCGATCGTGTTTCGTGGCCCCAACGCCGCCGCCAGTCGCGTCGGTGCGCAGCATTCGCAGAATTATGCGCCATGGTATGCCAGCGTCCACGGCCTGATCGTGATCGCGCCGTATGATGCGGCCGATGCCAAGGGTTTGCTGAAGGCCGCGATCCGCACCGAAGATCCGGTCGTCTTCCTCGAAAACGAATTGCTGTACGGGCGCACCTTCGAGGTGCCGGTCGGCGATCATGTCCTGCCGATCGGCAAGGCGCGGATCATGCGCGCGGGGACCGACGTGACGATCGTCAGCTATTCGATCGGCGTCGGACTGGCGCTCGAGGCAGCGGAAAAGCTGGCGGGCGAGGGGATCGACGCCGAAGTGCTCGATCTGCGCACGCTGCGCCCGCTCGATACCGCAGCGGTGCTGGCAAGCCTCAAGAAGACCAATCGACTGATCGTGGCCGAAGAAGGCTGGCCGGTTTGCTCGATCGCGTCGGAAATTCAGGCGATCTGCATGGAACAGGGCTTCGACGATCTCGACGCGCCGGTGCTGCGCGTTACCAATGAGGACGTGCCGATGCCCTATGCGGCGAACCTCGAAAAGCTGATGCTCGTCACCGCCGACAAGATCGTGGCGGCGGTGAAGCAGGTCGTGCACCGCCGCTGAGCGGCCGCGCGATCAGCTCGTATAGAGGTTGCAGGTCAGCCGCGTCGCGGTCGGCGAAGGGTTGTAGATCTGCGCGTAATCGCGCCGGTCGCGGACGATGAACGATGCGATGTAATTCAGCCGAGCCGGCGCGGTGAGCCAGGTCCCGAACAGCGGCTTGGTCAAATAGTTGATCTCGACGAACATCACGCCCGAGGCGGTCGGTGCGTTGACCATCGAGCCGGTTGGCCCCATTCCGCTGGGTGCGAGCGTGCCGTCATTGCCCGCTGTGGCATCGGTGCCATCGGTGGTGGTGGTCGTGCCATAGCTCGAATTATAGGCGCTGTCCGCCGCGATGCTACCCTTCAACCCCAGGCAGCGCTGCCAGTGGATCCGCTGCGTCGGTACGGTATCGTAGGATTGCTGCACGTTTTCGAGGCTCGACAGAATGATCCGGCCATTGGTGGTCAGCCCGATACTCGCACCCTGATAGCGCGCCGCCTGCAGCACGTCGTTCATATCGACTTCGCGCAATTGCTGCGTGGACAAGGTACTGTACGTGCCGACGCGCGACGCATTGTCGGCGAGATTGAGCGCGATCTGGCTGATCCGCAAGTTGAGCAGCGCCAGATTGGAAATCTCCAGCCCGTACGCGCCAAGGCCCATGACGAGCGGGAGCGCAAAGGCGAATTCGAGCAGCGCAAGCCCGCTCCGGTCGTCACCGAGGCTGCGCAGCGCGTGTTTCTTCGTAAAGAGGCGGGATAGCGGCTTCATGTGCAGATCGTCGCATTGGTGTTGGTGACTTGGGTCGCGTACGGCTGATTTTTCAGCAGCGTCGTCGCGCTGATCGTGTTTGAGTTCGACCAGCCGAACAAGCCCGCCACCGGAAAGACGCGCGGATAGGTCATGGTCATGGTGTAGAGTGTCACCGCGCTCGCACCGCCCTGACCGGTGCTGCCGGGGTCAGCATCCCAACTGCCATTGCCGTTGACGTCGGTATAGCATTCGCCCGCGTTGCGGACGCCGTTGCCGTTGGTATCGGTGAACGGCTCGGGTGCCACTTCGGTAAAGCTGTCATAGCTCTTGCGCGTCGCGACAAAGGTGGCCGCAGGCGCGATCTGGCGTGCGATCGTCTGAACGGCGCCGTCGATCGTGCTGACATTGCCGGACCCGCCCTCGATCCCCGAATCGCGCGCGGCTTTCTGCACCGCGCCGTTCAGCACCGATTGCGCATAGACTTGGTACAGCAGGTCGCCCAGGCCCATCATCAACAGCATCATCACGGGGGCGACGATGGCAAACTCGATGATCGTCGAGCCGCGCCGGTCGCGCCGCAGCCGCTGAAACAAACGCGCGTTCATCGCGTGAGCCGCAGCATCGCCAGCCGCTTTGCGATGTTGGCAAAGGCGGTGGACAGGCCCGTGCCGTCGGCCGAGGCGAGCGCCTGTGCCGACGTCGTCGCGCACGCCGTCAGCTCGGTGTTCGCGCTCGTATCGATCGACACCGTCCACACGTCGATATTGCGCGCCTTGGCGGCGGAGCATACGGCGAGGAACCGGGCGTTGTGAATGTCTCTAAGGGTCGTCGAAGAGGAGCTGCCCGAATTCGACACGCGCTTATCGAACGCCTCGACCCCGTACATGCTGTACGCGGTGTTCGACGGTGCCATGTCGCCGTCGGTGAGGAAGACGATCACGCGGTTCGGCTCGAGCCGGTTGGGCCATGCTGCCGTATCGGCTCCCCACGGACCATTGGGCGCGATGAGACGCGTGCCCCAGATCATGCCGGTATCGTGATAGGTGCCGCCCATCGGCACGAAATCGACCGCGTTGACATAGGCGCTGACTTCGGCGCGCGTCATCACGCCGAGCCGCTTGGCCGGCTTGCCGCACGACACGGCACCTGCATTGCGCAAATAGGTGGTCGGATAGCCCGAGGTTACGCTCGATGGATCGGAATCGACGCCATAATTGGGATTGTTCGCGGTATCGTCGCCATTCGAATAGTCCGTACTCGAACTGCTCCACCCGTTACGGGCGTAGGTAAAGTCGGCCATGTGCGGCCACCACCGTGTCGTGCCCGTCGGGAACAGGTCCGGGTTCAATTCCGAGGGGAGGCTGGTCGTCGTGAAACTCGTCGCGCCAGGGCTATCGACGCTGGTCTCGACACAGCCGATCCACTGCGTGGTTTGGCCGCGCACCTTGGTCGGATCGGTGATGGTGTTGCCCTGGACCAGCGAACTCACATCGAACGCCACCGGCAGATACTGCCACTGCGGAATCATCGTGTCGGTCTTGGTCTGGCACTTGTTGCTCGACCAGACATCGTAGGTGCGCGTCGCCGTCCCGCTCGGTGCGGAATAGGTCAGCGCGGTTGACGGCGTGCGCGTCGATGCGGTGCAGTTCGTCTGGGTCTTGCCGTTGTTTGAGTTGTTGGTGACGGTCCCGGTCACATAATCGGCATAGGGCTTGCGCGACTGGTAGGACCGCGTTTCGCTGCCCGAGCCACCGACCAGATAGCTGGCCGATTTGTCGAGAATTGCCTGCCCGACATTGACCGAGGATGTGTAGGTGACAAAGCCGTAGCGTACCTTGGTCGATGGATCGGCATTGGCGGCGAAGGTATCGTAGAAGCTGAGCACGGCCGCGCGCAATGCCGCGATACGCGATCCCGATTTCTCCGTAGTGCCGACGCCGATAGTACCGGCATAGCCGGGAACGCCGCTGCCGGAGGGCCGTGTGTAGGTCACTTTCGCCGCCGAGCCCGCATAACTGCTGCACGTCGAATCGCTGTCGGCCGGTAGGCATGCCATCGATCCGGTCGTGTCGAGCACGAACATGATGTCGGTATCGGCAACATCATAGCGCGCCTGACAGGTCACGCTGATGGTGATCGCATTGGTGCCGAACATTTTGGTGATCGTCATCGGGATCGACGCGGACGCGGTCGCCGTGACCTGGCTGTCGGTGGTGCGGCTCGGCGTGAAGGTGACCGCACTGGCGTTCATGAAGCCGAGCGTGCCGTTCGCGGTAACGTCCTTCTTGAAATTGTTTCCGAAGAAATTCTGCGCCTGAGTGGTCGCATTGGCATCGAGCGTCGGGCCGGGATCGACCATGAATTTGCGACCGGCCAGCGCACCCGCGTCGCATGCTTGCTGCAAGCGCGCCTTCGCGACATAGAGGCGGCTCATGTCGACCGCCGAGCCGACCAGCCCCGAGAGCGGGATGAGGAACATCGCCATCATGGCGAGCGTATTGCCGCGCACGTCGCGCACCAGCGAGCGCAGGAATCCGCGCTGCGTCGTCCCTGTTTTCGCTGCTGCCCCCATCATGTCGCAATGGCTCCACGGTCAAAATGCAAATCGTTCGGCCTGCGCTATGCGACAGAAAGCCATAACCGGGTTTGAAGGAGGATGGTTAACGCCCGGTAAGCGGTGCTCCGGGGCGAGGGTGCGATGACCGATCCGGCTCCCGAGCGGGCGTTGGCGCTATCCTATGCGCCGCCGCCGTCGCGCGCTGGCCTCGCCGCGCTGTTCGCGCTCGACGATACGCTCGCGCAGATCCTGCGGACGACGCGCGAGCCGTTGGTCGGTCAGATGCGGCTGACCTGGTGGCACGCGGCGCTTTGCGCGCTCGATACCGCGCCGCCGCCGGCGCAGCCGGTGTTGCAGGCGCTTGCCGCCGAAGTGCTGCCGCATGGGGTGCGCGGGGCGAAGCTGGCTACGATGATCGACGGGTGGGAAGCGTTGCTCGACGAGCCGCTCGGGGGCACCGCGCTGGCGCGGCATGCGATCCTGCGCGGTGCCGGGCTGTTCGAAGCGGCGGCGACCGTATTGGGCGCGCACGATCGCAGGATCGAGCGACTGGGGCGCGGATGGGCCTATGCCGATCTCGCGGCGAATCTGCGGGAGGTGCCGCTCGCTAAATTTGCGCGGGCGCGCGCGATCGTGAGGTTGAGACTCTATCGCCCCAGCCCGCTGCTCCGCGTTTTGCGCCCGCTGGGCGCGCTGGCGCTCATCGCGCAGATGAATTTGACGAGCGACAAGCCGCCGGGCGCCCCGCGCCGTGTCGGCCGCCTCGCCTGGCACTGGCTGAGCGGACGATAGGCTTTTGCGACTCCTCCGAAAGGACTATGTTTAGGTATGGCCTCGGGAAAAGGGAGTGTACGATGTGGCGGTATCTGGTGGGCGGTCTGGCGACGCTGGCGCTGATCGCGGCGGGCGTCGTCCTGTTCAATCGCAGCGGACAATCGGTCGCGGCGCTCCCGGCCGCCCCGCTCGCCTTCGCACAGACCGCAGCCGATGGCGCGTTGCCCGACAGCGTCCCCGAAGCGAGCGAGCGGACGCGCGAACAAAAGCGCTTCGACCGCTATGACAAGGACCGCAATGGCGCGGTGTCGCGCGAGGAGTTTCTCGCCAACCGGCGCAAAGCCTATGCCAGGCTCGACACCAACCATGATGGCACGCTGTCGTTCGACGAATGGGCGATCAAGGCCGAGACCAAATTCGCGCTCGCCGACAAGGATAAATCGGGGGCGGTAAACCCGACCGAATTCGCTGCCACCGCCGTGAAGCGCAAACCGCCGCGCGTGCGTCGCGATTGCCCGCCGCCTGCTGCGGCTAAGCCGGAGGCGGCGGGGGAGGGGGAGGACAGCTGATACTTCTCCCCTCCCTTCCAGGGAGGGGTCGGGGGTGGGTCGGTATGGGGAGAGTGCGGCGCTCCCCCGAGAGCAACCCACCCCCAGCCCCTCCCTTTCAGGGAGGGGAGTCTCTAAGCCGCCAGCCATTCCCCCAGCGCGGTCCGCGCGCGGTCGGTGTACATCCGTTTGCGGTCGGCCTTTTTGGTGCGGCCGGTGATTGGCGGGAAGAGGCCGAAATTGACGTTCATCGGCTGATAGGTCTCCGCCACCGCCGCGCCGGTGATGTGGTGGAGCAGCGCGCCGAGCGCGGTTTCGACCGGGGGCGGGGTCATCGTGGCACCGCCCAGCTCGGCTGCGGCGAAGCGCCCGGCGAGCAAGCCGATCGCCGCGCTTTCGACATAGCCTTCGCAGCCGGTGATCTGCCCGGCGAAGCGGATGTTGGGGCGGGCCTTCAGCCGCAAGGTTTCGTCGAGCAATTCGGGCGAGCGGATGAAGGTATTGCGGTGCAGCCCGCCGAGCCGTGCGAATTCGGCATTTTGCAGGC
The DNA here is from genome assembly GCA_038327465.1 of Sphingomonadales bacterium. Lineage (GTDB taxonomy): Bacteria > Pseudomonadota > Alphaproteobacteria > Sphingomonadales > Sphingomonadaceae > Sphingomonas. The sequence continues at coordinate 152,409 of JBBQLB010000002.1, read as the reverse complement.
CGGGGATGGTGCGGAACAGGCGGACTTGTTCGGCATGTTTGAGCTTGGTCTGGAAGCCGACGATATTCCAGAGCGTGCCGCTGGCATTGTCCTGCCGCAATTGCACCACGGCATAGGGCCAGCGCCCGGTGCGCGGATCATCGAGCCCGACGGGCTTCATCGGGCCGTAGCGGAGTGTGTCGACCCCGCGCGCGGCGGCGACCTCGATCGGCATACAGCCCTCGAAATAGGGGACATTCTCCCATTCCTTGAACTCGGTCTTCTCGCCCTCCATCAGGCCGGTGTGGAAGGCGAGATATTCGTCCCGCGTCATCGGGCAGTTGATGTAATCCTTGGTATCGCCCTTGTCCCAGCGCGAGGCCATCCAGGCCACGTCCATGTCGATGCTGTCGAAATGGACGATCGGGGCGATCGCGTCGAAGAAAGCGAGCGCGTCCTTGCCGGTCGCGCCGCCGATCTGGTCGGCGAGCGCGGGCGCGGTGAGCGGGCCGGTCGCGACGATCACCGGGCCGGTTTCGGGGAGCGTGTCGACGCGTTCGCGGACGATCTCGATATTGGGATGCGCGGTCAGCGCGGCGGTGACGCCCTCCGAAAAGCGATCGCGATCGACCGCCAGCGCGGAGCCTGCGGGCACCTTGTGGATGTCCGCCTCGCGCAGGATCAGCGAACCCAATGTGCGCATTTCCTGATGGATCAGCCCGACGGCATTGCTGTCGGCATCGTCCGAGCGGAAGCTGTTCGAGCAGACGAGCTCGGCAAGGCCATCGGTCTGGTGCGCCGGGGTCATCTCGCCCGAACCGCGCATTTCGGAGAGCTTTACGCGGAAGCCCGCCTCGGCGAGCTGCCATGCGGCTTCCGACCCGGCGAGCCCGCCGCCGATGATGTGGATCTGATGTGTCATGGGCTGGGCTGTAGCGGGGGCGGGGCGGGGTGGCAAAGGGGGCGCAGACGGCGGGATTGGCTTAAAGTCACACTGAGTCACACCAACGACGGTGGAAGCGGTCGGTGGGGGGAGGCTTAAAGTCACACGAGTCGCACCATCGGCGCCGTTTTTGGGGCGCGAACCCATGGGCAAATCGACGGTTGGAAAGAGCGGATCGCAAGGCTGACAGACTTGCGGGATGTAGGACAGGTGCGATGTCCGGGGTTTGCGGATTAGGGGCCGTCAGCTTACAGGAGCTAGACGACGAGCATAGGCTTTCTCAGAAGAGCGACAGCGGCACAGGCGGTGCGTTATCTGGATCAGCATGCCATTGCAGCAGCCAATCCCAAGCTGGCGTGCTGATATCCCACGCAAACAGACCAAGGGCATCTGGCTTAGCGCAGTATGTTTCGCAAAGAGCCTCAACAGTCGTCGGAAGTTTAGTTGTCCTTTGCTTTAGGCGTTCCACCCAAGAATTCAGGGCTATTTCCTCGCCAAAGATTGCGCCAAAGTCATTTATTTCAGGATCATTGGCGATATGGTATGTGGTAAAACTGTGCCTAAATATTCCGCGAGCTTCCCGAGCATACCGAGCCTGCAACCAAGCCGTTAATGCAGGGAGTTCGATTCCGAGTGAACCGGAGAGGCGAAAGCCCCATGGCCTCCGGATCTCGTGTGGGAAGAACACGGGGACAACCTCGTCGGCGGGAAGCGTCCATGCCAACGGCATCTTCGGCTCAAGCTTCTTTGGAGAAAACCCACCCATTTGCAGGGCGATCCGAAGCATATTCCGAAATTGCTTGATGTCGGCAGGGGGCATGGTCTGGTAGACTAGCTTCTGTTCGAACGTCTGCAATACGGGACTGTCACAACGCCTACGGTCGGCATTTGGAGCGAAAGCGGACGCCAGTCATTTCTCCGCCCGCCCCTCCTTCACCGCCACACCTCTGGAAACACCAGCCGTTCCCGCGCCGCCACCTCGGGCGCGGCGTCGGCGATGCGGTGGGCGAGGATACCTAGCCGCCGGACTGGCACCGCCGGGTAGAGATGGTGTTCGAGATGGAGGAACATGTTGTAGGTCGCGAAATTGACCAGGGTTGAGCGCTGCGTCCGGGCGATGTCGTCCTCGGCGCAATCGTGGTGGGTGATCCACACGGCGAACAGGGCGGTCAGGCACTGCGCGACCAGCATTGCGGCGGCGTGATAGAGCAGCACCGGGTGCAGCGTGACGAGCGCGGCGGCGATGACGGCGAGGTTGAGCGCGAAATCGATCCGCATCCGGCGGCGCAAGGCGGGCGTGCCGTGCCGCCACGCATCCGCATGATTGCGTAGCGGGAAGCGCGGTCCTTCGCGCAGGACTTGCCAGAAGGTCAGGCGGCCGCACGCGCCTTCGGTGTCTTCGGGCGTGCCGAGATGGCGGTGGTGACGCAAATGGTTGAAGGCGACGGCGTTGTTCGACCCGAGCATCACCGCGCTGAGTGCGTGCATGACGATGCGATGCGTTGCTTTGGTGAAGCCGAGATTGCCGTGGATCGCCTCATGATTGAGCCGCAGCGCGGTAAGGAAGAACATGAAAGACGCCGCCGCCGCGAGCGGCCACAGCCCCGCCGCGGCCAGCCCCCAGCTCGCCGCCAGCCACGGCAGCGGGTGGAGGCATTCGACTAGCCCGTCACGCTGCCGCATTCCGACAAGGTCGCGCCATTCCACTTTGCCGAGGCGACGGCGGTAGGTGGCGACGCTTTGCATGCCCATGATCTGCGCTCCCCGTTATGTTCAGAGCGGTTTGTAATCGCACCGGCTAACCTCACCCCGTTCGTGCTGAGCCTGTCGAAGCACAGTATGCCTCGATCGGGCCGGTCGCTCGTGGCACGGGCCCTTCGACAGGCTCAGGGCGAACGGGCACGGGGATTAGCCATTTCACAAGTTGCTCAACGTCATCGCGTGATGCGCTCGTCGGTGCGGGTGCTGTGTGCGGCGGCGAGGGGGCGCGCTTGGATCCAGCCGCTGACCTTACGGCCGAAGCGGGCGATCGCGCCCATGTTGAAGAAGTGCATCGCGCCGAGCACCAGCACCGCGAGCCCGACCTTGTTGCTCAGGAAACGCATCGCGCCGGTCAGCGTCGTCGGCTCGGTGCCGAGGCTGAGCGTCAGCGTGATGAAGCCGATATTGACGAGGTAGAAGCCGACCACGAGCAAGTGGTTGGTCGAGCGGGCGAGCGTCTCGTTCTGGCCGAAGCATTGGATGAGGAAGACCACGCCATTCTTCGACAGCGTGCGCGCGACCCAGATGGTGATGGCGATGGTGATCGCGAGATAGAGGAGGTAGGCGGTCTCGACCATGATAAACTCCTATGACTGTCATTTCTGTAAAAACTGAAATCGTGAGGCGCGGCTAGGGCGGAGGCGGGGCGCGTTGCATCGGATCAGCCCTTCTTGCCGCCGGGGATGAAGCGCGCGACCTTGCCGCCCAATTTCATCAGCGTGACGAGCGTCGATTTGGGCAGCACCTTGACCTGTTCGTACCAGGTGCCGAGCGTGGACAGGAATTCGTGCATCCGTACCACACGGTCGCGCAGATAGGCGGGGGCGGCGGGATCGGCTCTCAAGCGCTCGGACAGTTCGGCGAGGAGCGCGATGGTCGGGTCGATCTCGCGGCGCTTGCGCTCGGCCACGATCCGCATCAGCATCTCCCACAGATCGCCTTCGGCGACGAAATGGTCGCGCCGGTCGCCCTCGACATGGACGCGGCGGACGATGCCGTAGCCCTGTAACTCCTTGAGCGCGGTCGAGACGTTGGAGCGGGCGAGACCGAGCGCTTCGACGATCGCTTCGGCATCGACCGGCTTTTCGGAGAGGTAGAGCAAGGCATGGACTTGCGCGACCGAGCGGTTGACGCCCCAATGCGTGCCCATTTCCCCCCAGTGCAGGATGAAGGCCTTGGCGTCTGGGTGGTCGAGCAGGGTCACGCGGTACTCCAATTTCTGTAAAGACAGAAATAACAGGATTTGTGGGGGAGTCAATCGCCCGTTGGTATCGCTTCCCCGGCGGAGGCCGGGGCCCAGTCGCGCTGCGCATTAACGGCCGTCACCCCGGCCTTGCGCCGGGGTCCATCAAGCGGCGAGGTGAGAGCGCGAAGGCGGAGCGCGGTTCTATCGGCACGATGGGCCCCGGCTCAAGGCCGGGGTGACGGTTAGGGTGGATCGTGTCGGAGCACCCTTGTAGCGGCGCGCCGGGTGCTGCATCTCCGCCACATGGTTTCGCGCATACCCCAACCCGCCTTGTTCATCGCCGCCTTGCTCGCTGGGCTGAGCTATTGGGCGGCGAGCCATCTGCTGCCTACCAGCGCGCTACTAGCCGCGTGGAAAGGTTCAGGCGTCGCCTTGCTCGCTTTATGGGCGCTGTTGTCCGCGCCGACTACCGCCGGGCGGTGGATCGCCTTGGTGCTGGCGTTCGGCGCGCTGGGCGATGTGTTGCTGGAGACCTCCGGGCTGACGGTCGGGGCCGTCGCGTTCCTGATCGGACACCTGCTCGCGACCGGCCTCTACTGGTCGCGCCGCCGCGTCGGGCGGGACGGGACGACGCCAGCGATCCTGCTGATGCTCGGCGTGCCGCTCATCGCTTATGCCTTGTCGGGCAGCCCTGGCGTATTGCTCTACGGCCTTGCGCTTGGCGCGATGGCGGCGACGGCATGGATCAGCCGCTTTCCGCGTGGCTGGGTCGGGGCGGGGGCGGTGCTGTTCGCAGGCTCCGACTTGCTGATCTTCGCGCGGATGGGGCCGCTGGCCGGATCGATCGTGCCCGATCTGCTGGTCTGGCCGCTATACTTGGCCGGGCAGGCGATGATCGCGGTCGGGGTGGTCACTACGGAGCGCGCACGATGAAGGTTTTCACGATCGGCTATGAGGCCACGACGATGGCCGACTTTCTCGCCGCGTTGATGCGGGCGGGGGTGGAGCGTGTAATCGACGTGCGCGCGCTGCCGCTGTCGCGGCGGCCGGGTTTTTCCAAGACGTCGCTAGCGGCGTCGCTCGCCGAGGCCGGGATCGATTATGTGCATTTGAAAGCGCTCGGCACGCCCAAACGCGGGCGCGATGCCGCCAAGAAGGGCGACGTCGCAACGCTCGCGGCGGTCTATGCCGACCAGCTCGAATTGCCCGAAGCGCAGGCGCAAGCGGCACAGATGCTGGCCTTGGCGGCGGAGCTGCCGAGCGCTTTGCTGTGCTATGAGCGCGAGCCGCAGCATTGCCACCGCACGCTGCTGCTGGCGGCGGAGGGGCAGGGGGCCGAGGTAGTGGACCTATTCGCGTAGAGCTATCCCGCGACGGGTAGCTTTACCTTGCCCGCGTCATCGCGTTCAAGCGGGCCGTAAGCAATGACCGTCTCCAGCAGCAGCGGACCGCCGTAAAGGTGCGGGAAAAGCTGGCCGCCGCGCGATTCCTCCCATTTGAGGCCTGCGCCGAACGATCCGAGATCGACCGCCGCGACATGCAGATCGGACTGTCCGGCGAAATGCTTGTCGACCGTCTCGGTTAACTGTTCCGCGGTCGAGAGGTGGATATAGCCGTCGGCGAGATCGACCGGCGCACCGGCGAACCTGGCGTCTGCCTCCAGCGTCGCCATCTGTTTGGCGGTCAGGACCTTGTAGGCGGTGAGGGGCAGGTCGGTCACTCGCCGTTTTCCGGTCCCGCCGCACTGTCGTCGCTCGTATCCGCGCTATCGTCCGGCGCCAGTTCGACCGCGGTCAAGTCACGGACATCCGCCTCGGCATCGCCTTCGGCTTCCTCGATCCGCGCGGCGGAGACGACGTGTTCGTTGTTCGCCACGTCGAACAATTTTACGCCAGCCGAATTGCGACCGATCACGCGCATCGAGCCCAAAGTGGTGCGGATCACCTTTGCCTGATCGGTGACGAGCATCAATTGATGGCCCTTGGTCGCGGCGAAACTTGCGACGACGGGTCCGTTGCGCGGGATGTTGTCGATGTTGGTGATGCCTTGGCCGCCGCGCCCGGTGCGGCGATAATCATAGGCCGAGGACAATTTGCCATAGCCGTTCGCGCAGACCGTGAGGATGAACTGCTCGCGCGCGACCAATTCCTCATACCGCGCCTGGGTCATCGCGATCTGGCCGTCGCGTTCGCCCTTCCAAGGAGCGAATTTCAGATACTCCTCGCGCTCTTCGGGCGTGGCGCCGACACGGTGGAGGATCGACAGCGAGATCACCGCGTCGTCGCCCTTGAGCAACATGCCGCGTACACCGGTCGAATTGCGGCTCTGGAATTCGCGCACTTCGTCGGCGGCGAAGCGGATCGCCTTGCCCGCGCGGGTTGCGAGCAGCACGTCGTCGTCCGAACTGAGCAAAGCGACGCCGATCAGGCGATCATCCTCGTCAATCCCTTCGAACTTCATCGCGATCTTGCCGGCGGTCGGCACGTTGGTGAAGGCGTCCATCGCATTGCGCCGCACGCTGCCCTTGGCGGTTGCGAACATCACGTGTAGCGCGGCCCATTCCGCCTCATCCTCCGGCAGTGCCAGCACGGTCGAAATCGTCTCGCCCTCGGCCAGCGGGAGCAGATTGATCATCGGTCGTCCGCGCGTCGCGGCACCACCCTCGGGCAGTTTCCAGACCTTCATCCGGTACACTTTGCCGAGCGTCGAGAAGAACAGCACCGGCGTGTGCGTGCTCGTCACGAACAGATTGGTGACGGCGTCCTCATCCTTGGTCGCCATCCCTGCGCGACCCTTGCCGCCGCGCGCTTGCGAGCGGAAGGTGTCGAGCGTGGTGCGTTTGATGTAACCCTGCATCGTCACGGTGACGACCATGTCCTCGCGCTCGATCAGATCCTCATCGTCGATCCCGTCGGCGGCAGCGGCGATATCGGTCTTGCGCGGCGTCGCGAATTCCTTGCGGACCGCGACGAGTTCGTCGCGCATCACCGCGTAAAGCTTGGCCCGATCACCGAGAATGGCGAGCAGCTCGGAGATCGAATCGGCGAGGCCCTGCAGCTCGTTGCCGATCTCGTCGCGGCCGAGCGCGGTGAGGCGATGCAGCCGCAAATCGAGGATCGCACGGACTTGCAGATCGGACAGGCGATAGGTGTCGCCGGTGACTTCTGCTTCGACCGCTTCGACCAGCTTGATGTACGGCGCGATCTCGGCGACCGGCCATTCGCGCGACAGAAGGGCTTCGCGTGCCGCGGCCGGGCTGGAGGAGCCACGGATCATGCGGACGACCTCGTCGAGGTTGGTGACCGCGATAACGAGACCGAGCAACAAATGTGCCCGGTCGCGCGCCTTGGCCAGCTCGAACTTCGAGCGGCGCGTAATCACTTCCTCGCGGAAAGCGACGAAGGCGGTGATGATGTCGCGCAAATTGAGCAGTTCGGGCCGCCCGCCGCGAATCGCCAGCATGTTCGCCGGGAAGGACGATTGCGCCGGGGTGTGGCGCCAGAGCTGATTGAGCACGACTTCGGGGGTCGCGTCGCGCTTCAAATCGATGACGATGCGGACGCCGAGGCGGCTCGATTCGTCGCGAATGTCGCTGACGCCTTCGATGCGCTTGTCCTTGGCGGCTTCGGCGATCTTTTCGACCAGACCGTTCTTACCGGTCTGGAACGGAATTTCGGTGAGCACGATCGAACGGCGGTCGCCGCGGCCTTCCTCGACCACGTAGCGCGAGCGGATGATGATCGAGCCGCGCCCGGTCTCATAGGCCGAGCGCGCGCCCGCCTTGCCCAAGATGATCGCGCCGGTCGGGAAATCGGGGCCGGGGACGATTTCGAGCAATTCCTCGTCACTCGGCACTTCGCGCGCGCCGGTGCGCGAATCGATGATCGCGAGCGTCGCGTCGATCACTTCGCCGAGATTGTGCGGCGGGATGTTGGTCGCCATGCCGACCGCGATGCCGCCCGCGCCGTTGACGAGCAGATTGGGGAACCGCGCCGGGAGGACTGCAGGCTCGCGCTCCGAGCCGTCATAATTGGGGATGAAATCGACCGTGTCCTTGTCGATATCCTCGAGCAGCGACCCGGCGACCTTGGCGAGGCGCGCCTCGGTATAGCGCATCGCGGCGGCTTTATCGGGGTCCATCGACCCGAAATTGCCCTGGCCGTCGATCAGCGGCACGCGCATCGACCAGTCCTGGCTCATGCGGACCAAAGCTTCGTAGATCGAGCTGTCGCCGTGCGGGTGATATTTACCCATCGTATCGCCGACGATGCGCGCGCATTTGCGATAGGGCCGGTTGTAGAGGAACCCGCTCTCCGACGCCGACCACAGGATCCGGCGGTGGACGGGTTTCAGGCCGTCACGGACATCGGGCAGCGCACGCGCGACGATGACGCTCATCGCATAGTCGAGATAGCTCGACTTCATCTCGTCGACGATCGAGATCGGAGCAATATCGGAAGGGTCGGCGAGCACGGTCTCGTCGGTCAATGTGCGGTGCTTTCGGCTGTGTTACGGGAATGCGACAACCCTAGCCGAGCGTGACACAGAATGCCACCCCCGCGCGCATTCGGTTGGCGCGCGAAGGCGGGATTTTTCGGGCTTACTGGCAGGCCTTCTTGGTCTTGTTCCCGGCGAGCGAGCAATTGTACGTTACGGTCTTGCCATTGGAGAGTTTGGCCGAAACCATCCGACCGCCGGAGGCGGTGGCTGCCTTGGCGCGCGGTGCGGGCTTGGGCGCGGGCGCAACAGGCTTGGCGGCCATTGCGGGGACGGGCTTGGGTGCCATCATGTTCGCGGGTGTCGGTTTTACGGTAGGTTTGGGTGCGGGTTTCATCTGCGCGACGGCAGCAGTGCCACACAGCAGGGCAGCGGCGGCGGTGGCGAGCGCGATCGGGAACCGGGTCATGGCAATCCTCTCAAGATTTTCGGGCATGTCCCGAATCCGTGGAGAATGCGATCGTGCCGCTGACCTATCGATGGCGATGGGGTGACAAAGCCGTCATGTTGAGAGTGACGTTTCCTACCTCCGTTCGCCCTGAGCCTGTCGAAGGGCCCGCGCCGCAAATGTCGCATTTGGGGTAGAGGGTGCTTCGACAGGCTCAGCACGAACGGGAAATCATCGCGCCCCGTGCCCGCTAAAACGGGATTTCCTTGCCCTCGAAGTCGAACAATTTGCCGCTGTCGGGGACCTTTAACCCCTCGATTACGTCGAGCAATTGCAGTGCCGCGCGCTCGGCGTCGAACAGGCGGCCGGGCGCGACATTTCCCTGGAACGGCTTCGACAATGCGGTATCGACCGTGCCGGGGTGGAGTGCCACGACGATGCTGCGGTCGTTGCGGCGCTTTTCCTCGATCGCGAGCGTGCGCACCAATTGGTTGAGCGCGGCTTTCGAGGCGCGATAGCCGTACCAGCCGCCGAGCTTATTGTCCGAAATGCTGCCCACGCGCGCCGACAGCACCGCGAACACCGCCTGCTTGCCCTTGGCACCAAGCGGCAGGAAATGTTTGGCGACCAACGCCGGACCGATCGCGTTGATCGCGAAATTTTGGGTGAGCCACGCGGGATCGAGCTCGCGCATCGCCTTTTCCGGGCCGCGCTCGCCCACGTGGAGCAAGCCGGTCGCGACGATCACCAGCGTCGGCGCGGCGCCGGTGGCGACCTGCGCGGCGGCGGCGGCGATGCTCGCTTCGTCGGTCAGGTCGATATGCCGCGCCCCGCTCCAGCTGCGCGCGAAGCCATGGACGATGTCGAACGCGCCTTCCTCCTCCAGCGCCGCGACAAATGCCGCGCCGATCCCGCCCGATGCACCGATGACGACCGCCGAGCCGCTCATGCGCGGGAAAAGCGCCAGCGATCCGCCTCGCTCTCGGTCTTGTCAAAGCGATAGCCGTCGCTGTCGAAGCCCTTCATGTCCTCGACGTTGGCGATGCGATGTTCGCACAGCCAGCGCGCCATCATCCCGCGCGCGCGTTTGGCGTTGAAGCTGACGAAGCGCGGACCATCGGGGCCGGGTTCGCGGAAATCCACGTCGATCACGCGCACGCCGTCCAATTTGCCGAGCACGGCGGCGAAATACTCCTGGCTGGCGAGGTTGAGAATGACGCCTGATCCCTCGTCCGCGACGTCGGCACGCACGGCGGCGGCGATGCGGTCGCCCCAAAAGTCGTACAGGCTCTTGCGGCGCGGCGCCCAGCGCGTGCCCATCTCGAGCCGATACGGCTTCATCGCGTCGAGCGGGCGGAGCAGGCCGTAAAGCCCCGACAGCATCCGCACATGATCCTGCGCATAGGCAATCGCCGCGTCGTCGAGCGAGCGTGCCTCGAACCCGGTGTAAACGTCCCCGGCAAAGGCAAAGAGCGCCGGCCGCGCGGGGGCATCGGCGAATCCCGCAAAACGATCGGCATTGAGCTTCGCGAGGGCAGGCGAAATGTGCATCAACTGCGCCAGGCGTTTCTGCGTCAGATTCGCCGCCGACCGCGCCAGGGCTTCGGCTGTGTCGGCGAAGCGCGGTTCGGTAGCGGTGACGGCGGGTAAGGAGCGCTCGTAATCGAGCGTCTTGGCGGGGGAGAGCAAGGCGATCATGACCGAGCCGGTTAAGCGGACGACGCGCGCACGTCAAAGGCTTGAACGGGAGCCGACGGGTTCAACCAGCATTAAGGCCCAGCGCGGCATCAGCGTTGCTTGACGGTACAAGCGGCGGCGCTAGAGCAGCGCCAGCAATCCGCCGCGCGCGTCGCGCCGCATCAGGAGAGTTCGCAATGAAGATGGTTTCCAAATTTGCCTTGTCCGCCGCCTTGGTCGTCGCGCTGAACGGTGCAGCGTTGGTTGCGCCCGCCATAGCCAAGAAGAAGGACGAGGCGCCAGCCACGCCGTCAATCTCCGAGAAAGTGCGCGCCGCAGCGGTCGAGGCGCAGACCGCACTCGCCGCGACTCCGAAGGATCTGGTCAAGGCAGAGGCCGCGCTCAACACGATGGATAGCGTCGCCAAGACCGACTATGAGCGGTATCTGGCACAGGGCATCAGGCTGTCGCTGCTCAACGCGCAGACCAAGGACCAGCCGCAGGCCCAGCGGATTGCTGCGATGACGCCGATCCTCGACGCTTTGATCGCCAATCCTGCGACGCCCAAGGAAGAAGTCGCGCTTCGTAACAATGAACGCGGTAGTTTGGCCTATTTACAACAGAAGTATGCCGACGCGCTCCGCTACTTCATGCGCGCGCGCGAACTCGGCGTGAATAATCCCAACTTTCTTTTGCAAATTGTTCAGTCGAAGGTCGAGACGGGCGATGTGAAAGGCGGCATTGCCGATCTCGGTACGGCGGTCGCTGCCGAAAAGGCAGCCGGTCGCAAGGCACCCGAAGACTGGTACAAATATGCCTTTAGCCGTTTAGGCAAAACGGGCGATCAGGAAGGTGCCGATGCCTGGACCGCGGCATGGCTGACCGAATATGGCACCGCGCCGAATTGGCGCGGGGCGATCTATACGTTCGGGTTCCAGGGCCCGGCTGCGGTCAAATACAGCAAGAACAAGGTAGATCTCTTTCGGTTGTTGTGGGCAACCAAGAGTCAGGCGGGCCAGCGGGAATATATCGATTATGCCGAGGCCGCTCTGCTGATCGGGCTGCCGAACGAGGCCAAGACGGTGATCGAGGAAGGCACTGACGCAGGCGTTATTCCGAAAGGAAACGTCACCGCAAACGATTTTCTGGGGCGCGCAAAGAGCGGCATCGCGGGCAGCTCGCCGCTGGCGGTAAAGGAAAAGAATGCGCTGGCCGCTCCCAAGGGCGATCTCGCGCAGCAGGCGGGCGATGCGTATTTCGGCACGCGCAATTACGCCAAGGCGATCGAGATGTACCGTTTGTGCGAGACCAAGGGCGCACCGGATGCGGATCGCAACAGCCTCCACCTTGGGATGGCATTGGCGCTGTCGGGGGACCGCGAGGGGGCCAAGGCAGCGCTCGCCCGCGTGAGCGCCGAGCCGAACAAGGCGATCGCACGGTTGTGGACGGTGTTCGTCACCACGCCGCCGACCGCTGCGTAAACCGCAGACCATCGGCAAGGGAGGGCGGCTCGCGGGCCGCCCTTTTTTGTTCAGGCGTTTCGGATCGGGATCCCCGGCAGCGCCTTGGCCGTGCGGATTGTCAGCGAGGTCTTGACGCTTGCGACATTGGGCGCAGGCGTCAGGTGAGTCATCAATATATCCTGAAAGCTCTTGAGGTCGCTCGCCACGATCTTCAGGATGAAATCGATCTCGCCATTGAGCATATGGCATTCGCGTACTTCGGGAATCGTCGCGACATGCGCTTCGAACGCGGCGAGATCATGCTCGGCCTGACTGCGCAAGCTGACCATCGCGAAGACCGTGATCGGATAACCGAGGGTCGCCGCATCGATTTCGGCATGATAGCCGCGAATCGCACCGGCTTCCTCCAGCGCGCGAACGCGGCGCAGACAGGGCGGCGCCGTCAGCCCCACGCGATCGGCAAGGTCGACATTGGTCATGCGGCCGTCGTCTTGCAGCAGTTCCAGGATGCGACGGTCGATCGAATCGAAAGGCATTACAGTTCGCTCCCCGGGCATGCGTGTTTCGCATCGCCGTATCTGCCTTAAGCATAAGATAATTGCCGACGAACGCAATTGTCCCACATTGCGACGCATCGAAAACTTGGGCTTACAACTCCGCCAAAGCGCAGTTAAGAAATCGTTACGGCGCTTTCGCGACCGGACCGGGAATGGGCCACTTTGCGCTTCGACGACAGTCTGGAAACGGTTCTTTCGGCAGAAATGTCTTCGTCGTTCGGCGCGCAATCGACGTGGCGGCAATTGGTCGATTTGATCGGGCGTGGGCGGGTGCCCGCTAACGATGCGGCAATCGCGCGCCTGCGGATGATTCGCGGTGATGTCCCGCCGCCGGTTCGCGCGGCGAGTGCCCGCGCACTGGCCTTCGCGACGCCGCCGGCCGATTTGGTCGCAGTGTTCGCCGAAGACGAGATTGCGGTTGCGGCGCCGGTATTGCGCTCGGTCCAGCTATCGACGGCCGAATGGTGCGCCATCTTGCCGCGCCTGACGCCCGCGGCGCGGTCGATCCTGCGCCATCGCCGCGACTTATCGCCCGACGTTGGGCGCGCGCTTGAGACGTTTGGAAGCGTGGATTTCGTGCTGGGCGCACCAACGGCAGACGCAGTGCCACCCGCGATGCCCTTGGCCGCGACCGATCCCGAACCGCTCGCGATCGAGCCGCTCGAGGCAGCGCCCATCGTGGCAGCAGAGCCGGTCGCTGAGATCGACTGGACTGAAATTGTCGGCGATGCGGTCATGGCGGAGCCTGTGGTTCAAGCCCAGCCCGTGGTCGTGGCCGAGCCAGCGGTTCACATCGCACCCCAGACCGGGCCGGAGCCGACTGCCTCCGCTGAGCCGGTGGGGATCGACGCGACCGATCTGGTCGGCGATGCGGGGACGCCAGAGGTATTGGTTGCCCCGGTTGCGGCTCGTGAAGCGGACCCTGCGCCTGCGGTCGAGCTTCCCGAGACGATCGCCACCGTGTCGCCGTTCGTATCGATTGCGGCGGTTGCGGCGGGGCTGCCGGTCGTGGCCGAGGCGTTACGCCAGGCGGAACGGCCCGTGGCTGCTGCGCCAATAGCCGCGGTCGCGCCGGTTGCGCCAGCCAACCCTCAAATCGCCGACGGGACCTTCCAGATTTCCGAACTGGTCGCGCGGATCGATGCGTATCAGCGTCAGCGCGATGAGGCCCCAACCACTACGCCCACGCTTGAAGTCCAGCCCGAACTGTTCGCGCGCGAGCCGTATCAGGCGGAAACCTTCCGCTTCGAGACCGACGCGAACGGCATCGTTCGCTGGGTCGAGGGGGCCGCTCGTGCGCCCTTGATCGGCCTGTCGCTCGATCTGGCCCCGCTGCCGAGCGGATCGCGCGTCGACGGCGTCGCGGCGGGAGCCTTTCGCCGCCGCGCCGGGTTCGCCAATGCGCGGCTGGTGGTCGACGGTCATTCCGACGCCGCGGGCCAATGGCGAATCAGCGGGATCCCGGTGTTCGACCGGGCGAGCGGGCGCTTCACCGGCTATCGCGGCACCGCGCGTCGCCCGCGTGCCGATGAAACCGCCGAGCCGCTGCGCGAGACGCGCAACCCCGCCGCCGATGCGCTGCGCCAACTCGTCCACGAACTGCGCACGCCGACCAACGCGATTGCCGGTTTTGCCGAAATGATCGAATCGCAAATGCTCGGGCCTGTGCCTGCCATCTACCGCGCGCACGCCGCTGCGATCCGGGGGCAGACGAGCGGCTTGCTCACTGCGATCGATGATATCGACATGGCCGCGCGGATCGAGACGCACGCGCTCGATCTGCGGCCGGGCGATGTCCCCGTGTCCCCCTTGATCGACCGAATTCTTGCCGATCTGGCACCGCTGGCGTCGCTGCGCGGCGCTTCGCTCGACCGCTATGTCAGCAGTGATGCGCTGGCGATCCTCGGCGACGATCGCGCGGTCGAGCGGTTGATTGCGCGGCTGATGGCGACGCTGGTCGCATCGGGCAGCGCGGGTGAGCGGATCGGGGTTTCCGCGACCGCCGAGGATGGCGCCGTTACGATCGTGTTCGACCGACCCGCTGCGCTTGCCGCTTATGCCGAGGAAACGCTGCTGACGATCGATGCCGAGGCCGAAGCGGAGCGAGACGGCGCGCCTTTGCTCGGCACGGGTTTTGCGCTGCGGTTGGCGCGCAATCTCGCGGCCGAACTGCGCGGAAGCCTGACGATCGGCGACAAGGCCTTGACTTTGCGCCTGCCCGCCGCCTTCTCTGCCGAGATGGAGCAGGCTTCTTCTAGCTGATCGTGGCCGTTGCAGCGCCACCTCGCGGATATCGCCCAGCCGCGCCCGCGCCCGACGATCTGATCGACTGGCCCGACGGTTTCGGCACGCGCTTTACGGTGTTCGTCGATACCGAAGAGGAATTCGATTGGGATGCGCCGCTTGCGCGCGAAACCCACGGCGTATCCGCGATCACCGCTTTGCCCGCAGCGCACCGCCGCTTTGCCGAACGCGGCGTGCCGCTCACCTATATGGTCGATTACCCGATCGCGACCGACGCCCGTGCGATCGACATTCTCGGCGCGGCGATTTCGGACGGCGTCTCGGCGGTTGGTACGCAATTGCATCCCTGGGTCAATCCGCCGTTCGACGAAGCGCTGACGTCGGCCAATAGCTATGCCGGGAATCTGCCCGAAGCGACCGAGGCGGCGAAGATCGATGCGCTGACCGATACGATCGCCGCCGCCTTTGGCAAGCGCCCGGTGGCGTACCGCGCTGGCCGCTATGGCATTGGACCCAGCACACTGCGTCTGCTGGCCGCGCGTGGGTATCTGCTCGATAGCTCGATGCGGTCGCGTTACAGCTATGCCGAGGATGGCGGGCCGGATTTCGCCGAGATCGCGAACCACGCGTTTCGGGTCGGGCCGATGATCGAAGTGCCGCTGACCACGGTCCATACCGGCCTCGCGCGGGGCGGCGGAACGCGGTTGTACCGCTTGCTGGGGGCGATCCCGAAGGGACGCGGCCTGTTTGCGCGCGCCGGACTGCTCTCGCGCGTCGCGCTGACGCCTGAGGACATGCCCGTGAAGGACGCGCTCGAGGCAATCGCGGTCGCAGTTGGGGAGGGGCTTCGCCTCCTTAACTTCGCCTTCCACTCGCCTTCGGTGGCGCCGGGTTTCACGCCCTATGTCCGCGATGCCGCCGATCTCGCGCGCTTCCATGCGTGGTGGGATGCGGTGCTCGCCGATCTTGCGCGGCGCGGGGTACGTGCGGCGTCGGTCGATCAGATCATCACGGCGGCGCAAGCGGGTGCGCCCCTGCGATAACGGGGTGGTTCGCCTTTCTGCGTAACTTTGCTATTCGGCGTTCAGTGCAAGTCTAGCGTCATGGCCGTGAGACTGTGGTACAGCCGGGTGGGGAGACAGGCGATACGGGGGGTGCTTTCCTATCTGGCGAGCAAGAGCGGCGCGGTCCCGATCGGGCTGGCGGCGTTGCTGGGCGTACTTGCGCTGCAGGTCGCGGGGTTTGCCGGAACCGATCGGCTGGGCCTTTTGCTGTTCGATGGGTATCAGCGGGCGGCGCCGCGTGCGTTCGAGGATGGGGCGGTGCGGATCGTCGATATCGACGATGAATCGATCCGGCGGCTGGGGCAATGGCCGTGGCCGCGCACCGATGTTGCGGATTTGGTCCGGAAATTGACGGCGGCGGGGGCATCGACGGTCGCCTTCGACGTCGTTTTCGCCGAGCCCGACCGGACCTCCCCCGCAATGCTGGCGCAGCGCGTCGGGCGGGAGGGCGGGGCTCCGCCGATCGCCGCGGCGCTCGCGGCGATGCCCGATTATGACGCCGCGTTCGCACAGGCATTGCAGGGCGGCGCGAGCGTGCTTGGCTTCTTCCTGACGCGCGAGGGTGCCGCAGCGGCGCTGCCCCCGAAGGCGGGCATCGCGCTCGTCGGGTCGCCGCCAAGCGCAGGCGTGCCGCGTTTCTCGAACGCCATCCAGCCGCTCGGCCCCTTACGCGATGCGGCCAGCGGCGACGGCTTCGTCAGTCTGATCGGCGATGCCGATGGTATCGTGCGCAAGGCACCGCTGATTGCCTATCAGGGCGATCAACTGATGCCCGCGCTGTCGCTCGACGCCTTGCGGACGGCGCAGGGTGCCGGGTCGATCACGGTCAAGTCGAGCGACGCGAGTGGCGAATATGGCGGGCAGGGCGAGGTCGTATCGCTCAAGGTCGGCCAGTTCGAAGTCCCGACGACGCATGCCGGCGAGCTGTGGATGTATTATACGGCACCCCACCCCGAGCGCGTGGTGCCCGCGTGGAAAATCCTCACCGGGCAACTATCGCCCGCCGCGATGGAGCGCGAATTCGCCGGGCGGATCGTGTTGATCGGCACCGGAGCGGCGGGGCTGCGCGACGTTGTCGCAACGCCGGTGCAGGAGCGTGAACTGGGCGTGATGGTCCATGCGCAGGCAATCGAGCAGATGGTGCTCGGTAAATTCCTGGTGCGGCCCGATTGGGCGCCCGGGCTGGAGCGATCGTTGCTGCTGGCGTTCGGGTTGGTGCTGGTGCTGGCCTTGCCGCTGCTCGGCGCGGTCAGAGGTGCGTTGCTTGGCGCGGTGGTGGTGGGCGGAGTCGGCTATGGCAGCTGGTACGCTTTTCGCGAGCATGGGTTTCTGCTCGATCCGACCTATGTCGTGCTGGGGCTGGCGGCGGTCTATGCGGTCGAGACGGTGTGGACCTATTACCGCGAGGAGCGGCAGCGCGCCTATATCCACCGCGCGTTCGACCGCTATCTGTCACCCGATCTGGTCAAGCGCATCGTCGATGATCCGGGGCAGCTCGAACTGGGCGGCGAAGAGCGCGAGATGACGGTGTTGTTTTGCGACATTCGCGGTTTCTCGCGGCTGTCGGAACAGCTCGATCCGCAAGCGATCATCCGCTTCCTGATCGCGTTCCTGACGCCGATGTGCGACGTTCTGCTCGGGCGGAAGGCGACGATCGACAAGTTCATCGGCGACGCGATCGTCGCCTTCTGGAACGCGCCGCTCGATGATCCAGACCAATATGCCAATGCCGCGCGCGGGAGTCTGGCGATGGTCGAACGGTTGGCCGCGCTCAACCGCGATAATCCTCCCGATTGGCCCGGCAATGTTCAAATCGGGATCGGGCTCAATGCCGGGCCGTGCTGCGTCGGCAATATGGGGTCGGCGCAGCGCCTGTCCTATTCGCTGATCGGCGACACGGTGAACCTCGCTTCGCGGATCGAGGGTCTGACCAAACTGTTCGGTGTGCAGATCGCGATCGGGAGCGCGCTCGCGGCGCATTTGCCGGGGTTTGCGGTGTTGCCGCTCGGGCGCGTGCGCGTCGTCGGGCGGGCGGCAAGCGAGACGGTGTTCGTGCTGCTGGGGGATGAGGTTTTGGCACAAGACCCAGCCTATCGCGCCTTTGCGGCGGGACATGCGGCGATGTTCGATGCCTATCACGCGGGCGATTGGGCCGGGGCAGCGGTGTTGGTCGAGGCCGGGACCGAAGTGGCTGCGGGTTATGGCCTGTCGAAACTGTACGGCATGATGCGGGACCGAATTGCTGGGTTCGCGGTCGACCCTCCGGGTGCGGACTGGGATGGGACGTTGGAGGCGACGGAGAAGTAAAAGGTAGGGCTTTCGGCCTTGCTCCACCCCGGCGAAGGCCGGGGCCCAGTTGCGCTGCGCTCCATTTGAGACCCAGCGCGCGATAACCGAAACCATCGCGACTGGGCCCCGGCCTTCGCCGGGGTGGTATGCGCGCGGGGCTCAGCGCGGTGGTACGCCCAGCCCCGCCGCCTCCTGCTGTAAGCGCACAGCGGCACCCGGATTTGCCCCAATCGCCGCCGCCAGCGCAGCTTTTGCCTTGGCCGGTTCGCCGAGCGTCATGCGGCTGCGCATCAGCATGATCCAGCCATCGATGTTGGCCGGATCTACCTTCAGCTTCGCTTCGAGGCGCGCGACCATCGCTTGCGCCATTGCGGCTTGCTCGGACGGCGGGAGCGCGGCGGCGGCCTGCACTTGCGCCGCGTCGGGGCCGACCGGGTGTGCCGCAGGCGGCGCGATTGCGGCGAGTTTCGCCGTGACATCGATCCGGTTGATTTTGCCGACCTGCGCGATGGTGCGGCGCAAATCCTGCTCCCACGGCGCACCCGGCGGCGTGTCGCGGAGCAGCGCGAGCCAATCGTCGATCGCGCCTTGGTGATCCTCCGACAGATCGCGCTGCACGGCGAGGAAATAGCGGGCGCGCGGATCTCGCGGGTCGAGCGCGATCGCCTTGCGAAACGCGGCGAGCGCGGGCGGCGGCATCGGATCGCTCGCGCTGCCCATCACCCGCGCCTCGCCAAGCGCGGACCACAGATCGGCGCGATCGGGCGCGAGCGCGGTGGCGCGGTCGAACGCGGCCGTCGCCGCAGCGAAATCCTGCGCGTCGAAGCGGGCGAGGCCGAGCGTCTTCCAAGCCTCGGGATCGTTCGGGCGCTCGCGCGTCGCCTCTTCGGGCGCACGCACAGCATTGGGCGGTACCGCGCTGACGGTCGCGGGGCTCGCTTCGCGGGGTGGCAGCGCGCGCCACACCAGCACGCCTGCGAACAATAAGGCCGCCGCGCCGAACAGCAGCCAGCCGACCCGAAACTGTCCCATGGCGACTCTCTCCTATCGCGGCAAAGGGTAGCGCGATTAGCGCCATATGCTAGACAGTAGCGCACGGGCGGGACGGGTGCCGCCGGTCAGACGGGGGGATAGCGGGGTGAGCGAGCGGTTCCGCATCGCGATCATCGGGTCGGGACCGGCCGGGCTTAGTGCCGCCGCGCATGCCCGGCACCTGGGCCTGTCGCACATCCTGCTGGAAAAGACCGGCCACCTCTCCGACACGATCTATCGCTACCAAAAGGGCAAGCACGTCATGGCGACGCCCAGCCAACTCGTGCTGCGCGCCGATTTGCCGTTCGACGCGGGGAAGCGCGAGGCGATCCTGAGCGCATGGGACAGCCAAGCGGCGGCGCAGCGGATCAACGTGCGGCTGAACAGCGACGTCACGGCCATTACCGGCGAGCGCGGCGCTTTCACGATCGCGCTCGCCGATGGCAGCAGCATCGCGGCCGAAACGGTCGTTCTGGCGATCGGCACGCAGGGCAACCCCAACCGGCTGCGCTGTGCAGGGGCCGCGTTACCGCACGTCCAATATCAGCTCGACGATCCCACAGCCTATATCGACGAACATATCGTCGTCGTCGGATCGGGCGATGCGGGCATTGAAAATGCGCTCGGGCTGGCGGCGGATTCGGCGCAGGGCAATGTTGTCACGATCCTCAATCGCTCGGGTGATTTCGCGCGCGCCAAATCGGCCAATGTGAAGCTGTTGACCGAGGCAGCTGAACAGGGCCGGATCACGATCCGGCTCAACACCACGCCCTCGGAAGTCCGGGAGCGCGAGCTTCTCGTCGATACGCGCGACGGGGTCGAGACGCTGCGCTGCGACCGGATCATCGCGCGGATGGGCTCGACCGCGCCGCGCGCGTTTGTTGAGGCCTGCGGCATCGAATTTTCCAGTGCCGACCGTGAGGCCTATCCCAAACTTTCGCCGACGTTCGAGACGACCAAGCCCGGGCTCTTCGTGATCGGCGCGCTGGCGGGCTATCCGCTGATCAAGCATTGCATGAACCAAGGCCATGACGTGGTCGAGTTCATCAATGGCAATGTGTCGCTGAAACCCGCCGATGAACCGATCCTCGCGGCCAAGTTCGCGCGGTTCAAGGCGCAGCGTTCGGTCGACGAATGGCTTGAGTTGCTGCGGCGGAATATCGCAATTCTCACCGACCTGTCGCCGCTGCAAATGCGCGAATTCATGCTCGGGGCGGAGGTGCGATCGTACAAAGCGGGCGAGCTGGTGTTCGCGCGCAACGACCCCGGATCGTCGCTGTTCGGCATCGCGCAAGGCACCGCGCTGGTCGAAACCGACAAGGATGATCCGTCGGTGACGGTCAGCATCCCGCAAGGCTCGATCTTCGGCGAGGTCGGCTTGATCTCCGGCCGCAAGCGCGGCGCGACGATCCGCGCAGGGAGCCAGATGATCGCGGTCGAAGTGTCGCGCACGGCGGCGCTGAAACTGATGGCGTCGGTCCCTGCGGCCAAACGCGCCGTCACGCGTATCTCGATCGAGCGGCAGTTGCTGCAATTGTTCGGATCAGGGCTCGTGGCGGAGGATTTGACTGAGGTGATGGACACCGCCGAAGTCGTCGATGTGCGCGTCGGCGAGGCGATCCTGACCGAGGGCGATGCGGGCGACGATATTTACGTCATCCGCGTCGGCAGCATGATCGTCGAGAAGATGATCGCTGGGAAGCCAGTGTTTCTGTCCTACCTTCCGGCCGGTTCCTATGTCGGCGAAATGGCGCTGATCTCGGGCGGCAAACGCACCGCGACGGTCAAAGCCGCGATCCGATCCGAGGTAATCCGGCTGCGCGGTGAAGCGTTCCGGCGCTTGCTCGCGGCCAAGCCACGGCTGCTCGAAAAGGCGCGCGGCGACATGGCGGAGCGGCAGAACGTCAACGCCTTTGTCGAAAGCCGCAAGGACGGGTTTTCGGGCGTGGTCGACATGTATTCGCAGACCGCCGCTTTCCTAGTCGACAATGGCATTGGCGAGGCGACCGATGTGTTGCTGATCGACGAAAACCTCTGCGTCGGCTGCGACAATTGCGAAAAAGCCTGCGCCGACAGCCATGACGGCCTGTCGCGGCTCGATCGCGAAGCGGGGCGAACCTACGCACACCTCCACGTGCCGACGAGCTGTCGGCACTGCGAACATCCGCAATGCATGGCGGATTGTCCGCCCAACGCGATCCACCGCGGGCCCGACGGCGAAGTGGTGATCGACGACACCTGCATCGGTTGCGGGAATTGCGAGCGCAATTGCCCCTATGGCGTCATCCGGATGGACAGTGTGCCGCCCAAGAAACCGCGTTTGGTCGATTGGCTGCTGTTCGGCGCTGGTCCTGGCCCGGGCGAGCCGAGCAAGGAGTGGCGCGCGGCGCACACCAAGCCGGGTGTCGAAAAGCCCAAAAAGGCAATCAAGTGCGACATGTGTTCGGGCATTGACGGGGGCCCGGCGTGCGTGCGCGCTTGCCCGACCGGGGCAGCAATCCGCGTCGCGCCCGAGCAGTTCCTGAGTGTCACACGGCTGGAAGAGGAGACGCGGTCATAGTCCGCTCCGCCGCCAGCCTTGTGACTCGCTCGGGGGCTATGCCGCTGCACGAGGGGTTCTTGCAGCATAAGCGCTACCGCTGGCTCAAGACGTCGCTGATCCTGTGTCTGCTGGCGGTGCTTGGCTATGCCTTCGCCGATGTGGGGCCGCGCAGCGGCGGCGGAACCTGGTATGGCTACACGCTTGGCACCGTCTCGGTTCTGCTCATCCTGTGGCTGACGATGCTTGGTGTCCGTAAGCGCACGATGACGCGCGGGCGCTGGTCGTTGAAGGCGTGGACCAGCGCGCATGTTTATCTGGGCTTGTCGCTGGTGGTGATCGCGACGCTGCACACGGGCTTCCAGTTCGGGTGGAACGTCCACACCTTGGCGTACATCCTGATGCTGATCGTGATCGCATCCGGCCTGTGGGGCGTCGTCGCCTACGCCACCGTGCCGCGCGCGCTGAGCAACAATCGCGAGGAAATGACCGAGCCGCAAATGCTGGGTGCGGTGCACGGAATCGACCGGCAATTGCACGAAGCGGCGCAACCGCTCGATGCCTATATGGCGGCGGTGGTGCAGGCATCGCTCGATCAGGATCCGGTCGGCGGGGGGCTATGGGCGCGGCTGTCGGGGCAGTACCGCCGCTGTGCAACCGCAAGCAGTCACGCGACGGTGCGCAAGGCGACCGGTGGCCGACCCGATGTCGCGGGCGATCCACTCGACCGGGTCGATGCCTTGCTCGAACGCAAATTGGCGGCGCTGGCGCGATTGCGGCGGCATTTGCGGCTGAAGGCGCTGCTGGAAGTGTGGTTGTACGTGCATGTGCCGCTGACCTTCGCGCTGATCGCCGCGTTGATCGCGCATATCGTCAGCGTGTTTTTTTACTGGTGAGCGGGCGATGAGCTTCCTGCTGCGTCAGATCAGCCAGAGCAGCGGCGGGCGCGAGATCGTGCGTGCGCAGATCATCGCGCGCGATACGGTAACGATCGGGCGGAGCCCCGAACGGGACATCGTGCTGGCCGATCTGGCGGTATCGCCCGACCATGCCCGGATCGAGCGGATTGATGCGCGGCGGCTGACGATCAGCGCGACGGGGACCCTCGGCTTCGCGGTCGATGGCCGCACGACGCTGCGCGCGACGATCGATAGCGCGAAGGGCGGCGAGATCGCGATCGGTGCGTATCGCATCACCGTCGCGCTGGAGGCCGATGGGCAAATCTCGCTGACGGTCACGCGAAGAGCGGGTGCGATCGAGCAGGACGAGGCGACGGCCTTCTCCTTACGCGGGGTGCTGCCGGGCAAGCGCGCGACGGCGTGGGTGCTGGCTGTCGCAGTGTTGGTCGGCTTCCTTGCGGTGCCGATCTGGGGGTTTTTCCATCAGGAGGATCGCCGCAGCATTTATGCAGCGCATACCGACCGCAGCTGGTCGAGCGGGCCGCTGAGCAAGGCGCATCACGCGCTGGAGGGCAAGTGCGAGGCGTGCCACCGCGAGGCGTTCGTTTCGGTACGCGACGATTCCTGTTTGGTATGCCACAAGGACACGCATGACCACGCGCCACCGGCGCGGATTGCCAAGGCTCGCGCCGAAGTTGCACTTGGCGGTCGCATACTGGCGGCGGTCGCAAAGGGGTTCAACAAACCCGGCCCCGGCGCCTGTGTCGATTGCCACACCGAGCATAAAGGCGCCGGCCCGATGCCAGCGACCGCACAAGCGTTTTGCGCGGATTGCCATGCGACGCTGACGACGCGGCTGGTCGACACGAAAATCGGCAATGCCGCCGATTTTGGTACGGCGCATCCACAATTCCGCCCGGTCGTGGCGACGAGTGCGGGCGCGAAGCCAGTTTTGACGCGGCAATCGCTCGATGCCAAACCGGTCGATCTCAGCGGACTGAAATTCCCGCACAAGCTCCACCTCGATAAGCGCGGCGGCGTCGCGCGGATGGCGCAGACCAATGGCGCCGGCCAGGCGCTCGTTTGCGCCGATTGCCACACGCCGAGCGCCGACGGCACGCGCTTCCTGCCGGTATCGATGGAGCGCAACTGTCAGAGCTGTCACAGCCTTGCCTATGACCGGATCGGCGGAACATTCCGGACGCTGCGCCACGGCGACACCGCGCAGATGATCGCCGATCTGCGGGCGATGTATCGCTCGACTGCGCCGGCAAAACCGCCCGAACTTGGCGGCATGGCGCGGCGGCAGCCGGGACTTTACGCGCAGGGCCAGCTCTACCACGCCTATTTCGGTGCGGTCGCGGCGCGTCCGGCTGACGGCGAGGCGGCGGTCCGCGCGGTCTTTTCCAAAGGCGGCGCGTGCTTCGACTGCCATAGTGTCACACCGCCCGGCGTAAACGGTGCGGCTGAGTGGAGCGTGACGCCGGTTCGCCAGCCGATGCGTTTCCTGAAAGCTGGCTGGTTCGACCATAAGGCCCACCGCACCGAGACCTGCGCGAGCTGCCATAACGGTGCCGCAACCTCGATGCGGTCCGAGGATCTGCTGCTGCCGGGGATCAAGTCATGCCGCACGTGCCACGGCGGCGAAGGATCGGCGGCGAAAGTGCCGTCAAACTGTGCGATGTGCCACAGCTATCATAGCGGCGACGGCGCGCCGTGGGCGCCACGCGGCACGATGACCGCGTCGCGTACGACCCAGATGAGCCAATGGGTGCGACCGGAGAAAAACTAAAGGGGAGGGCAGGCCATGCTGATCGCGCAGATCACCGATATCCATCTGGGCTTCGTGCCCGATACGCCCGATGAGGATAATCGTCAGCGGCTCGACGCGGTGCTGGCGGTGCTGGCCGAGGGCGTGAATCGGCCTGACCTGCTGATCGCGTCAGGCGATCTGGTCGATCGCGGCGATTTGGAAAGCTATCGCCGCTATGCCGAGGCGATCCGGCTTTGCCCGTTCCCGGTCTATCCGTGTCTTGGCAATCACGACCAGCGCGATACCTTTGCCGAGGTGTTTCCGCACGTGCCCATGCCGGGCGGTTTCGCGCACTATTGCATCGCGCTGGAGGGGTTGCGGATCATCGTGCTCGATACGCTCGAACCCGGTCGGCAGGGCGGCGGCTTTTGCACGGCGCGCGCGCGCTGGCTCGAGGCGCGGCTGAAGGAGCATCGCAGCACCCCGACGATCATCGTGATGCACCATCCGCCCTTCGACGCCGGGATCGACTGGATCAGCCCGCATAGCGACGAACCGTGGGTGCGGCGGTTCGCGCGGACGATTTCGGGGCACACGCAGATCGCGGCGATCTGGTGCGGACACCTCCACCGCCCGATCGTAACGCGCTTGTACAGCGCGCAAGTCACCGTCTGCCCGGCGAGCGCCGCGCAACTCGCGCTCGATCTGCGCCCGATCGACGCCGAGGTGATGGATGACCGGGCGATGGTGAATGACGATCCGCCGGGCTATGCGCTGCACCGCTGGGAGAATGGCAAACTGGTAACGCATTTCGACATCGTCCGCGAGCGCGTCACCTATGCAAAGTTCGATTCGGTGATGCAGCCAGTGGTGCGGCAAGTTACGGCAGAGCGGGCGGAGCGGTGATTTTGTTCGGTGGGGGAGGGAGGACCGAGTATCACTTTTAAGCGGGCCGACCGCGAACACCCAAAATTGGCCATTATGTGCGCGTTCGAGACCGGCCAAAGCAGTCGGCTAAGCTCGGCTGAAGCGTCAGGCCGCCTGTCCAGTCGTGGAAATAGGCGTCTGTGACCCTAGGAGGGAGGCTGAGAATGGCAACGGGCTTCGGCGGAGGAAGCGCCGCATAGGTAGACCGATTGCACCAAATAGTTATTGGCAAGAGCCTCTGATTTCATCTCTTCCACGAGCGCCGCGATCTGATCGTTGGTGAATGACTGTGTGCCAGCCACGGTGCTCGGCGGAACACGCCGCTCCCGCAAAACGACGTACTGCGCGTCATTGCCCTGAATTATTTTATAGAATATCTTAACACCGAATGATTTACCTCGCTGACGACCACAGTAGAGTTGGCCATACGCAACATTAATACCTCCTTCAATTTGAGCCTTGGGTCCGTTTACTCTCACGCTGTCGCAGTTACCCCCGGCCAGTTGGAATATACCTTGTAGCGTCTTGGACGGATCAGCGCCGCGCTGGTCTGGAAACGACTGAGCACTAAGGATATCCTTGTACTTTTTAACGGTTTGGCCGGAGGGTACGCGTTCTATCAGAAATTTCGCGCCTAAGACTTCGTGTGTTACCTCGTTCCAAACTTGAGTGTCCGGATAAGGTCCCAATACAAGGCGTTCCTGCGTTTTCTCTGTCGCCCCTTCAGCCGAAAAAGATGCAGCTAAAACCGCCAAAATCAATCGTATCATTGAAGCGCACTCCCCAAAAATCTAACCAGATTTAACCAATGAATTGTATCATATCTTTTGACCATTCTCTGGTCGTCAATGGCGGAATTTAATAGATAATCATTATATTTATTTTCTGGATGTATTCAATTGTATCCCTATCTAGAAGGCGTGCAACGACAAATAATCTCGATCTTTAGCCAAGAATAGACTCGCCACTTCTCACCACCTCCAGACACTCCGCTTATAAACCCACCGCCAACTTCACCCTCCGCCCAACCGCCGCGCGCCAGGCCTTCATGTTGACCGTGTCATCGACTTTCCACACCGCACCGCCGCGCGTCAGGAACAGGCGTTCCATTTCGGGCCGGGTGAAGGGGCGGGAGCCGAGGCGGCCGAATACCGCGATCTGGCCGCCGGTCTCATCCACCGCGCGATCGCGGTCGAGGCCTTTGGAGAGCGCGAGCGCCGGGGTGGGTGTGCGCGCCCAGGCGATCAGCTCGGGCTTGGGGGCGGGGGAGAAACCGTAGAAATTGGGCTGGCTGGCGGGTGAGGTCAGCTGCACGACCTTCAACCCGTTTCGGCCATCGGCGACATAGGCAAAGAAGGAAGCGTTGGTCGCGCCGACGATGACGTCGCGCGCATCGGTCATCGCCCCGCCGAAATTCGTCTGGAGATAGCGCAGCGGGCGACGCGGATTGGTCACGTCGATGATCACCAGCCCGTCCGCCCCGCCCGCGACATAGGCGTAAGTGCGTGCAAGATAGACGCGCCGCGCATCGCCGAGCGGAACCGAGCCTGAGGGAACCGCGACCGGATCGAGCAAGCGTGTCACGTCGAACAGCTTCACGCCCTCGGCATCGGTGACCCAGAGATAGCGGAACTGGATTGCGCTCGCCCGCGCATTCTTCAACGGTCGCACGGCGGCAAGGCGCGGATGCAACGGATCGGCAAGATCGACCACGACCAGCCCGACATCGGCAGTGATATAGGCGACCGACCCGGCGAGGATGACATGCCGCGCGCCCTTCAGCACGCCGTTCGGGTTCCAGGTGACGGCGCGCTTCAGGAAATTGTTGCGGAACTCGCCATCGGCCATCGTCTCGACATTGACGAGGATCAGGCCCTCTTCGGCATCGGTGATTGCAGCATAGCTGTAGATCGGCGCGAAGGGCTGCTCCTGATTGGCCTCCCGCATCGCGGCGGTATTGCGCAAGGGGTTGATCGGCTGATCGGTCGGCAGCGCCAGGCACGTCGCATTGCGCGAGGCGACATGCGCATTCTGCCCGAGCTTCGAAAAGGGTGCCGAAACGATCGGTCTGGAGAAGCCCTTATTCGCGACCGAGGCGACGTCATAGGCGCGGAAACCGCCGCGCCCCTCCGCCACATACATATATTCGCCGCGCAATTGCAGGCAGTTAACGGCATCGAGCGTGCCCTGAACGACGTTGCGGAATTCCTCCGTCGGATGCGTCTCGCCTGACAGTTTCTTGTCGAAGGTCTTGCCGCGCACCCAGTCTTTCAGCTCGCGGCCATTGCGCTCGACATGCATCCGGAAATAATCGGGATAGGCGTAGCGTTGCAAATACGACCCGATCACCGCTTGCGGTTCGTCCCATTCGGTCACGCGCACCGCCTCGAACCCGCCGGTAAGGCCCGTCCACGCGTTTAGCCCGACGAAATTGACCTGATTGGTGCCGAGCAGCAACAATTGCGCCATGATCGCATTATTGTCGTCCTGTTTGGACAAATGACAATCCGAACAGGTCTTGGTCTCGGTTGTGCGCACGGTGTGCGGGAAATGCGGGGCGAAGGCTTGCGAAGAAAAGCCGATCGCGCTGATCGGCGGTTGCTGGACATAGATGCGCTCGCGATTGACGTTGGTCGAGGACAGGACCAGCGCTGAGCTGCTGCGGACCGGGGTGGTGACGCCGCCTTTGGTGGTCATGCCCTTGCCGAGCTGAAACACATCGTCGCGCGCGGCTTGCGGATTGTAGGTCGCGAAGTTGCGGGTTTCCTCGCCGTTGAAATGCTGCGTCGTCGTTTTCCAATTGGCCTCGATCGGCAAATGGCAGCCGCTACAGCTTGTCGTCCAGCTGAGGTGGCAGGTGTAGCAGGTCACCTTGTCCGCCCCATGCGCGCGGTTGGCGGGCGTGATGCCAGGGCCGAACGCAAAGCCGTTTTCTGCACCAGCAGCGCTCATCAATTTCGCGCGCGCCGCCTTGGCGTTGAAGAACGGGCTGGTGCGATCGACGCTGTCGCGCACGAGGTGGACGCGCCACTCGAGCTTGGGGTCGACGATCGAGCGCTGGATCAGCGTCCGCCTGCCGCCAGCGTCGGTGCTCCATTCGAAGCGACGCTGCCCGTCGGGATTACGCAGCAATTCGAGATTGTTGCCCTGCGGCGGGGCGGCCGGACCAGAGGTGCGCAGTGTCGGAAGCGCGTCGGCGGTGCCGTGGCAATCCTGACAGCCGATCTCGATCGCGTTGGCGACTTCGCCGTAAATCAGCCCGTTGCCATGGCTGTCCTGCGCGAAGTGGCAATCGGCGCATTGCATCCCCTTTTCGGCGTGGATGTCCATCAAATGGACCGCCTTGCCGGGGTTTGTGCCGGGCGGCACGAATTTGGGTTCGCCCGCCTTGCGCCATTTCTCGGGGTCTTCGGGCGACACGATCTTGCCCGCCGCATCGAGCAAATTGCCCGCGCGGTCGCGCTTGAACACGCCGCGGAAATTCCAGCCATGCCCGTGATAATCGGCGAATTGCGTGTCTTTCAGCGTCGGGTTGAGATCATAGACGTTGCGCAGGAAATCCGGATCGCCCCAATTGCCGCGCGCAGCCGCGGCCTCCGGGTTGCGGTCGTTGGTTTCGCGCACTTCAGCGGCGGTCGGGTATTTCTGCACCTTCGGCCACATCGCGGGTGCATCGGATTCATAGTCCCACATCGTATAGCCGAGGTACGAATTCACGAACATATTGGGCTGATGCATGTGGCATGACATGCATTGCGCGGTCGGGATCGCGCGAGTGAAGGCGTGGCGTAGCGGATGGCCATTATCGGGCTGGACGAGCCCGCCATGCGACTTGGTTTTGGCGGCGATGGTCGGGTCGGCGGTGACACTCTGCCCGTCGCGACCGGCGCTGGCGTAGATCAGGCTGTGGCGCGGTTCGCGATCATTGGCATAGATCACGTGGCAGCCGGTGCAACCCGATCCGCGATAATCACCGGGTTGCTCGTTCGTGCCCATGAACCACATCAGCGGATCGTTGAGGCGCGTCTTGTGGATGTTGAGCACCGGGATCGCGACGCGGAGGCCCGTGCCGGGGCCGCGATTGCTTTGCTTGAGGTCGGGGCGGCCCGGTTCCTCGAGCCGCTGGATCGATCCGGTCGGGTTGGGCAAGCCGACTTCGGCAAATTGCGTTGAGATGTTGCGCCCGCCGCGTTCGAACACGCGGAATATATCGCCCGGCGGCGTCACTTGCCACGCCGGGAGCGGATAGAGCGCGGCGAGCGCACCGCGCTTGGCCTCGGCAGGGGTCACCGTCCCCGGCGGCGCACCCGGCGAGACGATCTTCGCGGGTTCGCCCTTCGCGGTATAGGCTTCACCGAAGATATACGATTTCATCGGCGCGATACCGTTATTGTAGCTCGCCCCGCCCCATAACATCGCGCCCGATGCCATGATCGATCGCTCGGCCGCCTCGATCGTCGCGGCGTGGCACGCCCCGCATGACAGCCGCGCGACGCGATAATCGCCGGGGTTGACGAAGCGGACGAACTCGGGCGCTTCGCGGTTGAGCAAAGTGTAGCTGCGCTTCGGGTTGGCGGAATCGGGCCAATGCCAGCTTTTGGGATAGCGCGGCAGGACGTGCGCGCGGTTGCGCGCGGCGAGATAGGCCGGGTCGGTGAACCCGCGCGACGGATCGCCCACCACACGCGCATCGCCGCCATGGCAATCGGTGCAGCCGAGCACGACGGCGGGCGAAGCGTGCATCGACGGTTCGTCGCTCTTGGTGTGGCACGACGCACAGCCATCGGACTTTGCGGCGGCTTGCTCGGGCGTCTGGCTCATCGGTGCAGCAAAGCTTGCAGCATAAATGCGCTTCACCGGCTTTTCCGCCTCGCTTGCGCGCAGCATCGCGGCCGGGATCAAGAGCGCCAGCAGCGCGAGGAGGAGGCCCGAGCGCCGCATCAATAGCTCAGGATCACATTGGCGAGGATCGAATAATAAGCCCGACTTCGGTTGCTGCTCGCAAACAGATCGCGAAAGCCGGCGCCGGGAATCAGCGTCGCCGCCGATAGCCGCGCGACGATGTTCTGCGTCGCCTTGGGCCGCCAGATTGCCGCCGTCGACAGATCCCAGCCAATGTCGCGCGGGATGCTGCCTTCATTGCGCAAGACTTGCAGCGTCGTCGTATTCGCGAACCACAGATGGTTGGTGTTGGCCGACAGCCGCACCGCCGGTGTCAGATCGAAATCCGCGCCAGCCCCAAGCAGCACGGTGCCGGGATTGTTGAAATTCGACTGGCCTTGTTCCTTCGACGAACGCAGCGAATTGAGCACGCCGTTGCGCCCGTTGAGCGACACCGCGCGCCCGCCGCCCGCAAACGGGATCGACTGGCGGATCCAGTAGCTCGTGTCGGCACCCGCAAAGACGGGATTCTCGAAGATCGCGTCGAAGCCGCCTTCCGTATCGTCATAGGCATTGCCGTCGCCGCTGGCGTAGAGCGCCGACAAACGGAAGCGCATCCAATCGCGGTCGTAGCTCACCTCCGCCGCACCGAGATAGGCGCGGATCTGCGCCGCACGCCCGGTGAAGAAGCTGTTGCGATCCTCGCCGAGCGCACCATAAGCCGAGGCAGTCAGGTTGATCCGCCCGATCCGCCCGTCGGCATTGTAGCCGAGATAGACCACATCGTAATCGCGCCCGCGCAAAGTCCCGAGCAGCGCCGGGCGCACCGGAAAGCCATTGGTATCGACCTCGATCCGGCTCGCCTCACGATTGCGGTTATAGACGGCGGTCACTTGGCTGGTGAGACCCGGGATCAGGAAATCCTGGCGATACACGTTCGCCGCCAGCACCCAATCGTCGCGCGGACGCTTCACCACACTGTTCAACCCGGAATTGGTGTCCTTCTCCAATCGCCAGAAGGCCGCGAGGTTGAACTGGAAACGGTTGTCGTCGCGATTGCCGAACAGCCGCACGCCCAATTGCTGATCGTTGAACAGGAAGCCGCGAAAGTCGCTCTGAAATGGCTGGATGCCGACGCGGATCGACATGAAATCGTAGCGGTCGGAGGTGTTGCGTAAGTGGTAATCGACGAACGCCTCCTGCACGCCGACGAAGCCGTCGAGCCGGTGGCTGGGGTCGCTGGGTTTGATCGAGAGTACCCGGCGTTCGGGGACGTTCGCGTAATTGACGTTGAAGGCGAGGCTCAGGCGATATTCGATCTCGGGCGGCTTGAACGCGGTCGAGCCCTTGATCAGCGCGGCGCCGACGATGAAGGTCTGCGCTGCGACATAGCTGGCATCCTTGCCGAACACGTCGAGGCTGCCGGGGCGCTCGGTCGTTTGCACACCGACGGGGATCGGGAAGGTGCGCGGCTCGAACACCGTGTCGCTGACGGCGCTCACCGAAAAGAACCAGTCGTCTTCCTTGATCGGCAGCCATTTCACCTTGGCGCGATCGATCGGGCGGTCGCCCTTCAGCGTGTTCTGATGGTACGGGTCGAGCCAGCGTTCCTTGACCAGCCCGAGCGTTTCGATCAGCCGCCAGCGATCGGGCACCGGAATCTGGTCGGTCGGAAAGGCTTCGGGCGGCGGCGCGTGGACCGCATCCTTATTGGTCTGCACCACCGGATCGGGCAGCGGCTTTTCATAGCCCGGACGCCGCCGACCCTCGATCGTCTCGGCCGGGTCGGTCTGGTCGATCACCTGTGCGGCGAGCAGGAGCCACAGCATCGCTACAGCCCCTGACACACGTTCTGTGCCGACGTATCGAGGAACGGCGCGAATGGGCAATTGACGTAGCGCAACCGCACGCCCGCGCCGACCGGCACGACGATCGTATCGGCGCGGATCGCCAGCGGCGCATTGCCGATCCCGCCGACCCGCGCAGCGGCATTGGCGACGCCCAGAAAGCCGATCATGTCATCCTGATCGATCCCGTCGCCCGACACGCCGATCGCGCCGATCAGCACATTGCCGCGATAGATCGGCACCGATCCTGGGAAAATCTGAATGCCGTTCTGCAACCGGTTCTGCCCGGTCGCCGCATCGGGGATGAAGCTGCAGCGCTGCGGCGTGTCGCTCGCGCTAGCGCCGGTCACGAAGCCGAGATGCTGCGCGAGGTTGGTCAGGATCAGCGCCGATTGCAGCCCGGTCG
Organism: Sphingomonadales bacterium; assembly: GCA_038327465.1. Taxonomy (GTDB): domain Bacteria; phylum Pseudomonadota; class Alphaproteobacteria; order Sphingomonadales; family Sphingomonadaceae; genus Sphingomonas. The sequence goes on along the minus strand of JBBQLB010000002.1, from coordinate 120,077 downwards.
AGAACGGGTTGAACTGCGCGATCGGGCGCGAGAACGGGCCGTTCGGGCGGCCGACCTCGCCATCGGGGAAATAGGGGCGCGACAGATTGCCGCCTGCCCGATCCGAAAAGGCGATTGCGCCGGTCAGCGCGGTCGGATTGTTGAGGAAGGCGCGCGCGGCGGGCACGAAGCTGCGCACATCGGCGCTCGGATCGGCGAGCAATTGCGCACCCGCTTGGGCACCGGAGAAGAAGGCTGCGGTGCGCGCCTTTTGCAGCGACACGTCGGTGCCGAAGATCGGCGCATCGGGGGAGCGCACCACGCCGAGCACACTGCCGCGCGTATCGACCAGCGAAATGCTCACTTGCGCGCGGCTGTCGAGCGGCTGGCGGATTTGCGCCCGCGCACGGCTCATCACGGTGAAGGCCTCCTGCAGCAGCGCATTGGCCTCGGTGGCGGTGATCGGTTGCGATACGTCCGCGCCATCGGTTCCCGCGCGGATCGGGAAGCGGTTGGTGCCTGCGCCATCGGTGAGGACAAAGGCGTCACGGTTGCCGAACTCGGCGTTGGTCGCCGCGCGGATTCCCGAGCCTTCGCTACCGTAAACCGCGCCCGCGAGGATCACCGGGAGCGGCGTGCCGAAATAGCCGCGAACCGCAACGAGGCTGCCGAGCGCCGGGTCGGTCGCCGCATAGCTGGCGCTGCCATCGGTCAGCAAGGCGGCATAGGCCGCATCGGAATAGCGCAACTGCGTGCCATCGACATAGATGCGGTCGGCGCGGATCGCAGTCGGTGCCTCGAAGCCCAACGTGGCGGCGAGCGCAATCGCTTCCTCCGGGTCGTTGTCGACATTGGTGATATCGGCGTCGGAGCCATAGACCCCATCCGCCATCACCCCGATGCCGCCGACGAGCGCGCCGTTCTTGTAGAGCGGGAAGCCGCCGGGATCAGCCGAGAGGCCGAGCGGTGAGCGTTTTGGCCCGATCAGCGCTGCGCTGCCGACCGGTCCATAGCGTGCCGCCAGGTCCGAACACGGCAATTGACTGAACTGCACGCCAAACAAGGGCCCGCTTTCAAGCCCGACGCTCGATGGGGCAGGGGGGAAGTGTTGCTGGACGATCTCGCTTGCGGTCCGGCTGGAGAAAGCATTGCCGCCGCTGGAGAGATACGCACCGGTCACCGCCTTGGCGATGGCACCGGCTTCGGCCGGGATGGTCAGGTTCTGCGCGTCGATGCTGACACCGTTGGGGGCGGGGCTGGTCGTGGCGGTGGCGCGCGCGCCGGTCATGCGGAAAACCGCGAGCACATTGCCGACGCGGTCGGTGACGGCGATGACGGCGGGGAGCGAACGCGCGCGCGCCTCGGCAGCGGCATGGGCGATGACGCGTTGGACGTCGGCTACGCTCAGCGCTTCGGCGGCGGGCACGGTGTAGAGCGTCGTGGTGCTGGGCGTCGGAGTCGGTGCAACGATTGCGCTCGAAGTGCCGCCGCCGCCGCTGCACCCGGACAGGATCAGCGCCACCCCGCTCAGCCAAGTGCCGGTGCGCCGCATCATCGCAGCACCCGGATCGCGCGGACTGCGTCGCGCAGTGCGCTGCGAAACTCGTCGGGGCGGTAGCCATTGGGTTCGCGCACGGCCGCATAAGCGCGGTTGATATTGACGCGAATCCCGGCCGCCGCGCCGATCGTGATACGCCCTTGCTTGACCAAAGCGTTGAGCAACGTGTCGACCGCCATCACCGCCTGCGCCGATCCCGTATAATCGGTGAAGCGCGGCTCCAGCGCCGGGCTGGCGAGCACATCGACCATCGCAAAGGCCGTGTTGCCGCCGGTTCCACTTGTAGCAATACGATCGGCGAGGGCGGTTGCGGTCGCCGCCAATTTGCGCCCTGCCGCCACCGCCGCCGGTCGATCCCGCGCGAGGGCCGCATGGAAAGCGCGGGCATCTGCATCGAACCGCCCCGCCAGCGCGGGTGCGGCCACGCGCGCGGCGGCGCTCAAAAGGATCATATTCTCGTCGTTGAACGGCGGCATGCCCGCCGGGATCGGGCGACCGGGATTGCTCTCCCATGTGCGCGTCCGTGTCTCGCGATCATAGATTTGGCGGTGGCAGCTGTGGCAGTCGAAAAAGCTGAATTCGGGGAACGCGCCCTCACTGCCGCGCGCCGGATCGCCGTAGAGCGTCAGCGCGCGGTTGACCGCCAGCGCTTGCCCAACCGCCCACATCCGCACGCCGTCGCTGCGTCCTTTACGTGCGGCATAATCGGCATCTTCAGTGTGATGTTGCTGGAGCGTTGAGAACAGGTCGAGTTCGAAGGTCAAGCGCGGGTGGCCCGCCGACATCATGCGGTGATTGACGAATTGACCCGGCCTGCCGCTGCCGAGGTGACAGTCGAGACACACCCCCGCGCGCACCGTCGGCCGGTCCAGCGCGATCATCCCGCGTGATACGTTGGCGGCGTGGCTCGCGCCGACCGCATAATGCGATGCGATCCAGCCCGACGAGGCACCGTGGCACGCCTCGCACCCGACCCCGTCGCTGGCGAGGAAGCGCGGCCCCCGTGCAGCGGCGAGTGTCGAATGGCAACCGAGACATGCGGGCGCCCCGCTCGGGTCGCCGAGCCCCAGCGTTGCGGTGATCTGCCGTGCGCGCGTGCCCGACAGGATCGTGAAGGCGCGGCTGTGCGCCCCGCCTTGCGTCGACGCTTCCTGCCAGCGCGCGAGTTCATCCTGCCGTACGACCTTGCCGTCGGCCTCTAGCCGACCGTGGCAGGTCGTCCCGCCGCAGCTCGCCACGCCTTCGAAAATGCGCGGCGTATCGGCAAACGACCAGCCGGGGACGACCAGCGAAGTCGCCAGCACTGAAATCGCGAAGACAAGACCGGTCAGGGCAACACGCAGTGCCGAGCCTGTCCTGTGCCCTACATTCGCCATTCGCGCTGCCCCCATACGCCGCCGAGGCATAACCTGCCAGAAGCGCGTCACGCGCGCTACTGGCAGCTAAGGATCACGGGATCTTAACGGGACTCGGGCCCGGGATCTGGTCGCGTCCGGGCTGTCCTGCGCCCCCGCGTTGGAAGACCTGATCGACGATTGGGTTCGAAACCAAGGGGTTCTCCCCAGCGGGAAGGCCGCCGCGCTGCGCTTGCAACAAGGCCGCGAGCATTGCCGAACCTGCGTCCGACAGACGGAAGGGGCCGATCGGTGCCTGTCCCGAAGCGGGAACGAACAACGCGAGGCCCGGCGTCTCGATCGGAATCATCGCGCCGCCGACGGTAATGTCGATCGCGCCCGAGGATTCGCCAGTCGTGGCACCCGGCCCGCGCAGCAGGATCAGCGAGGCCGTCTCCGGATCGGCGCGATAGCCGCCAGGCACGCCGGCTTCCTGCGCCGCGATGCGCATCGCATCGGGGCCGACCGCCCCTTCGACGATCGTCCCGCGAATGCCGATCGACGCGACGGGCGTGCGGATTGCCGACTGGCCCGGGTTGGCGTGCAAGGCCTTGCCCGACATGAAGCGAAACGCGCCCTTCGTCACCGACAGGCCGATGGCGCTGGCTTTGCGGTTCGGATCGTAGACGAACCGATCGACCTTGATCCGCGCATTGCCCCCAACGGTCAGGCTGGTGCGATCGAGGAAGAGCACTTGCAGCACACTTGCCCGCCCGGTCTGGATGTCATTGCCAAGCGAGACGCGTTCCTTGACCACCGCCTTATGCAGCGCGGGGTTAGCCTGCGTCGTCATGCGCACATCGTTGACGACGGCGGCATTGATGCCGACGGTCTGTGCCGCGACGGGAAGCGGGAGCGCTGCGCAGAGCAAGGCGAGCGCGGTGAAGGGTCCGGGCCGATCGGCCATGCTGTGTCTCCTCATTCGCCAAAGTTCCAGACGAGCCGCAATTCGCCGCCGACGCTGTGATAATCGACGAGCGAGCTCGCGGCATTGTAATCGCGCGCGGTATAACTCACCGCCGTCTCGATCGTAAGCCGCTCGGCAAGCGGCACGCCAAGCGCGGCGCGCACGAAATAGCGTGTTTCGATCTGGCGTGCGCCTGCGGCAGGTGCCCGGAACGCAACGTGCCGGATCGTGGCCGACAGCGCGCCGTAAGTGCCGTGCGTGCTCAGCGGCACCTGCACCGCACCGAAGACGCGCGCGCCGGTATAGCCGAGTTGCCGCGTGTCGGCGGTCTTGTCCTCGAATGCCGCACCGAGCGCGTAGTTGACACCGTTTGCCGCGCTGCCCTGAAAATCGAGCGCGAGATCATACCGCGTGCCGTCGCGCGAGAAGAGCGCGGTCGAGCCGGCATAGCTTTGGTGGACCACGACGCCCTCCAGGCCGATCCGGCTACGCGCCGATACTGGCACCGCCGCGCGTGCCGCGCCGCCATATTCGCCGACGAAATAGCTTCCGGCGATGCGGCCATAGCGTCCGAAGAACCCGCCCGAAAGCTCGACCTTGCCCGCCGCAATGCCGTAGCCAAGCTGGAGATCGCCGAGTTGATAATCGAGGTCTGCGCCCGCGACACTATTCTTGGTCTGCGCTGCCAACTGGCCATAGAAAAAGTTACTGCCGGTCGGGATCCGCCCGGCTAGATCGAACGATCCGATGAACGAAAATCCGTCGTCACGGATGCCGGGGACACCCGGCAGCGCGAATTGCACCGAAAGTGCACCCAGCGCGTCGCTGTCATAGGCCATTCCGACACTGGCTTGCCCCGAAAACAGCGCGGCGCTGCCACGACCGGCGGGACGCGGCAGATCGCCACAGGCGCTTTGCGTCGCGGCCCAATCCGCGTCGCTGGCGCCGATTCCGTCGAGCTTGGCGAGTTCGGTCGTTGCGCGCGGACGGTCGCCGAGTTTGCACAACAGCCCGACATAATGCAGCCGCGCCGACGCCGTCGCCGCCACCGACCCACGAAACAGTGCGCGTTCCAGTGTCGCCGCAGCGCCCAACAGGTCGCCCGCATCTTCCTGCGTGCGGGCAAGCGCGATCGCCCGTTCCGGCGATGCCGACGCATCGATGATCGAATCGAGATCAGTCTCAGCCTGTTGCGCCATTGCCGGCGAGGCAAGCAGGAGCAATCCGCCGCCCAACGCGACGCAGCATCGCCTTACGCCCCGGTTCAACTGACTCATGTGTTCCCCCTTTTCGGTATTGAACATTTCATCGTGTTTCCCGCCACTTGAAACGTCCGGCATGCGCCCGTGACCAGATGCTCTCTCTGTACCTGCCGATCGTAACCGCACCGGAGTGGGCGAGAATAGGACTTACCCGACATTTTGCAGCAAATACCTTAAAGGAGATGATACCGCAAAAATGGTGGGCCCGGCAGGACTTGAACCCGCAACCTATCCGTTATGAGCGGACAGCTCTAACCAGTTGAGCTACAGGCCCCGCACCGAGCGTTAGCCGCGCGTGGCGGATTCTGGCAAGCCCGCGTGGCTCCGCTGTCGGAGCGGTGGGGTGTCGCATCACAGGTTTGCCTCAAACCAGGCAATAAACATCCGGGCCTTGGCGCTGGGGAGCCGTCCCGCGGGATAGAGCGCCCAAAGGTCGACCGCCGGTAGAGACCAGTCCGACATAAGCGTTTCCACCGCGCCCGATGCGATTTCCGGCATCATCCATTCGGACGCGATCGCAATGCCGATCCCGGCCAGCACCCCCTCGCGCAACCCCTCGGCTGCGGTGCAGGCCAGTCGGTACGGCACGCTGACCAAGACTTCGGTCGTGCCCTTTCGAAAGCGCCATTTGTCGCCACCGCCACTCCCGCCGCCGCCTTGTGTGTAAATGACGGCCTGATGCGCGCGCAGCTCGTCCGGCTCGCTTGGCCGACCGTGGGCGGCAATGTACGCGGGCGAAGCCACCAAGACGCGCTGCGTCGAACCGAGTTTGCGGGCGGTGAGCGCCGAATCCGCCAGATCGCCAAGGCGCAGCGCGACATCGATGTTTTCCGACAACAGATCGACGTTACGATCGTCCATCACCAGATCGAGCCGCAGCTTGGGGTGTGCGCTCAGGAAGTCCCCAAGCTTTGGCGCGATATGCAGTCGCGCAAAGGTAACCGGCGCACACACGCGTAGCCGTCCTTCGAGGCCCAATCCCAGCCCCTGCGCCGCCGTATCGGCCTCGTCGGCCTCGGCAATCGCGCGTCTGGCGCGCTCATAATAGGCTTGGCCCGCTTCGGTCGGCGAGACGTGTCGCGATGAGCGGATCAGCAGGCGAACATCAAGCCGCGTTTCGAGTGCGGCGACAAGTTTCGAAACGGCGGGCTGGCCAATCCGCAACGCGCGCGCGGCGGCCGAGAACGATCCGGTTTCGACGACACGGACGAACACTTCCATCGCATGCATTCGGTCCAAATCTATTCCCCTGTGGAATGGATGGTATCGCTACAGCCTCTCTACTCCAAAAAATTGGAATGGTCCATCTGGGTGTCACGCCAATCAGGGCGCGAAAATCTGCATCGAAGGAGATTTGCCATGACCACCAACGGTTTCATCCTCCACGACACCACCACCGCTGATCCAGCTTCGTCCGCCATCCTCGATCAGGTCAAAGCGGGCTGGGGCTTCGTGCCCAATTTGCACCGCGTCCTCGCCGAGAGCCCCGCCGCTCTCGAAGCGTATGGAACGCTGTGGGGCATTGCCGAAAAGACCAGCTTCACCGCGGTCGAACGCAATGTCGCGTATCTCGCGATCATCTACGAAAACGCCTGCACCTATTGCATGGCCGGCCACACCAATTTGTCGAAAATGGCCAAGGTCGATGATGCGGTGATCGCCGCCGTGCGCGCGGGCGACATGATCGCCGATCCGCGGCTCGAAGCGCTGCACAGCTTTGCGGCGACGGTTACACGCAACCGGGGTATAGTCAGCGATGTTGAGGTCGCCGCATTCAAGGCAGCAGGCTTTGATAATCGCGCGATGCTCGACGTGTTGGTGCTGGCCGCGACCAAGCTGATCTCGAATTACACCAACCATTTCGCGGATACGCCCAACGACGCCTTCATGAAGGGTGCCGAATGGGCCGCGCCGACCGATCTAGCGCGCGCCGCCTGACCCGGCCCTCGGGCCGCCGTTTCGCCAAGACATCCAGGAGAATCCGCATGCTCGACATTTATGCCTTTGCCACCCCGAACAGCGTTAAAGTGCCGATTGCGCTCGAAGAACTCGGGCTCGACTACGCGCTCCACGCGGTCAACATTCGCAGCGGCGGCCAAAAGGAGCCCGCTTTTGTCGCGCTCAATCCGAACGCCAAGGTGCCCGTGCTGGTCGATGGCGACCTGACGCTGACCGAAAGCGCCGCCATCCTCGTCTATTTGGCGGAGAAAACGGGGAAGCTTCTGCCAACCGCCGGACCGGGCCGCGCCCGGGTCTTCGAACAATTGTTCTTCCATGCCTCGGGCCTCAGCCCGGCCTTTGGGAATGTCGGTTTCTTCCGCAAATTTGCGCCCGAGCCGATCCCGCTCGCAATCGACCGCTTCGGCAACGAAGCACTGCGGATTGTCGGGGTGCTCGACGCTATCCTTGCCAGATCGGCGTTCGTCGCGGGCGACGCTCTCAGCATCGCCGACATCGCCCATTTCGGGTGGCTGTGGCGGCGGGCGTTTGCCGAGGTTTCGCTCGACGCCGCGCCCAACGTCGCACGCTGGTATGCCGATCTCGAAGCCCGCCCAGCCTTCCAGCGCGGCATCGAACGGACGAATGCGCTGGCTCAGGCATAGGCCCCCTCGATCCGGTCAAGCGCGATCTTCAGGCGCGGCGTGACGAAGTCCAGAAACGCGCGCAGCTTGACCGGCAGCAGCGGTTGCGGCGCATGTACGAGGTGGACGGGCAGGGGATCCACCGAATCCTGCCGCAGCAGCGCGACGAGCTGCTGATCGGCGACGGCGCGCGCGGCCTGATACGACATCACGCGCGCGATCCCGAGCCCTGCAACTGCCGCTGCGATCACGGCATCGGCGGTGTTGACCGAAAAGCGCGGGCGGATCGTGACGGTCTGCGCGCGCGCACCTGAACCGAACGGCCAGTTGCGGTATGTCTGCAACCCTTCGAAGGCGATGCAGTCATGCTCGCTCAGCGCGGCGGGGTTCATCGGTTCGCCGCGTCGCCCGAGATAGTCCGGATTGGCGCAGATCACCCACCGCACCTCGCCGACGCGACGCGCCACCAAGCTGCTGTCGGGCAATTTGCCGATCCGAAGCGCGACATCGACATGATTTTCGGTCAGGTCGACCAGCGCGTCCGATAGTACCAGCCGCACCGAAACCTCCGGATACACCCCCAGAAATTCGTGGATGATCGGCGCCACGTGCAATTTGCCGAACAGGATCGGCGCCGTCACGAGCAATTCGCCGCGTGGCGCGCGATATTCGCCTGATGCGGCGCGCTCCGCCTCCGCCACTTGCTCGATCACGCGGCGCATCGCCGCGACATAGGCCGCGCCCGCTTCGGTCAGGATGAGCTTGCGGCTGGTGCGGATGACAAGCTGCGTGCCGAGTTGCGCCTCGAGATCCGACACGCGGCGACTGACCGTTGGCAATGGCAGATTCAAGCTGCGCGACGCGGCTGAGAGGCTGCCTCCATCAACGGCTGCGAGCAATGTCCGGATGGCTTCGAAGCGGTCCATGAGCCTCTCATAAAACGGAAGGATAGATTGCGAAAATACCGGATACTGATGCGAAACGGAAGGGCCTATTTCACGGTCATGGCCAGTCCCGGCCACCACCAAGGAGCCGATCAATGTCCCGCATCACCACCCCCGCCACCATCGCCGACGCCCCCGCCGGATCGCAGCCATTGCTCGAAATGGTCAACAAACAGCTCGGTGTCGTCCCGAACATGTTCCGCCTGATTTCGAACAGCCCCGCCACGCTCGAAGGCTATCTCGGCATCGGCGCCGCGCTCGCCAAGGGTGCGCTGCCCGCCGCCACGCGCGAGCGGATTGCGCTGGCGGTCGCCGAAGTGAATGGCTGCGATTATTGCCTGTCGGCGCACACCTATCTCGGCAAGAACCTCGCCAAGCTCGACGATGCGGAAATGACCGCGAACCGTTCGGGCGCGTCGAACGACCCCAAGGCCGATGCCGCCGTCCGCTTCGCCGCAAAGCTCGTCCGCGAGCGCGGCCAGATCACCGATGCCGATCTCTCCGGAGTCAAGCTCGCCGGCTATAGCGATGCGCAGATCCTTGAGATCGTCCTGCACGTCGCGCTCAACACCTTCACCAATTACGTCAACGAAGCGCTCAAGACCGAGATCGACTTCCCGGTCGTAACCGCTCGCAAGGCCGCCTGACCCCCTCCGGCCTAACGAGACGCGGGCGCCGCCGGTCGGCGCCCGCCCCCCGCACCCAAAAGGACACCCCCGAAATGAACCTCAAGTCTCGCCTTCTCGCCGCCGCGTTCAGCGCAACGGTCGCCATCGTGAACCTTGCTGCCTCGACCCAGGCATTCGCCGCATCCGCAGCACCCGCCGCCACGACCCTCACCACCCCGGTCACGGCGAGCGAGGTCCGCTATGGATCGATCAACGTCGATGGTCTCACCATCGCTTTCCGCGAAGCCGGTGACCCGAAACTGCCCAAGCTCGTGTTGCTGCATGGCTGGCCGTCGTCGTCGCACCAGTACCGCAATCTGATCCCGGCGCTGTCCAAGCGCTTCCATGTGATTGCGCCTGATTACCAAGGCTTTGGCAACAGCGACCATCCCGATCCGGCGACCTATCATTACAGCTTCGACGCGATCTCGGTGACGATCGAAAAGTTCCTCGCTGCCAAGGGCTTCGACCATTACGGTCTGTTCGTTCAAGATTACGGCGGCCCGGTCGGTTTTCGCATCGTCGGTCGCAACCCCAAGGCGCTCGACTGGCTGATCGTGCAGAACAGCAACGCCTATGAAGTCGGTTTCACCGCAGCGTGGGACGGCTTCCGCAAGGCGCTGTGGCTCGACCGGACGCCTGAGAGCGAAAAGCCGCTCGCCGGGTTCAACACGCCCGAAGCGATCAAGAACATCGTCTATCTGGGCGGCGCGGGCCATCCCGAGCTGATCTCACCGGAATCGTATGAAAGCGATGCCGCCTCGGTCGCGGGCCCGACCAACCTGCGCATCCAGCTCGATCTGTTCTACGACTATCGCCACAATCCAGAGCTCTACCCGACGTGGCAGAAGTTCCTGCGCGACAATCAGCCCAAGACGGTGATCTTCTGGGGCCAGAACGATCCGTTCTTCAACCCCACAGGCGGCGAGGCCTTCCTCAAGGATCTCCCCAAGGCTGAGATTCATCGCCTGAACGCCGGCCATTTCGCGACCGAAGACAATCTGCCCTTCATCGCGAGCCATATCATCAGCTTCTACGACAAGACCGTGAAGCCAAAGAAGTAATGCCCGCCGAAATGCCCGGGAGCGGTGCTCCTGGGCCCCTTCCCGATCAGAAAGGACGTCGACATGACCAAACTACTCTACATCCAGGCATCGCCGCGCCACGGTTCGTCGCGGTCGATTGCCGTTGCCGACGCTTATCTCGCCGCGCTCAAGGCCAAGACGCCCGATCTCGTGGTCGACACGATCGAGCTGTGGGATGCGGGCCTGCCCGAATTCGACGGCAACAAGAACGAAGCCAAGCTGACGGTCTTCGGCGGCGGCACCAACGAAGGTAGCCAGGCGACGTTGTGGGATGAGATCGTGACGATCGCCGACCGCTTCACCAGCGCCGACCGTTATCTGTTTGCGATTCCGATGTGGAATGGCGGCATCCCGTACAAGTTGAAGCAATATATCGATATCATTCACCAGCCCGGCCTGACCTTCGGATTCGCGCCCAAGACCGGCTATTTCGGGTTGCTCAAGGGCAAGAAGGCGACGCTCGTTTATACCAGCGGCGCATTCAGCCAGTCGTTTCCATCGCCTGCGTTCGGGGTGGATCACCAATCGACCTATATGGACGCGTGGCTCGATCAGGCTGGCATCACCGACCGAGAAGTGATCCGCTATCAACCGACCATTCTGACGGGTGATCCCGAAGGCGATTTCGAACGGGCCAAGGTGGCAGCAGCTACCGCCGCCAACTGACAATCTGAACGAAAGGTGTGAAGGCGATGACATATACCCCCAGCAGTGACATTGCCTTCACGCCCACCGTGAAAGCATTTCAAGCCGCGCGTGGCTCGCGCGATGCCTATGCCAAGCAGGAAGCGCGGGGCGGCTTTCGTACCGAAATTGATGAGGATCTTGCCGCTTTCATCGCGACAATCGACACCGCCTATCTCGCCACCGCAAATGCCGTCGGACAGCCGTATGCCCAGCATCGCGGTGGCCCTAAGGGGTTCATCCGTGTGCTCGACGATCGCACGCTCGCTTTCGCCGACTATAGCGGCAACCGGCAATATATCTCGACCGGGAACCTCGCCGATAATGACAAGGCGTTCCTGTTCCTGATGGATTATGCGCACAAGCGTCGGATCAAAATCTGGGGACATGCGCGCGTTTCTGACAATGCGGCAATCATCGCGCAGCTGATGCCCGAGAATTACCGCGCGCGACCTGAACAGGCGATCCTGTTCACCGTTGAGGCGTGGGACGTAAACTGCCCGCAGCATATCCCACAGAAACTCGATGCCACCGAGGTTGCCGGGGTGATCGATCAGCTGAAATCGCGCATCGCCGAGCTCGAAGCCGAAAACGCCATTCTCAAAGGATTGAAATCATGAGCCGCCCACCACTGCCGCCCTTCACCGATGAAACCGCCGCGCAAAAGGCGCGCCTCGCCGAGGATGCTTGGAACAGCCGCGATCCTGCGCGCGTCGCTTTGGCCTACACCCCCGACAGTCAGTGGCGGAACCGTGCCGAGTTCGTCGTCGGGCGCGACGCAATCGCGGCGCTTCTCACGCGGAAATGGGCCCGCGAGCTCGATTACCGCCTGATCAAGGAAGTCTGGACGCACAGCGGCAACCGCATCGCCGTGCGCTTCGCCTATGAATATCGCGATGACAGCGGCCATTGGTTCCGCGCGTACGGCAATGAGAATTGGCAATTCGATGCCGACGGGCTGATGGAACGCCGCATCGCCAGCATCAACGAACATCCGATTGCCGAGGCCGAACGCAAATTCCACTGGCCGCTTGGTCGGCGGCCCGACGATCACCCGGGGTTAAGCGCTTTCGGCTTCTAACGTGTTTTGCGACGGTTGCCCGCATCGGAGCGTCCCGCTAGGTCGGCACTTCCTTCTCGCGAACGGAAGCATCGCATTATGGCCACCGCCGCCGAGCCGCAGCTATCGTATGTGACCGATGCAGACTTTTTGAGCGACGTGCGCGCCGTAGTGCGTCACATCGTCACGGACGGCTGGATGCCTGATTTCATCGTCGGCGTCGGGCGCGGCGGGCTAATTCCCGCGGTCTATGTCTCGCATGCGCTCAACGTGCCGGCGCTTTCGGTCGACCATTCGTCCAAGGTTCCTGGGTTCGGCACCGAATTGCTGCGGCAGGTTGCCGGCAAGAGTGCGGCGGGCGAAAAGCTGCTGTTCCTCGACGATATCAACGACAGCGGCGGCACGATCGAAGAAATTCGCCGCCTGCTGGTCGATTATGGCTGCGACGTCAGCAAGATCCGCTTTGCGGTCCTGCTCGACAACATCCGCTCGCAAGCGCGGGTCGATTACCGGTCGCAGACCATCGATCGTGCCGTGGACAAACGCTGGTTCGTTTTCCCGTGGGAGGCGGTCGGCACGGCCGAGACGATCGTCGCGGAAGCCCTGTCGGTGCCCGAACGCCTGGCCTGACCGGGTCGATCATCCCCGCTTGAGGACGAGGATATGGAACGACCCCGCGATCGGCAGGGGTCGGCCGCCTGCCGCCGCCGGTGGCGCGAAACGTGCGGTCGGCAAATAGAGCGTGCCGTTGGCGGGATCGAGCGCGCCGGTGCGTGCGCCGATTTCGGTCTTGATCGTTCGCACCACGGCGCTTCCCCCGGCGGCGTCGAGCGCGATCACCGCCAGCGTGCCGTCCTTGCCGCACGGGATGAAGGCGAGTCGGCGGGCGGTGTCCATGATGACGGCGTCGGGACCCAGGCCGATGGCGAGCAGTTTGACCAATTTGCCGGTCTTCGCGTTCACCAACGCGGCCTTGCCATTGGCGCAGGCGCTCAGCAAATAGCCGGTCTTCGCATCGAAACCGAGCCCGGTCGGCGCGGTGCAGCCCGGCAGCGCGATCGCCGCACCCGCTTTGCCAGTCGCGAGGTTCGCGGTTTCGATTTCATTCGCGTCCTCATTGTTGACGTACAGCGTGTCGCCCGCGCCAAGCACGCCGAACTCCAGCCCCGACTTTAACACGATCGTTCCGGTGACCTTGGCGCCTACGACATCGATCAGCGACACCGTTCCCGCCTTGGCGTTCATCACCACCGCGCGCTGTCTCGCGGCATCGTAGAACGCCGCATCCGGGTCGCTGCCGACCGCGATTTTCGCGCGCTCGCTTCCGTCTTTCAGGTTGAACAGGCGGACGCTGTCATCGCGCCCGCTCGTCACCAGCAGCGTCGTGCCGCCGGGGATCGGAACCACCGCATGCGCCCTCATGATCGCGCCGAACGCGCGCACCGCGTCGCCGTGCAGCGGATCGATTTCGGTCACGACATCGCCGTGCGCGACATAGACGCGGTGCGTCGCGGGATCGACCTGCGCATAATCCCATCCGCCATCCGGTCCGGCAATGCTGCGGTCGATCGTATAGTCGGGCGCTGGCGCGGCGGAAATCACCACCCCGGCGGCAAGGGTCAGCAGCAAGCGACGGGCGAAATGCGGCATCGTGGAGCCTTTCGGGCAGGGGAGAGCCCCGCAGCTTTGCCTTACGCCACGGCCATCGGCGAGACCGAAACGCCGATCCGCCGCGAGGTTGGGACTTTTCATAAATCCGCAGGGCATGACGCCCCGTGTTAACGAACATTGGGAATTCCAATGCGCATCCCGCCACAAGCTGCGCTATGTGCGGGCGATGCATGTGTTGCTTGCCGAGGACGATATCGAAACGGCGGGCTTCGTCGCCGATGGGTTGCGCGCGCTTGCGCACATTGTAACGCACGTCACGACCGGCGAGGCGGCGTTGCAGGCGGCAACCGACGGCGCTTTCGACGCGGTCATCCTCGATCGGATGCTTCCTGGAATCGAGGGGCTTGACGTGCTGCGTCAGGTGCGTGCCCGGTCCAACCGCGTACCCGTGCTGCTATTGACGGCGCTCGGCGGGATTGCCGACCGGGTCGATGGGCTGGATGCCGGGGCGGACGATTATTTGGTCAAGCCATTCGCTTTGGTCGAACTGGCCGCGCGGCTGAATGCCCTCGCCCGTCGCGCGTCGGGGCCCGATCCCGCGACGCGCCTCGAGGTGGGCGATGTTGTGCTCGATCTGCTGCGGCGCGAGGTGACGCGCGGCGGGCGGCCAGTCTATCTGCAGCCGCGCGAATTCGCGCTGCTCGAGCAATTGATGCGCCACGCCGGCCGGATCGTGACGCGCACGATGTTCCTTGAGTTGGTCTGGGGTTTTCACTTCGATCCGCAGACCAATATCGTCGAAAGTCACCTCAGCCGCTTGCGTACCAAGCTGCGCGAGGGCTTTGTTGACGATCCGATCGAAACGATCCGCGGATCGGGCTATCGGATGCGCGCCGATGCTTAGGGTGAAGTCGAGCGCCGCTTACCGTATCGCCTTTACCTACTCCGCCGCTTTCGCGCTGGCTGTCGTGTTGCTCGGCGTCGCGATGTATCTGGTGGCGGACGCGGACTTCCGACATCGGCAGGATGCGATGCTCCAGCAGGAAGCGGCAAACCTCGCGCAGGAGTTTGGCGAGGGCGGTTTCCACGAAATCGCCAAAGCGATCGCAGCGCGCGAGGCCGGGAGTTCGATCAACCCCTTTGGCTACGCCCTGTTCGATCGCGCCGGACGGCGCATCGCCGGGTCGCTCGATATGCGGCGGCCGGCGCTCGGACTTGGTACGATCGCTTTTCAGGATCCGACCGAGGGCCCCGACGTCGCCCGCGCCGAAGCACGCGATCTGCGTGGCGGATATCGCCTCGTCGTGGCGCGCGACACCGAGATGATGGAAGGGATCGATCGCACGATCGTTCAATTGTTTGCCGTGGCGTTCGCCCTTGTCATCGGATTCGGCGCGGTGGGCGGGTTGGTGTTCGGCGGCTATCTGAATCGGCGGCTCGACGGCATCAACGGGGTCGCGCGCGCGATCATGGCCGGGGACATGGCGCAGCGCGTGACGGTTAGCGCGCGTGGCGATGAATTCGACGCCGTCGGGGCCGCGCTCAACACCATGCTCGATCGGATCGGGCAGTTGATGGACAATTTGCGCCAGGTGTCGAGCGACGTGGCGCACGATCTGCGCACGCCGCTGCTGCGCTTGCGCAATCAGCTCGAGCAAGTCGGCACGGTCGAGGGTGCCGCCGCACGCGCAATCGAGCAGGGCGATGCGGTGCTTGCGCTGTTCGCCGCGTTGCTCCGGATCGCCGAGGTCGAGGGCGGGGGGCTCGCGCGGACGTTCGTGCGGGTCGATTTCAGCTTTCTCGCGACCGAAGTTGCGGAGAGCTTTGCGCCGGCCTTTGCCGATGGCGAGCGCTACCTGACTTGGTCGGTCGCACCCGACATCATGGTGCAGGGCGACCGCGAGCTGATCGCGCAGGCGCTGGTTAATCTGCTCGACAATGCGCGGCTGCATACCCCGCCGGGTACGCAGATCCAGATCAAGCTGATTGCTGACGACGCAGGAGCGCAACTGTCGGTGTGCGATGACGGACCGGGCGTGCCGGTCGCCGATCATGCGCGCATCCTGCAACGCTTCGCGCGCGGCGAGGCAAGCCGAACGACACCGGGCAATGGCCTGGGTCTTAGCCTCGTCGTGGCGGTCGGAGTGGCGCATGGCGGCACCGTCGCAGTGACCGATAATGCTCCGGGCTTGTGCGTGACGCTCACTTTACCGAAAGCAGCGTGATGAACCGATTTCTGATCCCGTTGCTGCTGCTCGGCGGATGCGCGGCCTATACGCCCGATCCGCTCGCGACCGTGCCCGTCCCGCGCGCGTCGCTGACCCCGGTCAGCATCGATCTGGCGCAACCGCTCGATGGCATTGCCGTCGCGACGCTGGCGGTGCTCGCCAATCCTGATCTGCGCGCGGCGCGGGCGCGGGCCGGCATTGCCGACGCGCAGGCCTTTGCCGCCCGATTGTTGCCTGACCCGACACTGAGCGTCGGCGTCAGCCAAGTGCTGGCCGGCCCCGATCCGTTGCTCGATTTGGCGAGTACGCTCGGCTTCGATCTCAACTCGCTGCGCACGCGCGGCGTCCGCCTCGCCCAGGCGCGCGCGGCGACGCAGCAGGTTCGGCTCGATCTGGCGTGGAGCGAGTGGCAGACGGCAGGCCAAGCCCGGCTGCAAGCGGTGCGGATCGTTGCGCTGGAGCGCAGCGCCACGCTCGCCGCCGCGTCGCGCGGTACGGCGCGCTCACTGCTCGACCGTACGACCCGCGCGGCGGGGCGCGGTGACCTTGCGGCGGACCAGGTGCAAGCCGCACGGCTCGCCGCCGCCGATGCCGAGGTAAAGGCGCGCAGCACCGAGAAGGATCTGGCGACGGCGCGGTTCGAACTGACCCGGCTGCTTGGCTTGCCGCCGACGACGCTCCTGCGGCTCGCGCCGATGCAGGGCAGCGACCTCCCACTCGACGCCGCACGGCTGTTCGAACTTGCGCGGACCAACCGCACCGATTTGCGCGCGCTGGAGGCGGGCTATGCCGCGCAGGAAGCGGCGGTGCGCAAGGCAGTGCTCGATCAGTTTCCGACGGTCGGGCTCAGCGTCGGGTCGAGCCGCGACACCTCGGGCAATGTCATCGTCGGGCCGTCGGTCGATTTTACGCTGCCGCTGTGGAACCGCAATCGTGGTGGCATCGCGATCGAGCGCGCGACCCGCGCCACGCTCAAGGCCGAGTATGACGCACGGCTGTTCCAGGCGCGCGCCCAGATCGCGGCGGCGGTGGCGGGTATCACGATCGCGCGGCACCAGAGCGACGCGGTGCTGCGCGATTTGCCCGCTGCCCGCACCTATGCCGAGGCGACGCGGCGCGCGGCGATGCGCGGCGACCGCTCGATCGCGGCGGCAGAGATCGCCGAACAGGCTGAGCGCGACAAGCAAGCGCTGCTCTTGCAGAACGAGCAGGATATTGCCGAGCAAATGATTGCGCTGGAATTGCTCACCGGCACGCTGAGAGAGGCCTGGACGTGACCCCGAAATCACTGGTTCTGCTGGCGGCGCTGCTGCTCGGTGCCTGCTCGGGCAGCGCCGAAGAGGAGGAGGCTGCGACCGCACCGGTCGCGCTCGTCGCGCTCGGTCGTGCCGAGCCGGGTGCGCTCGCCGCGCAGGTGACGCTCTACGGTGCGGCCGAGCCGGGGCCGGGCGGGAAACTGACCTTGTCCGCGCCGGCGGAGGCAACCGTCGTCGCGATCGTCGCGCCAGTAGGAACGCGCGTTGCTGCGGGAGCAGTGGTCGCCAAACTCACCGCGTCGCCAACCACGCGCGTCGATCTCGTCAAGGCGGGCAGCGACGCGCAGGCCGCCAACGCCGCACTGGCGCGCTCGGAGCGGCTGAAGGCCGATGGGTTGGGCAGCAATGCCGAGGTCGAGGTGGCGCGCGCGGCCGCGACCAGCGCCAATGCGGCGCGTGCGGCGATGATGGCACGCACCGGCGGCCTGACGCTGCGCGCACCCTCCGCAGGCATCGTCGAGACGATAACGGCGGCACCGGGTGACCTCGTCCAACCGGGGGCAGCGGTCGCGACGATCACGCGCGCGAGCGATCTGCGCGCGCGCTTCGGCGTCGATCCTGCACTCGCCCGGACCCTGCGTCCGGGGACCGTGCTGCACATCACCGCCAGCGGTGCCGCGTCGTCGTTCGATGTCGCGATCGAGACGATCAATCCCGCCGCCGACCCGCAGACCCGGCTTGCGTCGGTGTTCGCGCGGATTCCCGCCGCCACCGGCATCGGCGCGGGCCAGACGCTGAGCGCCACGGCCGATGGCGCGGCGCGGGGCGGGGGCGATGCGCAGCTAACCATTCCCTATGCCGCTTTGCTCGACGATGGCGGACAGGCGTATGTCTATGTCGTCGCGGGCGGGGTCGCGCGTCGCCGGGACATCACCGTCGGCGCGGCGCGCGGCGACCGTGTCGCGGTGTCGGGCGCGGTGCGGGCAGGGGACGCGGTGATCGTTGCCGGGGGAACTGCGGTCGAAGATGGCATGAAGGTGCGGACCAAGTGACGTCGATGATCGAGCGGCATGCGCGCGCCTTGTGGCTGGCGGCGGTGCTGGTCGTGCTCGGCGGGGTCTTTGCGGCGACGCGCCTGCCGGTCAGCCTGTTCCCGCATATCGATTTCCCGCGCGTCGTCGTGTCGATCGATGCGGGCGAGCGCGACGCGACTCAAATGGCGGCGGAGATCACGCGCCCGATCGAAACCGCGCTGCGCAGCGTGCCCGGCGTTACCCGCATCCGCTCGACCACCAGTCGCGGCACCGCCGAGGTTGCGCTCGATTTCCCCTGGAAGCAGGACATGGTCGCCGCCACGCTTGCGACGCAGGGCGCACTCGCGACCGCGCTGCCCGATTTGCCTGCGGGCACCCGGTTCGATGTGCGCCGTTCCGATCCGACGATCTTCCCGGTGCTCGGGATTGCGCTCACCTCGCCCTCGCTCGACCAGAATGCGCTGCGCCAGATCGCCGAACTGCAGGTCCGCCCGGCGCTCGGCGCAGTGCCGGGGGTGGCGGGGATCGACATCTTGGGGGGCGCACCCCGCGAACTTGCGGTCGACGTCGATCCGGCCAAGGCGCAAGCGCTCGGGCTCTCGCTCGACGCCATCGCCGCTGCGTTGGGCAAGGCGAACAGCGTTACGGGGGTGGGACGGCTCGAGGATCGTCACCGGCTGTATCTGGTGCTGGCGGAAAACCGGCTGCGCGGGATCGCCGATATTGCAGCGACGCCGGTAAAGGCTGGTGGCAGCGCGAGCGCGGGGCTCGTCACGCTCGGGCAGATCGCCGACATCCATCCTTCGGTCACGCCGGGATTCACCAAAGTCACGTCGGGCGGGCGCGAGGCGGTGCTGGTCAATATCCGCCAATCGCCCGACGGCGACAGCGTGCGGATCGTGCAGGAGGTCGATGCCCACCTGAAAGTGCTTGGGTTGCCGCCGAGCGTGACGGTTACGCCCTTTTACGACCAGTCCGAACTCGTCTCCGCTGCCGCCGATGCGGTGCGCGATGCGATCCTGCTCGGTGCCGTTTTGGCAGGCGTGGTGTTGTTCGTGTTCCTGCGCTCGGGACGATTGATGCTGATCACCGGGCTTATGCTCCCTGCCGTGCTCGCGGGCACGTGCCTGTTGCTGTTCGCGTTCGGCATGAGCTTCAACATGATGACGCTGGGCGGGATGGCGGCGGCGGTCGGGCTGGTGGTCGATGATGCCGTGGTCATGCTCGAACATATCATGCGGCGCTTGCAGGAGGGCGCGACCAAAGTATCCGACGCCGCCGCCGAAATGGCGCGCCCGCTGTTCGGATCGACCGCCGCGACGATCGTCGTGTTCACCCCGCTCGCCTTTGTCAGCGGCCTGACCGGCGGGTTCTTCAAGGCGCTGGCCTTGACCATGGTTGCGGCGTTGGGGCTTTCCTTGCTGTTCGCGCGCTATCTGTTGCCGCTGGTCGCGGCGCAGTGGGTGCGGGCAACCGATATTGCAGCGGCGGACCGCGCGGGGGCGTCGCTCCAGCGGCTCGACCGGATCAACGCCCACGCCGCCGAACGCGCGCTCGCGCGTCCGGGGTTGTTCGTCGCCCTGCTCGGAATTGGAATGGCCTTGCTCGGTTTTGCAGCGTGGAGCCACGTCCCGTCCGGTTTCATGCCGGCGATGGACGAAGGCGGCTTCATCCTTGATTACAAAGCGCAATCGGGCGCAGCTTTGTCCGATACCGACCGGCTGCTGCGCCAGGTCGAGCAGATCATCACCGCCACCCCCGAAGTCGCGAGCTATTCGCGGCGGACCGGCGTCCAGCTCGGCGGGGGCCTGACCGAGGCCGATGAGGGCGATTATTTCATCCGCCTCAAGGGCGGATCGCGCCGCCCGATCGAAGCGGTGATGGCCGATGTCCGGCAGCAGGTGCAGGCTAAGGTTCCCGGCCTCGAAATCGAGACCGCGCAATTGATGGAAGATCTGATCGGCGATTTGACCGCCGTGCCGCAACCGGTCGAAATCAAGCTGTTCGGCGATGACCCCGCTGCGCTGAAGGACGCCGCCAAGCGCGTTGGCGAGGCGATCGGCAAAGTGTCGGGCATTGTCGAGGTGGTCGACGGTTTGCGCGTCGCTGGCGATGCGTTGGTGGTCAAGGTCGATCCGGCCGCCGCGCTCCAGCACGGGCTCGATCCGGCGACGGTATCAAGCCAGCTCGACGCGCTGATCGGCGGCGCGGTGGCGACCAATGTGCGGATCGGCGAGCAGCTCGTCACTGCGCGGGTGCGCGCGCCGCCGGCACAGCGCAGCCGCGCCGCCGATCTGGCGCAGCTTCCGGTCATCGCGCCTGACGGGCATGTGGTGCGCGTCGGGCAGATCGCCACTGTCTCGGTCGCCGCCGGGCAGGAACAGATTACGCGCGAGGATCTCGCACCCTTCATCGGCGTGACGGCGCGGCTCGAGGGGCGCGATCTGGGCTCCGGCATGCAGGACGTACGCCGCGCGGTGACGGCGCTGCATTTGCCCGCCGCGATCCGCGTGTCGTACGGCGGGCTCTATGCGCAGCAGCAGCAAAGTTTTGCCGAATTGACGATCGTGTTCGTCGCGGCATTGCTGCTCACCGCACTCTTGCTGACCTTTCTTTTCGAGCGATTGAGCTGGACGCTCGCGGCGATCGCGACGGTGTTGCTCTCGGCGGCGGCGGTGCTGTGCGGGCTGTGGCTTACCGGGATCGAGCTCGATATCTCGGCGCTGATGGGCCTGACGATGGTGATCGGGATGGTGAGCGAACTCGTCATCTTCTTCCTCGCCGAATTGCCGCGCGATGCCGCGATCGATCTCGCTGGCCTGCGCGCGGCGGGGGAGAAACGGCTGCGCCCAATTCTGATGTCGGCGCTGATCGCGATCTTGACGCTCGCGCCGCTCGCGCTCGGGGTCAGTCGCGGGGCCGGTCTGCAAAAGCCGTTGGCGACCGCGATCATCTTCGGGCTGAGCGCAGCGGTGCCGCTGGTCTTGCTCTTCCTCCCCGCGATGATTGCCGTGCTGACGCGGCGGCGGGCGTAGGGCGTGCTTTAGGCCGGCCGGAACCCCCAACCCCGTTCGGGCTGAGCCTGTCGAAGCCCAGCGTGCGGCAGGAAACGTCGGAGGTGTGGCACGCGGCCCTTCGACAGGCTCAGGGCGAACGGGAGGAGGTTCGCCGACACAAGCTTCAATCCTCTAGCGCTGCGCGATGCCGCTCGCGACCAGTTCCCGCCGTGCCTTGTCGAACGCGGTGCGGAACGCCGGCTTCGCCATCAACCGCTCGGCAATCAGTAGCCCGAGCATTTGTCCGGCGCTCACGTCACTGCGGAAATGCTGTTCGCACACGATCCGGCTCTGGCCATAGCGCGCCGCACGGGTGAGCAGCGCTTCGGCTTTTTCCGGGACCAGCCGCGCGAGCGTCTCGGCCATCGAGAAGGCCATCGAGGTATGCCCGCTGGGATAGCTCGACAGCGGATCGTCGTTGCGCTTGCACGCCTTGAGCGTCGGATCGGAGACATAGGGCCGCGCGCGCCGGAAATGATCCTTGCCGCGATCAACTGTGTCTTTCTCGCTCGCGCGGACCAGCGCCATCAGCGCGGCTGTCGCTGGCAAATGCGCAAGGTCGAATTTGGGGCCGAGCACGACCGCGAAAATCGTCGCATTTTTGGTATCGCCATCGCGGCGGGCATCGGCCTCGGTCGCGGCATCGCGCGCTTCAAACGCGCGGAGTTCGACCAATTCCGCCGCCGCTTGCAGGCTATCGGCGGCAGGCGGGGGCGGTAACACCAGCGCGGGATCGAGATCCCGCGCGGTGAGCAAAGATTGGACTTTTGGAGCAGGGGCCGCAGCGAGGCAGAGCAACGCTGCGGCGATCCATCCCCGCTGCATCAGAATTTGTACGTCACCTGACCGGTGATCGCACGGCCCGGCTGGTAATAGATTTGCGAAGTGTTGGCGTTGAGTGGCGTTCCCGAGATCTGATTGATCTTCTGCGAATCGAGCAGGTCGGTCACGTCGAGCCCGACGCGGAACGGCCCGATGTCGTAGCTCGCGGCGAGGTTGAAGGTGTTGTACGGGCTAATCCGCGTGACGTTGGAAAGATCGGCATATTGGGCGCCGGTCCATTTGTCGGTGATCGAGAAGCGATACGGGCCGTGCTTGTAAATTGCACCGGCAGCGGCGGTCGCCATCGGGGCCTTGTTCACTTGCGTCCGCGTCGTGACGGCACCCGCGATCTTGGTCTTGGCATAGTTGCGCGAGGCGTTGGCGAACACCGCCAGACCGTTGCCGAACGCGTAGGTCGCCTGCCCTTCGATGCCCTTGTAAAGCGCGCCGCCAATGTTGGTGAACCCGGCGGTGAGGCCAGATCCGGTCGCGACGAACTTGTTGGTGAAGTCGATCGAATACACGTCCAGATCGAGCGACAAATGGCTACCGTGATAGACCGCACCAATTTGATAATTGGTCGATTTTTGCGGCTCGACGGTAGAAAGCGTCGGATTGGCGACATAAAGCTGGTTCAGCGGTGGGGCAAGAAAGCCCTTGGCGAACTGCCCATAAACACTGAAATTGGCGACCGGCTGATAATTGATCGTCACGAACGGCAAATCAGCTGTATATGTCTTCGTCAGGCGCTGCGCATAGCGCGTCGTCTGATTGTAGGTCGCATCAATCTTGCGGTTGAAATCGATATGCTTGAAGCCTGGCGTGATCTTCAACCCGTCGAACGGGCGCAATTCGAGCTCGGCGAATTCCTCGGTATGGTTGCCTTGCGAATTCTGGTCGAACTTGATGTCACGCGGTGTCACGGCACCCGGATTTAGGGCGAGGGCGCCCGTCAGCGGCGCCGTCACGGCCTTTTCGATATAGTTGGGAAGCCCCGTGGTGAGATCGACGTCGCGTTGCTGGCGATAGGTGTTGCTGAATTCGAGCCACGCACCAAGGGTGAGCGTCGCGAACGAGGTCAGATCGGCGCGCAGCTTAATGATATCGCCGAACACACGATATTTGTTGGTTTTGGTATAGCCGGGGATGTTGCCATTCGGCGTGGCAGGCGCCGTGCCGCTCGGGTTGGTCGTCGTGCCGTAGATCGCACCCGGCAGCGTCGTCACGTCATTTGCCGACAGCGTTTCATTGTCATAATAGTAAGTGAAAGCCCGATTTTCGAGCACCACGCCGGGTGCGAGGTTCGCCTCGAGCTTGATGAGCTCGAAATCGGTCGTCTTGACCGTGCGGTTGTAGCCGAAATATTCCGAAGTCTTCGGATCGTTGTTCAGCGCATAATATTTGCCAAACAAGGCCTGCTGCGCGAGCGTCGAGCCGTCGCTGTCGGCCTGGTTGAAGTGGTTCTTGTTATAGGTGGCGAGCAGCGTCAGCGTCACGTCCGGACCGATCGGAACGATCACCTTTCCGAACAAATTGTAATTCTCATATTTGGAATAGGTCGAACGGCCATCGCTATGAACATATTGGCCGGTGAACACCGCGCTGGCGCCGCCGAGCTTGTCGATCTTGCCGGTCTGCACGATCGCACGACCGAGATAGGTATTGAAGCTGCCATAGGTCGCTTCGAGCGAACCGCCGAACGTGTCGCGCGTGGCGCGGCTGAACAGGTTGAAGGTGCCGCCAAAGGTCGCCTGACCCAATTGGCTGGCATTGCCGGGGCCGCGATCGACGACGAGGGTTTCGATCGTGTTCGACGGGAAGAAGGTCGTCGAATGGTGCGTCGGATCGTTGGTGTCGCCGAAGGGAACGCCATCATAAGTGATGTTATATTCGCCGTCCTGAAAACCGCGGAGCTGCGCCTTGGATTCGGACAGGCCAATGCCATTGTTCCCGCCATAGTTCGAAACGCTCGGCGTAATCAGCGCGATCTGGTTGAAATCGGCCGTCGCGGGCAGCGAATCCTCGATGAACGAGCGCGACACGATCGCCTGTGGCTGCGTCGTCTTGAGCGAGGCGGTGACCGGCGCAAGCTCGTTCGCCTTGGTCGCCGTCACGACGATGTCCGAACCTTCGGCAATGTCGCTTTTCTGTGTCTGATCTGCTGGAGCAGGTGCGGCTGGAGCGGTTTCGGCGTGCGCTGCCGTGGCGGCGAGCGCTGCAACAAGCGCGAGCGCACTGCTGCCCCGGCGCACACGCGCCGTGGTGAGATTCATCATGAAGTTTTTCCTTTAGCGGTGTCCGTCCCGATGCCGCTTGCGCTATGAGCCACTCGTGACAGTTTCGTTGCGAAACCGCGTCAATTGCGAGATTGGGAATTTGTAACGTTCGGGCGAGAGCTGATGAAATCGGCACTGTCGATGCAGCGGCGTCAGACAGACTGCGGCAAACCCGATGAAAATGTCGGACGGACCGTGGGCACGACTTTGAGGACATCGCCGAAATCGGCGCAGTTGGAAATTTCCCGCGTGACGATGGTGACCCCTACGGGAATCGAACCCGTGCTTCAGCCGTGAAAGGGCCGCGTCCTAACCGCTAGACGAAGGGGCCGTGCCCGTGAAGTGCCGGGTGCGGAGGGTCGGTTAGGCAAAGCGGGGGCGCTGGTCAAGCGCTTGCGTGCAGCGAAATGCTCAATCTGCCCAGGCAGCGTCATCCAAATGCAGTTCGGCGGCGGGCCGTGCGCCCCAATCGTCGATCTTCGCGCGGCCGGCCAACCACAGTTTGCGGTGCGGCGGTGCGCCGAGCAGCGCTTGCCCAAGCGCAGTGTCGGCTTGGCGGAAGGCGACGGTTTTCAGCGTGCCGCCGCCATCGCCGCTGACGATCGCACGGACATGGCCGTTGCCGACGACATCTGCTTTGATCACGCGAACCGGCCCCGCGACGACGCGCGGTTGCGGCCAGCCCATGCCGTACGGCCCGCCCGCCTCCATCGCCGCGACCAAGGCGGGGTTCACCCCGCTCGCGGTCAGCACCGCATCGAGCAGCAACGCGCAGTCGCCCATCGCGCGCGTCACGGTCGCGTCGAGCCGCTCGCTTAGGAAATCGCCGAACGCCTCGATCCGGTCTTCGGCGATGGTCAGCCCCGCCGCCATCGCATGCCCGCCGCCCGCAACGAGCAACCCGTGATCCTTCGCCGCGAGCACCGCAGCGCCGAGATCGACGCCGGGGATCGACCGGCCCGAGCCCTTGCCGACGCCCATCTCGTCGAGCGCGATGACAAGGGCAGGGCGGCCGAATTTCTCCTTCAGCCGCCCCGCGACGATGCCGATGACGCCGGGGTGCCAGCCGTGCCCCGCCACCACGATGACCGCGCGGTTGCTCTTGGTTACGGCGATCGCTTCGGCGGCCTCCTGCACGATCCCCTCGATCGCGCGGCGTTCCTCGTTCAGCCAGTCGAGCTCGACCGCGATCCGTTCCGCCTCAGCTGGGTCGCGCGTGGTGAGCAACCGCACGCCGAGATCGGATTTGCCGACGCGCCCGCCCGCATTGATCCTGGGACCCAGCGCAAAACCGAGGTCGGTCGCGGTCGGCGCGCGCGTCAGCCGTGAGGCGGTGATCAGCGCATTGAGGCCGATATTGCGGCGCTGCGCCATCACCTTCAGCCCCTGCGCGACGAATGCGCGGTTGAGGCCTTTCAGCGCGGCGACATCGGCGACAGTCCCGAGCGCGACGAGATCGAGTAAATCGAGCAACTTGGGCTCGACGCGCGCGCTGAAATAGCCCCGCGCGCGCAGCGTCCGGATCAGCGCAGCACCGAGCAGGAAGGCGACGCCGACCGCCGCCAGATGCCCGTGCGCGGCACCCTCCGTCTCGTCGAGCCGGTTGGGGTTCACCAGCGCATGCGCGTGGGGCAGGGCGGGGGCGCATTTGTGGTGATCCACCACCAGCACATCGACGCCCGCGACGCGCGCCATCTCGAGCGCGTCGAAGGCTTGCGCGCCGCAATCGACCGTGACGATCAGGCTCGCGCCCTCGTCCTTCAACCGCACCAGCGCCGCGCC
The DNA here is from genome assembly GCA_038327465.1 of Sphingomonadales bacterium. Lineage (GTDB taxonomy): Bacteria > Pseudomonadota > Alphaproteobacteria > Sphingomonadales > Sphingomonadaceae > Sphingomonas. Next base: position 93,889 of record JBBQLB010000002.1, on the reverse strand, counting down.
CGAGGGACCATAGCCCTCCATCAGCCGATCGGGGATATAGGCGCGCGCCTCCAGCCCGAGGTCGCGCAGCAGCAGGATCATCAGTGCTGCCGACGTTGCACCATCGACATCGTAATCGCCGAACACCGCGACCTGCTCGCGCCGCTCCACCGCATCGGCGAGGCGCTCGGCGGCGCGGTCCATGTCGCGGAAGATCGACGGGTCGGGCATGAAGGCGCGGATGCTCGGGGCCTTATACGCCTCCAGCGCCTCGCGCGGACAGCCACGCGCGAGCAGCAATTGTGTAACGAGATCATCGGGCGCGAACCCCGGATCGCGCGCATCGGTCTCCAGCATGCGCCAGCGCCACGGCTGGCCGAGGATCGACTGTTTGATGTTGAGGACGTTCATGTGGCCGCGTCGTAGCGGGTTGTTGGGGCAGGGGGCAAATGCCCATCGTGCTCCGGCGGAGGCCGGAGCCCAGGGTTTCGAATGCTCGGCCCCGTAACACCGGACCCCGGCCTGCGCCGGGGAACAAAGCGCTTGGCGCGACGCGTCTGCTGCGCCAAACTACGGCAAAACAGGAGAGAGACAATGCGGTATCTGGCAAGCCTCGCAGCAGGCGCAGCATTGCTGTGCGCGACTGGAGTCCCGGCACAGGCAAAGGCCCCGCGCTTCGCGGCCACCATCACGCGCACGACATACGGCATCCCGCATATCCGCGCGAGCAACTGGGGCGGGCTCGGTTACGGCGTGGCCTATGCTTATGCGCAGGACAATCTGTGCATGCTCGCCGAGGAATTCGCCACCGTTGCAGGGACCCGCTCGCGCTGGTTCGGGCCGAAAGACACCGCGACGCTCGGCTTCGATCGGATCGACAATCTGTCATCCGACCTGTTCTTCCGCACGATCGTCGATTTGCCCGCTTTGCGCAGCGGGTTCGTCAAGGCCAGCCCGGCCACGCAGGCGTTGGTGCGCGGCTATATCGCCGGATACAATAAAGCGCTGCGCGATCTCGGGCCGCAGGGCGTGCCCGTGGCGTGTCGCGGCAAGGGCTGGGTCCGGCCGATCGCGCTCGACGATATGCTGCGGCTGACCGAGAAGCAGATGCTGCTGGCGAGTTCGCTCGCGCTCGCGCCGTTTGTCGTTCACGCGTCGCCTCCCGGCACGGTGCAGGCAAGCGTCACACCGGGCGAGGACCCGCTCCGCCCGCGCGACATCGGCTTTGGCAGCAATGGCTGGGCGTTCGGCTCAGACGTGACCGCGGACAAGCGCGGCTTGCTCGTCGGAAATCCGCATTTCCCCTGGAACGGGCCGAGCCGTTTCTATGAAATGCACCTCACCGTCCCGGGCAAATATGACGCGATGGGCGTCACGCTCGCGGGTGGACCGATCGTCACGCTTGGCTTCAACAAGGATATTGCCTGGACGCACACCGTCACCGCTGCACAGCATTTCACGGTGTTCGAGCTGAAGCTCGATCCTGCCGATTCGACCGCCTATCTCGTGGACGGCAAGAGCGAGAAAATGCGCCGGACCACGGTCAGCGTGCCGATGCCCGACGGCGCCGCGCCGGTCGCACGGACGATGTACGCGACGCGCTATGGCCATGTCGTCACCAATCCGCTCGCCGGATTCGTCTGGGACAAGACCAAGGCTTTCGCGCTGCGCGATGCGAATCATAACAATCAGCGCGCGCTCGATACCTGGCTGGCGATTGGTCAGGCGCACAATGTCGGCGAAGTCCGCGCAGCGGTCGAAAAGACGCTCGGCATTCCGTGGGTCAATACGATCACGGCGGACCGCGCGGGCAATGCGCTCCACGCCGATGTCACCGCCGTCCCCAACGTCTCCACCGCCAAGGTGAAGGATTGCGCCACGCCGCTCTCGGCGGTGCTGGCGGGGCGGCTGGTGCTGCTCGATGGCAGCCGCAGTGCGTGCGATTGGGACAAGGCCCCCGGCACGGCGGTGGCCGGGCTGATGCCCGCGCGCGATCAGGCGGTGCTCGAACGGCGCGATTATGTCGCCAACAGCAACGATTCTTATTGGCTAAGCAACCCCAAGGCCCCGTCGATCGTCCGCTCGCCGATCCTCGGCGGCGCTGAGACCGCCCGCACGCTGCGCACCCGCTCGGGCCTGATCGAGATCGAGCGGCGCTTGAACGGCACCGATGGCTTGCCCGGAACGCAGGTCGATCACGCCCGCGCCGAGGCGATGGCGTTCGCCAACAAGAGTCTGGCCGCCGAACTCGCGGTCGATCCGCTGCTGGCTTTGTGCAGCGGGCAGGATGACCTCAAGGCGGCGTGCGCGGCGCTCGCGGGATGGGACCGGCGCTTCGATCTCGACAGCCGCGGGGCCTATCTGTTCGCGGCCTTTTGGGATGGCGTGAAGCCCATGCCTGGGCGCTGGACTGTTCCGTTCGATAAGGCTGATGCCGTCCACACCCCGCGCGATCTGGTGACCAGCGGCGCGCAGGGCGCCAGTCTCCTCACGGCGCTACGCGCGGCGGTCGCGCGGCTTGGCAAGGAAGGCATCGCGCTCGATGCGCGCTGGGGCGACGTGCAATTCGCGGTGCGCGGGAGCGAACATATCCCGATCCACGGAGCAGCAGGATCGCTCGGCGTGCTCAACGTCCAGCAATCCGATGTTGTGACAGGCGGCATCGTGCCCAAGCACGGCACCAGCTATATTCAGGTGGTCGGCTTCGATACCGACGGGCCGGTCGCCGATGCGCTACTCAGCTATTCGCAATCGACCGATCCGGCATCGCCTTATTATGGCGATCAGACACGCGCGTTTTCCGTGAAGAAATGGCACCGTCTGCCCTTCACGCCCGCGCAGATCGCGGCGGATGGCGGGACGAAAGTGGTGCGGATTTCGGAGTAGGGGCCTTTCCGCCGGCACCACCCCGGCGAAGGCCGGGGCCCAGTTGAGGAACGGTGGTTGGTGGGCGGTGCGCTCGACTATATCAACCTTCGCGACTGGGCCCCGGCCTTCGCCGGGGTGGCAAAAGGGGACAGAGGGGCTCCTACTCCCGAATCCAATTCCCCTCGCGGAACCACTTCGTCACGATATATTTCGTGCCCCGCACCACCGGCATGCCCTCGTGCAGCGTCTGGTCGTTGCGGCTGCCATCGGGGTTCATATTGTTCCACGCGAGCAGCAGCCCGCGCTTCGGCGCCACCTTGATGCCGATTTGCGGGAACCAGGTCGCGCCGCCCTCTTCGACGGTGTTGAGATAGATCATCGCGGTCCAGGTGCGCTGCCCGCCGGTCTCGATCATCTTCGGCCAATAGGGCTGCGTCTCGTTGAAATAGTCGAAATGCGCGCGGAAATGCTGGCCGACGGCATAGCGTTGCCCCTGCATTGTTTCGCCATGCACCGGATCGATCCCGAGCAGTTCGGCGATCGCCTCGTCGGTCGGCCGCACTTCGGGCGACCAGCGATCCATGTCGCAGCTTTCGCTGGTGCGGAACTCCTGGATCGTTTCCGCCGCCAATACGGTCGAGCGGCGGCGATTGGCATCGATCAGCTTGCACAAGCGGTTGCACGTCGCGGCATCGAGGAAATCGGGATGATAATAGATTTGCGCGGTATCGACTTTGGCGCGCTTTACCGCCGAATTGTTGGCGAGCCGGAGCGACACCGTTTCCCCGAACAAGCGGCGCACCGGGGATGCACCGTTGGTTTTTTTTGCAAAGAGAGCCATGGTCGCGACTTTGCCGCTCCGCTCTCAAAAAACAAGGGGTCCGCAAGCATGCGCCTGCGGACCCCTGTTTCGTCAGCCTCTTCCGGCGCTTACCAGAAGATGTCGTATACCGTATCGACGACATAGCCGGTGCGGATATCGACGAGTAGCGCATCATTGTAATAGCGCACCCAGCGATACGGACCATAAGCTGGCGGCAGGCGATAATAATCGGTATCGTCGATCCAATAATCCTGGTTGAACAGGATCGAGCTCAGCGTGAAGCCAATCGAAAAGCGCCGATAGCCATAGTCCCAGCCGTAAGGCGCGTAATAGCGAGGCAGGCGGAAGACGTTACGGTTCTGACTGCGATAGGCGTTGTAATTGTAGCGATTGTCGCCGCGCCAACCGCGGTTCCAATTGCGATTGTTGCCGTTCCAATTGCCGTCCCAGCCGCGGTTATACCCGCTGGAATAGCCGCGCCGGTCGTCATATCCGCGCCGCACGTCCTGCCGGTAATCCTGCCGGGCATCGCGGCGGAAATCCTGGCGATCGTCGCGCCGGTCTACCCGGACGTCCCCACGCGGCGGCTGTCCGCCGTTGAAGTCGGGACGTCCGTCGCGGCGGCCATCGCCGAACCGGCCGTCCCAACCGCGCCGCGCCTGCTGTTGCTGTTGCTGTTGCTGCGGCGGGGCCTGCACTTGCGGCACCGGTATCGGCGCGCGGACGATCGCGGGGCCACCCTGCAAATCGCCACGACCGCCACGGAAGTCGCCGCGACCTTGCCAGTCGCCACGTCCGCCGCCGAAAGCGGGACGGTCGCCGCCGTTCGGCCGCTCGAAGCGTGGTTGCGGCTGCGCTTGCGGCTGCTGAACCTGCTGCGGCTGCTGGAACTGTGGCCGCTGAACTTGCGGCTGCTGGAACTGCGGCCGCTCAACCCGCTGGAATTGCGGCTGCGATTCCGGCGCGCGCATTTCGGGCTGCGGGCGATCCTCCCGCATGGGGCGGTCCTGCCGGGGCCCGCGTTGACGTCCGTCGCCGTCATCCTGTGCAAACGCAGCCGCCGGGATCAACGCAGAAGCCGCCAAGATCGCGGCGAGCAATGTTTTGCGCATCGAAATGTCCTCATTCTTCGTCCGGACGCCATGTCCGGTCGTTGAACTTGTATTGGGCTCGCGTCGATGAGCCGTGTCTGAATTGCGCTGACAGCAATCAGAAAGGTATGATTAACGGCGCGGCACCAACGCCGGGACTTCGCGCGCGGCATCCGCCGGGGAAATTCCCGGTGCCGGTGGCGCATCGATCGTCTCATCGCCGCGCTGCACGCTCGCTGCCAGCAGGATCGCTTCGATCAGTCGCGGATAGATGCCGCAGCGGCACAAATTTGTGATTCCGGCGCGGATATCGTCCTCGCTCGGGTTGCGGTTTTTCTTGAGCAGCACCGCTGCCGCCATCACGATTCCGGGGATGCAGAAGCCGCATTGCACGACATTCCCCGCGACCAGCGCGATTTGTGCCGGGTGGGAGCGTTCGCGCGACAGGCCCTCGATCGTGGTGACAAAGCTCCCCTCCACCGCGCCGATCGTCCGCTGGCACGACCGCACCGCCTCGCCGTCAATGTCGACCGTGCACGCCCCGCATTCGCCAGTGCCGCAGCCATATTTGGTCCCCGTCAAATTCGATGCATCGCGCAGCGCCCACAGCAGCGGCGTCGCCGGGTCCATCTTATAGTGCACGGGCTGATTGTTGACGGTGAAGCGAGTCACGTATTCCCCTCCCGCAAGCGAGTTCGGGGTCGGTCATGCCCCCCGGATGACCTGAACGACGCGGGGCGTCGTTCACCCCGAACTGGGCTAGGGGAGGGGCTGTGAAATGGCGGCATGTTTGCCACAATGCCCTCCCCCAGCCCCTCCCGCAAGCGGGAGGGGAGAAGTAGACGCTGGCGGTTTGTCCACGCTGTGAATGAAAACGCAGCACGATTGCAGATGTCGGCGTCCCAAGCGTAAGATGCTATATCGGGAACGACCCGCCCCATTTCGCGCCGGAGACCGGTTTTGCGCCATCTGACGATCCTTCTTGTCCTCCTTGCTGCACCCGCTCTTTCGGCAAGTACGGACAAGGGTGCGCGGGCCGCGAGCCTCCTGGCGCAAACCGCCGGGCGCTGGCAGGGCGAGCTGCAATATCGCGATTATCAGTCCAACACTTGGCAGGGCCTTCCGATGTCGGTCACGATCGCGACGCAGCCCGATCAGGTGACGACGGTCCGCACCGCGCAATATGACGACGGGCCGAAGACCGGCATCGTCACGATCACCACGGTTAATTCGGTCGATCCCGCCGCGTCCACAATCAGCTACGCAAGCTTCCGCCGTGCCCGCGCAACAGATGTTGGCGTGGAGAAGATCGTCAAGGTCGAGCAGGGCGCGGACGCGTCGCACTGGACGATCGTCACCACCGAAACGCGCAAGGATGGCGACCAAATCGCCGAGGTTCGCGAAACCACGACGCGCGATGGCGATGCGATGACGATGCTGAAAGAGGTAAACCCGCTCGACGACAAGCAGGATGAGTGGCTTCCGCGCAATCGGTCGGTATTGCGCCGGATCGGAGCATAGGATCCACGCGGCAGCCCACCCTGTCCTACACCCTTACATTCTGCCATTCTCGCGACCGGCTCTTTCAAACCGTCGGAACCCATCTCCCGCGCACGCCCCCAGCGCGTCAGCGGTCGCGCGCGAGTTTCCAAACGCTTACGGCCCCCACCAACCCGCCGTTGGTGTGACTCACTGTGACTTTACGAGTCGCTCACCGACGCAAAAAAACATGCGTTGCGCGTGAACTTCCAGTGAACTTGCAATGACCTTCCGCGCCGCTTACGCCCGCCAGCCCGTGTCGATCTTGTCGACCAGCCGCACCATCGCGGCGAAATCGGCAGCACCCGGTCCGCCCGGGATCTGCACCAGATGCATGTCGCGCTGATGCACCGCGACGACCTCGTCTGACACTTCCAGCGGCACGCCCATAGACATCGTCGCCACCTGAATCTCGCACGCGCGCTGGAGCGACCAATGTTTCAGGAACGCCTCGGGCAGCGTCTTGCCCATCACGAGGATGCCGTGATTGCGCAACAGCATCACGCGCTTGTTGCCGAGATGCTCGAGCAACCGCGTACCCTCTTCGTCGCGCACCGTGACGCCTTCGAAATCATGGTATGCGATTTGGCCCGCGAAATTGCAGGCGTAGAAATTGGTCGCGCGAAGCCCGCCCTCGAGCGAGGCGACCGCCATCCCCGCCGTCGTGTGCGTGTGCATGATGCAATGCGCATCGGGCAAATGGCGGTGGAACAGCGCATGCTGCACGAACCCCGCGCGGTTTACCGGATAGGGCGATTCGTCGAGCTTGTTGCCGTCGATATCGATCTTGACGAGGCTCGACGCGGTCACTTCGCTGAAATGCAGCCCGAACGGGTTGATCAGGAACGCGCCATCTTCGTCCGGGATTTTCAGCGTGATATGGTTGTAGATCATCTCCGACCAGCCAAGCATCGCGAACACGCGGTAGCAGGCGGCAAGCTGCTGGCGCGCCTCCCATTCGGCTTCGGTCATTTGCGACGGGGCAATTGCGGCGGTGGCCATAAGGGGTCTCCTGATCTGGACTTTGGCAACGTTATCGCATGTTCGGTATGGTCGCGCAAACCTGTCGCACATCCCGACCCGTTCCCCCGCGAAGGCGGGAGCCCTGGGTGGAGGGCGATGGACTTCGTAACCCAAGGCTCCTGCCTTCGCAGGAGAACGGCTAGAGCAATGCCGCGATCTCGGCTTCACTCAGCCCTGCTTCGGCGAGGATCGCAGCACCCTCGTCGCGCACGCCCATCTGCGGGGCCACCGTGCCGCTAACCGAGTAGCGCGGGGCAGGGGCCGGCTGCGTAATCCCGCCCGCCGTCACGAAGGTCCCGCGCGCGAGATTGTGCGGATGCTCAATCGCTTCGTCAAAGCCAAGCACCGGTGCCACGCACGCCTCATGCCCTTCGAAGGCGGCGATCCATTCGTCGCGGGTGCGCTGCTTGAAGCGATAGCTGAGTTCCTGCTTGAGTCGCGGCCACACCGCAGGCGCGAATTGCGCGTCCCATTCGGCCCCGTCGAGCCCCATCACGCGGCGCAGCGCTGCGTAGAATTGCGGCTCGATCGCCCCCACCGCCAGCCATTTCCCGTCGGCGGTCTCATAGCTGTCATAGAAATGCGCGCCACCGTCGAGAAGATTGGTCCCGCGCGCATCGCGCCACCGGCCTTGCCCGCGCATGCCCCAGATCATCGTCGTCAGCACCGCCGACCCGTCGGTCATCGCGCAATCGACCACCTGCCCGGTGCCCGTCGCCTGCGCCTGCAGGATCGCGGCGAGCATGCCGAAGGCGAGCATCATGCCGCCCCCGCCGAAATCGCCGACCAGATTGATCGGCGCGGCCGGCTTGCCGCCGGCTTCGCCGAGCGCGTGGAGCGTGCCCGAAATGGCGATATAGTCGATGTCATGCCCCGGCTCGGCGGCGAGCGGCCCGGTCTGCCCCCACCCGGTCATGCGCCCGAAGACGAGCTTGGGATTGTCGCCGATCAGCACATCCGGCCCGAGCCCGAGCCGCTCCATCACGCCCGGCCGAAACCCCTCGATCAGCCCGTCGCAGGTCGCCGCAATCCGCCGCACCGCAGCAACCGCCTCGGGCTTCTTGAGATCAAGCGCGATCGTCCGCCGTGATCGCAGCAGCGGATCGCGCGCATCGTCGGTTACCCCGCCGCCGCTGCCCGGCCGCACAACGCGGATCACCTCGGCCCCATGATCGGCGAGCATCATCCCGCAAAACGGGCCGGGTCCGATTCCGGCGAGTTCGAGGATCCTAAGGCCGGCGAGCGGGGCAGGGGCCGTGGTCATTTGCTGCATCCATCCACCCCATTGTCATCCCCGCGAAAGCGGGGACCCATCTCTTGCCGCTGGAGCTGGGTCCCCGCTTTCGCGGGGATGACACAGTTGGGGGCGGCGGCACTCATCAGAACGCCGCGATCCCGGTGATCGCGCGCCCGAGAATCAGCGCATGCACGTCATGCGCACCCTCATAGGTGTTGACCGTCTCGAGGTTCATCAAATGCCGCATCACCTGATATTCCCCGCTGATGCCATTGCCGCCATGCATGTCGCGCGATTGCCGCGCGATATCGAGCGCCTTGCCGACATTGTTGCGCTTGACGATCGAGATCATCTCCGGCGCGAACCGCCCCTGGTCCATCAACCGCCCGACGCGCAAGCTGGCTTGCAGCCCCAGCGCAATTTCGGTCTCCATATCGGCAAGTTTCTTCTGGTAGAGCTGCCGCCCCGCGAGCGGCGTGCCGAATTGCTGCCGATCCAGCCCATATTGCCGCGCGGCATGGAAGCAGAACTCGGCCGCCCCGAGCGCCCCCCAGCTGATCCCGTAGCGCGCGCGGTTGAGGCAGCCGAACGGCCCCTTCAACCCCTGCACATCGGGCAGCAGAGCGTCTTCGGACAGCTCGATCTCGTCCATCAGGATCATGCCGGTGATCGAAGCGCGTAGCGACAGCTTGCCCTCGATCTTGGGCGTTTCGAGGCCCTTTGCGCCGCGCTCGACGATGAAGCCGCGAATGCCGTCGCCATGCGCATCCGACTTGGCCCAGATGATGAACACATCGGCGATCGGCGAATTGCTGATCCACGTCTTCGCGCCCGATAGCACATAGCCGCCATCGACCTTCTTCGCGCGCGTCGTCATGCTGCCCGGGTCGGATCCGGCATCGGGCTCGGTCAGGCCGAAGCAGCCGATCCATTCGCCGCTCGCGAGCTTGGGCAGATACTTCATCTTCTGCGCTTCGGAGCCGTAAGCGAGGATCGGATACATCACCAAGCTCGACTGCACCGACATCATCGATCGGTAACCCGAGTCGATTCGCTCCACCTCCCGTGCCACCAGCCCGTACGCGACATAGGATGCGCCGACGCCGCCATATTGCTCGGGCACCGTCGGGCCGAGCAGCCCGAGCGCACCCATCTCGCGGAAAATCTCCGGGTCGGTCACTTCATTCTGGAACGCATCGACGATCCGCGGCGCCAATTTGTCTTGCGCATAGGCCCTCGCCGAATCGCGGATCATCCGCTCATCGTCTTCCAATTGATCGTCGAGGAAGAAGGGGTCAGCCCAATCGAAACGCGCCATCTCGGCCATAGATACTCCAATAGAAATGCTTCCACCCCGGCGAAGGCCGGGGCCCAGTTGTGGAACAGCCGTTACCGAGTGCAGCGCATCGTTACCACTACCTATGCAACTGGGCCCCGGCCTTCGCCGGGGTGGAGCTACACAGACAAAACCCGATCGTCGAACAGCCCAAACGCCAGCGTCGAGGCATAATAGCCGATCGCGCGCTCGCGCGTCATCGTGCTTGCCCATTTGCGCATGTCGAACGCGGCGTTCTGCATCGCCATCAATGCTTGCGAGGCAACCAATGGATCGACCGGGCGGATCGATCCTTCGGCGATGCCATCGCTCATCGTCCCTGCAAAGCGCCGCGCGATCCGGTTCGAGCGATCGACCATCTTTAGCCGCGCCTCGCTCGGCAGGCCGGACAGCGCCGTGGTGCGCAGCAGCGGCCCACGCTCGGAGAATTGCACGTCAAGCAACGTCGCGATCGTCCCCGACAGCCGCTCCCAATGCGATCCGCCGCGCGCATCTGCGAGCCGCTGGGCATCGGCGACGGTATCGAGGCTGCGCTTGTAACACGCCAACACCAGATCGTCCTTGGCATCGAGATGGTGGTAGAAGCTGCCCTTGGTCACGTTCAATTCGGACGCGATCTTCTGCACCGATGCACCGCGATAGCCGAGTTCGTTGATCAGCCGCGTCGCCGCCAGCAGGAACGCCTCGCGCCCCGGCTCGGGCTCGTCATGCGCGAGGTCAATAAGCACCGGGTTCCAACGCGCGTCGGGTCCGGCTATGCCGTGCGCGAACACGTCCATCAGCCGCTCCTCGACCCGGTCATATTGGTCGGGCTCGTAGCGGTGGAGCCAGACCGGCAGCCAGAAGGTGTTTTCGAGCAGGACATGCGCGCGACCGCCGTGCAGATCGGTCTGCGCGCGGTTGGCGGCGGGCCCCCACAGGCTGCGCGTTTTGCGGAAGACCTCGCGCCAGCCCGTCATGAGCCGACCAAGCACCGGCTCTTCCATCGCGCGCAAATCGGACAGGATCGCGAACGGCGTCTCCTCGCCACGCTGAATCCGCGCGAGCCGTGCCATGTTGAGCGACAGATATTTCGCAACCCGCGCACGCGGCGTCGGCTCAGCGAGCGATTCGTCGAGCATCGCGAGCAGCTTTTCGAGCGTGTATTCGAAGCACGCCGCCGCCAAATCTTCCTTGCGCTTGAAATAATAGGTGACGCTAGTCGTATTGAGCCCGACGCGGCGCGCGACATCGGCGAAGGTCATGCCCTTCGCGCTCTGTTCGTTGATCGCCTCGGCAGCGGCCGCCAGGATCGCATCGCGCTTGGCGCGGAAACGTTTCGTGCTGGTGTCTTCCTCCAGCGTAACGGTTTCGGTGGCCTCCATGGCGAAACTGTAACATCATCTTTTAGAAGAAACAGTCCTTTTCGGGCGCACGCGTATTGCGTGCATTTTGATGCCCGAAGTCGCTTTACCGAAAACGCGGTACGGTCTAACGACCCGTGCGACAGCAGATTTGGAGAGCGGCGATGGACTTCACACTCAGCGAACGCGAAAGCTATTTCCGGGACCGCGTACGGACGTTCATCGACCAGAATATCCGCCCGCGACAGGCCGAGTTCGACGAACAGCATCACCATGGCGATCGCTGGAAAGTGATCCCGGTGATCGAGGAGATGAAGGACAAGGCCAAGGCCGCTGGCCTGTGGAATTTCTTCATGCCGCCGCATTCGGGCCAGACGCATGTCGACGACAGCTTCGAATTCGAAGGCACGCAGCTGACCAATCTCGAATATGCGCTCTGCGCCGAGGAGATGGGCAAGGTCGGCTGGGCGAGCGAATGCTTCAATTGTTCGGCGCCCGACACCGGCAATATGGAAGTGCTCCACCGTTACGGCACGCTCGCGCAGAAGGAGAAGTGGCTGCGCCCGTTGATGCACGGCGAAATCCGCTCGGTCTTCCTGATGACCGAGCCGGCGGTCGCCTCGTCCGACGCAACCAATATCGCGACCAGCATCGTTCGTGATGGCGACCATTATGTCATCAACGGCACCAAATGGTGGTCCTCGGGCGTCGGCGATCCGCGCTGCAAGATCGGCATCCTGATGGGCAAGACCAACCCGGATGCCTCGCGCCACAGCCAGCAGAGCCAGATCCTCGTGCCGATGGACACGCCGGGCGTCACGATCAAGCGCATGCTCTCGGTCTATGGCTATGATCACGCACCGCACGGTCACGGCGAAGTGGTGCTCGAAAATGTCCGCGTGCCGGTCGAGAATTTGCTGCTGGGCGAGGGGCGTGGCTTCGAAATCGCGCAAGGTCGCCTTGGGCCGGGCCGCATCCACCATTGCATGCGCACGATCGGCGTCGCCGAAACTGCGATTGAGGCGATGGCCAAGCGGCTGCTGACCCGCGTCGCCTTTGGCAAGCGCATCGCCGATTTCTCGGTGTGGGAGGAGCGCATTGCGCGCGCGCGGATCGACATCGAGATGACGCGGCTGCTATGCCTTAAGGCCGCCGATATGATGGATCGCGCAGGCAACAAGTCGGCGCAGCAAGAGATCGCGATGATCAAGGTGCAGGCACCCAATATGGCGCTGTCGATCCTTGATGATGCGATTCAGGCGCATGGCGGCGGCGGCGTGTCGGGCGATTTCCGCCTCGCGCACGATTGGGCGGCGATGCGCACTCTGCGCTTCGCCGACGGCCCCGATGAAGTCCACAACCGCGCAATCGCCCGCAACGAATTCGGCAAGTACGCCGAATATAAGGCCGACCGGATGTCGAGCGGCGATCTGGCGGCGACCCGGTGAAAGCCGCCGTTCTCTACACACCCAAAACCGAGCTGGTGATCGAAGATATCAAGGTCTCTGATCCCGGCCCGCGCGAAGTACTGATCCGCACAGTTGCGTGCGGAGTCTGTCGGTCCGACTTGCACTTTATCGAAGGTGCCTTTCCGCATCCGATGCCGACGGTGCCGGGGCATGAGGCGGCGGGGATCGTCGAGGCGGTCGGGTCGGACGTCGCGCATTTGAAGGTCGGCGATCATGTCATCACCTTTTTCACCGTGTTCTGCGGCAGTTGCGAGATGTGCGTCACCGGACGACCCTCGCTCTGCATCGACCCGTCCACCCGTCGCGCGAAGGGCGCGCCGCCGCGGATTAGCCTGAAGGACGGCACGCCGCTCGCGCCCTTCCTCAATCTCTCCGCCTTCGCCGAGATGATGCTGGTCCATGAAAACGCCTGCGTCGCGATCGACAAGGCCATGCCGCTCGACCGCGCCGCCTTGCTCGGTTGCGCGGTGATTACCGGTGCGGGCGCGATTTTCAACGACAGCCAGCTTCGCCCCGGCGAGACCGTCGCGGTGATCGGATGCGGCGGGATCGGCCTTGCCGCGATCAACGCCGCCAAGATCGCCGGCGCCGGCCAGATCATCGCGATCGACCCCGTCGCCGACAAGCGCGCGCTGGCCGAGAAACTTGGCGCGACGCATCTGCTCGATTCGAACGACCCGGACCTCGCCAAGAAGGTCGCGGGGCTGACAGGGGGCGGTGTGCATTATGCGATCGAGGCGGTCGGGCGGCCCGAAACCGCCGAGCTCGCCTGGACGATCCTGCGGCGTGGCGGCACCGCGACGATCCTCGGCATGATCGCGCCGGGTGGCGAGGTGAAGATCGCGGGGCCCACCTTCCTGACCGGCAAAAAGCTGCAAGGCTCGCTACTCGGCTCGACCCGCTTCCCGATCGACATGCCGCGGCTGGTGCGGCTGTATCTCGATGGCAAGCTTGATCTCGACACGATGGTGGCGGAGCGGATCAAGCTCGAGGACGTCAACGAGGCCTTTGCCAAGCTGCGCACTGGTGACACGGTGCGCTCGGTCATCGAGTTCGCATGATGGCCGACAGCGCGGACATTTCGATGGTCGGCACGATCCCGGTCCCCGCCGACGACACGATCGACGCGGGTGCCGTGGCCGCTTGGATGAAGGGGCACATGCCCGACATTGACGGGCCCGTCGCGCTGTCGAAGTTCAAGGGTGGGCAGTCGAACCCGACGTATCGCGTCGATGCGGGCGGCAAAAGCTACGTCCTGCGGCGCCAGCCGTTCGGCAAGCTGCTCCCCTCGGCGCATGCAGTGGACCGTGAATATCGCTTGATCGCGGGCCTGCACCCGACCGGCTTCCCCGTTCCGGCACCGTTCGGCCTGTGCGAGGATCCGGGCGTGATCGGATCGATGTTCTACGTGATGGAAATGGTTCAGGGGCGCAGCCTTTGGGATGGCGCGCTGCCGGGCATGACCCCGTCCGGACGGCGCGCGCATTATGATGCGATGGTCGATACGCTCGCCGCGCTCCACAACACCGATCATGTCGCGGCGGGCCTCGGCGAATATGGCCGCCCCGGCAATTATTTCGAGCGCCAAGTCGCGCGCTGGACCAAGCAATATCGCGCCTCCGAGACCGAGCCTATGCCCGCGATGGAGGCGCTGATCGAATGGCTCCCCGCGACGCTGCCCGAACAGACGCGTACCTCGATCGTCCATGGCGATTACCGCATCGACAATATGATTTTCGCCGCCGATGCGCCGAAGGTGATCGCGGTGCTCGACTGGGAATTGTCGACGCTCGGCGATCCGCTCGCCGACATCGCCTATTTCCTGATGAACTGGGTGACCGAACCCGAAGGCCGTTCAGGCGTGATGGGCCTCGCTGGCCCGGAATCCGGCATCCCGACCGTTGAAGAAGTGGTCGCGCGTTATTGTGCGGCGACCGGGCGCGATGGCTTGCCCAACCTCAACTGGTATTTCTCGTACAGTCTGTTCCGCCTCGCGGGTATCGTTCAAGGTATCAAGAAACGCATCGTCGACGGTACCGCGTCGAGCGCGCAGGCCGCCAAGACTGCCGAGCGCGTCGGGCCGTTGGCCACGGCGGCATGGGATTTTGCGAAGAAGGCGGGGGCGTAAGCGATGTCGCAATTCGATCTGGCAGGCAAAATCGCGATCATCACCGGTTCCTCGCGCGGGATCGGCAAGGCGAGCGCGTTCGAGCTGGCCGAACATGGTGCCAAGGTCGTGATTTCCAGCCGCAAGCAGGATGCGTGCGATGTGGTGGCCGCCGAGATCAATGCGAAATTCGGCGACGGGACGGCCATCGCAGTCGCCGCCAATATTTCCGACAAGGCCGGACTTCAGAATCTGGTCGATGAAACCCGGGCCGCGTTCGGGCGGATCGACGTGCTCGTCTGCAACGCCGCGTCCAACCCTTATTACGGGCCGCAAGCGGGGATTTCGGACGAGCAGTTCCGTAAGGTGCTCGACAACAATATCGTCTCCAACCATTGGCTGATCGCGATGGTCGCGCCCGAAATGCGCGAGCGGCGCGCGGGTAGCATCGTCATCATTTCGTCGATCGGCGGCATCCGCGGCACCCCGATCATCGGCGCTTATGCGATTTCGAAGGCAGCGGATATGCAGCTCGCGCGTAACCTCGCGCATGAATTCGGCCCCGACAATGTCCGCGTCAACTGCATCGCGCCTGGCCTGATCAAGACCGACTTTGCGCGGGCGCTGTGGGAAGACCCGGCGCGGATCGCCGAGGCGAACCAGCGCGTGCCGCTGCGCCGGATCGGCGAGCCCGAGGAAATCGCCGGCGCCGTCGTGTTTCTCGCGAGCAGCGCGAGCAGCTTCATGACCGGGCAGACGATTGTGCTCGACGGTGGCGTGACGATTTAAAGGGGAGCAAGCGATGGCACGGTTCAGCGGCAAGTCGATCATCGTCACCGGCGCAGGCTCGGGGATCGGGCGCGCGGCGGCTTTGCTGTTCGCATCCGAAGGCGGCAGCGTGATCGTCGCGGACCGCGCCGACACGGTGCACGAAACCGCCGCCATGATCGACCGGGCAGGCGGCACCGCCCATGCGATCCAGATCGATGCCGGGCTTGAGGACGACGTCATCCGCGCGGTCAACGTCGCATGCGAATATTATGGCGGGCTCGACGTCATGTTCGCCAATGCCGGGATTTCCGGCGGAATGGCCAACATCTTCGATACCGACGTGGCGCTGATCACCGAAGTGCTGCGCGTCAATCTGATCGGCCCGTATCTCGCGATCAAGCACGCTGCGCCGAAAATCGCCGAGCGCGGCGGGGGTGCAATCGTGCTGACCGCTAGCGTTGCTGGCATCCGCTCAGGGGCAGGGTCGCCGGCCTATTCCGCCTCCAAGGCTGGGGTGATCAATCTCGCGATGGTCTCGGCGCAGCAGCTTTCGGGTTCCAACGTGCGGGTCAATGCGATCTGCCCCGGCCTGACCGAAACCGGCATGACCAAGCCGACCTTCGATTATGCGCGCGAGGCGGGCAAGATGGAGAAGGTCGGCCGCCTCAATCCGCTGAAGCGCGGCGCGCAACCTGAAGAACTCGCCAAGGTCGCCGCCTTCCTTGCTTCCGACGATGCGAGCTACGTCAACGGTCAGGCAATTGCGGTCGATGGCGGGCTATCGTCGAGCCATCCGGTCACGCGCCAGGAATATGGCAAGACGGCAGTATGAGCGCGCCGCGCCACCGCGGCTGGCTTGCGCTGCTCGGGTTGCTCCTTTTGCTTGGCGGTGCTGCGTGCGCGATGCTGGTGCGAACGGCGGGCGGCGTGTCGGTCCGCGACATTCGCTTCACGGGCACGGACGGCACGGTGATGAGCGCATTGCTCTACGTCCCCGCCGCCGCGAGCGACGGGAACCGCGTGCCGGGGATTCTCGCGGTACACGGCTACATCAATTCGCGCGAGACGCAGGATGGCTTCTCGATCGAGTTCGCGCGGCGCGGCTATGTCGTGCTGGCGATCGACCAGACCGGCCATGGCTATAGCGGCGGCAAGGCATTTTCGAACGGCTTTGGCGGGCCAGACGGGCTGAAATATCTGCGCTCGCTGCCGATGGTCGATACGGATCAGATCGGGCTGGAAGGGCATAGCATGGGCGGCTGGACGGTGCTTGCTGCTGCCGCAGCGATGCCCGATGCTTACCGCTCGATCGTGCTCGAAGGCTCATCGACCGGCGCGCCCTATGCCAAGGAGGGCAGCCCTGCGTGGCCGCGCAATCTTGCGCTGGTGTACAGCCGCTACGACGAATTCTCGAAGATCATGTGGGGTGTCGATCGCGCGATCGACGTGAACGGCAGTGCCAAGCTGAACACGGTGTTCGGGACGAACGAGACCATTGTCCCCGGCAAGCTTTATGTCTCGACCGCGGCGGGCACCGCACGAATGTTGCATCAGCCGGTGACGACCCATCCGGGCGATCATATCTCGACCGAGGCGATTGGGCACGCGACCGACTGGTTCGCGCAGACGCTGAAGGGCGGAACACCGCGCCCGCCGAGCGACCAGATCTGGTATTGGAAGGAAATCGCGACCGGGGTGTCGCTGATCGGCTTCGTGTTGCTCGTGCTCGGCAGTTTCGACGTGCTTGTGCGTTTGGCCCCGTTCGAGCGACTCCGCGCGGCCCCGATTGCCGCGTCGGCGACGCGCGACGGCCGCTGGCGGCGCGGTTTCTGGTTGTCGATGCTGGTGCCAACGCTGCTTTTCTATCCCTGCTTTATCGCGGTCTATCTGCTCGTGCCTGCCACTATCATCCTGCCGCAGACGGTGACGACGCAAGTCGCGGTCTGGGCGCTGGTGAGTGCTGCGGCGGGGCTGGCGCTTCGGCGTTTCGGCCCCGGCGCCGCGACCTCGGTGGCGTCGCCTTGGGCGCGCGCGATCGGCATCGCGCTCGCGACCACAACGATCGCCTATCTTGCGCTGTTCGCGGTCGATCGGTTGTTCGGCACCGATCTGCGTTTCTGGATCGTCGCGGTGAAATGGCCCGACGCGCGGCAATGGGGCATAGCGCTAATCTATGTCGTGCCGATCACGCTGGCATTCCTCGGGCTGCAGCGTGGCTTGATCGCCCTGACCGTCACCGGCGATTCGACCGGGCGGAGCTATCGCAATGCGGTGCTGACGATGGCGGGCGGAATCATCGGGATGATGGCGCTGATCTACGCCGCCTTCTTCGCGACCGGTACGCTCGTCACCGGGTTCGATCCCTTGACCACCGTGATCGCGCTGCAATTCATCGCGGTACTGCCGGTCATTGCGATCGTAGCGATCTTCACGTGGCGCCGCACCGGTGGCCACCGCGCGGGCGCGTTGCTCACCGGAATGCTGGTGACGCTCTACGTCGTCGCAGGAACCGCGACACAGGGTTAAGCGCCGAGTGCGGCCTTGAAGAAGTCGATCACTTCGTCGGCGGCCTGGCGGGTCGGCTCGCCTGCGGCGTCGATCAGGTCGCCGGTGAACACGCTGTGGGGCGGGCGTCCGGCGCGGGCGAGCGGGCTGTCGGGATTGCCGCAAGCGTCGGGCAATTCCACGCCAGTGAAGGCATCACCGAACTCCCGCCGCAAAGTCGCGAATTTCGCGGGCCTCGACAGTGGATCACCATCGAAGCGATATCCACGCAGCCTCAGCCCCTCGTCGATCGTGCGGTGCTTGACGATCGCCAGATCGGCGGCGGAAATGTCGAGCGCGGCAGGGCTGAGCGCGGGCATCCCCGGCTGCGACAGCACGGGCGCCAGCACCACCGGATCGACCGCCATCGACAGCGCGAAGCCCCCCGTCAGGCACATGCCGATCACACCCACGCCGGGACCTCCGCATTCCTGATGCGCCTGGTGCGCGAGGGGTTTCAGCCAATCAACGATCGGGCTCGACTTACCGGTGCGGAACAATGTGAATTCGCGGCTGACGCACAGCCCGAGCAAGCGCCCGCGCGTGATACGCTCGGGGTTGGCCGCATCCGGCGTGCCAAGCAAGATCGGCGCATAGACGCGCATTCCCGTCGCTGCGATCCAGCGGCAGAAGCGTGCGAGTGCGGGCGTGAAGCCATAGATTTCGTGGATCACGATTACTGCAGGCCCGGCATCGCCCAGCAGCAGCACTGGCTTGGTCTTGCCGTCAAAGGTGAAATCGCGCCGCGTAAAATCGGCGATGTCTGTCGTCAGCGTCATGGCGTCACTCCCGCAAACGTATCAGCCCTTCTTGCGCACACGATGCCACGAGCCGCCCGTCGCGCGCATAAATCTTGCCGCGATTAAAGCCGCGCGCGTGGCCGGCCCAAGGGCTGTCGCACACATAAAGCAGCCAATCGTCGGCGCGAAAATCCTCATGCAGCCAGACGGTGTGATCGAGACTGGCAGTCTGCAACTTATGCGTCATCCAATTGACCCCGTGCGCCAGCGTCGCGGTGCCGAGCAACGACATGTCGGAGGCGTAGGCGAGGATCGCGCGGTGCATCGCGGGATCATCCCCGATCGGCGCGACGACGCGGAACCAGCTGTTCTGCGCAGGCGCTTGTTTGACCGGATCGAGCCAAGAGCGTGGCGAGACCGGACGGATATCGACCATCCGTGGCCGCAGGAAATTCGCGCGAAAGCGTTCCGGAATGCGGTCGATCATCGCGAGCCGCAAGTCACGGTCGCTCTTGAGGTCCTCGGGCGGGGTCACCTCGGGCATCGTGTCCTGATGCGCGAGGCCACCTTCGGGGCGTTGCAGCGAGCAGGTCATGCTCAGGATCGGCTGGCCGTGCTGTGTCGCAATGACGCGGCGGGTGGCAAAGCTCTTGCCATCGAAATCGCGCACCACGCGGTAGATGATCGGATGGTCTTCGGCACCCGGCCGCATGAAGTAAGCGTGGAGCGAATGCGCGATCTTGGGCTCCTCGGTCGAACGCTGTGCGGCCTGCAGCGCCTGACCAATCACTTGCCCCCCGAACACCCGCCCGAAGCCATCATTGCCCAGCTTGCCACGATAAAGATCGGTGTCGATCTCCTCGACATTGAGCAGATCGACCAGCGTTTGCGCGAGCTGTTCTGGGGTGGGCGTCGCGTCCATTAATAGCCCGCCGCGCGCGCGATCCGGTCGGCGTGGAAATTCGCATCGCCGAACATCTCGGCGAGCACGCGCGCGCGCTTCATGTAGAAGCCGATATCATATTCATCGGTCATGCCGATGCCGCCGTGCATCTGCACGCCTTCCTGCACCGATAGCGTCGTGGCCATCGCGGTCATCGCCTTGGCAACCGAGACGGCGGTGTCAGCGGCATCGCTTTGTGCGTCGAGCAGTTGCTGTGCCTTGATCACGGCAGCGCGCGCGACTTCCATCTCGCTATAGAGATGCGCGGCGCGGTGTTGGAGCGCCTGGAAGCTGCCGATCGTCGTGCCGAACTGCTTGCGCTCTTTCAGATAGCCGACCGTCATGTCCATCGCGCCCCCGCCGACGCCGAGCAATTCGGCCGAAGCACCGGTGCGGCCAGCGCGCAGCAGCCGGTCGAGCGGCGACCGACCACCGTCGACGTCGCCGATCACCGCATCGGCATCGACTTCCACGCCGTCGAACTCAAGTCGGGCGGCGATGCTCGAATCGGCGAGACGTTCAGGCGTCGCGGTCAGCTTCGCGGCATCCTTCGGGATCGCGAACAGCGTGATGCCGTTGGCATCGTCGGCGCTCCCGGCGGTGCGCGCCGCGACGATCAGCAGATCGGCCACATGGCCGTGCGTAACGAACTGCTTCTTGCCGGTCAGTTTGAAGCCATTGCCCGATCGCTCGGCCTTGAGGCCAACGCTATCGCGGTGCTTCGCGCCCTCGTCGATCGCCAGCGCGGCGACAGTGTCGCCCGCCACGATGCCCGGGAACCAATGTGCTGCGTGCGCGGTGCCTTTCAGCGCCGCGACCGCCGCCACTGCGGTGGTCAAGAAAGGCGAGGGCGAGAGGTTGCGGCCGATCTCCTCGAGCACCACGCCCGCCTCGACATGGCCGAGCCCGAGGCCACCCTCATCCTCGCCGATCAGGATGCCGGTAAAGCCCATTTCGGCGAAGCTTTTCCACAGGTCGCGGCTGAAGCCGGTCGCGTCCTTCGCGTCGCGCAGCGCCCGCATGTGGCTGACGGGGGCATGTTCGCCCACGAAATCGCGGATCGTATCTTGCAGGGCAATTTGGTCGTCGTCGAGGAAGAGGGGCATTTTGTGGGGTCTCCGTGTTCCGGCGAAGGCCGGAACGCTGGGTTTCGTGGAGCTTCGGTTGCCAAGGCTCCGGCCTGCGCCGGAGCACGGTCTGCTCAGACTGAGGGCAATTCCAAAATCCGCTTGGCGATGATGTTGAGCTGGACTTCGCTCGTCCCGCCTTCGATCGAATTGGCTTTCGTACGCAACCAAGCGCGCGCCTCGGCACCGCCGCGTGAGGCCTCGCTCTCCCATTCGAGCAGGTCCGAACCTCCGGCGGCCATCATCAGTTCGTGGCGCGATTTGTTGAGCTCGGTGCCGTAATATTTCATCATCGAGGGCTGCGCGGGATGTGCGCGGCCTGCTTTTAACTCGTCGATAAAGCGTTCGGACATCGACCCGAACGCCTTTGCGCGCACTTCGAACGTCGCAATAGCCCCACGCAGGAGCGGGTCGGCAAGGCGACCCTCGTGATCGAGGCCGATCGTAGCAATTGCGCCTTCGATCAACGGGTTGCCGCCAGAACTCGCCAGCCCCATGCCGGAGATCATCTCGCGTTCGTGGCCCAACAGATACTTCGCGACGTCCCAACCCTTATTCTCATCATGAACGCGCTGAGATTTGGGCACCTTCACATTGTCCATAAAGGTTTCGCAGAAGGGCGAATAGCCCGAGATCAGCAGGATCGGCTTGGTCGAAACGCCGGGCGAAGTCATGTCGAACAGCACAAAGCTGATCCCGCCTTGCTTGCTGGTCTTGTCGGTACGGACGAGGCAGAAAATCCAGTCGGCCTTGTCGGCGTAGCTGGTCCACACCTTCTGCCCGTTGATCACATAATGGTCGCCGGCATCCTCGGCGCTGGTGGCGAGGCTGGCGAGATCGGACCCGGCATTGGGCTCGGAATAGCCCTGGCACCAGCGGATTTCGCCACGCGCGATCTTGGTCAGATAATCGAGCTTCTGTTCCTCGGTGCCGTATTTCAACAAGGCTGGCCCAAGCATCGATATCCCGAAGGAATTGAGCGGGTTGCGGCATTTCATTGCCGCCATCTCTTCGCGCAAAATCTTGGTTTCCGCAGCCGAAAGCCCCCCGCCGCCATAGGCGACCGGCCAATCGGGCACGGTCCAGCCGCGCGACGCCATCGCGTCCATCCATTCCTTCTGCCCCGGCTGAAAATCGGGGTTGCGGCCGCCCCAGCACGCATCCTTTTCGGAGCGGACCGGCTCGCGCATTTCGGGCGGGCAGTTCGCCTCCAGCCAGGCACGGGTTTCGCTGCGGAAAATGTCGAGATCGGTCATCTATCAGCTCCAGACGAGGTCGTGCGCCGCGCGGGCGACGGCAATGGCGGTATGGTCGGCATAACGGTCGGCGATTACCTGAACGCCGATTGGCATGCCGTCGGGATCGGTTCCGACGGGAACGCTGGTGGCGGGCAGCAGCGGGAAGGTCGCGAGGCCGGGATAGGCGAGCTGCGCGGCGAAGGGCGTCGCGACGTCGTCGATAGTCAGCATCCGCTCTGCCATCGGTGTATCGTCATGCGGGAAGGCCGTGGTGCCCCAGGCGGGGGCGATCACCGCGTCATACTCTCGGAACAGCCGACGCCAGGCGCGCCGGCACGCGGCTTGCCGGTCGAGCAGGACGATCATCGGGGTCGAGGGCGGTCCGCTGGGGGAGGGTGCCCCGCGCGCCATCGCGACCGCGAGGATGCGCATGTAATCCTCATGCTGACTCTTCAGATCGGGCAGTAAGTCACTGTGATAGTCCACCCTGGCACCAGTCTTTGCAAACGCCGCTCCGATCGCTTCGACTGCACCTGACACCGCAACCGAAGCGGCAGCAAGCGGATGACGCGCGAGAATCAGGATGCGCCACGCGCCAACGCCACGCGGTGCCGGTTTCGGCAACGGAAGATCACTGACCAGATCGAGCGCAAGTGCGAGATCGTCGGGATCGCGCGCGAGCGGGCCGATCACGCTGAGATTAGCCGCGGCCCCCTGCGTGCGCGGGAAGTAATGGCCGTCGGTGTCGAGCATCCCGAAGGTCGGCTTGTGCCCCCACACCCCGCAAAAGGCGGCGGGAACGCGGATCGATCCGCCAATGTCCGATCCGAATTCGAGCGGCACGAACCCCGCCGCGAGCGCCGCCGCCGATCCGCCCGACGACCCGCCGCTCACCCGGTCGAGATTATGCGGGTTGCGCGTGCGGCCGTAATTGGGGTTGTTGGTCTGCAGATCGGCAAGGCCGACCGGGATGTTGGTCTTGCCCAGGATAACCGCACCCGCCGCCTTCAGCCGCTGCACCGCGACGGCATCCTCGCTCGCGACATGGTCGGCATGCTCGGCAAAGCCCCAACTCGTCGCCAAACCGGCGATGTCGAAGCTCTCTTTGACCGTCATCGGCACGCCGAGCAGCGCGCGGGCATCCTTCGGTCCCGCGTCGATCGCACGCGCAGCGTCCCGCGCACGGTCGAAATCGCGGATGACGACGGCGTTGATCGCAGCGTCACCCGCCTCGATCCGCGCGATCGCCGCGTCGCACTCGGCGAGCGCGGTGGTTTCGCCCGCGCGGATCGCGGCGGCGGTTTTGAGGGCGGAGCGTTCGGTCACGCCATGCCCTCCCGCGTCATCCCCGCGAAGGCGGGGACCCCGCTTCTGCTCCCGCCGTCTGCGAAGAAGCTGGGTCCCCGCCTGCGCGGGGATGACGGATCGAGAGGCTGTAGATCGAAGATCAATTGAACCGTCCGCCGCTCTCGGCCTTGCTCTTGAGCAACTCGCTCACCGCAAAGCCGTGCTTCTCAAGGCCCGCGACGATCTTCTTCAGCCCTTCGCTATCGGCCCAGAACATCGGCCCGCCGCGATAGACCGGCCAGCCATAGCCGTAGATCCAAACGACATCGATGTCCGACGCGCGCTGCGCCATTTTCTCCTCGAGGATCAGCGCGCCTTCGTTGACCATCGTGTAGAGCGTTTTCTCGATGATCTCTTCGTCGCTGATTTCGCGCTTCTGCATGTTCGATTTGGAGCGGAAATCCTCGATGATCTCGGCGACACGGGCGGAGGGCGTCGGGTTCCGCTTTTCATCATAATCGTAGAAGCCCTTTTGGGTCTTCTGTCCCCAGCGGCCCTCAGCGGCGAGCGCGTCGCGGATGCTTTCGATCCGGGTCGGGTCGCGGTGCCAGCCGATATCGACACCGGCGAGATCGCTCATCTGAAACGGCCCCATCGGCATACCGAATTCGACATGGACGCGGTCGATCTGCTCGGGCGTGGCGCCTTCCATCAGCAGCTTCATCGCCTCGACCTGGCGCGGTTTTAGCATGCGATTGCCGATGAAGCCGTCGCACACGCCCGCGACCACCGCGACCTTCTTGATCGTCTTCGCAAGCGCCATCACAGTCGCCAGAACGTCGTCCGCAGTCTTCTCCCCGCGCACGACTTCAAGCAATTTCATGACATTGGCCGGCGAGAAGAAGTGCATGCCGAGCACGTCGCCGGGGCGATTGGTGGCGGTCGCGATTTCGTTGACGTCGAGATAGGAGGTGTTCGAGGCGAGGATTGCACCCGGCTTGCAGATCGCGTCGAGCTTGGCGAAGATTTCCTTCTTCACGTCCATATTCTCATACACCGCCTCGATGATCAGGTCGCAATCGGCGAGCGCGGCGAAATCGAGCGTCGGAGTCAGCGCGCCCATCGCCGCCTCGACTTGCTCGGGCTTGAGCCTGCCCTTGGCGGCGGAGGCCTCATAATTCTTGCGGATCGTGCCGGTACCGCGATCGAGCGCGTCCTGCGCCATTTCGACGATCGTGACGGGAACCCCGGCCGACAGGAAGTTCATCGAGATCCCGCCGCCCATCGTTCCAGCGCCAATCACGCCGACCTTGGTGATCGGGCGGAGCGCGATCTTCGGGTCGATCCCGTCGATCTTTGCGGCCTGCCGTTCGGCAAAGAAGATGTGGCGCTGCGCGGCGGATTGGACGCCCATCATCAGCTTCATGAATTCTTGGCGTTCGAAGGCGATGCCCTCCTCGAAGCTCGATCCGTCGGCGGCCTTCTCGACACAGGCGATGTTGGCGGCAGGCGCATCGAAGCCACGGAAACGCTTGGCATTGTCCTTCTTGAAGGCCGCGACTGCTTCCGGGTCGGCGTGTGCCACCTTTTCGCGGGCGCGGGGCAATGGGCGGGCGGCGGCGATGTCGCGCGCGAAGGCGATCGCGTCGGCAACCAGGCTATCTTCCCCGACGACTCGGTCGATCAGGCCAGCGCCGAGTGCCATCTTGGCCGAAATCGGATCGCCCTTCGCGGTCATCTCCAGCGCCACTTTCACGCCGGCGATGCGCGGAATGCGCTGCGTTCCGCCGGCACCCGGCAGCAGGCCGAGCTTGACCTCGGGCGTCCCGATCTTCGCGCTCGGTACGGCGATGCGGTAATGGCAGCCGAGCGTGACCTCGCACCCGCCGCCAAGCGCGGTGCCGTGGATCGCCGCGACGACCGGCTTGTCCGATGCCTCGATCATGTCGACGACAGTGGGGAGGCCGGGCTCCTGCATCGCACGCCCGAATTCGGTGATGTCGGCCCCGGCAAAGAAGGTGCGACCATCGCAGCGGATCACCATCGCTTTGACTGCATCGTTGGCGAGGCCTTCCTTGATCCCCGCCTCGAGCCCCTGACGCACCGCTGCGCCGAGCGCATTGACCGGAGGGTTGTTCGAGATGATCACGAGGATGTCGTCGTGCAGTTCGGTGGTGATGGGGCCGGTCATTTTTGTCTCTCCTGTGCTCCGTCGCAGGCCGGAGCCCTGGCCGCGAGCGGTTCGGTGGTAACGCAGCGCTCCGGCCTGCGCCGGAGCACGGAAAACTCAGGCCAGCGCGCTGTAGATCAACGTCTTCAACTCACGCCGGATCGGATAGACGTTCGACGGCGACATCTGCGTCATGAAAACCATCGAAAGCTGTTCGACCGGATCGACGAAGAAGGCGGTCGAGAACATCCCGCCCCAATAATATTCGCCAACCGATCCCGGGATCATCGAGCGCGCGACATCGACATTGACCGCGAAGCCAAGCCCGAAGCCGGTCCCCGCATTCGCCGCTTCGCTGAACAAGGATTTCGACATGGCGGCGAGATCCGAGCCGCCCGGCAAATGGTTCATCGTCATCAGGTCGATCGTCTTGCGTCCGACGATCCGCGCGCCGTCCAACTCACCACCGTTCAGGAGCATCGTGCAGAAGCGGTGATAATCGAGCGCGGTCGAGACGAGCCCGCCGCCGCCCGAGACGAGTTTCGGCATCCGGCTCCACGCGCTCGCTTCGCCGCGATCGTACATCACGCGGCCCCCTCTTCCATCATTGGCGCCGGGCACGAAGGTGTAGCAATCGGTCAGCCGGTCGATCTTGTCCGCGGGCACGGCGAAGAAAGTGTCGTGCATCTTGAGCGGCGCGAAGATGCGGGTGCGGAAGAAGTCTGCGAGTGAAAGTCCCGAAACCCGCTCGACCACCGCGCCGAGCACATCGGTCGATACCGAATAATTCCAGGCCTCGCCCGGCGAGAATTCGAGTGGCAGCTTGCCGAGCGCCTCGACGAAGCCATCGAGGTCGAGCCCGCCATGCCAATTCTCGATCTTGCCCTCGCGATAGGCGGCGTCGATGTTCGAGCGATTCTGAAAGCCGTAGGTGAGGCCAGAGGTATGGCGCAGCAAATCGACCATGCGCATCGGCTCGGTCGTCGGCTTGGTCTGGAACGGCACCCCGCCGCCGCCGCCATTATAGACGCCGAGTCCTTTGAATTCGGGGAGAACATGATGCACCGGGGTATCGACCGCAACCTTGCCCTCCTCCACCAGCATCATGAAGGCGATCGAGGTGATCGGCTTGGTCATGCTGGCGATGCGGAAGAGCGAGGTCTCATCGATGCTAGCGCCGCCTTCGCGCGCGGCCCCTTGCGAGGAGAAATGCGCGATCTCGCCGCCCTGCGCGATCAGCAATTGGCAGTTCGGCAGCTTGCCCGAATCGATGTAGCGTTCCTTCAGAAACACATCGATCGCAGCAAGGCGGTGGGTGTCGAATCGTCCGGTGACGGGCAGGTTCACGGTCATGTCGGTTTCCATACCCCCGGTTCGAAAGCGCGGCCACCCTATTGCCTTGAGTGGC
The DNA here is from genome assembly GCA_038327465.1 of Sphingomonadales bacterium. Taxonomy (GTDB): domain Bacteria; phylum Pseudomonadota; class Alphaproteobacteria; order Sphingomonadales; family Sphingomonadaceae; genus Sphingomonas. The sequence goes on along the minus strand of JBBQLB010000002.1, from coordinate 66,846 downwards.
GCGCGAATCAACACTAACCTTGCGAAATTCGATCGGCGCGGCAAACCCGAGTTTCAACTGTTGCACGCGTCGGCACAGAGGAGAGTGAACGTCTTGGATACCGAACCGCTCGTCGCGCTTGACCCGGCCTGGCCGAAAATGACCCTGGCCGATGCCGAAGCTGCGCTCACCGTGGCTGGCGGCAAGTTCGAGATTGAGACGGTCGAGATCGACGGCGTGCCGACGCGCGTATGGAAGCACGCACCGCCGTCGCTCGCCGTGTTGATCTCGGCATCGCGCATGCATGGCGACCGGGTGTTCACCATCTATGAGGATGAGCGCGTCAGCTATGCCGCGAATTTCCGCGCTGTAGCGAAACTGGCGCATGTGCTGGTCGGCATGGGGATCGCCAAGGGCGACCGCGTCGGCTTGGCCATGCGCAACTTGCCCGAATGGCCGGTGATCTTCTTTGCCGCTACGAGCATCGGGGCGATCGTCGTGCCGCTCAACGCATGGTGGACTTCCGGAGAGCTCGAATATGGCATCGACGATGCGGGGTGCCGCATCCTGTTCGTCGATGACGAGCGCTATCAGCGCCTGGCCGCGGACAATCCGACTTTGCCCGCGCTCGAAACTATGGTCGTTGCGCGCGCGTCGGGGCCGCTCGATCCGCGCGCGATGCGGCTGGAGGATTTGATCGGTACGCCGCATGACTATGCCGCCTTGCCCGACGCCGAACTCCCGCCGGTCGATCTTTTGCCCGAGGATTCCGCGACGATCTTTTATACTAGCGGCACGACGGGCAACCCCAAGGGTGCGCTCGGCTCGCATCGCAATTTGATGAGCAATATTCTGACCAGCGCCTTTTCGGGCGCACGGTCGTATCTCCGGCGTGGGGAGGCGGTGCCTGATCCGCAGCCCAGGACCTATCTCACCGTCGTCCCGCTCTTTCACGTGACTGCGTGCAGCGCGACGATGATGGGATCGGTCGCGGCCGGCAACACGCTGATCTTCATGCGCAAATGGGATGCCGTGCGCGCGATGGAGATTATCGAGACGGAGAAGGTGCACGCTACCGGTGGCGTGCCGACCATCGCCTGGCAGATCCTGGAACATCCCGACCGCGCCAAATACGATCTCTCCTCGCTGGAATTGATCGCTTATGGCGGCGCGCCCTCCGCGCCCGAGCTGGTGCGGCGCATCTATACCGAGTTCGGCGCGCTGCCATCGAACGGTTGGGGCATGACCGAGACGATGGCGACCGTCACCGGGCATGGCGGGGAGGACTATCTCGCGCGGCCGACCAGCGCGGGGCCGCCGGTGCCGGTGGCGGATCTCAAGATCATGGACGAAGCAGGCGAAGTCGAACTGCCTCTTGGCGAAGTCGGCGAACTGTGGGCGCGCGGGCCGATGATCGTGAAGGGCTATTGGAATAAGCCCGAAGCGACTGCCGCGACCTTCGTCCATGGCTGGGTGCGCACCGGCGATCTCGCACGGCTTGATGAGGAGGGTTTCGTCTATATCGTCGACCGCGCCAAGGACATGATCATCCGCGGCGGCGAGAATATCTATTCGTCAGAGGTCGAGAATGTCCTGTACGCGCACCCGGCGGTAACTGATTGCGCGCTGATCGGCTTGCCCCACCGCACGCTCGGCGAGGAACCCGCCGCCGTCGTCCATCTTGCACCTGGGATGGAGGCGAGCGAGGCGGAATTGCAGGCATGGGTCAAAGCGCGGCTCGCAATCTTCAAAACCCCCGTCGCGATCCGCTTCGTGCAGGATACTTTGCCAAGGAACGCGAATGGCAAGATTCTGAAGAAGGATCTGAAGGTGCTGTTCGAGGATCGGGTCGGGGTCGCGGCTTAAGGCGGCACGCTTAAGAACTCTGTGCGGAAGTACGAAATTCTGTGAAACGCCTCCCGCTTACCTATGGGAAGGTGGCGTGTCCGTAAGCGCACGCGTAACGCGACACCGGGCCCTACTGCCCCGTTTAGATTTCGTCCTGACCTGAACGAATGGTCGTCGCCGCAGAGACAAATCAAAACTTGCTTTTTCGAAGCTTAAAATTGCGTACATTGTAGATTTTCGGGCTGATATGCTTGTTTTACAATAACATATTTTCATGAAAGCAAACGTGCCCACGTAAAGGCCTAAAAATTGCTGCTGCGCGGCAATAAATTCAACCTGTTCGGGATACGAATCGGATATAAAATTGGGCAATTTTGCGTTACATTATTCCCTGTCGAATCCATGACTCGGGGGAGATGGTCAAATGAGCAGGGGACAGCTTACCGCGGTAGAAGCAAGCCGGTCGAGAAATTACCTGCGACCAGGTTCGGTCGCATTTTTTGTATCGCTTGCTGTAGCCAGTGTTTCTTTCACTGCCGCTGTCAACGGCCAGTCGGCAACCCCGACTGCACCGCAACCTTTGGCGTCCGCGCCGCCATCCAGCGCGCAGGCGATATGGCTTGATCAAGGCTGGACCGCGCAGCAGCGCGATACCTATCATTACCAGTCTCAGGGAACGCAAACTTTGCCGATCCCTGCGTCGTGGTTCGTCGCGCTCGAAGTACCAAAGAGTGATGCCAGCGCCGGGTTCGTCAAGTTCAGCGATCCCGCCTATCTTCAACGCTTCGGTTTCATCCCGGGCGTGGTCACGGCGGAAAACCCGAACGGCTTGCCGATCGGGTTTGCATCGACGACGTCACCTGATCCCAAGACTGGTCGGCCGATGAAGGCGCTCGGCTTTACATGCGCCGCCTGCCATACGGCACGGATCGATTATCAGGGGACGACCCTGCTGGTCGATGGCGGTCCGGCGATGATCGACTTGGGCAGTTTCGGCACCAAGCTAGCGTTATCGCTGGGTGAGACGTTTCTGTCGGGCGTCTCGGGGCCCCGCTTTCGGCGCTTTGCCGAGCAGATACTGGGGCCAAATCCCAGCTTTGCCAGGCGGCTGGCGCTCCAGGCCGAAATAGCGGTCGTTCTGGCGGCCGGGCTTGGCGATGTGCTGCAGAGCCCATCGAAGGGCAATGTCACCGAAGGTGCTGGTCGGCTCGATGCACTCAATCGGATCGGCAACACCGTTTTCGGCAGCGATATGAACATCGCGGCGAACCGGGTCGCGATCACGGCACCGGTCAATTACCCGCATATCTGGGACACATCGTGGTTCACCTGGGTGCAGTATAACGGGTCGATTGAACAGCCGATGATCCGCAATGCGGGCGAGGCGATGGGCGTCAGCGCGATCATCAACTTTAAGACCGCACCGACGGCGCGATTTACCTCCAGCATTCCGGTCGATCGACTGCATGACCCGATCGAGCAATCGCTGGCAGGGAATCTACCGCCACTACCCGATCAGCGTTTTTCGGGCTTGCGGTCGCCAGCCTGGCCTGAGGCCATCCTTGGACAGATTGATCCTGTTCTGGCGGCGCGCGGCGCGACGCTGTACCAGGCCAAATGTCAAAGCTGCCACCTCCCGGCGGTCAATACGCCCGAATTCTGGACCAGCAATCGGTGGACTCAGCCCAATGCCGCGGGCCAACGGTATCTCGATCTGGTGATGAGCCCGATCACACAAATCGGCACCGATCCGGCCCAAGCCGAAGATATGGCCAAACGGATCGTCAAGGTGCCGCCCGCGCTCGGCCTGCCGAACCCGGTTTCAACCCAGGGGACGAATTTCAGCTATCAATATGGGCCCGCATTAGGCGCGGTGGTCGAACGCGTGGTCAATCGCTGGTACGATTCGCAGACGCCGCCAACTCCGCAGGCTGACCGCGACCGGATGAACGGGTATCGTCCTAATGGTATCCGCGCGCTACTTGCGTACAAGGCGCGACCGCTGGATGGGATTTGGGCGACCGCGCCCTATCTGCACAACGGCGCTGTCCCGACCTTGTGGGATGTGCTCGCGCCGTATCGGGAGCGGCCCGTAACGTTTAAGCTCGGCAGTACGGCGTTCGATCCGGTGAAGGTCGGGTACATCAACGCCGGCGGTTCATCGATCAATACCAGCATTCGCGGTAACCGGAACAGTGGGCATTTGTTCGACAATAGCCCCGGTTTGCCGGGAACGATCGGGGCCGAATTGTCGCTGGACGAGCGACGGGCACTGGTGGAGTATCTCAAGACATTGTGACGCGCTGCCGGGGGTGCGCCACGTTCCAAGCGGTAGGTTTGCAAAAAGCTGGGGACGTTGGCGGACCACTGTTTCAGCCACGTCTCTCAGCCGCCACCGATACCTGGAGCGCGTGCTAACGCTTACCCGCCAGCCCCACCACGCGCTCCACCGCCCGCTGCCACCCCGCTAGCCGTGCCTCGCGTGTCTCGGCTGCCATCCCCGGCTCGAACGTCTCCACCGCCCCACGCATGACGCTGGCCTCAGCTAGACCCGTAAACAGTCCGCACCCGACCCCCGCCAGCATCGCCGCACCGAGCGCCGTCGTCTCGGCGAATTTGGGGCGTTCGACGCAGATACCGAGGATGTCGGCCATGTCCTGCGCCATCCAGTCGTTGGCGACCATTCCGCCGTCGATGCGGACGCTCGCCCAATCGACGCCGTCGGCGGCAAAGGCGGTCTTCAAATCGTGTGCCTGGTGCGCCATCGCTTCCAGCGCGGCGCGGACGATGTGCGCCTTGCCGGTCGAAAAGCTCAAGCCCGAGATTGCGCCGCGCGCATCGGGCTCCCACCACGGAGCACCGAGCCCCGAAAGCGCGGGCACGAGATAGACGCCGCCATTGTCGGGCACACTGCGCGCCAGCGCTTCGGTTTCCGCCGCCGTGCCGATCAGACCCACTTCGTCGCGCAGCCATTTGATCAAGCTCCCTGCGACGAACACCGATCCTTCGAGCGCATAGGAGCGTCGCCCGCCGATTTGCCAGACGATCGTCGACAGCAAGCGATTGCGCGAGGTCGGTGGGGTCGGCCCGGCCTGGCTGAGGACGAAGGCGCCTGTTCCGAAGGTCGCCTTGGTCTCACCGACCGCTAGGCACGATTGGCCGATCGTGGCGGCTTGCTGGTCGCCCGCGATGCCGCAAATCGGGACCGGCACCCCAAACAGCGTGGTCTCGCCGAACCGGCCAGCGCAATCGATAATCTCGGGGAGGGCCGCGCGGGGTACGGCGAAGAGGTCGATCAGCCCGTCGTCCCATTGGCCGCTGCCGATCGCCATCAGCGCGGTGCGGCTGGCGTTGGTCGCGTCGGTAATGTGCAACCCGCCCGTTAATTTCCAGATCAGCCAGCTTTCGACCGTGCCGACGGCGAGGCGCTTGCCTGCTGCTTTGACTGCGGGCCAATGTTCCATTGCCCAGCCGATCTTGCTCCCCGAAAAATACGGGTCGAGCAGCAGGCCAGTCTTGGCCTGGACGACGCTCTCATGCCCCGCCTCCTTCAGCGCGCGGCACGTCGCAGCGGTGCGGCGGTCCTGCCAAACGATGGCGGGGGCGAGCGGTTCGCCGGTCTCGCGGTCCCAGAACACCACCGTCTCGCGCTGATTGGTGATGCCGATCGCTGCGATTTTTTCGGCACCACCAGCCTCGTCGATCACCGCGCGCGTGACCCTGAGCGTCTTGTCCCAGATTTCGGCCGCATCATGCTCGACTCGGCCGGGTTCGGGATAATGCTGGCTCAGTTGCTCTGCGCGGGTTGCCAGACACGTCCCGTCAGGGCGAAACAGCATCGCGCGGGTCGAGGTGGTGCCCTCGTCGATGACCAGGATGAAATCGGACATGTCCAATTGTTAGCGCCGTTTGCGCAGTGAGGGAATGCCGCTAGAGTCGCATCATGGCAGATCAGGACCACAGCAACAGCGGAGCTTTCGGATCGCCGCACGCAAGCGACGAGGACGAACGCCGCATCGCACTGCGGCGTGACCGGCTGCTGGCGGCGCTGACGCTGATCGCCGGGGTTGGCCTGGTGCTCGCCGTGCCGTTCGCGCTGAAAGCAGGCGCCGAGTTTTTCCTGCCGACCACGGCGGCGTTGGTGATCGCGATTGCTTTGGTGCCGGTGCTCGAATGGCTGGAGCGGCGGCGCGTCCCGTCGGCGCTCGCGGCGTTGACCTGCGTGTTGCTGTTCCTGGTCGCGGCCAACGTCGCGCTGGCGGCGATCATCGTGCCTGCGACCGAATTCTTCCGCCGCCTGCCCGAACGCATCGACCGCATCCAGATGAACATCGCGCCGCTGATCGATCTGTATCAAAGCTTCCAGAAATATCTCAATCGGACGGTGCAGCAGCTTGCGGCGACCGGCCCGGTCAAGGCTCCGGCGACGACTGCCGTGTCACCGCCCAGTTCGATCCTCGAACTTGCGGCGAGCTTTGCCCCGTCGGTGATCGTGCAAGTGTTCTTCGGCGTTCTGATCGTCTTCTTCTTCCTCTCCGGCTGGACGCGGTTGCGCAAGCGGACGATCACCAGCCGCTCAAGCTTTGGCGGTGCGATGGCGACCGCGCGGGTGATTCAGGACGTAGTGGACGATACCTCGGCCTATCTCGGTACGATCACGGTGATCAATCTTGCGCTCGGGCTGCTGATTTCGGCCCTGCTGTGGGTAATGGGCATGCCGTTCCCGCTAATGTGGGGCGGGATTGTCGCGTTGCTGAATTATGTGCCCTATTTCGGGCCGATCGCGGCGGCGATGTTGCTGGCGCTCGGCGGTTTGATGACGTTTCAGGATATCTGGGTCGCGCTCGTCCCGGCCTTCGTGATGATCGGCTGCCATTTGGTCGAAGCGAATGCGATCACGCCGTTGATCGTCGGGCATCGCCTGACGATCAACCCGATCATGATCCTCGTCTCGATCAGCTTCTGGTCGTGGGTTTGGGGCACTGCGGGCACGCTGCTGGCGGTGCCTTTGCTCATTATCCTGCAAACCATCATCGGCGCTGCGGGAAAGCCTGATATCGCCGGTTTCCTGTTCGAACACGGCACTTTGACAGCGCGGGGGAAGGGGCGGTTCGGTGCTTCCGGGGACGAACGCGAAACCGGTGGTTGACAGGGTAGGGCGGCTCGCATAGGTGCCGCGCCTCACGCTTTACAAGCGGGTGTAGCTCAGTTGGTTAGAGCGCCGGCCTGTCACGCCGGAGGTCGCGGGTTCGAGCCCCGTCACTCGCGCCAAAGCGCAGCGCGCACGAAAAAAGCGGAGCTTTTTACGAGACGCGCAAGCTCGGGCGACGGGGCCTTAGCCCCGGTCGACGGCGCGGCTTAGCCGCGACGCTCCACGCCCTAGAAAATCACCACCGCCCGGTCTCCATCCACGCCAGCATCCGCCGCAGCGGCAGTACCCAGATCCACGCAAGACCCGCAACGAGGTAATACCCCGCCTGCAACAGCGGATGCAGCCGCCCCACCACGCCCGACAGGCTGGCGGCAAGGATGCACCAGATCGTGATCAGCGCAAGGATACCGAGCATCCCGACAGGTTTGCGCCAGCTTGGGGTCATAAGGCGGTGATCCATCCGTTTTCTGTGATGATTGCGTGAAGCGGTATGTCCCACGCATCGACCGGCAGCGTTTCGACCCGTTGCATCTCCCATGCAACCCCGATCCGGCGCGCGTCGGGGAATTGTGCGAAGGCGCGATCGTAATAGCCCGCCCCTTGGCCCAGTCGATCGAGCTTCGAATCGAACGCGAGCAGCGGCGTCAGGATTATGTCGGGGGCGAGGGCTGCGGCGTCAGCGGCGGGCTGTTGCAGGCCGAAGGGCCCGGCCACCAAGGTTGCCTCGGTTGCCCAAGCGAGGAAGCGCATAGGCTCGGTGCGGGTCGTGACGTGGGGCAAAGCGATGACGCAGCCTGCTTCGAACGCAGCGCGGGCAAGCAGCGACGGGTCGGCTTCGCTGCCGATGGGGACGTAGGAGGTGACGGTAAGGCCTGGCTTCAGCAATGCGAGCCATTGCTCGGGTGCTTCGATCGCTGGCGGGTTTCCTGCTACGAAAGCATCTCGGGCGGAGCGTATCTCGGCTCGCAATGCGGCTTTGTCGGTTTTCACCAAGGCGCGTCGCGGCAAAGCCGCGACGTCGAAGCTCGGCTTACGCCGCGCCCGGCCGCGCTTGTCGATCTCGCGCGCAGCTGCGCTGCGAGCGTGTCGACTGCGCGGGTGGCGGGACCGCCGTGACCGTTGGCCGGGTTATCCACTGACGCACGGTACGTCAGGTGGGGACCATGTGCTTCGGACCAAGATCCTAACAGGGACAGCCCCCTTTGGATGATGAATAGCCTCAGGGATAATAAAGGCTCGTATCGGGCAGTACCCGCCGCCAATCGATATAGGCGCGTTGCCGCTATTGCTCAAGGGAGGTGGCGAGCGATTCCAGTCGATCGGCGATGCGCGTCAGCAAAGCCTCGTCCTGTGCCGACGCAGGGCGGCGATCGGCCTCTTCCAGCGCATCGGCGAGCATCAGGGCGACGAACAGCATCGTGCGTTCGCCGTTTAGGCCGCCCGAGGCGCGGGCTGCGGTCGCCCAATGCGCATCAAGCATCGTGCCGAGGCGGCGCACTTGGTCCTCCTGCCCATCGGGGCAAGCCACGGTGTGGCGGCGATCGCCGATCGTAAGGGTGACGTCGGCCATCAGTTTTGCTCACGTTCGAGCGCGGCATCGAGCGCGGCGATTGCCTCGGCCATGCGGCCGCGCAGCGTTTCGTGGCGCGCGATCAGGCGTGCACGGCTGATGTCGCGCAAGGCTGCGGCGGTTTCGATCCGGGCGAGCGCGCGGTCGATCCGATCGAGCGCGGTCGGGGAAGATGCCTCTGCCATAACACCCAGATAGCATGCAGTGACATCCCGACAAGTCGCATTTGTGACGGTCCTGTGGCAAGCCGAGTGCAGCGTACGATGGTTGACGTGCGCGCCCGCCACCCGCAAAGACGCGCGCATTGCAGGACCCAGGCGCCGCCCGCCGCCGCCGGGTCGATCCGCTTAAAGGAGCTATAGCGATGACGATTAAGGTTGCGATCAACGGTTTCGGGCGCATTGGCCGCCTTGTCGCGCGCGCGATTCTCGAGCGGAGCGACAGCGGACTCGATCTGGTCGCGATCAACGATCTCGCCGATGCGAAATCCAACGCCTGGCTGTTCAGCCGCGATTCGGTCCACGGCAAATATCCCGGCAAGGTCTCTGCAGAGGGCAATGATCTGGTCGTCGACGGCAAGCGCATTCGGGTCACCGCCGAGCGCGATCCGGCGAATTTGCCGCATGCCGAACTGGGTGTGGATATCGTGCTGGAATGCACCGGATTCTTTACCGACCGCGACGCGTGCCAGAACCATCTCGATGCCGGTGCGAAGAAGGTGCTGATTTCGGCACCCGGCAAGAATGTCGATCTGACGGTCGTGTACGGCGTCAATCACGACAAATTGACCGCCGATCACACGATCGTGTCGAATGCGTCCTGCACCACCAACTGCCTCGCGCCCGTCGCCAAGGTGCTGAACGACGCGATCGGGATCGAGCGCGGGCTGATGACCACGGTGCACGCGTACACCAACGACCAGAAGATCCTCGATCAGATCCACCCCGATCTGCGCCGCGCCCGTGCCGCTGCCATGTCGATGATCCCGACCACGACCGGTGCCGCGCGCGCCGTCGGCGAGGTATTGCCCGAGCTGAAGGGCAAGCTCGACGGTTCGGCGATCCGCGTGCCGACCCCCGACGTCTCGCTGATCGACCTCACTTTCACGCCAAAGCGCGACACGACGAAGGACGAGGTCAATGCGATCCTTAAGGCGGCGTCCGAAAGCGGGCCGCTGGTCGGCATTCTCGACTGGTCGGACGAGCCGTTGGTGTCGATCGACCTGATGCACACATCGGCTTCGTCGACGGTCGATAGCCTGGAGACGGCGGTGCTCGACGGCAAATTGGTCCGCGTCGTCAGCTGGTACGACAATGAATGGGGCTTTTCGAACCGCATGATCGATACCGCAGGCGCGATGGGCAAGTTTCTTTAAGGTGTTTGTCCGCATCTCCTTCCATGTCACCCCCGCGCAAGCGGGGGCCCATCTCCCTATCGCCGTGCTTGCCGCGCCGTCAGGAGCTGGGTTCCCGCTTTCGCGGGAATGACGGAGGAAGGGTTGACCGGGATTATTGCCGGACTCGCGCGGCATGCGCGCCCTAAGGGGCCGATGGAAACGCTCGATCATGTCGAGGTGAGCGTCGCAAGCGGCCTCCACGGCGATTGTCGCGGCGTGGTGAAACCCGGCGGCAAGGGCAGGCGACAAGTCACATTGCTCGAAGCCAGCGACTGGGAAGCGGCGATGGCGGAGATCGGGCATAGCCTCCCGTGGTTCGAGCGTCGTGCGAACTTGCTCGTCGAAGGGCTTGATCTGCCGCAAATTCCCGGCACTAAGCTGCGCATCGGAGCCGATGTGCTGCTCGAGGTCACGCGCGAGACCGATCCGTGCGAGCGGATGGAAGCGCTGGCGCAGGGCTTGCGCGCCGCATTGCTGATCGATTGGCGCGGGGGAGCGTGTTCGCGCGTATTGGCTGGCGGGATGCTCCGCGTCGGCGACACAATCAGGGTGGAAGAATGACAAGAGCTTTCAAGACGCTGGACGATATCGGCGACGTGCATGGCAAGCGCGTGTTGGTGCGCGAGGATTTGAACGTCCCGATGCACGACGGTGCGGTGAGCGACGACACGCGTTTTCGCGCGACGCTGCCGACGGTGACCGAATTGGCCGATAGTGGTGCGATCGTGCTGATCCTGGCGCATTTCGGGCGACCCAAGGGTGCACCATCGGCGGAATTCTCGCTGCGCCAGTTGGTAGATGCCTATGCCGCCGTGCTGGGGCGACCGGTGCATTTTGTCGATTGGGAAGGCGATGCTGCGGCTGTGGCGGCGCTCGCGCCCGGTGACATCGCGGTGCTCGAAAATTCGCGCTTCTTCGAGGGCGAGAAGAAGAATGACCCCGCCACGGTCGCGCGCTTCGCCGCGCTCGGCGATCTCTACGTCAACGATGCCTTCTCGACCGCACACCGCGCGCACGCTTCGACCGAGGGGCTGGCGCATGTGCTGCCCGCCTTTGCCGGGCGCGCGATGGAGGCCGAACTCGATGCGCTCGACAAGGCGCTGGGCAATCCCGAGCATCCGGTTGCCGCAGTGGTCGGCGGCGCGAAGGTATCGACCAAGCTCGACGTGCTCAAGCATCTGGTCGACAAGGTCGATCATTTGATCATCGGCGGCGGCATGGCCAATACGTTCCTGGCGGCGCGCGGCGTCGATGTGGGTAAGTCGCTGTGCGAGCATGATTTGACGGCGACGGCGGAGGAGATTTTCGCTGCGGCCGAGCGCGCCAATTGCACGATCCATTTGCCCTATGACGTCGTGGTGGCAAAGGAATTCCGCGCCAACCCGCCGGTCCGCACGATCAATGTGCACGAAGTGGCCGCCGACGAGATGATCCTCGACATCGGCCCGGCCGCGACCGAGGCGCTGGCGGATGTGCTCAAGAATTGCCGGACTTTGGTGTGGAACGGCCCGCTTGGCGCGTTCGAAACGCCGCCATTCGACACCGCGACCGTGGCGCTGGCACGGACGGCGGCGGCGCTCACCAAGAGCGGATCGCTCGTCTCGGTCGCAGGCGGCGGCGATACCGTCGCGGCGCTCAATCAGGCCGGGGCGGCGGAGGACTTCACGTTCGTGTCCGCGGCGGGTGGTGCGTTTCTGGAGTGGATGGAGGGCAAGGACTTGCCCGGCGTGGCGGCGTTGTCGCGGCGGGGGTGAATCCCTAAAGGGATGTCTGACAGTGGTGGAACGCGGACATTGCTTGCGCCGGTCAGGCAAATGACGCCAAACCGAAGAAGAGAGTGCACCCAAGAAGGAAGACGGTGCCGATGACCAGCCCAAGAACGCCTATCCAATAGCGGACGGGTTGTCGGTTCCGGTGGGCATCCGGACCAATCAGACCACCCCCCACAACACCAAACCGCACGCAGTATTGAAGCAGCCAAACCATAAAGGCGGCGGCTCCAAAGCTGAGCAAAAACGGCAGAACCGACCTGTCCATCGGCTAAGGATATCAGGAGTTTTGATGTCCGCAACTGGGCGTTACCTGTCTTTCCCGCTCATAAGCGCGCCATCTAGCTCACAGGAACCGGCGCAGGCACCGGCTCCGCCAACAGCGGGACCAATTCCCTGTTAAGGTCATCGAGATCGAACGCCGCAGCCTTGGCATAGCGAATGCGGCCTGCGCGATCGATGATGTAGTTGGTCGGCACGCCGCCGAGCGTATCGTATTTGCCCTTGATCTTGCGGGTCGGCTGGATGTGCATCACCGCGAACAGCTTTTTAAGCTGGTATAAAGGGAGCGAATCCTCGGTGGTGATAGCGAAGACCCGCAACCCATGTGCTTTCTGCATTTCGTAATAGCGATCGAGCAGCGGCAGCTCTTTTTTGCACGGCACGCACCAGGTTGCCCAGAAATTGAGTACGACGACTTGCCCGCGCAAATCCGCCGAGGAGACCTTGCTGCCATCCATCAACGTCAGCTCAAACGGCGGTGCCACAGCCCCGACCTTGACCGATCCGCCCGCCCCGAGCAGTAAAGGTGCCGCTAGACAAAGTGCCAGTCCCGCAGCCAATCTTTTGCGAAATCTCGAAAAAATGCGCATCGTTCGCCCCCGTTCTGTGCGCTGGAGATTGCCGTGCTTGTCGGGAGCGGTCAACCGTTGCTCCGCGCCCCGCGCCCCGCTAACAGCCGCGACAACATTCGTATGCACTGCGCTGTGCCAAGCGCAGAAAGTGAAGGACGCTCGATGCTCGACCAGAACATGATGGCCAAGATCGCAACCGGCAACGGCTTCATCGCCGCGCTCGACCAGAGCGGTGGATCGACGCCCAAAGCGCTGGCCGGCTATGGCGTGACGGCGGACGCGTGGTCGAATGACACCGAAATGTACGATTTGATCCAGCAAATGCGCAGCCGGATTATCACCGCGCCTAGCTTTAACGGCGACAAGGTGATCGGCGGGATCCTGTTCGAACGCACGATGGACAACAGAATCGATGGCACGCCAGTGCCGAGCGTCCTGATCGAGCGCGGCGTTGTGCCCTTCCTCAAGATCGACAAGGGTCTGGAGGACGAGGCGGACGGCGTGCAATTGATGAAGCCGATGCCGGGGCTCGACGCTTTGCTGGCGCGTGCGAAAGCGCTGGGCGTGTTCGGCACCAAGGAACGCTCGGTCATCAACCTCGCCAACCGCGCGGGGATCGCAGCGATCGTCAAGCAGCAGTTCGAGATCGGCCAGCAGGTTATCGCCGTTGGCCTGATGCCGATGCTCGAACCCGAACTGAACATCAAAAGCCCCGAGCGCGCCCAGGCGGAGGTGATCCTGCTCGACGAGCTGCTGAAGGCGCTTGATGCGATGCCGGGCGACGCCAAGGTCATGCTCAAGCTGTCGATCCCGGAGAAAGCCGGGTTGTTCGATCCGCTCGTCGGTCATCCGCGCGTGTTACGCGTCGTGGCGCTGTCGGGTGGATTTAAGCGACCCGAGGCGTGCGCCGAACTCGCGAAGAATCGCGGCATGATCGCGAGCTTCAGCCGTGCGCTGCTCGAGGATCTGCGCTTTCAGATGAGCGACGCCGAGTTTGATGCTTCGCTTGGCGCGGCGATCGATGAGATTTATGCGGCATCGACCGAGAAATCCGCCGCTATGGTCTGATCGTCGCGACGGACTTTCGTTGCGGGCGATCTGCGGTTAGGGCGGCGCGATGGACATCATCGACCCGCTCGGCCCGCTCGACCCCGATTTCGCGGCGCAGTTCAAACGCGACGACCGGCGGCCGAAGTGCCAGCTTTATCTCATCTCCCCGCTGGAGGTGGGGGGGAGTTTCCCCGACCGGCTCAAGCGCGCGCTCGATGCTGGCCCGGTTGCCGCGTTCCAGTTCCGGGTGAAAGATGTGGATCAACATGCCGCCGCCGCACTTGCCGAGCCGCTGCGCCGGATTTGCGGCGACGCCGATGTCGCGTTCATCGTCAATGACAGCATTGCGCTCGCCAAACGCGTTGGGGCCGATGGGGTGCATCTGGGGCAAAGCGATGGCGATCCGCGCGAAGCTCGGCTGGAGCTCGGGCCGAGCGGGCAAATCGGCGTGACATGCCATGCCAGCCGCCACCTCGCGATGGAAGCGGGGGACGCGGGCGCGGATTATGTCGCGTTCGGGGCGTTCTACCCCACCCAGACCAAAGCGACCGAGCATGTCGCGGACCCGGTGCTGCTGAGCTGGTGGTCGACCGTGTTCGAAGTGCCCTGCGTCGCGATCGGCGGGATCACGCCTGCGACTGCGCCGCCGCTGGTTGCGGCCGGGGCGGACTTCCTGGCGGTGAGTCATGCGGTGTGGGGCGGCGATGAGGCGGCTGCGGTGCGGGCGTTCGCCGAGGTGCTCGGCGGGTAGCGAAACACGGCGATTTCGGGTAAAATGGTGCGCATGGCCAAGCTGTCCCCGATCGAGTCCGAATTCGCCACGACCGAAGAGGCCGAGGCGTATGACGTATGGTTCCGCGCGAAGGTGCAGGAGTCGTTGGACGATCCTAGTCCCGGCATCCCTCATGACGAGGTGATGGCGGAGATGCGCGCCTTGATCGATAGCAAGCGCCGCGATGCAGCTAAACTGGCGTCCTAAGGCGCGTGCCGACCTTCGACAAATGCTCGATTATGTTTCGGATCGTAACGCGTTCGCGGCAGATCGTCTGAACGAAGCGATTGCGCACGCGGCCGAGATGCTGACCTCGCATCCCTTTATGGGGCGCGTCGGCAGAATTTCCGGAACGCGTGAGTGGGTCGCTCACCCCAACTATATTCTGATCTACAAAGTCGGCGCAGATGCCATAGACATTGTTCGTGTCCTCCACGCCCGCCAGCAATATCCCTGACCCGCTTGAGCATTTCCGCCGCGCCCGCTAAAGGCCCGCGCTCACGCTCTTTCAAACTACAGGCGCCCTCATGAAGATCAACGCGGTCGAAATCCGTCCCGGCAACATTCTGGAATATGAAGGCGGCATTTGGAAGACCGTCAAGATCCAGCACACCCAGCCGGGCAAGGGCGGCGCGTATATGCAGGTCGAGATGAAAAATCTCATCGACGGTCGCAAGACCAACGTCCGTTTCCGCTCGGCCGAAAGCGTCGAGAAGGTGCGGCTCGACACGGTCGATTTCCAATATCTGTTTCGCGAGGGCGACACGCTCACTTTCATGGACAAGATCAATTACGAGCAGATCACGCTCGACGCCGACATCCTCGGCAATGCCGCTGCCTTCCTGCAGGATGGCATGGATGTCGTAATGGAATTGTGGGACGAACGCCCGATTGCGGTGCAGTTGCCCGATACGATCGAGGCGATGATCGTCGAGGCCGATGCCGTGGTGAAGGGGCAGACCGCTTCGTCGAGCTACAAGCCCGCGATCCTCGAGAATGGCGTCCGCGTGATGGTGCCGCCGCATATCGGGGCGGGGACGCGGATTGTGGTGGATGTTTACGAGCAGACTTACGTTCGCAGGGCAGACTAAGACGATTAGCGTCAGCTAATCGCATGGTCTGCCGGCCGGCCGACGCGCATAGCGCGACCGACGACGCGGGCTTTGCCCGCAGCTGACATTCCCTCCCCCAGCCCCTCCCGCAAGCGGGAGGGGAGGAAGAAAATAAAATGGCATCCCATTCCGGTCTCATGACGATCATCGACCGCGCCGTGCGCAAGGCGGGACCAAGGTTGCGGCGTGATTTCAACGAGGTCCAGAATTTGCAGGTCAGCCGCAAGGGCCCCGCCGACTTCGTGACGATGGCCGATCAGCGTGCCGAACAGACGCTGTATGAGGAATTATCGCGCGCCCGCCCCGATTGGGGTTTCCTGATGGAGGAGCGCGGCGAGGTTGCGGGCGACCCGACCAAGCCGCGCTTCATCGTCGATCCATTGGATGGCACGACCAATTTCCTCCACGGCATCCCGCATTTCGCGATCTCGATCGGGGTCGAGGAGCCGCTGCCCAATGGCAAGCGCGAGATTACCTCTGCGATGGTCTATCAGCCGATCACCGATGAGGCGTTCTGGGCCGAGAAAGGCCGCGGGGCGTGGGTCCAGTCGGAGCGGCTGCGCGTGTCGGCGCGGCGCGATCTCGGCGACTCGCTGATCGCGACAGGCATTCCCTTCATGGGCCATGGCGATTTCGCGCAATGGAGCCGCATTTTCGGCGCGGTCGCACCCGAAGTCGCAGGCATTCGCCGGATGGGATCGGCCGCACTCGATCTCGCCTGGGTCGCGGCGGGGCGGTATGACGGCTATTGGGAAAGCGATCTGCAGTATTGGGACGTCGCTGCGGGCCTGTTGCTGGTCAAGGAAGCGGGCGGCTTCGTGTCCGATTTCCGCGGCGGCGACCGAATGATCGAGCGCAGCGAGTTCCTTGCCGCGAATGACGCGCTGCAGTCGCGGTTGCACAAGCTGATCGCGGGGGCGTTGCGCTGATCCTAAATCCTCCCCGGCACGGGGTAGCGAACGGTGGAGGGGCAGCCACAAGCGACGCGCTCGTAACTGCCCCTCCACCACCAGCCAGAAGAAGGCTGGTGGTCCCCCTCCCCGTGCCGGGGAGGAATAAGGTGTCTTGCCGTCCGATTCCTGTTCCACGCCCTTGCCCGACTCCCGGCACCGTCCTAAAGCCCGCCTCAACCCCTTCGCACATGCGAGATGCCTCTTGATCGACCTGTCGCAATATCTGCCGATTCTGCTGTTTCTGGGCGTTGCCCTGGCGCTTTCCAGCGCATTCGTGTTCCTGCCGATAATCGCACAGCGCTTCACCGGGGCGTATAAGCCGACATCGGAAAAGCTCAGCGAATATGAGTGCGGTTTCCCCGCGTTCGAGGATCCGCGCAGCCAGTTCGATGTGCGTTTCTACCTCGTCGCGATCCTGTTCATCATCTTCGATCTGGAGGCGGCGTTTCTGTATCCGTGGGCGGTGAGCGTGTTCAAATTGGGCTGGGTCGCCTGGGCCTCGATGATGGTGTTCATCGTCGAACTCGCGCTGGGTCTCGTTTATGCGTGGAAGAAGGGAGCGCTCGAATGGGAGTAGAACTCACCCATCCGTCGGCGGCTGGCGAAATCATTCAGCCCGATGCGAGCTTCTTCAATGATTTGAACGGCGAGCTGGGCGACAAGGGTTTCCTTGTCACCTCGACCGAAGACCTGTTCCACTGGGCGCGCACCGGCAGCCTGTGGTGGATGACGTTTGGCCTAGCGTGCTGCGCGGTCGAGATGATCCACGTCAACATGCCGCGCTACGACCTCGAACGCTTTGGTGCCGCACCGCGCGCTTCTCCGCGCCAGAGCGACGTGATGATCGTGGCGGGCACGCTGTGCAATAAAATGGCCCCGGCGCTGCGCAAGGTCTATGATCAGATGAGCGAGCCGAAATACGTCATTTCGATGGGTTCGTGCGCCAATGGCGGCGGCTATTACCATTATTCGTACAGCGTCGTGCGCGGGTGCGACCGGATCGTGCCGGTCGACATCTATGTGCCCGGTTGCCCGCCGACCGCCGAGGCGTTGCTCTACGGAATCATGCAATTGCAGCGGAAAATCCGCCGTATCGGGACGATTGAACGGTGAGGGGGCTTTCATTCAAATCCTCCCCCGGGAACCGGGGGAGGGGGACCGCCAGCCTTCTTCAGGCTGGTGGTGGAGGGGGCATGGGCTGGGTGACTCTCTGCGAGGTCAGTCCCCCTCCACCGTTCGCTGAATGCTCACGGTCCCCCTCCCCCGCTTCGCGGGTGGAGGATTTGACATGAGGGCTCCCGCACCCGCTTTCGCTTCGAATTTGAACGAGACGACGATCGATGCTGCCACCGCTGCGCTCGGCGGCAAGCTGCTGTCCTCGCTCGACGCGGTCGGCGAGATCGCGTTGCATGTCGAACGCACCTCGCTGGTCGAGACGGTGACGCTGCTGCGCGATACGCCGGGTCTCGAATATCAGCAGCTCATGGAAATTGCGGGCGTCGATTATCCCGATCGCGGGCAGGACCGGTTTGAGGTCGTCTATTGCTTGCTCAGCCTGACCCGCAATCACCGTATTCGCGTGCATGTGCAGACCGATGACGAAAAGCCGGTGCCCTCGGTCACGGGTATCTGGCCGGTCGCGGGTTGGCTCGAGCGCGAAGTGTACGACATGTACGGCGTGCTGTTCAGCGGCAATCCCGATTTGCGCCGCATCCTGACCGATTATGGCTTTCGCGGGCATCCGCAGCGCAAGGATTTCCCGCTCACCGGCTATGTCGAGCTGCGCTATTCGGAAGAAGCAAAGCGCGTGGTGTATGAGCCGGTGCAACTGGCGCAGGATTTCCGCAGCTTCGACTTCATGAGCCCGTGGGAGGGTGCCGAATACATTCTGCCGGGTGACGAGAAGGCTGCGGTTCCCGATGTGGTCCCCTCCAAGGGCAAGGGGCAGAGCCAATGACGTGCGCTTCGATTTGTGCTCCGGCGAAGGCCGGAGCCTTGGCGGTGCCGAACGCGCCCCGTGTTTCTCTTTCCGCCAACACTCCGGCCTTCGCCGGAGCACGGAAGGTCGCACAATGACCGACTATCTCGACCAGATCGAACAGCGTACCGATCGGGAAGACCCCGAAGTCGGCGATGTCGCAATCCAGAATTATACGATCAATTTCGGCCCGCAGCATCCCGCCGCGCACGGCGTGCTGCGGCTGGTGATGGAGCTCGATGGCGAAATCGTCGAGCGGGTCGATCCGCACGTCGGGCTGCTGCATCGCGGCACCGAGAAATTGATCGAATACAAGACCTATATGCAGGCGCTCCCATACTTTGATCGCCTCGATTATTGCTCGCCAATGTGCATGGAGCATACCTACGTTCTCGCGGTCGAGAAATTGCTCGATCTCGAAGTGCCGATCCGCGCGCAATATCTGCGCGTGTTCTTTGCCGAACTCACGCGCATCAAGAACCACATGCTCAATCTGGGCAGCCATGTGATGGACGTCGGCGCGATGACGCCGAATCTGTGGATGTTCGAGCTGCGCGAAGATTGCATGAATTTCTACGAACGCGCATCGGGCGCGCGGATGCATGCCGCCTATTTCCGCCCGGGCGGGGTGCATCAGGACGTGCCGCTCAAGCTGCTCAGCGATATCGCCGATTGGCTCGACACGCGACTGCCGCGCTTGTTCGAGGATGCGATCAGCCTCGTCGCCGACAACCGCATCTTCAAGCAGCGCAACGTCGATATCGGCACGGTGAGCCGCGACGATGCGATCCGCTGGGGCTTTTCGGGGCCGATGATCCGTGGCTCGGGCATCGCCTGGGATTTGCGCAAGTCGCAGCCGTATGACGTCTACGCCAAGATGGATTTCGAGGTGCCGGTCGGCACGCGCGGCGATTGCTATGATCGCTTCATGGTGCGCGTCGAGGAAGTCCGCCAGTCGGCGCGGATCATGAAGCAGTGCCTCAACGAGATGCCCGAGGGGCCGATCGCCTCGCTCGACCGCAAGGTGGTGCCGCCTAAGCGCGCCGAGATGAAGCGATCGATGGAGGCGCTGATCCACCACTTCAAGCTCTATACCGAGGGCTTTCACGTGCCGGCGGGCGACGTCTATGTCGCGACCGAAAGCCCCAAGGGCGAGTTCGGCGTGTATCTCGTCGCCGACGGCACCAACAAGCCGTACCGCTGCAAGATCCGCCCGACGGCCTTCTCGCATTTGCAGGCGATGGACTTCATGGCGAAGGGCCACATGCTGGCGGACACGACGGCGATTCTGGGCGCGATGGATATTGTGTTTGGGGAGTGTGACCGGTGATGCCGCTATTAGCTATGATCCTAGCTGGTCAACAAGTTGCGGTTGAAGCCGTGCCGTCGGACACTCCCGCATTTGTTAGTTACCTTATGAAAGTGGTGAAAACGGACGATGTTGAAGCCGTTCGAAATCGCTATGGAATTTTTATTCGGTATGTGGATGGGCAGTTTGCTCCGTTGGACCCTCCGGATGGGCTCTCAATGTTAAAGGGATGTACCGTATCACGGGTTGCAAACTTCAACGACGATCGCGTTTTAACTTACGGTGTATACTACGATTGTCCTTCACGCCGAGTAACGGCCAAAGGATGCGAAACGGGCGATCTTTCTCTTGTTGTTACCGAAACAGGTAGGCTCGACCTAATTGAGAGCAGTCGCTGCCCGCCAAAGGTGCCACCGATGGTGCGGCTTAAGGAGGCGGGACAGTAGCCATGGCTGAAGCCCCCAAAATCCCCGACGAAGCCGAAACCCGCGCACGCTGGGGTTCCTTTGCCTGGACCGAAGAGAACCAGACCAAGGCGAACGAAATCCTCGGCCGCTACCCCAAGGGGCGCGAGCAATCGGGGTCGATCCCGTTGCTCGATCTCGCGCAGCGGCAGGTCGGGGCGGAGACGCAGACGCAGGGGTGGCTGCCCGTGCCTGTGATCGAGTTCGTCGCGCGGCAAATCGGCGTGCCGTACATGCGCGTGTATGAGGTCGCGACCTTCTACACGATGTTCAACATGGCGCCGGTCGGCAAATTCCATGTGCAGGTTTGCGGCACGACGCCGTGCATGTTGGGCGGCAGCGACGATGTGCTGGCGGCGTGCAAGAATAAGGGCCTGATCAAGGGCCGTACCACCCCCGATGGCCTCTTCACCCTGACCGAGGTCGAGTGTCTGGGCGCCTGCGCCAACGCGCCGATGGTGCAGATCAACGACGACAATTTCGAAGATCTCGACTATGATCGCACGATCGCGGTGCTCGAGGCGCTGGCGGACGGGCGACCGGTGACGCCGGGCTCGCAAACCGGGCGGCGCGACAGCTGCGCGGCGGGCGGGCCGACCAACCTGACTGCGATGGTCGTTGAGAACCACGATTATCGGGGAGAATGGGCATGAACAAGAACACCATCGTCACGATTCTAGCGATCATCGGCGGGCTCGTCGTGCTCGGCTGGATCTTGCGGCTGACCTTCGCGCTGCTCGGGCCGATCATCGTGATCGGGCTGGGCGTGGTGATCTATCTTGCGCTGACCGGGA
This sequence comes from Sphingomonadales bacterium, assembly GCA_038327465.1. GTDB lineage: Bacteria > Pseudomonadota > Alphaproteobacteria > Sphingomonadales > Sphingomonadaceae > Sphingomonas. Next base: position 45,846 of record JBBQLB010000002.1, on the reverse strand, counting down.
ACAAGCGCATCGGGGGGCCGAAGTGACGGATGACGTCGGCAATTTGATCCTCGAACGGCTGCGTCGCATGGATGACCGGCTTATCAACATCGAGGGCGACATGAGCGACATGAAGACGCGCATGGCTGCCGTCGAAGAACATATCGGCGGCATGTTCATTGCCTTGTCGGGCGTGAACAGTCGGCTCGACCGACTGACCGACCGCGTGCAACGCATCGAACGTCGCCTCGATCTGACGGATGCCCGTTGATGCTCGCCGATAAGGATCGCATCTTTACCAACGTCTACGGATTTCAGCCGTGGAACCTGAACGCTGCGATCATGCGCGGCGATTGGGATAACACGCGCGGCCTGATGGCGCGCGGGCAGGATGCGATCATCGACGAGGTGAAGACCTCGGGCTTGCGCGGTCGTGGTGGTGCGGGCTTTCCGACCGGTACGAAATGGTCGTTTATGCCCAAGGAACCCAAGCCAGGCCGGCCCAATTTCCTCGTCATCAACGCCGATGAATCCGAGCCGGGCAGCTGCAAGGATCGCGAGATCATCCGGCACGATCCGCACAAATTGATCGAGGGCGCGCTGATCGCGGGCTACGCGATGCGTGCGCGCGCCGCCTATATCTACATTCGCGGCGAATATATCCGCGAGGCCGAAACGCTCTTCGCTGCCGTGGCCGAAGCCTATGACAAGGGCCTGCTCGGCAAGAATGCGTGCGGATCAGGTTATGATTTCGACGTGTTCGTGCATCGTGGTGCGGGCGCGTATATTTGCGGCGAAGAGACCGCGATGCTCGAGAGCCTCGAGGGCAAGAAGGGCCAGCCACGGCTGAAGCCGCCGTTTCCGGCGGGTGCGGGGCTGTATGGCTGCCCGACGACGGTCAACAATGTCGAATCGATCGCGGTCGTGCCGACGATCCTGCGGCGCGGCGCGGCGTGGTTTTCGAGCTTCGGCGCGGAGAATAATCGCGGGACCAAACTGTTCCAGATCAGCGGGCACGTAAACACACCGTGCGTGGTCGAGGAAGCGATGAGCATCCCGTTCCGCGAGCTGATCGAGAAGCATTGCGGCGGCATTCGCGGCGGGTGGGACAATCTGCTCGCGGTGATCCCGGGCGGATCATCGGTGCCGCTGGTGCCAGCCGCCGAGATCATGGATTGCCCGATGGATTTCGACGGGCTGAAGAAGCTCGGCTCGGGCCTCGGCACCGCTGCCGTCATCGTGATGGATAAGTCGACCGACATCGTCCGCGCGATTTCGCGGCTCAGCTATTTCTACAAGCATGAAAGCTGCGGCCAGTGCACGCCGTGCCGCGAGGGCACCGGCTGGATGTGGCGCGTGATGGAGCGGATGCGCACCGGCGACGCCGACATTTCCGAGATCGACACGCTGTATCAGGTGACCAAGCAAGTCGAAGGCCACACGATCTGCGCGCTCGGCGATGCGGCGGCGTGGCCGATCCAGGGGCTGATCAAACATTTCCGCCCGGAGATGGAGCGGCGGATTACCGAGAAGCGCGGCGGCGGGCTGGCTCCGATGATGGAGGCGGCGGAGTGATGAGGTACGCGCTCCTTTTTATGATCATTGCCTTCGCCGTCGCATTTCCTACAATGGTTGGTGCACAAGGCGCAGGATCGCGGCTTGCCGTCGAACCGGCACATGCGCCCTCTGACACCCGCATGTCGGATGACGACGTTGCGCGTGCCACCACCAATGCGTTTGCCGAATGTTTGCTCAAGCGCAATGCGGGCGGCGTTGCGCGCGCTGTGGCGCTGCCGCCGGGAGCCGGATCGGGCGAAGCGCTCGCGCATCTGGCGACCGACGACTGCCTCAATGATGGCCAGCTTAGAATTCCTCGGGTTCTGATGCGCGGCGCTGCGTATGTCGCAATGTACCGGCGCGACTATGGCCGACAGGACGCCGCTTTGCGCGAGACGCCGCTCGATTATGCTGCGGATATTCCCCCCTACGCAGTGGGATTGCGGCAGCAGGCTGCGCTGCGCAACTATACGAGTTGCGTCATGCGCCGCAATTTCGCCGATAGCCGACAGTTCGTACTGGGTCGCGTCGGAACCCAGGGGGAGCGCCAGGCGATTGCTGGTTTAGGTCCGAGCCTCAGTGCCTGTCTGCCCGAGGGATCGACTCTGAAGTTCAGCAAGTCTGTTATTCAAGGTGCGTTGGCCGAGACGCTTTACCGCGAGACGATCCCCGTTGCCGCCGCGCGATCGGGGAAAAACTGATGCCTAACCTCAAAGTCGTTGGCGTCGAGCTCCAGGTGCCCGGTGGGTGTCTGGTCGAGATGAAGCCGTGACGGGGGTGCAGCGATGAGCGTCGCGCGGCTTTTTCTTGGCCTGATCGCGTTCGGCAGCGCGGCGAGCGCGCAGGAAACGAACACCGGAACGCTTGTGCCGGGGCGCGAGTCGAGCACGCTGGTGGAAGGACTCTCGCCGGCGCCGCAACCTTCCAAGAGCGAGAAGGCCAGCGCGGCGCGAATCAATGCAATCAACGCAGCGCGCAAAACGGTGCGGGCGTATGCGGCATGCCAACTCTCCACCTTGGACACCAAGGCAGAGCATGCGGCGCTGGTGGCTTTTCTGAAAACGCCCCCGCAAACCGAGGAAGCGACGAAATTGGCGAAGCGCCTTGCCCGACCGGATTGTCTGCCGCTAAGCGGTGCCGATTACGTGCAGGTAAGGATTACCAACGATCTGGTGCGCGGCGGTCTGATGCGCGCGCTGTATCTCGATACCAAGCGTATTCCGCCGCGTCAGCGCGTTCTGCCTGAGGAAATCGCAAGCGCAGTGGCTACGGGAAATGCTACGTTCGATATCCTGCGACGTTTCGGGGCCTGTGTCGTGGCAAAACAGCGCGTGGAGGCATCGCGTTTCGTCACGTCCACGATCGGCAGCGCGGAAGAGATCGCGCTGGTCCGAGCACTCTCGCCAAGCCTGAATGGCTGCCTTGAAAAGGGACGCACGGTGCATTTCAGTTATGGGGTGCTTGAGGGTGTCCTGGCCGAAGCCTTGTTCATGCGGCAAGAGGCGTTCTCCGCGGTTGTCGTTCCGACAGGTACGAACTGATGTTTGACCCGAACATGTCGAAGACGCGAGAAATCGTTGGAATCTACGCTTCACGCGTCGGCCATATGGCGCGGAGACTGTATCGTGCCGGTCGCGCTATCGCCGTCATTGCCGCTTTTTCGGTCGCTGCCGTGCCAGCGATCGCACAAGACCCGGCTTACCCGACCGACTATCCACCGCTTTCGCCTGCACCCGCGGTGGGAGAGGATGCCCGGGTCAAGCTCGATAGCTATGCTGCATGCCTGGTGAACCATCGTCCCAAGGTTGCGCGGGCGATCCTCGCTCTGGATTATCGTACGCCGGACTATCAGTCGAAGCTTCGTGCGTTGGCCACTGGCAACAATAATTGCCGCGAGTTCCGCTTCATGCGCATGGCACCGGTGCTCTTTGCCGGGGGGTTGGCCGAAGCAGCGTTCAAGGTCGATTTCGGCGGGCGAGCGACCGGAATGCTCGCGCCGGGTGATTGGACCGCTAACCCGATCGAAGGTCGCGACGATCTGGAAGCCGGGGCGTTGTGCGTCGTGCAACACAAGGCAGCGGACGTGCGGTCGCTGCTATCGACGCGGGTTTCCAGCCCCGCAGAGGCAGGTTGGATTATGCCGCTCGCATCGGAACTGGCTGGCTGTTTGCGGCCCGACACGAAGTTTCGCATCAACAAGCCGTTCTTCCGCGCGATCCTCGCCCTAGCGCTATACCGCGTAGCACGGCATTTCGAGGCACCTACGCAGCATGCCGGGGCGGCGTCGTGAATGTGGTCGCCATCAGCTTGGCATTCGCTGCCGCCACCGCGGAGCGGCGGATTATCGAGAAGTGTGGTGGTGGGCTGAGCCCGATGATGGAGGCTGCGGCGTGACCATTACGTCTACCGATGCTGTTGTTTTAGTGACCTTGGGCTTTGCGGTCTTTGCCTATCGGCTCTTTCGGCCCGCCCGCGCGACTGAACAACCGGGGCCGCACAATGATTGGCGCCGAACCGGTAGGGGCGGCGGGGACTCCAGTTTCCATGAGAGCGGCGCGGGCATGACTGGCGGCGGCGATGGGGGTCATTACTAATGCCTAAACTCAAAGTCGACGGCGTCGAGGTCGAAGTCCCCGCCGGTGCCACCGTGCTCCAGGCGTGCGAGCTTGCGGGCAAGGAAATCCCGCGGTTTTGCTATCACGAGCGGCTGTCCATCGCGGGCAATTGCCGGATGTGTCTGGTCGAGGTGAAGCCCGGACCGCCCAAGCCGCAGGCAAGCTGCGCGCTGCCCGCTGCCGAAAATCAGGAGATTTTCACGAACTCGCCGATGGTCAAGAATGCACGCGAGGGGGTGATGGAGTTTCTGCTCATCAACCACCCGCTCGACTGCCCGATTTGCGACCAGGGCGGCGAGTGCGATTTGCAGGACCAGAGCCTCGCTTACGGGCGCGGGCATTCGCGCTATGACGAGAATAAGCGCGCGGTGACCGAGAAATATATGGGCCCCATCGTCAAGACGGTAATGACGCGCTGCATTCAATGCACGCGCTGCATCCGCTTCGCCGAGGAAGTCGCGGGCGTCGAGGAGATCGGCGCGATCGGGCGCGGCGAGGACATGCAGATCGTGTCGTACCTCGAAGGCGCGGTGACGAGCGAACTGTCGGGCAATGTCGTCGATCTTTGCCCGGTCGGCGCGCTGACGTCCAAACCGTACGCGTTCGAGGCGCGGCCGTGGGAGCTGAAGAAGACGCTGACGATCGACGTGATGGACGCGGTCGGTACCAACATCCGGCTCGATTCGCGCGGGCGTCAGGTGCTGCGCTGCCTGCCGCGGATCAACGAGGACGTGAACGAGGAATGGGCGTCGGACAAGACGCGCCATGCGGTCGACGGTTTGGTGCGGCAGCGGCTCGACAAGCCGTATATCCGTAAAAATGGACGGCTGACCGAGGCGAGCTGGGACGAGGCTTTCGCGACGATTGCGGTGGTGAATGCCGGTTCGAGCGTTGCCGCCATCGCGGGCGACCTTGTCGATTGCGAGACGATGTATGCGGCCAAGGCGCTGCTGGCATCGATGGGCTCGTCGTTGCTCGAGGGGCGGCAGACGGGGATGGATTACGATACGTCCAGCCTTGCCGCGGTGAATTTCAACACGACGATTGCGGGCACCGAAAAGGCCGATGTCATTTTGCTGGTCGGCACCAACGTGCGCTGGGAAGCGCCGCTGGTGAACACGCGGATCCGGAAAGCCATCAAGAAGGGTGCGAAGGTCTTCGCGATCGGGCCGGAGACCGAGCTGACCTATAAGGTCGAGTGGCTGGGGGCCGATCTGGCGTTGCTCGGCAATTTGCCCGAGGTGGTGACCGAAGCCTTCGGCAAGGCCGAGCGGCCGATGGTGATCGTCGGCGGGGCAGGGCTCAAGGCACTTGGCGGTGCGCTGTCGCTGGTCGGGCCGCTGGGTCTCGTGAAGGATGGCTGGAACGGCTTCAACGTGCTCCACATGGCGGCGAGCCGGATGGGCGGGTTGATGTTGGGGTACGCGCAGAAGGGGGGCATCGCCGATGTCGTCGCGGCGGCACCGAAGCTCGCCTTCTTCCTTGGCGCGGACGAAGTCGATTTCACCAAGTTTGCGGACACGTTCAAAGTCTATGTCGGCCATCATGGCGACAAGGGTGCTGCGGCGGCTGATGTGATCCTGCCGGGCGCTAGCTATGCCGAGAAATCGGGGACGTATGTGAACCTCGAAGGGCGCGTGCAGCGTGGCGAGCGGGCGGTGTTCCCGCCTGGCGATGCGCGTGAGGATTGGACGATCTTCCGCGCGCTCTCGGCAGTGCTTGGTAAGACGCTGCCATTCGACACGCTCGACGAACTGCGTGCGGCGATGAGTGTGGATACGCCGGCGCTTGCTTCGCTTGGGCTGGCGAGCTTTGAATGGGCACCGCCTGCGCTCGGCGCGGCGGCTGCGGGCGAGATCACCGGCTATCCGATCCAGGATTTCTACCTGACCAATGCGATCTGCCGCGCCTCGCCGACGATGCAGCGTTGTTCGGCGGAATTGCTGCACGGGCAAGATTTTGCGGAGGCGGCAGAGTGATGACCTGTTTCACCGTCACCCCCGCGCACGCGGGGGCCCCGCTTCTTTACCAACGCTGCGAAGGTAGCGGGGTCCCCGCTTTCGCGGGGATGACGGTAGGGGTGCCTTCGCGCGTGAAGGAGTTGGCCGCATGACCTCCTGGACCTCCGCCACCCTCGGTTATGAAGGATCGTGGTTCCTCTGGACCATCATCGACATCTTGCTGATCGCCTTCCCGCTGATGCTGTCTGTGGCGATGATCATTTATGCCGACCGGAAAATCTGGGCGTCGATGGCGCTGCGGCGCGGGCCGAACGTCGTCGGGCCGTTCGGGCTTTTGCAGAGCTTTGCCGACGGGTTGAAGGTGTTCCTGCAGGAAACGATCATCCCGTCCGCCGCGAACAAAGTGCTGTTTCTGCTTGCGCCGATCATCACCTTTACGGTCGCGCTGATCGTGTGGGCGGTGGTGCCGTTCGATCAGCGGGCCGCGCTCGCCAATATCAATGTCGGCTTGCTTTACGTGCTCGCGGCGTCGTCGCTCGGGGTGTACGGCATCATCCTGGCGGGCTGGTCGTCCAATTCGAAATATCCGTTCTATTCGGCGATCCGCGCGGCGGCGCAGATGGTTTCGTACGAAGTCGCGATCGGCTTCGTGCTGATCTCGATCGTGCTGTGGAGCGGCAGCTTCAACCTGACGAACATCGTCGAGGCGCAGCGCGGCATGGGGTTCGGGCTGATCAACGGCTTCTTCATCAACCCGTTGCTGTTCCCGATGGCGGTGGTGTTCTTCATCTCCTCACTCGCCGAAACGCAGCGTGCGCCGTTCGATCTGACCGAGGCGGAGAGCGAGCTCGTCGCCGGGTATCAGACCGAATATTCGAGCATGTCGTTCGCGCTCTACTGGCTCGGCGAGTACGCCAACGTCATTTTGATGTGCACGCTCAACGCGACGCTGTTCTGGGGCGGGTATCTGCCGCCGCTCGACATTCCGATCCTGTACGCGGTGCCGGGCATCCTGTGGCTGTTCGCCAAGATGCTGTTCTTCTTCTTCCTGTTTAGCTGGGTGAAGGCGACCGTCCCGCGCTATCGCTACGACCAGTTGATGCGGCTGGGGTGGAAAGTGTTCCTGCCGCTATCGCTGTTCTGGGTTTTCCTGGTGTCGGGGTATCTGATGCTGACGCGGGTGGGGGTGTCGGCATGATTGCGCTTGCGTTTCTCCTAGCCCAGCAAACAGTTCAAATCCCGCGCGCGGCTCTCGCCAAGCCTCGCCCGGCGACGGCATGGTCGTGCGACCTGATCGATGCGGGGGGCAAGCATTTCCAGATTTCGGGGCGCTTCGACGAAGTGCCTGCCGGGGGCAACCCCTATGCGCTGTTGCCGACGACGATATCAGGGACCGCCCCGGCGTATCTCCTCGGTTCTGCTTATTTTACCCCCGGAGCCTTCACTGAGGCCTTCCGCGATTATGATGTGTCCGCACGGGGCGAAGGCGGTGCGGTGAGCAAATTAAGCATGAGGCTGCGGCACGGCGGGCATGGTTTGGCCACGCTCCTGCGGCTCGATCCGCCTAGGCCGTACGATCATATCGCGACGGGGCTTTGCACCTCCGACTTCGCTCTGAACGGGAAAGCCAACTGAGCCGATGACCCCCGCCCAACTCCTCAAATCCTTCACCCTGTGGGAATTCCTCAAGGCGCATGCGCTGACCTTGCGGTATTTCTTCAAGGCGAAAGCGACGATCAACTATCCGTTCGAGAAGAACCCGATCTCCCCGCGCTTCCGTGGCGAGCATGTGCTGCGGCGCTATCCCAATGGCGAGGAACGCTGCATCGCGTGCAAGCTGTGCGAGGCGGTGTGCCCGGCGCAGGCGATCACGATCGAGGCCGAGCCGCGCGACGATGGGTCGCGCCGCACGACGCGCTACGACATCGACATGACCAAGTGCATCTTCTGCGGGCTGTGTCAGGAGGCGTGCCCGGTTGACGCGGTGGTCGAGGGTCCGAACTTCGAATATGCGACCGAAACGCGCGAGGAACTGATCTACGACAAGGCGAAACTGCTCGCGAACGGTGATCGCTGGGAAAGCGCGATCGCCGCGAACCTTGCCGCCGATGCACCGTACCGTTAAGCGCCAGCCGACCCGAGCCAGCCGACTTCCAAGGGGCCTCTGATTCCGTGATCCAGGCAATCGCCTTTTATCTCTTCGCGTTCATGGTGATCGTGTCCGCAGCGCTGACGATCACCGCGCGCAACCCGGTGCATGCCGTGCTGTGGCTGATCCTCGCCTTCTTCAACGCGGCCGGGCTGATGGTGCTGGTCGGTGCCGAGTTCATCGCGATGCTGCTGGTGATCGTGTACGTCGGCGCGGTCGCGGTGTTGTTCCTGTTCGTCGTGATGATGCTAAACGTCGATTTCGCGGAGTTGCGCAGCGGCTTCGCGCGCTATGCCGGGATCGGGGCGTTGCTCGCGGTCGGGCTGGCGGCCGAAATCATGGTCGCGTTCGGCGCTTGGAGCGCGGGCAAGATCGAACTCGCCCGCCGTGCCGCGCCGACGCCGGAGACAGTGCCCAATATCGAAGCGCTCGGGATGCTGCTCTATTCGCGCTATCTGTTCGTGTTCGAAGGCGCCGGGCTGGTGCTGCTGGTCGCGATGATCGGCGCGATCGTGCTGACGCACCGCGAGCGCAAGGGATCGCGCCAGCAGAACGTCGCGCGGCAAAATGCGCGGCGTCCGCAGGATGCAACGCGCAACACGCGGCCGACCGTTGGCGCAGGGGTGGAATTGTGATGGGTATTTCTTCATTCCTCCCCGGCACGGGGAGGGGGACCGTTCGCGTTCTTCACGCGAATGGTGGAGGGGAAGCCGCAAGCGCTGCGCCCGGAACTACCCCTCCACCGTTCGCTGAATGCTCACGGTCCCCCTCCCCCGTTGGGGGAGGAGTACGATGATCGGGCTGACCCACTATCTCGTCGTCGCGGCGATCCTGTTCGCGCTCGGCGTGTTCGGCATCATCGCCAACCGCAAGAACCTCATCGTCATGCTGATGGCGATCGAGCTGATCCTGCTCGCGGTGAACCTCAATTTCGTGGCGTTCTCGGGCTATCTGCACGATCTGGTCGGGCAAGTGTTCGCGATGTTCGTGCTGACCGTCGCGGCGGGCGAAGCGGCGATCGGCCTCGCGATCCTCGTCATCTACTTCCGCGCCCGCGGGACGATCGCGGTCGACGATGCCAACCGGATGCAGGGGTGATGCGCGACATGAAGTTCCGTTTTCCGGCGAAGGCCGGAACCCTGGATGGTGTGGGTAACGTTGCCTGGGCTCCGGCCTGCGACGGAGAACAGCGCGGGGATAAGGCGTGAACCCGATCCTTTTCATCGTTTTCCTGCCGCTGCTCGCGGCGATCGTCGCGGGTTTCGCGAACAAGAGCTTCGGCGCGATCCTGCCGAAGGTCGTGACGACCGGCGCGTTGTTCCTCTCCGCAATTCTCAGCTGGTCGGTCTTCATCCCGTATCTGAGCGGCGGCGAGGCCACGGTCACGCCAGTGCTCGACTGGATCCATTCGGGCGACATGCGGATCGACTGGGCGCTGCGCGTCGATTCCCTGACCGCGGTGATGCTCGTCGTCATCACATCGGTGTCGGCGCTCGTCCATCTGTATAGCTGGGGCTATATGGAGGAGGACCCCGACCAGCCGCGCTTCTTCGCCTATCTGTCGCTGTTCACCTTCGCGATGCTGATGCTGGTGACCGCCGACAACCTCGTTCAGATGTTCTTCGGCTGGGAAGGCGTGGGCCTCGCCTCCTATCTGCTCATTGGTTTCTGGTTCCGCAAACCGACCGCCAATGCCGCCGCGATCAAGGCGTTCGTCGTCAACCGCGTCGGCGATCTCGGCTTCATGCTAGGGATTTTCGGCACCTATTTGGTGTTCAATACGATTTCGATCCCCGAAATCCTGCGGCTCGCGCCGGGGATGGCCGGCTCGACGATCGGCTTCGTCGGATACCGCATCGATACGATGACGCTGCTGTGCCTGCTGTTGTTCGTCGGCGCGATGGGCAAGTCGGCGCAGCTCGGGCTCCACACCTGGTTGCCCGACGCGATGGAGGGGCCGACCCCGGTGTCGGCGCTGATCCACGCGGCGACGATGGTCACGGCGGGCGTGTTCATGGTGTGCCGCCTGTCGCCGATGTTCGAGACGTCGCCTTTCGCGCTCAATGTGGTGATGACGGTGGGGGCGGCGACGTGCCTGTTCGCGGCCACGGTCGGGCTGGTGCAGACCGATATTAAGCGCGTGATCGCTTATTCGACCTGTTCGCAGCTCGGGTACATGTTCTTTGCGGCGGGGTGCGGCGCGTATGGCGCGGCAATGTTCCACCTTTTCACGCATGCCTTCTTCAAGGCGTTGCTGTTCCTTGGTGCGGGGTCGGTGATCCATGCGATGCATCACTAGCAGGACATGCGCTATTATGGGGGCTTACGGAAAAGCATCCCCGTAACCTTCTGGGGCATGATGATGGGGACGCTGGCGATCACCGGCGTCGGCATCCCCGCAGTGTTCGGCAATCCGCTCGCGATCGGTTTTGCCGGCTTCCATTCGAAGGATGCGATCATCGAAGCGGCCTGGGCGTCGGGAAATCATGGCGCGTCGATCGTCGGGATGATCGTCGCGTTGCTGACGAGCTTCTATTCGTGGCGGCTGATGTTCCTGACCTTCGGGGGACGCCCACGCTGGGCGCAGTCCGAGCATATCCAGCATGCGCTGCATGCCCATGACGATCACGCGCACGACGATCACGGTCATCATGCCGCACATGACGGGACGGGCGGATACCACCCACATGAGAGTCCGCTGTCGATCCTGATCCCGCTGATCCTGTTGTCGATCGGCGCGGTGTTCGCAGGCTTCGTTTTCCACGGCTATTTCATCGAGCCGAGCGCGGGCGAGGCCTATTGGCGCGGCGCGATCGCCTTCCGCGAAGCGTTGATGCACGCGGTGCATGAGGTGCCGCTAGGCGTGAAGCTCTCGGCCAGTGTAGCGATGCTGACGGGGCTGGCAGGTGCGTACCTATTCTATATCCGCGCACCGCAAATGCCGGGGGCGCTGGCCCGCGCCTTCCGCCCGATCTATCTGTTCCTGCTCAACAAATGGTATTTCGACGAATTGTACGATCTGCTCTTCGTCAAGCCCGCCTTCGCGCTCGGCCGCTTGTTCTGGCATCGCGGCGATGAGCAGACGATCGACCGCTTCGGCCCCAACGGCATGGCGTGGGTGGTCGCGCAGAATTCGCGCGTCGCGGGTCGGATTCAGTCAGGTTATGTCTACACTTACGCCTTCGTCATGCTGCTCGGGCTGACCGGCGCCGTTACATGGGCGATTACGCGATGAGCGGTTTTGCGAAAAATTCCGTTCGCCCTGAGCTTGTCGAAGGGCCGGTCTCCGCAAGCACGATCTCGCCTGTTGCGAGCAGGGCTTCGACAGGCTCAGCCCGAACGGATGTGGGGGCGATTACACGATGAGCGGCTTCCCGATCCTGTCGGTCATGCTCGCCATTCCGGCGATCGCGGCGGTCGCCTGCCTTTTCGCCAGCGCCCGAACCGCGCGCTGGATCGCACTGCTGGCGACGCTGATCGACCTGGCGCTTGGCATTCAATTGTGGGTCGATTTCGATATCGGCGGACCACAATGGCAGTTCGTCGAGGATGCTGGCAGCTTCGGCGTGTTCGGCTGGAAGCTCGGGATCGACGGCTTCGCGTTGATGCTGGTGATGCTGAGCGTGTTCCTGATGCCGATCTGCATCGGCGCGAGCTGGGTCACGATCACCGACCGCGTACAGGAATATATGGCGGCGTTCCTGTTCACCGAGATGCTGATGATCGGCACCTTCACCGCGCAGGACCTCTTCCTGTTCTACATCTTCTTCGAAGCCGGCCTCATCCCGATGTATTTGATTATCGGCATCTGGGGCGGGGCGAACCGGATTTACGCCAGCTACAAATTCTTCCTCTACACGCTGCTCGGCTCGGTGCTGATGCTGGTCGCGATGCTGTGGATGGCGAATTTTGCGGGGACGAGCGATATCCCGACGCTGCTCAACACCGATTTCCCGGTGCATGTGCAGACATGGCTGTGGCTTGCCTTCTTCGCGTCGTTTGCGGTCAAGATGCCGATGTGGCCGTTCCACACATGGTTGCCCGATGCGCACGTGCAAGCACCGACTGCGGGATCGGTGATCCTGGCGGGCGTGCTGCTCAAGCTTGGCGGATACGGGTTCCTGCGCTTCTCGCTGCCGATGTTCCCGGAGGCTTCGGCGCAGCTCAGCTGGCTGGTGCTCGGCCTGTCGGCGGTGGCGGTGATTTACACCTCGCTGGTCGCTTTGGTGCAGTCCGACATGAAGAAGCTGATCGCCTATTCCTCGGTTGCGCATATGGCGATCGTCACGATCGGGTTGTTCGCGTTCAACCGGCAGGGGATCGAAGGCGCGATGATCGTCATGCTAAGCCACGGTCTGGTGTCGGCGGCGTTGTTCCTGTGCGTCGGCGTGATCTATGACCGGCTGCATACGCGCGAGATTTCGCGCTACGGCGGGCTGGCGATCAACATGCCGAAGTACGCCGTGCTGTTCCTGCTGTTCACGATGGCGTCGATCGGTCTGCCGGGGACGAGCGGGTTCGTCGGCGAATTCCTGAGCCTTGCTGGCACGTACCGCGTTTCGACCACGATCACCTTGCTCTGCACGACGGGCATCATTTTGGGTGCCGCTTATATGCTCTATCTCTACCGCCGCGTCGTGTTCGGCGAACTGACCAAGGATGACGTGCGCGCGATGCCCGATTTGAGCTTGCGCGAAGTGGCCTTGCTCGCGCCGATCGCCGCCGTGGTGCTGTGGATGGGGGTATATCCCGAGAGCTTTCTGGCACCGATGCGCGGTGATGTCGGTACGCTGGAGGCACGCATCGCGCGCGCCGCGCGCAAGGGGGACTCGCTGCCGACGATGGGCAAGCCCGTCGCTTTGCCCGCGCAGCATGCGGAGGCACGGCCATGAACGCCGATCTGCTGATGACACTGCCCGAACTGGTTCTGGCGGTCGGCGCGATTGCGCTGATGCTGGTCGCGGCATGGGGCGGGCAGGGCTCGACCAAGCTGGTGTCCTGGGCCTCGGTCGCGGTGCTGATCGGCGCCGGGATCGCACTCACCGGCCCCGCATCGAGTGGTGGCGCGGCGTTTGGCGGGCTTTACCGGGCCGACGCGTTCGCGGCCTTTGCCAAGGTGCTGATTTATGGCGCGTCGGCAGTGGCGATCATCATCGCGCCGCGCTTCTTTGCGGCTGGCAAGGGCGATGATCTGCGCCCGGAATATCCGGTGCTGATCCTGCTGTCGGCGGCGGGCATGGGGATGATGGTGTCGGCGGGCGATTTGCTGACGCTCTATGTCGGCCTCGAATTGCAGAGCCTGGCGGCCTATGTGCTGGCGAGCTTCATGCGGCGCGACACGCGCTCGGCTGAGGCTGGCCTCAAGTATTTTGTGCTTGGCGCGCTGGCGAGCGGGATACTGCTCTACGGCATCAGCCTCGTTTACGGGTTCAGTGGGACGACGCTGTTCTCGTCGATTTCGACCGCTTATGGCGCTGGCCATTCGCTCGGGCTGACCTTCGGGCTGGTGTTTGTGTTTGCGGGCCTCGCCTTCAAGATCAGCGCGGTGCCGTTCCACATGTGGACGCCCGACGTGTATGAAGGCGCGCCGACGCCGGTGACGGCATTTTTCGCCTCTGCCCCGAAAGTCGCGGCGATCGCTTTGTCGGTGCGCGTCGCGGTCGAGGCGATGGGTCCGGCGACCGATCAGTGGCGGCAGATCGTGATCTTCGCGTCGCTCGCGTCGATCCTCTTCGGTGCGGTCGCGGCGATCGGCCAGAGCAACATCAAACGGCTGCTCGCCTATTCGTCGATCAACAATGTCGGCTTTGTGTTGGTCGGGTTGGCGGCGGGAACGCCCGAGGGTGTTGCGGCGACGCTGTTCTATCTTGCGATCTACGTCGTGATGACGCTGGGGAGCTTCATCATCGTGCTGCAAATGCGCGATGCCGAGGGGCAACCGGTCGAGACGATCGCCAGCCTGTCGGGCCTGTCGCGCTCGCGACCGGGTCTGGCGCTGGCGATGGCGATCTTCATGTTCTCGCTCGCGGGGATTCCGCCGCTGGCCGGGTTCTTCGCCAAGCTGGCGGTGTTTACCGCGGCCGTGCATGCCGGGCTGTACCTGCTGGCGGTGGCGGGCTTTGTCGCGTCGGTGATCGGCGCTTATTATTACCTCCGCGTCATCAAGGTGATGTATTTCGATGCGCCGGGTGAGCCGTTCTCGGGTCGCGCGACCGCAGTTGAAGGCGGGTTGATCGCGGTGATGGCGGTGGCGATTTCGCCGGTCGGGTGGATCGGGCTGGGCACGCTTGGCGTATGGACCAGCACTGCCGCAAAGGCGCTGTTCTGAGCGAGCGCGTACGGACCGTCGCCGAGACGGGGTCGACCAACGCCGATATGCTGGCGCTCGCGCGTTCGGGCGTCGAAGAGGGCATATGGCTGCGCGCCGAGCGCCAAAGTGGTGGACGCGGGCGGCAGGGGCGGGTTTGGGCGTCGCCGACGGGCAATTTCTATGGCTCGACGGTGGTGCGAGTACGTGTCGGCGATCCCGCTGCGCCGACGCTCGCGCTGGTCGCGGCGGTGGCGTTGGAGGAGGTGGTTGGGGTCTACTTCGCCCAGTGTCATCCCCGCGAAAGCGGGGACCCATCACCCGCGCTACCGTCTGTCGAATGGCAGGAGATGGGTTCCCGCGTTCGCGGGAAGGACAAGGTTTGGGGTGCGAGGGCGGGGCTTACGATCAAATGGCCCAACGACCTCCTCCTCGACGGCGCAAAGCTCTCCGGCATCTTGCTCGAACGCGCTGGCGATGCGGTGGTCGTCGGCATCGGCGTGAATTTGGCGCATCACCCGCTAGACACCGACCGCGCCGCCACCAGCCTCGCCGCACACGGCACCGCGCCCGACCCCGCCGATTTCGCAGAGACGCTCGCCGATGCCTTCGCGCGCTGGGTGGGTATCTGGCGCGGGCAGGGGCTGGCCCCGGTCCGCGCGCGGTGGCTGGAGCGGGCGCATCCGATCGGCACCGCGCTCACCGCGCGGCTCCCCGATGGCAGCGCGACCGATGGGCTGTTCGGCGGGCTCGATTCGGACGGTGCGCTCATCCTGCGCTTGGCGGATGGCACGTCCCGTGTCATTCACGCCGGCGACGTGTTCCTGCTGTGAGAGGCCAGACCGAAATGCTGCTCGCCATCGACGCCGGCAACACCAATGTCGTTTTTGCGCTGCTGGAGGGCGGCAAGATCAAGGCCCGCTGGCGGATCGCGACCGATCCGCGCCGCACCGCCGATGAATATGCCGTTTGGCTCAGCCAGTTGCTGACGCTCGAAGGCTATGACCGGGGGCAGGTTAGCGGCGTCATCATCGCGACTGTCGTGCCGCGCGCGTTGCACAACCTCCAGATGCTGGCGCGCAAATATTTCGGCAACGAAGCGCTGATCGCGGGCGAACCGCCGGTCGAATGGGGGATGGCGCTCGACGTGCTCGAACCCAAAAGCGTGGGGGCCGACCGCGCCGTGACGATGATCGCCGCGCATGCGCTGCACGCGGGCGATCTGATCGTGATCGATTTCGGCACCGCGACGACGCTCGACGTGGTGGATTATCAGGGCGCGTATAAAGGCGGCATCATCGCGCCGGGCATCAACCTTTCGCTCGATGCGCTCGTCACTGCCGCCGCCAAGCTGCCGCGCATCGCGATCGAAGCGCCTGCCGATACCAGCGTCATCGGGCGCGACACGGTCAGCCAAATGCAGATCGGCATCTTCTGGGGCTATGTCGCGATGATCGAAGGGCTGGTTGCGCGGATGAAGGCGGAGGTCGGGCGGCCGATCACCGTTGTAGCAACGGGCGGCCTCGCGATCCTGTTCGAGCAACATACGACGATGTTCGACGTGGTCGAACCCGATCTTACCATTCAGGGGCTGGCGATTCTGTGGGATCGCGCCCATATGCAGGCCTAGAGTCAGCGCGTGCGCGCCGCATTCGTGGTGCCCCGCTTCCCCGATCTCTACGAAATCAAGCGCTTGAGTGCGCAACCCTTGGCCCGCGAGTCCCGCGGTGCCGCATAAGAAAGACCAAGACTAAGTGACTAACCCAAAGAAAGAACTCCTGTTCCTGGCCCTTGGTGGGTCGGGCGAAATCGGCATGAACGTCAATCTGTACGGCTGTAACGGCAAGTGGATGATGGTCGATTGTGGGATCACCTTCGCCGATCCGCAATATCCCGGCATCGACGTGATCCTGCCCGATCTGCAATTCATCGAGGAACGGCTCGACGATCTGGTCGGCATCGTGCTGACCCACGGGCATGAGGACCATATCGGCGCGCTCCCGTATCTCGCCGAGGACCTCGGCGTGCCGCTTTATGCCACCGCCTTCACAGCCGGCCTCATTCGCGGCAAGCTCGAGGAAGAGGGCAATGCCAATCGCGTCAAGCTGAAGGTCATCAAGCCCGATACGAAGTTCGATCTCGGGCCGTTCGGCGTGACCTTCGTACCGCTGTCGCACTCGATCCCCGAAGCCTCCGCGCTGCTGATCGATACGCCTTACGGCCGCATTTTCCACACCGGCGACTGGAAGCTCGATGCCGCCCCGGTGCTGGGCCATCCCGCCACGCCCGAACAGCTTGAGGCGATCGGAAACGCGGGCATTCTGGCGCTCGTCTGCGATTCGACCAACGTCTTCAATGCCGA
This sequence comes from Sphingomonadales bacterium, assembly GCA_038327465.1. Taxonomy (GTDB): domain Bacteria; phylum Pseudomonadota; class Alphaproteobacteria; order Sphingomonadales; family Sphingomonadaceae; genus Sphingomonas. The sequence continues at coordinate 28,916 of JBBQLB010000002.1, read as the reverse complement.
GGCGTCGGGTTCGGAAAGCGACGTTTTGTCGGGTCTGATGGACGTGATCGGCAAGGCCAAGGGTCGCGTGCTGGTGACGTCGTTCGCGTCGAATGCGGCGCGATTGCACACGCTCGGCCAGGTCGCGCGCGAGACGGGGCGCCAGTTGAGCGTGCAGGGCCGCTCGCTCGACCGGATCCTGAAGGTCGCGCGCGCGACGGGGTATCTCAAGGACTTCCCCGAGACGATCGATGCCGATGCCGCGATGCGCTTGCCGCGCGACAAGGTGCTGGTGGTGGCGACCGGAGGGCAGGGCGAAGACCGCGCGGCACTTGCGCGCGTGGCCAATGGCCAGCATCCGATCAGCCTAGATGTCGGCGATACGGTGGTATTCTCCTCAAAGCAGATCCCCGGCAATGAAGTCGCGATCGGGCGGATTCAGAACCAGCTCGCGGCCAAGGGCGTGATCATGATCACCGACCGGCAGGCGCATGTCCACGTCTCGGGCCATCCGGGGCGGCCTGAACTGCTGCAAATGTATCGCTGGATGAAGCCCGAGCTGCTCATGCCGGTTCACGGCGAAATGCGGCATTTGATGGAGCAAGCGCGCTTTGGCCTGTCCGAGGGCGTACCGCGCGCGCTGGTGCAGACCAATGGCGACATCGTTCGCCTCGCTCCCGGCGCGCCGACCAAGATCGGCAATGCCGCGGTCGGGCGGCTGGTGCTCGACGGCGACGTTATCCTGCCGGGCGACGGGCAGACGATCAACGAGCGCCGCAAGCTGGCCATCAACGGGCAGATCTCGGTCGCGGTCGCGATCGGTCAGCGCGGGCTGATCGGCACGCCGCAAGTGCGCATCCAGGGCATTCCGGTCGAGGAAGACCGCGATCCGTTCCTCGACGAGACGATCGATGCGGTGGTCGCGGCGGTCAAGCAAGGTGGTCGCGGGAGCAGCGATAATCGCGACAAATTGCGGGAGAGCATCCGGCTTGCCGCGCGCAAGGTGGCGACGCGCTGGACCGGCAAGAAGCCCAATGTCGATGTATTGCTGATCGAGGCTTGATCTAAACCTTCCGTTCGCCCTGAGCCTGTCGAAGGGCTAGAGCTATTTCTGTCGTTTGTGTCGCCATGTGCTTCGACAAGCTCAGCACGAACGGGACATTCTGTAAGGCTGGACAAAAATGCGGTGGACCTCGGCGCTCGCGATCTACTTCCTGTTCTGGGCGTTTTCGGTGTTTTTCGTCCTGCCATTCGGGGTGAAGACGAGTGACGAGGCCGGGGTCGAAAAAATCCCCGGCCAGGCCGAGAGTGCGCCGCACGAGTTCAACGCTGGCAAGATCGCAATCCGCGTGACGATCGTCGCGACGGTTCTCTGGTCCCTCTATATGTTGAACTTCACCTATGGCTGGGTGACGCCGCAAATGATTGATCCGCTCGGCGCGTGGAACGGGGTCGATTACGCGGGGTAGGGGTTAGAATGTCCCTAACCCCGTTCGGGCTGAGCCTGTCGAAGCCCTGCGTGCAACAAGCGATGACGGAGGTGTGGCACGCAGCCCTTCGACAGGCTCAGGGCGAACGGAAAGGGTATGTGATCTAGGCCTCACCCGTCGTCGTCTGCGCTCTTGCTTTGTAGCTGCACGTAATTCTCGATGCCCATGCGCGAGATCATCTCGAACTGGCGTTCGAGCGTGTCGACATGCTCTTCTTCGCTATCAAGAATCCGGCGGAAGAGGTCGCGGCTGACATAGTCGCGGACCTTTTCGCAATGTTCGATCGCGTCGCGCAGCAGCGGCAGCGCCTCCATCTCGAGCGCGAGATCGGCTTTCAGCACTTCCTCGACCGTTTCGCCGATGCGCAGGCGGCCGAGCATTTGGAAATTGGGCAGCCCGTCGAGAAAAAGGATGCGTTCGGACAGCATGTCGGCATGCTTCATTTCGTCGATCGATTCGTGCCGCTCGACCTCGGCGAGCTTGCGCACGCCCCAATGGTCGAACAGCCGGTAATGCATCCAATATTGGTTGACCGCAGTCAGCTCGTTCTTAAGCGCCTCGTTTAGGAACTCGATGACTTTCGCGTCGCCTTGCATGGATCGCCCCTTCTTCCGAATTGTCAGGCGGTCTTAGGCGACGGCACGCTCGGCGTCGATGATGCTGCGCGCGAAGGGCAAACATTGCCCGCATTTTGGCTGAAGTCCAAGCGCGCGATAGGCCTGGCACGCGGTTCTCGATCCACGGCGCGCGGCATCGCGGACATCGCGTTCCCGAATCGCGTTACAGATGCAGACGACCATATGGAACTCCCTCGATGGAGAGGGATTTAGCGCTAATGCGAATTGTTCGCAAGCGTTATTGCGTATCAGTCGCATTATCCTCGATTAGATGTATCGCCGCCGCCAGCGGGCCGCGCGGCGCGCGATCCAGGCGATTGGCAACCCGACGAGTATGATGTGGTTGAACAGTTGCTCCGCAATTTCCGGCGTTCCGGTCAGCGGAAATATCGTCGGCCAGCGATACGGCAGGACGATATGCTCCATAATGCCCCACAGAATTGCCCCGAACACGACACCGCTCAACAGCCACACGCGATTGACGAAGGGCAGCAGCGCGGCGACCAGTACATAGGCGGTTGCCATCGCGGCCATGATCCCAAAGTGCAGCCCGAGGCCGATTGCCCCCAGCACCCACGCATTGCCGATCGTGCCGCGATCGACCAGCGCACTGCCGATGCCACCGAGCACACCGAGCGGGCTTGCCCCGTGCCACACCGCAAAGGCGAAGGCGGAGAGGATATCGAGCGTGCCCGCGATCGTCGTCGCGATTACGATCCCGCGCAGCGCGCCCGATACCGAATAGCCGCTGCGCATGACCGGACTCTCCTCAACCCATGCCGCCTGTACCAGCGCCACGGAGCCGAAACTATGCCGATCTAAGCGCTTTTCGGATCACCAGTTTCAAACCGGACCAGATTTCAGCGACCGCACACACTTTCGTGTCGATAAACCGGAAGCGTGCCCTGCTGGACCCGACAGCCGACCAATGATATGGTTAACGCGAGGACTTGGGGGAGTTTGGGAATGGCGACGCATTATAGCGGTTCGTGGTATATCGCCGCGGAACCGACCTCATACAGCATTTGGGGGTTTATCGCGGCGGTGCTCGGGGCCACGATCTTGGCCGGCGGGCTCGATCTGCTGGGCCAATTTGCCTATGCGATAGCGACCGGGAGTACGCCGGAAACGGTGCTGCGGACGATCGCTTCTTCGGTAAATTTGCCGGGTCTTGCAACTGACGACACGCAGGTCCGGCTCATCGGGGTTGCCGTCCATTTCGCCATCATATTGCTGGTGGCGGTGATTTACCTTTCGGCCGCCTGGCGCTTCCCGCTGGTCAACAGTGTACCGGAAATCAGCGTTATGTGGTTCGGGTTGCTGGTCGGCACCGTGATGATCTGGGCGGTCCTGCCGCTGCGCGGTCAATTCTATGCGCCGACCACGGCCCCGCTTGAGGTGGTCGCCCAGCTGCTTCGCCACATCTTCCTGGTTGCGTTGCCGATTGCGATGGTCGCGTCCTTGGCCGCGCGCAAGACCTAGTCGGCGGTCATCGCCAGCTCGAAATCTGATCGAGCGGTTTCTTGCGGAGCGCGTGGAGCGGCACGGTGGCATCCGGTGCGGCATGGCCCGCGACGACGATCATCACGGGCTTTTCGGTACTGGGCCGTGCACATACCCGGTTGAGAAAGCGCATCGGGTTGGGCGTGTGCGTCAGCGTCGCGATATTGGCGGCATGGAGGGCTGCAAGCAGCAAGCCCGTCGCGATCCCGACGCTTTCGTTGACATAGTAATTCTGCCGATCATCACCGGGTTCGATTCCGCCGCGCCGCTGTGCGAAGACTACGATCAGCCAGGGTGCGATCTCGAGATAGGCTTTGTCGGCATCGGTCCCGAGCGGGCCAAGCGCCTCGAGCCATTCGGCGCTCGCCTTTCCGCTATAAAAGGCGCGTTCCTCTTCCTCGGCGGCGGCGCGGATTTCGGCTTTCAAGGCGGGGGTTTCGATCACCGCGAAATGCCATGGCTGGTGATTGGCACCGCTCGGCGCGGTCCCGGCCGCCTCGATCGCGGCTTCGATGATAGCGCGCGGGACCGGCTCGGCGCTGAACGCGCGGCAGGTTCGGCGCGTGCGCAACTGGTCGCGCAGCGCCGTAACCCGCGCGATGCGGTCTGAATCGGCAAGCGGCGCCAAACCGGGCCAGGCTATCGCGGGATGATCGAGCATTGGCCGCTTGTGCCATGCCGAGCATGCGCATACCAGCGCCCGCTCGGCAGGAGGATCACACCTTCGCGAGCAACGCGATCAGATCCGCATTGGTCGGGCGGATTTTGTAATCGGTTTCGATCGTCTTGCCCTTCACCGTGCCGCGCGCGTCGAGCAACAGCGTGGTTGGATAAGGCACGCCATACGCAAAGCTATCGGGCGCATAACGCGGATCGCGCAGCTTCAACGCGTCGATCAGCTTGCTGCCGGTGTCGCTGTAGAGCGGGAAGCTCAGGCTCTGCTTTGAGGCGAACGCGGCGAGATCGGCCGGCGAGTCATAGCTGATCGCGACGAAGCCGACGCCCTTCGCCTTGGCGGCTGCCGCGACCGGGCCGAGGCTCTTCAACTGGCCCTGACAATAGGGGCACCATTTGGCCGAGCGGAACAGGATGACCATCACTGGCTTGCCATGCGCGACGGCTGCAAGCGTGGTCGCCTTGCCGTTGCTCTCAATAAGAGCGGCACCGGTCGCGATCCGAGCGCCGACGGCCGGACCGATCGCTGCTGCCGCCGGGACAGTCTGCGTAAAGCCGATCGTGGCGGCACCCGCTGATCCGAGAGCGAGCGCAACGGCGAGCATGGCGCGAAGGGGGAGTGACATCATAATGGGGTCCTTGAAGCTGATACCCCGCTATATTCGTCTCCCGCCCGCGATACGTTACACGACCGGTGCTGCCGCGTCCCCCATCAGTTGCGGGAAAAACCCTTCATGCGCCGCCCGTAATTGATCGAGCGTCACCACATGATCGTCATTGGGCAGTTCGAAGATGATCCGCCCGGCAATCGTGCGGCCGATCCGTTCGATTTCCACCCCCGCCGTATCGGCGGCGGTCAGCGTGTCGAGCAGCAGATGATCGGCGATCGTGGCGACATACAGCCCCTGATCCTCGCCGAACAGCGAACAGGCCACCCCACACGGCAGCGGCGCGTGGAGCATCGCGCCGATATTCCCGGCAAGCGCCATCTCCGAGATCGTCACCGCGACGCCGCCATCGGACACGTCATGCACGGCGGTCAGCGCGCCATTGGCGATGTGTTTGCGTACGAACACGCCATTGCGCCGCTCGGCCATCAGATCGACCGGCGGGGGCGGGCCTTCCTCGCGGCCATGCACTTCGCGCAGCCACAGCGATTGGCCGAGATGCCCGCTGCGCTCGCCGATCAGCACGATGACGTCACCCGTCCCCTTGAACGCGATCGTGGCGGATTTGGACCAGTCTGGCAGCAGGCCGACGCCGCCGATCGCGGGCGTCGGCAGGATCGCCGATCCGCCACCCGTCGCCTTGCTCTCATTGTAAAGCGAGACGTTGCCCGACACGATCGGGAAATCGAGCGCGCGGCAGGCATCGCCCATGCCGTCGAGGCAGCCGGTCAGCTGCGCCATGATCTCGGGCCGCTGCGGATTGGCGAAGTTGAGGCAGTTGGTCACCGCAAGCGGCATCGCCCCGACTGCGGAAAGGTTGCGATAGCATTCGGCGATCGCTTGCTTTCCGCCCTCATACGGATCGGCATAGCAATAGCGCGGGGTGCAATCGGTGCTCATCGCGAGCCCCTTTTGCGTGCCGTGGACGCGTACTACCGCTGCATCGCCGCCGGGGCGCTGGATCGTATCCGCGCCGACCTGGCTGTCATATTGCTCCCAGATCCAGCGGCGCGAAGCGATATCGGGGGACGCCATTAGCGTGAGCAGATCGGCGGCGATGTCGCTCGTTTCGGGGAGGTCCCCGAGCGGGGGCACCTTGGCCCAAGCCTGATACTCTTCCTTGCTGGCCGCGGGACGATCGTAAAGCGGCGCTTCGTCAGCGAGCGGGGCGAGCGGGATGTCGCACACCGTTTCGCCGTTGAATTTCAGGACGAGGTGGCCGGTGTCGGTGACCGTGCCGATCACCGCGAAATCAAGTTCCCATTTCTTGAAGATCGCCTCGGCGAAATCCTCGCGGCCGGGCTTGAGCACCATGAGCATCCGCTCCTGGCTCTCGCTCAGCATCATTTCATATGGCGTCATGCCGGTTTCGCGCTGCGGCACGGCGTTCATGTCGAGCTCGATCCCGACGCCGCCCTTGCTCGCCATCTCGACCGCCGAGGAGGTGAGGCCGGCCGCGCCCATATCCTGGATCGCGACGATCGCGTCCGACGCCATCAGTTCGAGGCAGGCCTCGATCAGCAGCTTCTCGGTGAAGGGATCGCCGACCTGCACGGTCGGGCGCTTCGATTCCGAATCCTCACCGAAATCGGCCGAGGCCATTGTCGCGCCGTGAATGCCGTCGCGCCCGGTCTTGGAGCCGACATAGACGATCGAATTGCCGATCCCGCTGGCGGCCGAATAAAAGATCTTGTCGGTCTGCGCGACGCCGACGGTCATCGCATTGACGAGGATGTTGCCGTCATAGGCCGGGTGAAAATTCACCTCGCCGCCAACCGTCGGCACGCCGACGCAATTGCCATAGCCCCCGATGCCGTGGACCACGCCCGCAATCAAATGCCGCATCTTGGGATGATCGGGCCGGCCGAAGCGCAACGCGTTGAGATTGGCGATCGGCCGCGCGCCCATCGTGAACACATCGCGCAGAATCCCGCCGACGCCGGTCGCTGCCCCCTGATATGGCTCGATGTAGGAGGGATGGTTGTGGCTCTCCATCTTGAAGATCGCGGCTTGCCCGTCGCCGATATCGATGACGCCGGCATTCTCGCCGGGTCCGCAAATCACGTGTGGGCCAGTAGTCGGCAGCTTTTTCAGATGGATACGGCTGGATTTATAGCTGCAATGTTCGGACCACATCACCGAGAAAATGCCGAGCTCGGTGAGGTTCGGCTCGCGGCCCATCGCGTGGAGGACGCGCGCATATTCTTCCGGGGAAAGCCCGTGCTGGGCGACGATCTCAGGCGTGATTTCGGTCATGCCACAGGCATTAGCCGCCAGTGGGGGAGGGGGCTAGCCACTTTGCAAATCGCACCCCGGCCCAGGCGCCGAGCAGTTGCGCAACGATGAACCCCGGCGCATCGACCGGCCGGATCCCGGCAAAACTGTCGGTCAGCGCGCGCGCAATCGTGATCGCCGGGTTGGCGAAGCTCGTGGAGGATGTGAACCAATATCCAGCGACGATCCACAATGCGACCAAGGTAGGCACCGCATCGGGCCGTTGGCGGCTGCCGATAACAATCGTGAACAACAGCCCGAAGGTAGCCACGAATTCGCCGATCCACTGGCCAGCGCCGTTGCGAATTTTCGTGCTCTGTTCGATCAACGGCATGTCGAACATCGCATGGACGATCAGCACGCCGAGGATTCCGCCAACCAACTGCGCCGCGATGAAGGACAACCAGCTTCTGGGCTCGCCGAGCAATAGCGTGACGGCAGGGTTGAAATGCGCGCCCGAAATCGGGCCGAGCAGCGTAATCAGCACGAACAGCACCGCGCCCGTTGCCGCCGTGTTGCCGATCAGCGCGACCGCATCGTTTCCGCCTGCAAGACGCTGCGCCATCACGCCCGATCCGACGACGGTCGCAAACAGGATCAGCGAGCCGATAAACTCAGCGGTAAGCGCCCGCGCCGTGGTGCCGTTCATAAAATCTCGTGCACGGTCTCGGGCGGTCGGCACAGCCGCACGCCTTTTTCGGTCTCAACCAAGGGACGCTGAATCAGGATCGGGTGCGTCATCATCGCATCGAGAATAGTCGCTTCATCGGCATCCTTGAGGCCAAGCTCGGCAACGAGTTCGGCGGCAGGAGAATTTGTGGTCCGCATGCCTTGCCGATGGGTGAGACCGGCGTCGCGGTGCAGCTGGACGAGTTTGTCGCGAGTCGGTGGGGCCGTCAGATATTCGATCACCGTCAGCTCGACCCCGGGGGCGGCCTCCAGGATCGCCAGCGTCTTGCGCGAGGTCCCGCACGCCGGATTGTGCCAGATCGTCGCTTGCATCACGCGCAGCCGCAGGCGGTTTTGGCGGTCAGCGCATCGATCGTCGCCGAGGTGCCGTAGGTCGTCGATTCGCCCTGCGTCAGGAACGTCTCCCACACCACGCCCTGCGGATCGGTGATCCAGCTCTTTTCGGACTTGGCGTAGCAGCAGGTGGTAGCGCCTTCTTCGATCACCGGCGCATCGGCTTTGTCGAGCCGGGCATAGACTTCGGCGAGTTCGGCGGAATCCTCGACCTGAATGCCGAGATGTTCGACGCCCGCCTTCGCGCCGCGTGCGGAAATTGCGAAATTCACGCGCGGATCATCGAGCATCCATTTGGCGTAATCGGGTTTGATCACGGTCGGCTCGGCCGCGAACAGGGTCGAGTAAAAGCCGACCGAGCGATCGAGATCGTCGACCGCGACATGGACATGCAGGCGCTTCATGCGGCGTTCCTTTCGGTTGTGACCGTCGCGTCGGCAGGCATGCAAACGGCCCCGCCACAGCAATTTTCGGTCAGATAGCCGACCAATGCCGTCATCGCGGCGAAGTCGGCGGCGTAAATGATCGATCGTCCCGCCCGACGCGAGCGGACGAGGCCAGCGCGTTCGAGTTGCGCGAGGTGGAACGAAAGCGACGACGCCGGCAGCGCCAGCTGGGCCGCGATATCGCCCGCCGCCAAGCCTGCGGGACCCGCCGTGACCAATGCGCGAAAGGCTGCCAGCCGGTGTGCTTGGGCAAGTGCGCCGAGCGCGGTGACGATCTGTTCCGAGTCGTTCATTTCGATATTTCTATTATTATAGAAATATCGAAGAGTCAAATCGGCTAAATGCGCTTCGGTTCGCGGTTGCGCGCCATCCACCACGCAAGTCCCGCGAGCAGGGAGTAGGCAAACAGCCCGAGCGGGGCGAGCGTCGCGGGCGGCGGATCGATGACCTGGTCGACGGGTTGGCCGAACCAGTTGAACGCCTGCAACCCCGCCAGCGCGACGGCGAGGACGATTGGGCTCCAGCGACCGGCGGCTCCCGTCGCGCGACTATGCCGCAGATACCAAGCGAGGCCGCCGAAGGCGAAAAGCAGCTCCAGCGGAATTTCGATCAAGGGCATATTCCACAGCCCGAGCCCGTATTTCTGACCGCCACCGGCAAGCGTCAGGTCGCGCGTGTGAACAAGCAGATCGAGCGCCCAATGCGATGCTACCACGGTGCCGCCGATCATCGCACCGGTCAGGTTGCGCGTCGCGATCCAGATTAGCATGGCGAAGGCGGCGCTCCACACCAGCGCCCCGGCCAGCGAATGCGTCCACGGCATGTCGTACAGGTCCATCGGGTTCATCACCGTCGTGCCGGGCACCAACCGCAGATGCTCGATCCCCAGAATCACGAAACCGAAGAAACCGAAGTCGATCAGCTGTGCCGCGATGAACAAGGTGCCGAGCCGCGGCGACTTTGGCTGCGTCGCGGCGATGAACGAAGCACCATAATGGCCGATGAACATCGCGCGTCTCTCCTCACTTGGCGGCGGGCATGCTCGCCAAAAATGCTTTCAGATCCGCCGCACTCTGGTCGGCGCGTTCTTCCATCGGGATGTGGCCGGTCTTGGGATAGACGATCAGCTTGCTGCCGGGGATGCGCGCGTGGAGCCATTCGCCCGAGGAAAGCGGGATCAGTTGGTCCTTCTCGCCCCACAGGATCAGCACCGGCAGTTTCAGCGACGCGAGCTCTGCATCGGTTGCGCGATCCGGCGCCAGCGCGAAGCGGTCGATCGTCGCCGCGCGATTGCCGGGATAGCAGAGCAATTCCCAATAGCGGTCGATCATTTTCGCATCGGCAAGCTTGGGATCGCCGAACACCCCGGGCAGGCTGTCGGCGATCAGGCTGCGTGGTGTGATCGACGCAGCGACATTTCGCAAGATCGGCATCCGCGCGATGCGGAAAGCGAGCGGCGGCTTGGTATTGCCGGGTTCGGGCTGGCCAACCGAATCAACCAGCACGAGCGCGCGGACATGCTCGGGGTGTGCCAGCGCATAATGCCACGCGACCCCGCCGCCCATCGAATTGCCCGCCAGCACGATATGATCGACGCCGAGCTTCGCGCGGATCCGCTCGACCACATCGACAAACGCGGCAGGGCTATAGTCGCGCGTCGGACTCGCTCCGGTCAGGCCGTGGCCGGGCAAATCCATGCGGATGATGCGGTATTGCTTGCCCAGCCGTTCCGCCCATGGCTCCCAAGTGTGGAGCGAGGCGTTCGACCCATGGACCAGCATCAGCACCGGCGCATCGCGTGGGCCGGTGTCGCGCAGATGCACCGTCAGTCCGCCGCCGAGATCGACGAATTGCGAGGTCGGCCCGCCATATTTCGCGCGCATCGCGGCAGGATCGGTATCGGGCGTGCGAAACCACAGGAAGGCGACGACGAGGAGCGCGACGATCGCGAGCAGAACATATCGAGCTATGCGAAACACGCTCAATCCTCCTGCCGCGCGAGCCACTCTTCCAGCCATTTGATCGTATAATTGCCCGCAAGGAAATCGGGATCCTCGATCAGCGCTTGATGCAGCGGGATCGTGGTTTTCATGCCGTCGATCACGAATTCTTCGAGCGCACGGCGCAGCCGCCGGATCGCGCCCTGGCGCGTGGTGCCGTAGACGATCAGCTTGGCGATCATCGAATCGTAATAAGGCGGCACGCGGTAGCCGGCATAGAGACCGCTATCGACGCGCACGTTCATACCACCGGGCGCATGGAATTGCTTCACCAGCCCAGGCGAGGGGGCGAAGGTGCGCGGGTCCTCGGCATTGATGCGGCATTCGATCGCATGGCCGCGAAACACAACATCTTCCTGCCGCAGCGTCAGCGGGTGGCCCTCGGCAATGCGGATCTGTTCGCGCACCAGATCGAGCCCGGTGATCGCCTCGGTCACGGGATGTTCGACTTGCAGGCGGGTGTTCATCTCGATGAAGAAGAACTCGCCATTCTCCCACAGGAATTCGATCGTGCCGGCACCACGATAGCCCATATCGGCCATCGCCTTGGCGCAAATCCCGCCCATCCGCGCGCGGTCCTCTTCGCCGAGCACGGGGGAGGGGGCTTCTTCCAGCACCTTTTGGTGGCGGCGCTGGAGCGAGCAGTCGCGCTCGCCCAAATGGATCGCATTGCCATTGCCGTCACCGAACACCTGAAATTCGATATGGCGCGGGTTGCCGAGATATTTTTCGAGATAGACCGTCGCATCGCCAAACGCGGCTTTCGCTTCGCTCCCGGCCTGCTGCATCAACGTTTCAAGCTCATCCTCGGAGGTGCAGACCTTCATCCCGCGCCCGCCGCCGCCCGATGCGGCCTTGATGATGACGGGATAGCCGGCCTTTGCGGCGATCGCTTTGGCTTCGGACAATTCGCTGATCGGCCCGGGCGATCCCGGTACCAGCGGCAGACCAAGCGCGCCTGCCGTGCGCTTCGCCTCGATCTTGTCGCCCATCGTGCGGATATGTTCGGGCTTGGGCCCGACGAAGATGATGTCGTGCGCCTCGACGATCTCGGCGAATTTGGCGTTTTCGCTCAAGAAACCATAGCCGGGGTGGATCGCATCCGCGCCGGAAATCTCGGCCGCCGAGATGATATTGGGGATATTGAGATAGGATTCGGTCGCCGACGGCGGCCCGATACAAATCGCCTGATCGGCGAGCCGAACGTGCATCGCATCGCTATCGGCGGTCGAATGCACCGCGACCGTCTGAATGCCCATCTCGTGGCACGCGCGGTGGATGCGCAGCGCGATCTCGCCGCGATTGGCGATCAGCAGCTTTTTGATCTCGGCCATCTTAAAGTCCGTTCGTGCTGAGCTTGTCGAAGCACCGGTCCCGGGACATGCCCTTCGACAGGCTCAGGGCGCACGGAGTTGGGAGCGGGCCGCTCATTCGACGACAACCAGCGGTTGGTCGAATTCGACCGGCTGGCCGCTGGTAACCAGCACCATCTTCACGACACCGGCATTGGGCGCGAGGATCGGGTTCATGACCTTCATCGCCTCGACGATCAGCAGCGTGTCGCCCGCCGCTACGGTATCGCCGACGTTGACGAAGGGTTTCGCTTCTGGGTTGGGCGAGAGGTAGGCGGTGCCGACCATCGGGGATTTGACCGCATTGGCGGTGGACGGCGCGGCAGACGGCGGTGCTGCGCCAAGTTCGGTCGGTACCACCATTGGTGCGGTGACCGGCGCGGGGGCATATTGCACCGCTTGCGCAATCGCGGCGGCCTTCCGCGCGATGCGAATCTTGCGACCGCCATCCTCGACCTCGATTTCGGTCAGGCTTGTATCGTCGAGCAATTGCGCGAGTTGGCGCACCAGATCGACGTCGATCCGCATTGCATCCTGCTGTTTGTCTTCGGCCATTCGACCCATGCTCCCCTAATTCGGGTTATGTCCTGTCAGAGTCGCGCGGCGGCTTCAAGCGCCAGAAGGTAGGAAAGCGCGCCAAACCCGCTGATCGTGCCGTGCGCGACGGGGGAGATACGGCTGATATGGCGAAAAGCTTCGCGCGCATGCGGGTTGGAGAGGTGTACTTCGATCACGGGCGTGCGGATCGCCTTGATCGCGTCGTACAGCGCAATCGACGTGTGCGTGAAGGCGCCTGCATTGAGGATTACCGCTTTCGCCGGAAGCGCCTGCGCCTCGTGCAGCCAGTCGATAAGATGGCCTTCGTGGTTCGATTGCCGCAGGTCGATGCCGAGCCCCAGCGCACGCGCGCGGTCCTCTAATTGCCCGGCAATGTCGTCGAGCGTGTCGCGCCCGTAAATCTCCGGCTCGCGCGTGCCGAGCAGGTTGAGGTTCGGGCCATTGAGGACGAAGATCGTATCGGGCATTTCGGGCTTTCGGATGGCAGCGTCCGTCCCTACCTACCCGTTCATATCGCGCGAAGTCGAGACACGGCGCGAGGTGTCTCGACTTCGTGTGACACGAACGGCATGGGATCATGATGCACACGGACCAAACCCTCTCGATCCATGTCAATGGCGAACAGCGCCGCGTTCGTGCGGGGCTAAGCCTCGCCGATCTTGCCGCCGATCTCGGCCTCGTGCCCGAAAAGGTCGCGGTCGAGCGGAATTTGTCGGTGGTGCCGCGCTCGACGCTGGCGCTGGTGATGGTCGAGGATGGCGACCAACTCGAGATCGTCCACTTTGTTGGCGGCGGTGATCATGCGCCGGTGGCGAAGGCCGACACTTGGACCGTCGCCGGGCGCACTTTCCGCTCGCGCCTCATTGTCGGCACCGGCAAATATAAGGATTTCGCGCAGAATGCCGCTGCGCTTGAGGCATCGGGTGCCGAGATCGTCACCGTCGCGGTGCGGCGTGTTAACGTGTCGGACCCGAACGCGCCGATGCTGACCGACTTCATCGACCCCAAGAAGGTCACCTATCTGCCGAACACCGCCGGCTGCTTCGATGCCGAATCGGCGATCCGCACGCTGCGGTTGGCGCGTGAGGCAGGCGGTTGGGATCTGGTGAAATTGGAAGTGCTGGGCGAGGCGCGGACGCTCTATCCCGACATGGTCGAGACGCTGCGCGCGACCGAAATCCTCGCCAAGGAAGGCTTTTTGCCGATGGTGTATTGCGTCGATGATCCGATCGCGGCGAAGAGGCTGGAAAATGTCGGTGCGGTTGCGATCATGCCGCTCGGCGCGCCGATCGGTTCGGGCCTCGGCATTCAGAACCGCGTGACGATTCGCCTGATCGTCGAGGGCGCAAGCGTGCCGGTTCTGGTGGACGCGGGAGTAGGGACCGCGTCGGATGCGGCGGCGGCGATGGAACTCGGCTGCGACGGCGTCTTGATGAACACCGCGATTGCCGAAGCCAAGGATCCTGTGATGATGGCCGCCGCGATGAAGGCCGGGGTCGAGGCGGGGCGGCTGGCGTATCTGGCTGGGCGGATGGGGAAGCGGATGTACGCCGATCCGTCGAGTCCGCTTGCCGGGCTGATCTGAGCGTTGATTGTAACCGCGCTGAGCGCCTGGCCGAACACGGAGGCATGATGCTTTTCACCCGCGCGCTCGCCCTTTCCCTCGCCATCGCCGCGACCGGCGGTTGCGGCACCGCCGCGCCGACGCAGAATGCCTCCGCGCCGTTCGTGGCGACCTCGCGCGCGCTTACCCTAAAGGCGCAGGACGGCGTGGCCGTCTATGCTCGGCTGTACCCGGCAGAAAGCCCCAAGGCGGTGATCCTGCTGTTCCACCAAGCAGGATCGAGCAAAGACGAATATGCGACGATCGCGCCGCGCCTCGTCGCGGCAGGCTATACCGCGTTGGCGATCGATCAGCGTTCTGGCGGGGGGCTGTATGGGCTCAACGAGACCGCTGCGCATGTTACCGGCAAGCCTGACTATCTCGCCGCCGCGCAGGATCTGCAGGCGGCGGTCGATTGGGCGCAAACGCAGAAAGTGCCGGTGGTGATCTGGGGCAGCAGTTATTCCTCGTCGCTAGTTTTTCCGCTCGCGGTGAAGAATGCGGGCAAGATCAAGGGCATTCTGGCTTTTTCTCCCGGCGAATATTTCGACGACAAGCATCTGGTCGCAACCGCCGCCTCGCCACTGACAGTGCCGGTCTACATCACTTCCGCACCCGATTCCGAAGAAGTCGCGGCGGCCAAAGCGATTGCCGATGCGGTGCCGCAGGGCCTCGCAACGCGCTACGTGCCGACCGACGGCGTCCACGGTGCCTCCACGCTGATCGCCGCCAAGGACCCCAAGGGTGCGGAAACCAATTGGCTTCCGGTGCTGTCGTTTCTGAAGAAAATCGCGCCGTAACGCGGCGCACGAAGCGGCGGAACCGCTCGGACTTTCGACCGTTATTTACCCAGGAGTGAAAGATACCGGCTCGCGGTATCGCTCGGAACCGAAAGGATATTTTCCATGGGTGAACTCGTCGACAAGATCAAAGGCAACGTCAACGAAGCGATTGGCAAGGCCAAGCAGCATAGCGACAATCCTGATACGCAGGCCGAAGGTGCCGGGCAGGAGCTGAAGGGCAAGGCGCAGCAGACCGCCGGCAAAATCAAGGGCGCGCTCGGCGACGATATCTGAGCTTAGCCAACCCAAGCTGAAATGGGTCGTCCCGGGAAACCGGGGCGACCCTTTGGCATTCTAACATACGCACTCGAACAAGCGGATGTCGTTGGCGGCACCACGCTCGCGCCATGCGGGACGCGCGGCGACGGCATCGCCGAATTGCGGATTGATATAAGCGAGCAGGATCGGTCGCGAAGGATCCTGCACCTTCGCCGCTTCGAGCTTGTCGAGGCAGCCCTGCAAAATCTCCGCGCCGAACGAATTGTACAAATAGCAAAACAGCCGCCCGGCTGGCGGCATATAGTCTGCCGCATTACCCTGCCAGAATTCGGGGGTCACCTTGGCGCCGCCGCGCTGGCTGAACGTCCTGCTGTTGGCCTGGGCGATATCGATCAGCAGCGCCGAATATTCGACCCCGATCGCGCGCGCGAACGGCTTGGCGGCGGCGAGCAGGACAATGCGGCCCTTGCCGCAGCCATAATCGATGAAAACATGGTCGGCAGGATCGATTGCGGCGAGCGCCACCGCTTCGTCGAGAATATGCGCGCCACTCGCCTGATAATGGAAGCTTGCCGCTTTGAGCGCGGTCGGGAAGTCGAGCGCGTTCATGCCGATCTGGCGGCTGGTATCGGTGCCCCATTGCCGGTCGAAGGCTTGATCGGCGCGTGCCGCCGCCCGCGCCCCCGGGGTCGTCTGTTTCAGCAGCGCGAGCGTGGTCTTGATCGCAGCGTGCGCCAATTGACTCGGCGAGCGCCCGGCAATGCCTTGCTTCACCCTAGCCAAATACGGTGAAAAGATTGTTTCGGACAATACACGCTCGTGCAAGAAGGACGAAATGCTATCTCGTCGCCTATCACGTACCGTGTTCAATTCAAATTAACGCTCGGCTTTAGTGCGCGCATTCATACCATAGAAACACTTTGCTATAGTTACGAAATACTTCGCAACAATCGCTTCATGCGCCCCGAATTTGGCTAATCGTCGTCCCGGGGCTGATAATCTCGATGTCCGTCTTCAGATGGAGCAAGCGCACTCCCGTCTGCTCCATCGCACGCGCCAGCGCAGGCGCGAACTCCGCGGTCCTCTCGACCGTTTCCGCCCAGCAGCCATAGGCGCGCCCGAGCGCGGCGAAATCCGGGTTCTGCAGCCGCGTGCCGCTGATCCGGTTCGGATATTCGCGCTCCTGATGCATGCGGATCGTCCCGTAGCCGCTATTGTCGATCACCAACACGAGCATGTTCGCACCGTGCGCGACAGCAGTGGCGAGTTCCTGCCCGTTCATCAGGAAACACCCGTCGCCCGCCAGAGCGACGACGGTGCGATCCTGATGGCGTAGCGCTGCGGCGGTAGCGGCGGGGACGCCATAGCCCATCGCGCCGGCGGTGGGGGCGAGCTGCGTGCCGGGGCCGGCATAGCGCCAGTAGCGGTGCCACCAGCCGCTGTAATTGCCCGCGCCGTTGCAGATGATGCTGTCAGCCGGAAGCTGTTCGCGCATCGCGGCGACGCACAGGCCGAGGTCGAGGGTGACGCCCTCGCGCGGGGCGGGGGTGGACCAGGCGAGGTATTCGGTGTGGGCTTCGGCGGCGGCAAAAGTCGGGAGCAAATATTCGTCCGGCGAGGCGGTCGTATGTTGCAACGAAAACGCGAAGTCCTCCAAACGGCCGCAGATCGCCATATCAGTCCTATAGACTTGGCCGAGTTCCGCCTCGTCGGGATGAACATGGACCAAGGCTTGGCCGGGGTGGTCAGGCGTTATAAGCGTGTAGCCATCGGTCGTGGCTTCTCCCAGACGCGGACCCACGATCAGCAAGAGGTCCGCACGTTTGATGCGCGCAACGAGCTTCGGATTGGGGCCGTAGCCAAGATTGCCTGCCCATGCACTCGACTCGTTTGGAATTGCGTCCTGCCGCCGAAAGGCGCTTGCCACGGGTAGGCCGATACGTTCGGCGAACACCATAAATTGCTCCCCGGCTTCGCGGGTCCAGCCTGCGCCGCCGACGATGGCGATTGGATCGGAAGCCGATTGCAGTCGCGATAGGAGTCCGTCGATCGCGATATGGTCCGAGGCTAGCCAAGCCTTTTGAACCTTTGGCCGATCCACTGCCACCACCGCATCGAGCAACATATCCTCGGGCAGCGCCAGCACCACCGGCCCCGGCCGCCCGCTCATCGCGACGTTCCAGGCGCGCGCAACATATTCGGGGATGCGGCGCGCGTCGTCGATCTTGGCGGCCCATTTGGCTACGGGCGCGAACATCGCGGGAAAATCGATTTCCTGAAACGCCTCGCGGTCCTTGGTGCCGCGATCGACGTCGCCGATGAACAGCACCATCGGCTGGCTGTCCTGCATCGCGACGTGGACGCCGATGCTGGCATTGGTCGCGCCCGGCCCGCGCGTGACGAACGCCACGCCCGGCCGCCCGGTCATCGCGCCATCGGCGCAGGCCATGAAGCCGACCCCGCCCTCCTGCCGACACACCACCAGATCGATCTCGGGCGTGTCGTGCAGCGCGTCGAGCACGGCGAGGAAGCTCTCGCCGGGGACGGTGAAGATTCGGTCGCAGCCTTGCGCGACAAGCTGATCGACGAGGATACGCCCGCCGGTGCGGGGGAGGGGGGAGGTGGTCATCGCCGGTTTCTAGCGGGGGTTAGAGAGCTTGGGTAGCTTCCACCCTCTTTGCACCCCGGCGAAGGCCGGGGCCCAGTCGCGGAGGCCGACGTTATCGGGGGTTGCGCTCAAATTGTTGAAGCTGCGCAACTGGGCCCCGGCCTTCGCCGGGGTGGAGGAGTTGGGGTGAAATGTCGGAAATTCTTACAAAGCCTCCGCGCCACATGAGGCGTTAACCACGCAATCCCGCCGAAATCCGCGCCCCGCCAAAACTGGCACACCGACTGCATAGTATCCGCCACGCCGAGCGGTAACCGCTTCAGCAGGGCGGGCCAGCGCTTTCAGTCTCGCGCAGGCCCGCCCAACCCGGCTTCTCAATTTACACACCGCCGGTTATGCTCCGGCGAAGGCCGGAGCTCTGGGGTAACACTCGCCGCGCATCGCAATCCAACGCTCCGGCCTACGCCGGAGCACGGCACGCATCAATTCTCGGTCTTGACGCCTTGCTCTTCCAACAGCGTCGCCAGCTCGCCGCTTTCGTACATCTCCATCATGATGTCCGATCCGCCGACGAATTCGCCCTTCACATACAGCTGCGGGATCGTCGGCCAGTCGGAGAATTGCTTGATCCCCTGGCGCACGCCCTGATCCTGCAACACATCGACGCTGTCGAATTCGGCCCCCAGATGATTGAGGATCGCAACCGCACGGCTGGAAAAGCCGCATTGCGGGAAGAGCGGGCTGCCCTTCATGAACAGCAAAACATCGCTCTTGCCGACCAATTCGGCGATGCGGGCTTGGTCTGGATCGGTGCTCATTACATTACTCCTGAGGTACGGCGGTGGAGAGTTGCAGCGCGTGGAGCACGCCGCCCATCCGGTCGCCAAGTGCGGCATAGACCGCGCGTTGTTGTTTCAGCCGGGGCATTCCCCGGAAGCTTTCGGCGGTGACGCGTGCGGCCCAATGGTCGCCGTCGCCCGCCAGATCGGTCATTTCGACCTTGGCATCGGGAATGCCCGCCACGATCAAAGCGACGATCTCATCGCCCGCCATCGGCATTATTCGGAACTCATCAGCTGGCGGCGTGCCTCGACCGTCTGCTCCTCGATCGCACGGCGAATCGCGGCTTCGTCGATCGTCACGCCGGCAGCAGTCAGGTCGCTGACGAGCTTGCGAATCACGTCTTCGTCACCGGCTTCCTCGAAATCGGCCTGAACGACGGCGGTGGCATAGGCGTCGGCCTCTTCCTTGGTCAGGCTCATCAGGCCCGCCGCCCATTGCCCGAGCAGCCGGTTGCGCCGCGCGGTGATGCGGAAGGCGATCTCCTCGTCGCGGGCGAATTTGGTTTCGAAGGCGCGCTCGCGATCGTCGAAGGTGCTCATATGCGGTCCCTTGGTCTTATCGAATGTCGCGCCTGAGATAAGCGCGCGCGACCGGCTACGCAACGCCCAGCGCGCGTCGCCACCAAAACCAATATTGAGCCATCCGAAAGCGCGCCTTGACCGTAGCCCAATCGGCGCGAGCGGGTATAGACGACGGATCGACCAGCCCTTTGGGATGTTACCGCAAGCATGGCGACAGCGCCCGAACGACCGACGCACAACCGTTTCTTCCGTCGCAGTGACGAGGCCGATTTCGCGCATTCGCTGCCCGAGGCGCATCGCACGCTGAAAGTGTGGGAGACGGGCGACGTCGCGCGACCACGCTGGCGGCAGTGGCTGGGCTTTGCCGGGCCGGGGTTCATGGTTTCGGTCGGCTATATGGACCCGGGCAATTGGGGGACCGATCTCGCTGGCGGCAGCCAGTTCGGCTACGCTTTGCTGTGGGTGATCCTCGCATCGAACCTGATGGCGATCTTCCTGCAAATCCTGTGCGCGCGGCTCGGCATCGTCACCGGGCGTGACCTCGCGCAATCGTGTCGCGATTATTATCCGAAGCCGGTCGCGATCGCTTTGTGGCTGCTCTGCGAAGTCGCGATCATCGCGTGCGATCTGGCCGAAGTCGTCGGCTCGGCGGTGGCGCTCAACCTGTTGCTCGGTATTCCCCTGGTGTGGGGGGTGATCGTCACCGGGCTCGACGTGTTGCTGTTGCTGCTGCTGATCAACCTCGGCTTCCGCAAGATCGAGGCGGTGGTGATGACGCTGGTCGCGACGATCGCGGCGTGCTTTGCTTACACGATCTGGCTCGCCAAGCCCGATTGGAGCGCGGCGGCGCTGGGCGCGATCTCGCCGAGCATCCCCAATACCGCGGCGTTGCTGATCTCGCTCGGCATCCTCGGCGCGACGGTGATGCCGCACAATCTCTATCTCCATAGCTCGATCGTGCAGACCCGCGCGTTCGGCAAGGGCAAGCGCGACATCAAGGCGGCGCTGGCCTTCAACACCGTCGACACTGTGCTGGCGCTAGGTGCGGCCTTCTTCGTCAATGCCGCGATTCTGGTGCTCGCCGCCGCCGTGTTCTGGCGCAGCGGCGTGGTGGTCGACGATCTGCGCCAGGCGCATGAATTGCTGCGCCCGGCACTCGGCGGCGTGGCGGCGACGGCATTCGCGGTCGCGCTGCTCGCCTCGGGCCAATCGAGCACGATCACCGGCACGCTCGCCGGGCAGATCGTAATGGAGGGGTTCCTGCGTATCCGCATCGCGCCGTGGCTGCGGCGGCTGATCACGCGCGGCATCGCGATCGTGCCGGCTTTGGTGGTGATCTCGGCGACCGGTGGCAAGGACACGGTTGAGCTGCTGGTGATGAGCCAAGTCGTGCTGTCGATGCAGCTCCCCTTCGCAATCTTCCCGCTGATGATGGTGACGAGCTCACGGCTGCGGATGGGGGAATATGCCAATCCGTGGTGGGTGAAGCTGCTGGGCTATGCGATCTGCACGGTGATCGCGGGGCTGAATGTGTATTTGTTGTGGCAGACGATTGGGCCGGTTTGGGTGTGCGCGATTGCGGCGGGGATGCTGGGGTTTGCGGCTTGGGTGCGGTTTGGGTGGCGGGGGCAGGGTGTGGCATATGCTCGATAATTGGGGCGTCCGCAGTGACCCGGAGCCGACAGTTGCTACGCGGTCTGCAGGCCGGTATAAACCGTTAAACCTTATTGAAGAATACTGGAGGCGATGCGGTGATAAAGAAGATCGCCTCAATGTTGTTCGGCTTTTCGTCTGTTTCGCAACCTGCGAGTGCTTTAGCCGACGAAACCGCCTCTGCAAATAGCGACCGTTGGATGGTTTATGAGCGTCTGGCATTTGACAGCAAGCCGCTGGTCGTTGTTGCTAGAACAGGCAATGTCGGGGTTCAGAAACTGCTGCTGAACGGCCGCGCAACCGTCGTGACTTGCCGGACCGATCACTCGAACGTGAATGTCCAAGGGATGCCGCAGGGTACAGCTAGCCTCTACGCTATCGAAGACAAGCTCGACGAAGCGCCAGCGCTACTAGAGGCGGGCGGGTTCCGTGTCGCCAGCGTGACTGGTCAAGGCCAGCGTCGTATGTTCTTTGTGCACCGGGACCCACTCGATTTGTCGCCGGTGATCCGAACTGTCCAGGTTCAGGGCTTTTCCTGCGAAGCATCGAACGTGGAAGACCGCCAAGCATTGATCCACCTCGTTACCCCAACTCACCTCGAAAGCCAGATGAACGGCGATCGAGACGTTATTGCTAGTCTGGAGAAGGGCGGTGACGACGGGCACGCGCCTAGAAAGACTGATTTCTGGTTCTACGGGCAGCGTGAATCGCTTGGTTCGCTTGCCGCCAATCTCAAGGCTCACGGGTTTTCAGTTGACCATTGGGTAAGCAGTCCGACCGGCGTGGTCCTTTCGCGAAAAATGCCGGTCGATTTGGCCGCATTCGAAACACTAACACCTATAATCGTCAGCGCGGCCGAGCAGTTCTCGGTCGACTATGATGGCTGGGAGACGGTCGTCGTTTCTGAGGCCTCAACGCTGCCGAACGGAAAGACGGATCGTTAGCAACCCGCGCTCGAGATTGTCTGAGTAGCAGAAGCTATGCCGTCTCACCTTTCCTACACGCCGCACTTCTGCCACCCTCGACACCCGCTCTTTCAAACCGTCGGCATACCCCCCAATCCACGCCCCCGAAAAGGGCGTCGATGGTGTGACTCGTGTGACTTTAGCGACCTAAACAGGCACCTCCGACCGCCGGTCCACCACCCCCCGATGGTGCGACTCGTGTGACTTTAAGCGCGGCTCACCCCGCCACCTCGACAACCAATTTCCCGATCGCGCCGCGTGCCGCCATCTTGGCGATTGCCTTGCCGCCATCCTCGAACGCGAAGGTTTCGGTGACGCGCGGATTGATCTTGCCGTCCTTCCACAGGCGGAACAGGCGGTCGATGTGCGCGCGGTTCGCTTCCGGGTCGCGCGC
Source organism: Sphingomonadales bacterium (assembly GCA_038327465.1). Taxonomy (GTDB): domain Bacteria; phylum Pseudomonadota; class Alphaproteobacteria; order Sphingomonadales; family Sphingomonadaceae; genus Sphingomonas. Next base: position 6,683 of record JBBQLB010000002.1, on the reverse strand, counting down.
GGCAAAGGCGCCCCAGAACACGCCGCACACGTCGCACGACTTGAGCAGCGTCAGGTTGAGCGGCAGGCGCGGGATGCCCGCCGGGAAGCCGACCACGAGATAGCGCCCCTCCCACCCGATCGAGCGCAGCGCCGGTTCGGCATAATCGCCGCCGACCGGATCGTAGATCACGTCATAGCCCTTCTTGCCGCCTGCGGCCTTGAATTGCTCGGCGAGCGCCTTGGACTGGTCCTTGTCGAACGGCGCGCGGGCATAGACGATCGTGTCGTCGGCCCCGGCGTCGCGCGCGGCTTGCGCTTTCTCCTCGGACGAAACGGCGGCAACGACGCGCGCGCCGAACGCCTTGCCCAGTTCGATCGCCGCGAGGCCAACGCCGCCTGCGGCACCCAGCACCAGCAAGGTCTGCCCCTCGGCAAGATGTCCGCGGTCGAGCAACGCGTGGATCGTCGTGCCATAGGTCAGCAGCAGCGCCGATCCCTCGGCGAAGGTCCGCCCCTCAGGCAAGCGGAACAAAGCCGTGGCGGGGAGCGCGATCTTCTCGACCAGCCCGCCTGAACCCGTCGTCGCGATGACGCGGTCGCCGACCGCCCATTCGGTCACGCCGTCCCCGATGCTCTCGACCACGCCCGAAATCTCGCTGCCCGGTGCGAACGGGCGCGGCGGCTTGAACTGATACTTGTCCTCGATGATCAGCACGTCGGGATAGTTGATCGAGCACGCCTTGACCGCGATGACGACCTGACCCGGACCCGCCACCGGATCGGGCAGCTCATCCAGGACTAGAGTTTCAGGTCCGCCCGCTGCTTTCGACAGAAGTGCCCGCATGTGCCTGTTCTCCGCTCATCCACGGCCGGTGTGTCGCTACCCCGGCTTCGTATTTCGAAATCTGGGTATCCCTTGCCAGTGTCAGACCAATCTCGTCCAGCCCTTCCATCAGGCATTGGCGGCGGAAGGCGTCGAGTTCGAAGGTGAAGCGGTCCTGGAATGGGGTGGTGACGGTCATCGTCTCGAGATCGACGCTGATCGGCTGGTCTTGGGCGACCTCGATCAAGCGATCGATCGCCTCCTGCGGCAGCACGACGGTGACGATGCCGTTCTTGAAGGCATTGCCCGAAAAGATGTCGGAAAAGCTCGGCGCGATGACCGCCGTGATGCCCATATCGCCCAGCGCCCAGGCGGCATGCTCGCGGCTCGACCCGCAGCCGAAATTGTCACCCGCGATCAGGATCGGCGATCCGGCATAGCGCGGATCGTCGAAGATATTGGCCGGATCGGCGCGCACCGTCTCGAACGCGCCCTTGCCGAGCCCCTCGCGGGTGACCGTTTTCAGCCAGTGCGCCGGGATGATGACGTCGGTATCGACGTTCTTCTGCCCCCACGGATAGGCCTTGCCCGAGACTTGGGTGACGGGCTCCATCACTCCGCCCAAGCGGGGAAGGCGGGTAGCTTGGCGATGTCGCGAGCGTCGTGCTGGATGATGACGGTCGCTTTCAGATTCTTCGCCAATCCCTTGAAACGTCCGATCGCAGCGATGCTATCGGCACGGTTGGTGTTGAAGCCGGGGATGCCGTCGCTGTCGTAATTTTCTTGAAAATGAACGACATCGCCGCTCAGCAGCACATTGCCCTTGCCCGCGAGATGGACGAGCAGCCCGTGATGCCCCGGTGTATGCCCCGGCAAATCGATCATCGTCACGCTGCCATCGCCGAACACATCCTTGTCACCGCTCACGGGCAGGGATTTGGCCGTCCCATCGATCCACGGCGCGAGCGGGATCTTGCTGGTGCCGGGCTCGCCCGCCTTCAACGCATCGAAATCGCCCTTGCCGATCAGCAACGTCGCGCCCGGAAAGGAAGCGGCTTGGCCGATATGGTCGAAATGATAATGGCTGATCCCGATCATCGAAATCTGCTCTGGCTTTAGCCCAATTTGCGCGAGTTGCTCGACGATCGTCGCGGTGACGGTCGCGTCCATCGGCGCCTTGGGGTCGATCGGCTTGCCCTTCATCGCGGCGGGCAGGCCGGTGTCCCACAGCATATAGCGGTCGCCATGCTTGATCAGATAGCAGCTTGAGGTCAGCCGCTTGCTCTGCCCGACATAGGCGCGCGTGTCGGAAAATTGGTCGAGATTGTTGGCGGCGACGGTGCCGCAATCGAGCCGCATCAGCTTGACTGAAACGGCGGGCTTCGGTGCTGCAGTCTGGCCGGTGAGGGCAGTTGCGGCAAGCGCGGCAAACAACAGCTTCTTCATGGCGATTCTCTCCGGGTTGGCCATGCAATAGCCAAAGCGGGGACGCCTGTCGCGCTTACTTCGCGGCGGTGACGACGCTGGTTGGGCTGGTCCCAGCGCTTGCGGCAAAGGCCGCGATGCCACTGAGCACGGTACCGATCACGAGCAAAACCAAAACATGTTTCATCAGCCATTCCCCCCCACAGGATGCGCAACCAGATCGCGGACATCGCTCAGCCGCCCGGTAACGGCCGCTGCCGCCGCCATTGCCGGCGAAACCAGATGCGTCCGCGCGCCCGGCCCTTGCCGTCCTACGAAATTGCGATTCGAAGTGGAAGCACAGCGTTGCCCCGGCGGCACCTTGTCCGGGTTCATTGCGAGACACATTGAACACCCCGGCTCGCGCCAGTCGAACCCGGCGGCGGTGAAAATGCGGTCGAGCCCCTCAGCCTCGGCCTGGCGTTTCACAAGGCCCGAGCCGGGGACGACCAGCGCGTGGACGCCCTCCGCGACCCGGCGGCCGGTCGCCACGGCGGCGGCGGCGCGCAGATCCTCGATCCGGCTGTTGGTGCAACTTCCGATGAAGACATAATCGACCGCGACGTCCTGCATCGCGGTACCGGGGATTAGGCCCATATAGGTGAGCGATTTGCGCGCGGCGTCGCGTTTGGCGGGGTCGGCGAAGCTGTCGGGATCGGGAACGAGGCCCGTGATCGCGACGACATCCTCAGGGCTGGTGCCCCACGTCAGTTGCGGCGCAATGTCGGTGGCATCGAGCGTTACGACCGCATCATAACGAGCGTTGGGATCGCTCGGCAGCGTGCGCCAATAGGCGACGGCCTCGTCCCAATGCTGGCCCTTGGGAGCCATCGGGCGACCCTTCAGATAGGCGAACGTCGTCTCGTCCGGCGCGACTAGGCCGGCGCGCGCGCCACCTTCGATCGACATGTTGGCGACGGTCAGCCGCCCCTCGATCGACATCGCGCGGATGATCGATCCGGTATATTCGATGACATGGCCAGTCCCGCCCGCCGCGCCGATCTTGCCGATGATCGCGAGGATCACGTCCTTCGCGCCGACCCCGAAGCCGAGCGTGCCATCGACGCGCACTTCCATCGTTTTCGATGGTGTTAGCAGCAGTGTTTGAGTCGCCAGCACATGTTCGACTTCGCTCGTGCCGATCCCGAAGGCGAGCGCGCCAAGCGCGCCGTGCGCCGACGTATGGCTGTCCCCGCAAACGAGCGTCGTGCCGGGTAAGGTGAAGCCCTGCTCCGGCCCGACAACGTGAACGATACCCTGCTCTGGCGCGGCCGCGTCGATATAGGTGATGCCGAATTCGGCGGTGTTGCGCTCGAGCGCGTCGAGTTGCGCGGCGCTTTCGGGGTCGGCGATCGGCAGCCGGTGGCCGGTAGCATCGCGCCGTGCGGTGGTGGGAAGGTTGTGGTCGGGGACCGCCAGCGTCAGATCCGGGCGGCGGACCGCGCGGCCATTGGCGCGCAGACCCGAGAAAGCCTGCGGGCTCGTCACTTCATGGATGAGATGCCGGTCGATATAGACCAGGCACGTCCCGTCGTCGCGCCGTTCGACGACATGATCGTCCCAGATCTTTTCGTACAGAGTGCGCGGACGGCTGGCCATGCGGGCGCTGTAACCGATAGCTGCGTCGCTGCAAGGGTCGGCAAATCGTTTATTGCGTAGCGGGACGCTTTTCGAGCGCAGCCTTCAGAAACGCGACGCTGTCGGCGAGCGCGGGCGAGCGTCCGCGGAACGGGACCGAAAGCGCCATCACGATCCCTTCATGCGTCTGGCCCGCGTAGTTTTTCACTTCCACCCGCGCGCCCAATGCCTTCAACCGCGCGGCAAGGTGGATCGCATTGCGCGGGCGTACGGTCGTATCGGCGGTGCCGGTGACCAGCAACATTGGCGGCGCATCGCCACGCGCGAAGGTGATCGGCTGGGTCATTGCCGGATCGGCGGCACCCCTGAACGCTTCGCGCGCGCTGTCCGAGGTAAAGGGGTAGAAATCATACGGCCCGCATAAGGGTGCTGCGGCCTTCACGATGCGCGGATCGACCCCAACCGCCTTCAGCCAGCGTGGGTCGAGTGTCAGCATCGCGACGGTGTAGGCCCCCGCCGAATGCCCCGACAGCACGATCTGCGCCGGATCGCCGCCGAAATCACCGATATGGTCGCGCGTCCATTTTACGGCGTCGGCGCCATCCTGCAGCATCGCCGGGAAGCGGATTTGCGGGACCTTGCGATAATCCGGCACGACAACCACGAACCCCGCCTTGGCAAAGGCGCGCGCGGCGAAACCGTAGTCACGGCGGTGGCCTTTGGACCAGCCGCCGCCATACCAGAAGATCACCACCGGGCGCTTTACTACCGGCCCGACAGGCCGCCATACATCGAGCGTCTGGCCCGCGCTCCCGAACGCCAGACCCTTGCCGATGCGCTCAACCCCGTTGCTGCCGCCCATCACCTTGTCGAGAAAGCTGAGCAAGCCGGGGGGCGAGGTGAGCGCCGCCGCAGAACCGAGGCTCACGAGCACCAACAGGACGAGTGCGACAACGATCCGGCGGGTCAAGCGAGGTACTTTGCGGTGGTCTTCGCGGCGACCTCGTCGGCGGTGATTCCGGGTGCCATTTCGATCAGGCGGAAGGGCGAGGCATGGTCAGGCCGCTGGAACACCGCCAGATCGGTGATGATCATGTCGACGACATTCTTGCCCGTCAGCGGCAGCGTACAGGCCGGGATGAATTTAGGGTCACCGCCTTTTGAAGTGTGCTCCATCACGACGATGATTTTCTTGACGCCAGCGACCAGATCCATCGCGCCGCCCATGCCCTTGATCATCTTGCCCGGAATCATCCAATTCGCAATGTCACCATTTTCAGCGACTTCCATCGCGCCGAGCACGGTTAGATCGATATGCCCGCCACGGATCATGGCGAAGCTGTCGGCGCTACTGAAATAGGCGGATTGCGGGAGTTCGCTGATCGTCTGCTTGCCGGCGTTGATCAGGTCAGCATCCTCCTCGCCCGCAAGCGGGAAGGGGCCGATCCCGAGCATGCCGTTTTCGGACTGGAGCGTAACCTCGACGCCGGGCGGGATGTGGTTGGCGACGAGCGTCGGAATGCCGATGCCGAGGTTCACATAGAAGCCGTCCTGCAATTCCAGCGCAGCGCGCGCGGCCATTTCGTCGCGGGTCCAGCCTTTAGGGAGCTCGGCCATCAGTGGATATCCTTGTTCGGTAGGTAGCTGATGATGCCGTCCTCGGCATCATCGGCGTCGAGTTGCTTGCCCGGATCGGTCGGGTTGGCGCGTTCGGCGTCGAGGCCTTCCCAGATGCGGGCTTCGGCCTCGGCTTCGCTGATCCCGGTCGCCTGTGCATAAGCGCGTGCGCCGTGGCGGACGACATCGACCAAGGCGATGCCGAGCGCGAACGGATCGGGGCCGATCGGCACCGGATTGATGAAGCAGGTGGTCGGTCCTTCGTCCATCGCCCAGACGCGCAGGAATTCGCGCGCATCGCCGAGCATCCCGGCATAGGGTTGCAAGTCGATCGGGATCGGCTTCTTCATGGCTTTGACTCTGTCGGGGGCTTCGGGGGCGTCCAGCGTTTGTCAGCGGGGAAGATGTCGTCGATCCCGCCCTTGAGCGCGGTGCCATAGGCCGGGTTGGGCAGCGTAAACCAGCCCGCGCCGAAAAGGGTGATCAGTGGTTCGCGCAGCACCGCAGCACGGCGGTCGGCGGGGGTGAGACCGGCATTGAACAAGTCGCTGAAATCGCCGAGCTGGTCGCCGCCCATCGCCAGGACGCAATATTTCGCGGCGATCATTGCGCGGCGACCGTCCTTCTTATTGCCCATCGCATCGTCGCCTTGCAGGAACAGCGTCTCGCCATGTACCGTCGGGCCAAGCCCCGCCCCCTCGATTGCAGCCTGCGTCTGCGCGGCGTTGGCGGCGGAGCGATTGGTGTTGAACACAATTGTCACGCCCAGTTGGCGCATCACGCCGAGCGCCTTCAGCGAACCCGGTGTCGGCGCGACCTTGTCGGCGCCGGTGCGCTCCCACGCATCCCAGTGCTTGTCGCTATAGGGCCGACCGGGATGCGTTTCATAATCATATTCGAAGCCGATGTTGAGCAGCACGGTTTCGTCGACGTCGAACACGACCGCTTTTGGCTTGGTGCCGCAGGGAACCCATTTCGGGGCAGCGAGCGTCGCGTCGGGGGCGAGGACGACTGAGTCCTGCGGCGAAGCGGAGGCCTGGCGTGCGACGTAGGAGACGATGCTGCGCCAGGTCTGCTGCGAGGCGGCAGCCCCTTCGCCCGAGCCGTAGAGATATTGCACGCCGGGGGGGACGGTTGGGGCGGGGGGTGCGATTGGGGTTGGCGGGGGGGTGGCAGCACATGCCTGAAGCGCCAGTGCTCCTGCGAAGGCAGGAGCCCAG
>JBBQLB010000001.1:0-226224 GCA_038327465.1 Sphingomonadales bacterium | reverse complement strand
CGCGGCTTCGGCTGATCGGGCTGGATGTGATCCGCGCGGCGCAGGTTACCCCCTCGCTGATCGGCTTTCCCGCGCGCGGGCTGGATAGCGCGGCGGATACCGCCTTTGCCGATGATGCGCTGTTCCTGTCGGCCAGCGCGATGCGCGAATTGGCGGTAAAGCCCGGCGATCCGGTGCGGCTGGTGGCGGGCGGCAAGGCGGCGGATTTTCGTGTGGCGGGCGGGTTACCGGGCATTGCCGAGGGGCAATCGATTGGCGTCATTGATATTGCCGCCGCGCAGTGGCGGTTCGGGCGATTGGGCAAGCTCGACCGGGTGGATGTGAAGCTGATCAAGGGTGCAAGCGATGCCGGACTGCGCGCCATGCTGCCGCCCGATGCAGTGATCGACACGGATACCAGCGCAGGCGCGCGCAGCGATGCGCTGTCGCGGGCGTACCGCGTCAATCTGGAAATGCTGGCGCTGGTCGCACTGCTGACCGGCGGGTTCCTGGTGTTTTCCGCCCAATCGTTGTCGGTCGCCCGGCGGCTGCGCGCCTTTGCGCTGGTGCGCACCTTGGGTCTGCCGCGTGCAGGGATTGTCGCGACGGTGGCGCTAGAAGGGTTGGTGATCGGTATCATCGGCGCGCTGCTGGGGCTGATGTTAGGTTATGCGCTGGCTTATGGCGCGGTGGCGAGCCTGGGGGGTGATCTGGGCGCTGGCTATTTCAGCGGTGGCGCGGCGCGGCTGGGATTCTCGCCCCTTGGCGCGGCGGGCTTTTTCGGGCTGGGCGTGTTGACCGCGGTGCTGGGCAGCGCGGTGCCCGCGCGGATCGCGGCACAGGCGGCCCCCGCAGTCGCATTGCGCAACGCAGGCGATGTCGTCGATCCGCGCACGCCGGTGAACTGGGTACTTGCCGCCGGGTTGATCGGCGCGGGCGGGGCGATGGCGTTCCTGCCCGCGATTGGCGGCCTGCCGCTGTTTGGCTTTGGCAGCATGGCGTTGATTTTGGCGGGCGGGATTGCCGGGATGCCGTGGCTCGCGCGCATGTTGCTGGCCCCATTGGCGGGGCGACCAGGCCGGTGGGTGCCGATGGACCTTGCGATCCGCCACCTGCACGGCGCGCCGGGCCAGGCCGCGACGGCGCTATGCGGTATCGTCGCCAGCACCGCGCTGATGATCGCGATGGCGGTGATGGTCACCAGTTTTCGCGGTGCCGTCGATGGCTGGCTGGGGCAAGTGCTGTCCGCCGATCTGTATCTGCGGGTCGATGGGGTGGGCGGGTTTGACCGGGCAGCGCAAAGCCGGCTGGCGGCAACACCCGGTGTGGCGCGGATCGCGTTCAGCCGCCAGATTCCGATCACCCTGTCGCCTGATCGACCCCCGGTTTCGCTCATCGCGCGCCCAGTGCTGCCCGATGATCCGACGCTGATCCTGATCGACAAACCGGCCACGCTGCCCGCTGCAGCGATGCCGGTCTGGATTTCCGAGCCCGCCGCCCGGCTGTATCATTGGCAGGTCGGCCAACTGGTGCGCCTGCCCATTGGGGGGCGGTTTGTGGTGGCTGGCGTGTGGCGCGATTATGCGCGGCAACAAGGCGCGGTGGTGATCCGCGACAGCGATTATGATCGGTTGACGGGCGACACCACCCGCAGCGAAGCGGCGATCACGCTTGCCCCCGGTGCCAATGGCGATCGCGTCGGCAAGGCGCTGGTCGCCCGCACACCGGATGCGCTGCGCGGCGCGGTGGATGTCGCTGCGCCGGGCACATTGCGCCGTTTCGCGCTGACGCTGTTCGATCGCAGCTTTGCGGTGACCTATTTGCTTGAAGCAGTCGCCATTCTGGTCGGGTTGGCGGGCGTGGCGGCGACCATGTCTGCCCAAACGATCGCGCGCTCCCGCGAATTCGGGATGCTGCGCCATATCGGCGTATCGCGGCGGCAAATCGTGGCGATGCTGGCGAGTGAGGGCGCGCTGGTCGGGCTGGTGGGGGCTGCTGCGGGCATCGCGCTGGGTGGGGTGCTCGCGCAGGTGCTGGTGCATGTCATCAACCCGCAATCGTTCAACTGGACGATGGATACGCTGGTGCCATGGCCAACCATCACGGCGATTGCGGTGGCGCTGGTGGTGGCGGCAGCGGGCACCGGCGTGCTCGCCGGGCGGCAGGCGCTGGCCAGCGACGCGGTGCGCATGGTTCGGGAGGATTGGTGATGCGTCGCGCGGTTCTGGCGCTGCTGCTGCTGCCGCTGCTGCTGGCAGGCGCGACGGGCTATCCGGTGGTGCGCCGGGGCGTTGCGCTGCGCTTCCCCGCTGATCACGGCGCGCATCCGGCGTTCCGCACCGAATGGTGGTATGTGACCGGACGGATCAAGGCGGCGGATGGCCGCGACCTGGGTTTCCAGATCACCTTTTTCCGCACCACGCCCAGCGTCTCCACGTCGAACCCCAGCCGCTTTGCCCCGCGCCAGATATTGTTCGCGCACGCCGCGCTCTCCGATCCCAAAGTCGGGCGGTTGCTGCATGCCGAACGCGCCGCGCGTAGTGGCTTCGGGCTGGCACAGGCGCGGGTGGGGGATACGGACATATCACTGCGCGACTGGCGGATCAGGCGACTGCCCAACGGGCGGTTTGCAACCACCGTGGCGACGCGCGATTTCTCGCTGTCGCTGATGCTGCGCCCCACCCAGCCGCCGCTGCCGCAGGGCGAGGGCGGCTATAGCCGCAAAGGGCCGCGCCCCGAACAGGCGAGCTATTATTATTCGATGCCGCATCTTGCGGTTACCGGGCAGTTGGTGCGCGGCGGCAAGCCGCAGGCGGTGACGGGGCAGGCCGGGCTCGACCGGGAATGGTCATCCGATTATCTGGGCGGGCAGGCAGTGGGGTGGGACTGGACCGGGCTGAACCTGGACGATGGCGGGGCGCTGATGGCGTTCCGGATCAGGGGGACGGATGGCAAGGCCGTGTGGGCGGGCGGATCACTGCGCCGTGCGGATGGGCGGATGACGCGGTTTGCGCCCGGCGATGTGCGGTTCAACAGCTTCCGGCGCTGGCGATCCCCGCGCACCGGGGCGCTCTATCCGGTCGGGCAAATGCTCACGGTGCACTTGCCGGAAGGGGTACGGACGTGGCGGCTCAATCCGTTGTTCGACGATCAGGAACTTGATGCGCGGCGCGGCGGGCAGCCGGTTTACTGGGAGGGTGCGGTGCGGACGCAGGGCGGCAGCGGGTATCTGGAACTTACGGGCTATGCAGATCGGTTGCGGATGTGAGGACTGGTTAGCCCCTCCGCTTCAGGGGAGGGCTAAGTGGTGACTAACTGTTAGCCCCCCACTCGGGCGGCAGTGGTGGATCAAACCCGGCACCCGCCCCACGCGCGCGAAATGGCCAAGCGCAGCCTCCCTCAGCGCGGTGATGCGGTCGACATGCGCCACCGCCACCACGCACCCGCCAAAACCGCCGCCTGTCATCCGTGCGCCACCGATCCCGCCGGTCGCCGTCGCCAGTGTGGCGACGAGTTGGTCAATTTCCAGCAGCGTAATTTCGAAATCATCACGCATCGATGCATGCGATGCCGCCATCAGCGCGTTGATCGTCGGCCAGTCGCTCGCCGGCAGCGCCGTCGCCATCGCCAGCGTGCGCGCATTCTCGCTCACCACATGTCGCGCCCGGTGATAGGCGAGCGGATCGAGCGTCGGCTCGGCTGCCTCCAGCGCAGGCATGTCGATATCGCGCAGTGCGGCGACGCCCAGCTGTGCGGCCACTGCCTCGCACGCCGCGCGGCGTTCATTATAGGCGCTGTCGACCAACCCGCGCGTGATACCCGAATGGACGATCAGCACGGCCATGTCGTCGGGCAGCGGGACGGGGGTGGTGGCCAGCGACCGGCAATCGATGAGCAGCGCGGCCCCGGCCTGGCCGTGCGCGGCGATCAGCTGATCCATATTGCCGCACGCGCAGCCGACGAAATCATTCTCCGCTGCCTGCGCGATCAGCGCGAGCGCGGTGCGGTCAAACACCCCCTCCCGGTCGAATGCGGCTGCCAGGGCAACGCCAAGCGAGGCGGAGGATGACAGCCCGGCTCCCTGCGGCACATCCCCCGCGATCGCGATCCGCGCGCCGCCAAGGGTGATTCCGCGCGCCCTGAACACCGCTGCAATGGCGCGCACATGGGTGCGCCAGCCGGGTGCTGCCGCGAATGGCGCGGTCTGGTCAAAGCAATCGCTCTCGCCATAATCGGCGCTAACGACGTCGATCATCGCCCCCGGTGCATCGCCAATCGCCACTGCCGTGCCCCGGTCAATCGCGCAGGGCAGCACAAAGCCGTCATTATAATCGGTGTGCTCGCCGATCAGGTTCACCCGGCCCGGCGCATAGGAAACGCGCGCCGGTTCCCCGCCAAAAGCAGCGCGATAGGCGGCGGTGGCGCGCTCGACCGGGTCGGTCATGCCCGCACGTCAGGTACGGTGCGCAACATGGCGGCGGCTGCTTCGGGGGTCAGGTCGCGCTGCGGCTCTGCGAGCATTTCATAGCCGACCATGAATTTGCGCACGCTCGCTGATCGCAGCAGCGGGGGATAAAAATGCGCGTGGAGCTGCCAATGGTTCACCTGCGCATCGCCAAAGGGCGCGCCGTGCCAGCCCATCGAATAGGGAAAGCGGCACCCGAACAGATTGTCGTACCGCGCCGTCAGCCGCCGCAGGATATCGGCCAGACCGTCGCGCTGGGCAGGCGCCAGATCGGGCATGCGCTGCACGGCAAAACGCGGCAGCAACAGCGTTTCGAACGGCCAGCTCGCCCAGTAAGGCACGATCGCGATCCAATCGGCGTTGGCCGCCACCTCACGCTCGCCCCCGGTTTCGCGCATCGCGAGATCACGCAGCATCGGCGTGCCGTATTGGCCGTGATACGCGGCCTGAGTCGCATCCTCGGTCGCCGCCTCATCCGGCAAATGCGCCGTCGCCCAGATCTGGCCGTGCGGGTGCGGGTTGGAACAGCCCATCATCGCGCCCTTGTTCTCGAATATCTGGACGGATCGATAGGACGCGCCCAGCGCCGCGCTCTGTTCGCACCAGCAATCGACGATGCCGCGCACCGCCGCGTGCGACAATTGCGGCATCGTCAGCGCATGATCCGGCGAATAGCAGATCACCCGCGCCACCCCGCGCGCGCTGGCCGCCGCAAACAGCGGGTCGTCGCTGGTGGCATCGGGCGTGTCGGGCAGTACGGCGGCGAAATCATTGTCGAACACATGGGTGCCCGCATAATCGGGGTTCACCTGCCCGCCCGCCCGCGCATTGCCGGGGCAGAGGTAGCAGCTGGGATCATATGACGGCCCGGCCATATCCGGCGCATCCGCCTGCCCCTGCCAGGGCCGCGCCAGCCGGTGCGGCGAGACGAGCACCCAGCGCCCGTTCAGCGGGTTGCGCCGCCGGTGCGGTTGCTCAGTCGCGATCGTCACGTCGTTGCTCGTCGCCACCCGATCAATTCCGCCTGCCGCCCCAGCACGACCCGGTTATAGGCCAGCGCGAACAGCACCGAACTGAACAAGGTGATCACCATGAAATCGATATAGTGCAGCGTCACGATCCCGGCCGGTTGCAGCCCGAATGAATAGGCTGCGTACAGCGCCACGCCCCAGACGACGCCTGCCGTCGCCGCACTTGCCCCCACGCCGCGAAACATCAGCCCGACGATGAACGCCGACAAGATCGGCATCGACGATAGCCCGTTCAGCTGCTGCAACAGGTTGATGATGCTCGTCGCGTTTTGGTACATCGGCACCAGCGCGACGGACGATATCGTCACGATCACCGTGGTGATGCTGCTCAGCCGCCAGTTATCGCGCACCGCCCCGATGAACGGCTTGTGGAAATCGACCGCATACAGCGCAACAGTGGAATTCAGCACCGCACTGGTATGCGCGATGACGGCTGCTGCAATCATCGCGGCAAACGCGCCAGACAGCCAGGCAGGCAGCACCTGCGCGACCAGCAGCCCATAGGCCTTGTCGCCCACATTCCCCATCAGCTTGAACGCCACCACGCCGGGCACCGTCACGATGATCGGGATGATCAAGATGCGGATGGCAGCGGCGGCCAGCACGCCCTTTTGCGCCTCGCGCACGGTGGGGGCGGTCATCGCCTTCTGGGTAATGTTCTGGTTCGTCGACCAATAGAATATCTGGATGAAGATCATGCCAGTGAACAATGTGTGGAACGGGATCGGCGATGTTGCGCTGCCGATCATCGTCGTGCGCTCCACCGGCACGCCGCCGAACAGATCATATTGCACCGCCCCCAGCGCCAGCACGACGATCAGCACTGCAATCGCCAGCACGCCAAAGCCCGAATAGGTGTCCATCACCGCCACTGCGCGCAAGCCCCCCAGGATGGTATAGCTCGCGCTGATCACAGCGAGGATGATCGCAAAGACGATCAGCGGCGTGCCACCGCCGAACAGCGATTCGAGGAACAGCGCGCCGCTATACAGGCCGGCCGGCAGATAGATCAGGATATTGCCGAACAGGAACAGCGCCGAAATCAGCGTCCGCACGCTGCGGGTGTCGCCTTTGTAGCGCCGGTCGAGCAATTCGGTGACGGTCGTGCAGTCGTTGCGATAATAAATCGGCACGAACACCAAAGCGAGGATCAGCAGGCCGATAAAGCCCGAAATTTCCCACCAGGCGAGCAGCAGCATCTGATTGCCGTTCATGCCGACCAACTGATCGGTCGATAGATTGGTGAGCGTGATCGAGCCCGCGACGAACACCCAGCTCAAGCCCCCGCCGGCCAGATAAACGTCCTTCTCGCTGCCATCGTGCCGGGCACTGCGGACCTTCAGCCAGGTCGCAAGGCCGATCGCGGCGAGCAACAGGATCGCCACGCCCATCTGGACGACGCTCGTCATCTGCATGGCCTAATTCTCTCCCCGCGCCGATTTTGTCGGGAGCATAGGCGGTCACACCTTGCGCGCAAGCGGGGCTTGGCCAAGGATCATGCGATGACAGGCGAGCCGACCGATAGCGATGATGCGAGCGATGGCTCGGAAAGCCACGATAGCGATGATTGGGATTGCTTCCCCTATCGCATCGATGGCGACACGATCTCGCTCGTCTTCGGGCTTCACCTCGATGAGTCGCTCTTCCTGCTTTATGCGGGCGGCACATTGCCCGACGACGAAGACCTCCACGCGCTCGACATTGCGCTACAGCCAAAGCGCCACGGATCGCAGCCCGACACGCCGCGATTGGCGACGATCTGGCCGCAAGCCGGGCGCGGCTATCTGGGGTTGCCGGCGCTTGCGGTGCGGCGTGGCGATGCGCTGCTACCGGTCGACCTCGTGCTGGGCGAAGGATCGCTGATCGCGGGCCGGTCGGCGAAGCTTCAGCTCGAAGATGTGACCGCCGGGGTTCGGGTGGTGATCGATTGGCAGATCGGCGTTGGCGATGTGGTTCGCGCGCGCAGTACCATCACCAACATCGGCGACACCCCGCTCGCCATCGACCGGATCGCCAGTCTGGCGCTGCCGCTGCCCGGTTGGGCGACACAGGCCACGCGCTTTCACGGTCGCTGGGCGGGCGAGATGCAGGAGGCGACCGCCGCAATCCCCTATGGCCGCAGCGGCGGCGAGTCGCGCGGCGGGCGGCCGGGCTTTGGCGGGGCGAACTGGCTGATCGTGCATCAGGCAGGTTTCAGTGCCGATCACGGCCTGGGGATCGCACTCCACCTCGCCTGGAGCGGGGACCATGAGACGGTGATCGAACGCGATGCCGATGGCGCGAGCGTGCAGGTCGGCGCGCGGCTCGATCCGGGTGAAATCGTTCTGGCACCCGGCCAGAGCTTTACCACGCCGGATGCCGTGATGGCGATTGTCGCCGATGGCCGCAATGGTATCCGCCGCGCGCTCCACACGCATCTGCGTGCCGAAGTCCTGCCCGGTCGCGCCGATTGGCCGGTGCGCCGCGTTCATCTCAACAGCTGGGAGGCGCTGGCGTTCAAGATGGATGAGCCCAGCCTGATGCGGCTCGCCAGCGATGCCGCCGCGATCGGCATCGAGCGCTTCATCGTCGATGATGGCTGGTTCTCCGGCCGCCGGGGCGACCGGACAAGCCTTGGGGACTGGACACCCGACACGCAGCTTTTCCCGCGTGGGCTGACCCCGCTGATCGATCATGTCACCGCACTCGGCATGGACTTTGGCTTATGGGTCGAACCCGAGATGGTCAGCCCCGATAGCGCGCTCTACCGCGCGCATCCCGATTGGTGTCTGCACCGCACGGGGCTAGATCGCTCGACCCAGCGGCACCAGCTCGTGCTCGATCTCGCCCGGCCCGAGGTGAGCGATCACCTGTTCGGTCTGCTCGACGGGCTGCTCACCAACCACCGCATCGCCTATCTCAAATGGGATCACAATCGCGAACTGTTCCCCAATGACGGCTTCGGCCACGCGCAAACACTGGCGCTCTATGCGCTGATCGACCGGCTGCGTAGCGCACACCGCCATGTCGAGATCGAAAGCTGTGCGAGCGGCGGGGGGCGGATCGATTACGGGATGCTCAGCCGCTGCCACCGCGTGTGGCCGAGCGACAATAACGACGCGATCGAACGGCTTCGCATCAACCGAGCCTGGAGCCTGTTCCTCCCGCCCGAGATTTTCGGCAACCATGTCGGCCCAAGCCCCAACCCGATCACCGGGCGCATGCTGCCGATGGCCTTCCGCGCCAAGGTTGCGATGTTCGGGCATATGGGGGTGGAGGCCGATCCGGCGGCGATGCGCGATGCCGACCGAGCAACGCTTGCCGCGCATATCGCCTGCTACAAGCAGTATCGCGACATATTGAACGCTGGATCGCTGACCGAATTGACGTTCGACGCGCCCGGCCTGTTCGGCATGATGATCGAGCATCAGGGCCGCGCGCTGGCGCTCGTCGCCCGCTCCGATATGGCGGGCGACTACAACGCCGCGCCGGTGCGCTTCCCGGGCTTGCAGCCTGACATGCGCTATCTCATCGCCTTTCCGCTTGCCGATCCTGCCGCGCCGCCGAACGGCGTTGGAAACTGGACGCTCAGCGGACGGATGCTGGGCGAAGCTGGCCTCGTTCTGCCGTTATCGCGCCCGGCCACCGCGCAGATCGTCTATCTCGAACGGATGGATTTCGGCCAGTGATGCGGCTCGCCTGCTGTTATTATCCCGAGCATTGGCCGGAGAAAATCTGGGCCGATGATGCGCGCCGCATGGTCGAAATGGGGCTCAGCCGCGTGCGCATTGGCGAATTCGCGTGGAGCCGGATCGAGCCCGAACCCGGTCGGTACGATTGGGGCTGGCTCGACCGCGCGATCGAGACGCTCCACGCCGCTGGGCTCGGCATCATCCTCGGCACGCCGACCGCGACCCCGCCGAAATGGCTGGTCGACACGATGCCCGATATGCTCGCCATCGACGCGCAAGCACATGAGCGGCGCTTCGGCTCGCGGCGGCATTATTGCTTCTCGCATCCCGGCTATCGCGGCGCGTGCGCGCGCATCACCGCTGCGCTTGCCGAACGCTATGGCACGCACCCCGGCATCGTCGCGTGGCAGACCGACAATGAATATGGCTGCCACGATACGATTGTCAGCTATTCGGAGAGCGCCGCGCAAGGTTTTCGCCGGTGGCTGGTCCGCAAATACACCGATATCGCCGCGCTCAATACCGCCTGGGGCAACGTCTTCTGGAGCATGGAATATCGCGGCTTTGACGAGATCGACCCGCCGCATTTGACCGTGACCGAACCCAACCCCGCGCATGTGCTCGATTACCGCCGCTTCGCCTCGGACGAGGTCGTCGCGTTCAACCGGCTGCAGGTCGACATCTTGCGAGACGGCTCGCCGGGCCGCGATATCGTCCATAATTACATGGGCTTCTTTACCGAATTCGATCACCACGCCGTCTCACGCGATCTCGATGTGGCGACGTGGGACAGCTATCCGATCGGGTTCCTTGAAAGCTTCTGGTTCGGGCGCGACGACAAGCTGCGCTACGCGCGCCAAGGGCACCCGGACATCGCCGCCTTCCACCATGACCTGTATCGCGGCTGCGCCAAGGGCCGCTGGTGGGTGATGGAACAGCAGCCCGGCCCGGTGAATTGGGCCGCGCACAACCCCGCGCCGCTCCCCGGCATGGTCCGGCTCTGGACGCTCGAGGCGGCGGCGCACGGGGCCGAACTGGTCAGCTATTTCCGCTGGCGACAGGCGCCGTTCGCGCAGGAAATGCACCACGCCGGGCTGCTCCGCCCCGATAGCGTCGACGATGTCGGCGCGCATGAAGCGCGCGCGGCGGCGGACGATCTGGCGCTTCTGGGCGATCTCGGCGCACCGCCCAAATCGGTTGCGCTGCTTTTTTCCTACGAAGCCGCCTGGTTGTTCGAGGCGCAACCGCAGGGCCGCAGCTTTCGCTATATCGAGCTGGTCTTCGCCTTTTATTCGGCGTTGCGCCAACTCGGACTCGACGTCGATATCCTGCCCGCCGATGCGCCGCTCGACGGCTACCAAATGATCGTCGTGCCGTCCTTGCCGATCCTCGAATCCGATTTGGTCGAGCGACTTGCGGGGCTGGGCGTGCCGGTCATCTTCGGCCCCCGCAGCGGCAGCCGAACCGGTGATTGTCAGATGCCCGCGGGCCTACCGCCGGGGCCACTCCGCGCCGCGATGCCGATCACCATAGCGCGCGTCGAATCGCTGCGCGAAGGGCTGGTCGAAGCGGGTGATGGCTTTGCGATTGCGCGCTGGTTCGAGCATGTCGAGACGGTGCTGGAACCGGAGATCGCGTTGCAGGACGGTCGCGGCATCCTCTATCGGCAGGGTACGCTGCGCTACCTCGCCGGTTGGCCGGATGCTGCGTTGCTTGAAACCGTGGTTTTGGCGATGGCAGCCGAGGCAGGCGTCGCAACCACGCGCCTGCCCGGTGACATCAGGGTGCGGCGCGCCGGCGATCTGGTCTTCGCCTTCAACTATGGGCCCGACCCCGTCGCTATCGCCGATATCGCAGGCGCGCCGCTCATCATCGGCGATCGGGTGCTGCCCCCCGCCGGCGTCGCCGCGTGGCGCACGACAAGCGGCTCGCTTTTGTCGTGACCGGGGCAGGCGGGGGCGAAGGCAGCAAACCGGTCATAGCTTCGCGACGCGCAGTGTTGCCGAGAATAGGCGCTCGGCTCAGAACCCCACGCGACCGGATTGCTCTGGCTTGATCGAACCTTCGTACCGCAGCCGGTCGACAATGTCGTGCGCATCAAGCGCCGGGGCATGGCGAAGTTGCCGTGCCACCACGGCAAAGTCACCGGGAGTGAGGTTGCGCACCTCCGCCAATGCCGCTGGCGCCGTCAGGCCGAAGAAGCGATGGAAGGCGCGCGCCGCCCGTTCACGGCCAAGCGGGCGCAGATCGAGCTTGAACACGAAGCGCCGCAGCGTCGCCGGGTCGAGCGAAGCGGGATGATTGGTCGCCGCGACCACCGGGAAGGGATGGCGATCGAGCCAGGTGAGGAGCTCGTTCACTTGCCCCACTTCCCAACTGTTATGCGCACGCGTCCGGTCGAACAGCAGCGAATCGGCTTCATCGAACAGCAATACCCCCTCACGCCGTCGCGCTTCGGCGAATGCTTCGGCAATCTGCGCCTCGGTCTCGCCCACCCATTTGGAGAGCAGATCGGAGGCACGCTTCACGACCAATGGCCGATCGAGCGCGCGGGCGAGGTGATGCGCGAGCGCGGTCTTGCCGGTGCCGGGCGGGCCGGTCAGCAGCAGCGACACGTCGGGCGTATCGCTCCCGCGCATCGCGGCGAACAGCGGGCTGAGCGGACGATCGGTTTCGAACAGGTCGAGATCGAGCGCACCCGGCCCTTCGAGTGGTAATTCGCCCCCGCGCAGCGCCCGCACCAAGGCCGTCGCCGCCCGAACGCCGCCATCCGCCTCCTCCGCAAGCCTTGCGGCACGCGCCGCCACACGCAGCACCGATGCCGTTTCGGGCGCGCGATCGATCAGCGCGGCAAATCCGTCACCTGCCGCCACGCCCTCGTCCTGCGCGATCCGATCGAGCATGCGCAGTGCCGCACGGCGTGGCGGGGCGGACAGTTTCAAGACAAAGCTCATCCGCCGCAGGATCGCGTCGTCGATGTTGCCGATCGCGTTGGTCGTCCAGATTACCGGGACCGGGTTGGTCTCCAGCATGCGGTTGACGAACACCTTGCTGCCCTCGCGCCGCGAAAACCAATCGCCATCCGAGCGCTGGCTGTCACCGATCAGATCCTCCATCTCGTCAAACAGCAGTGCGGCACCACCGCGTGGGCCGAGCAAGCGCTGCGCGAGCCGGAGCGCGCCGACGCGTTCGCGGCGGGTCGGCTCGGCATCGTCCTCGTCTGCCTCGGCGACACCGCGCATCTCGACCCCGGTCACGGCTGCGAGCGTCCGGGCGAGTTCGGTCTTCCCCGTACCAGGCGGACCGTGGATGAGGATGTTGATGCCGGCGGCGCGCTCGGCCACCGCCCCGCGCAGCAGGCGCACGAGGAAGTCGGCATCGGCCACATGGGTGAAGTCGTCGAGGGTCAGCGTTGCCGTCTGGCGTGGGCCCACCAGCGCGTCGATCATCTCGGCGCCGGATGCGGGCGCGCGGTCGAGCAAGCGCCCGAGCGGCCAGCGAATGTCCACCTCGACCACACCCTGCCAGTCGGAGACGAACCCGACGAGCCCGAGGCGTAGCACCGGGCTCTGTCGCACGGCGCGTTCGGCGTCCTGCGGATCTGCCCCCGCCAGCACCCCGAGCAAGGTCGGCAAGTCACGCCCGTGCCGCGACGCGATCTCGGCCAGCGACGAGACCCGCTGAAACCGGTCACACGCGACCATCAGTTCGAGCAGCGCGCTATCGACCGGCCCGAGCCCGAGCAGACGCGCGAGTTCGGCCGCGAGGCGCAGCGCCTGCGGTGGTGTTCTATCTCCCGTCGCCGCGCGCGCAACACCTTCGAGCAGCGCGTCCCAGCCGAGTTCGCCCTCCGGACACACCCCTACGAGCAGCCAGTCGGCGTGCGGCTGCGCCCATTCGGTGACCGCCTTGGCGATCGCTGACGTCGCGGACATGCCGCGACCGATCCGGAGCAAAATGCTCCGGACGATATGATATTCGTCCATAATGTCCCACCGGCCTCGAACGGACGCGACACAGCGCGCCTGTCAGGCTCTTTCGAATTTCAGATTTTTCGAAGCGCGGCCGCGGGTTACCCCGCCCAGCCGCAGCGCCGTGGGACGCTTACGAGAAGGGCTGGAAACCGACGGGCAAGACGCCCCGAATGGCGGTAAGTACCAGCAATGCTTTTCTCCGATGCGGCGTGGATCGCCGTAACGCGGTCGCGCCTCTAACCGAAAAGCGCGTCCGCCACAACTAGCGGATCGTCACGCGGTTCGATTCGCCCTCCCGCACCTCGAACACGCACCGACGACCGGTGAACCGCTCGATGATATCGGCCGCGGTCAGGCTGTGCTGACTGAGCTTGACCGTCGTGAAGCTGCCCCCGCCCGCCAGCGCGAAGGGCAGCAGCAACTGGTCCGCCAGATATGGCCCGGCGAACGCATCGGTCGCGAGAAAGCCCGCCATCCGCTGCGCCGCAGTCTTCGCCAGCGATTCGGCCGATACGCCGAGCTTGCCAAAGCCGGTGACGATCTCGGTTGTGTGATCGAACACCGCTTCCAGCAGCAGCGCGTTACCCGGCCCCTGCTCCTCGGGGAGCTGGCGCACCGAGAAAGCATCATCGGGCCAATCGGGCAGCAGCTTGCGCGCCGTCTTGATCTCGCGGTCGGCGATGTCGAACGACAGTGCTGCGACCAGCGCCGTGGCCGAGACCGACTGCAATGCGCCGCGATCGACACAGTCGATCGGCGACAGCGGTCCGGGCACGATATCGACTTCGATCCGCCCGCCGCCGCGCGGGTAGAAGCCATGCCGGATCAGCCGCAGCTCGACCTTCGCGCCAAGCCGCTGCACGACCGGCACGAAGCACCGTGCGATGAAGTCGAACGGCGGCGCGAGCATGTTGTGCGTCCCGCCCTCCAGCACGAGCCGCGACGGCGCATCGGCAAGCAGCAGCGGCATCAGCACCGTCTGGAACACCAAGCCCGTGCTGCCCGCCGTGCCAACCGCGAAATGATAGTCGCCCGGCGTGACGCGCCCCGGCGTGAAGGTGATTTCGGACGAACCGACCGATATGCCGTCGGCATGCGCGCCACCAATCGCCAGCGCCGCCTCGATCGCGGTGACATGCTGGCGCATCAGCCCCGGCTTCTCGCGCTTGCCGCGGACATTGGTGATGCGGAAGGGCTGACCGGTGACGAGCGACAGCGCGCACGCATTGCGCACGATTTGCCCGCCGCCTTCGCCTTCTGATCCGTCGATGATGATCATGTTTCGTCGTTCCAATATGTTGCCGCCGGGTGCGGAATAAAAATGCGCGGCGTCCAGCAGTCAGTGCGCAACGTTCCAATTTCCGCCCCGCAAGAGCAGATTTGGTTCGGCCCATCGCACCCATCCAAACCGCAACATCCATTCAGACGACGCCTGTTTTTCGTTAAGGAAACTGCGGTGGTCAGAGAGTCCGGATTAAGCCAGTATTGCGGCACAAACTCTAGCGGCGCCGGCACATCACCATAGGAGCATTCGATCGCTTCATACGATTTGAACGCAACGCCGACGCCGGTCAGAGGCTTGCCGTCCTCATGTTCTGGTGCGGTGACCGCGGGATCCTTGCCAGACAGAATCTGCAAAGCTCGCGACAATGCCAGTCCGCAGGCGCTGCAATGTAGGGTCTTCTGCATAGTTCACCGTGGGTAAAGGGAAGTGCACGCCAAGGTGTTCCCACGGTCGCTTGCGCGACCGGTGAAACGGGGTGGCATCGCCCCGCGATGCCACTGATTCCCGTTTCACCCCTTGACGCACACCACCTGCTTCAGTGTGTGGACGATCTCGACCAAATCCGCCTGCGCGGCCATGACGGCCTCGATCGGCTTATAGGCCTTGGGCGTCTCGTCGATCACGCCTTCATCCTTGCGGCACGCGACGCCCGCCGTGTCGGCAATGTGTTCGTCGAGCGTCACCAGCTTCTTGGCCGCCGTCCGGCTCATCACGCGTCCGGCCCCGTGCGAGCAGCTGTCGAACGATTCCGGGTTGCCCAGCCCGCGCACGATGAAGCTCTTCGCCCCCATCGAACCCGGGATGATGCCCATCACGCCCTTCGCCGCCCGCACGGCGCCCTTGCGGGTAACGAGCACGTTCTGACCGAAATGGTTCTCGCGTTGGACATAGTTATGGTGGCAGTTGACCGCCTCCATTTCCGCGTCGAACGGCTTCGCAATCTGGCCCCGAAGCGCGCGGATGACATTGGTCATCATCGTGCGCCGGTTGAGTGCCGCAAAGTCCTGCGCCCAGCCGACCGCCTCGACATAATCGTCGAAATGGTCGGTCCCTTCGGGGAAGTACGCCAGATCCTCGTCGGGCAGATTGATGAACCACTTGCGCATGTCCTGCTTGGCCAGCTCGATGAAGAACGTGCCGATCGCATTGCCCACGCCACGCGACCCCGAGTGCAGCATGATCCACACCCGCTGCTCGGTATCGAGGCACAGCTCGATAAAGTGGTTGCCGGTACCGAGCGTGCCGAGGTGCACAAGGTTGTTGGTCTTGGCGAGCTTCGGATATTTCGCGACGATCCGCCCGAAACGCTCGGCGAGCGTCGCCCAAGCCTCGACGATCGCCGGCTGCGGATCGCCCCACGATCCGGGATCGCGCTGGCCGTGTTTCACGTCGCGACCATGCGGCACGGCGCGCTCGATCGCCGAACGGATACCTTCCAGATTGTCCGGAAGATCGCTCGCGACGAGCGAGGTTCGCGCCGCCATCATGCCGCAGCCGATGTCGACGCCGACCGCCGCCGGAATGATCGCGCCCTTGGTCGGGATGACCGAGCCGACGGTCGCGCCGATGCCGATATGGACGTCGGGCATCACCGCGACGTGACGGAACACGAACGGCATCTGCGCCGCACGCGCGAGCTGTGCGCGCGCGCCGTCTTCGACGGGCACGCCGCGCGTCCACATCTTGATCGGCACGCCGCCTTCGACATGCTGGAAATCGTACATCGTCTCGGTCATTGCGACCTCCTCATCATCATCATCATGGTGTCGGCGACATGTGTCGGCGAGACAATTCTCTAAGCGGACCGTTCGGGGGCGGCTGGCGCATTCCAGCCGCCCCGTGTCCGGTCCGCGATCGAGCAGGCCGAAATATCGCCTCGCTCGATGCTTGATACACAGCAGATCGCGTGCCAACTTTGGGGAAGCATCCCAATAAATTTCGTAAATAACTGTTTTATCTATATCTTTGCGACATCGCCCTTCGATAAGGGCGAATAGGTATCGACACGATCACGGGTCAATGGCTATCGTATTTGATAATCATTTATCCGACAGGATAAGCTATGAAACCCCTGACGGTCATCGGATTTCTCGGATCGACGCTCGACGCCAGCCAGTTCGGCCCATCGCGCTGGAGCAAGTGGCGACCATCGGTCGCGCTGACGATGCACGAGGACCTTCGCGTCGATCGCTTCCTGCTGCTGCATGGGTCGGTGCATAGTCGTTTGGCGGAATATGTGTCGGCGGACATCATGTCGGTGTCGCCCGAAACCACCGTTGAACTGCGCCTGCTCGACTTCAACGACCCGTGGGATTTTGAGGAAGTGTATGGGAAGCTGCTCGACTTCGCCCGCGCGGAACCGCTCGATCCCGAAGTGGAGGAGTATCTGGTCCACATCACCACCGGCACCCATGTCGCGCAGATTTGCCTGTTCCTGCTGACCGAGGCCAATTATTTGCCCGGCCGCCTGCTCCAAACGCAGCCCGCCAAACGCGGCGAGGATGGCGGCGCACCCGGACGGTGGAACACCATCGACCTCGACCTGTCGCGTTATGACAGTATCGCCACGCGCTTCGCCATCGCGAGTGCCGAGAGCACCTCTTTTCTCAAATCCGGCATCGACACGCGCAATGCCGCGTTCAACCGGATGATCGACGAAATCGAACAGGTTGCTTTGCGGTCTAAGGCCCCCGTGCTGCTGATGGGTCCGACGGGGGCGGGCAAGAGCTTGCTTGCGCGGCGGATCTACGAACTCAAGAAGCTCAAACACCAGGTCGCCGGGCCGTTCGTCGAGGTGAATTGCGCAACGCTGAAGGGTGACGGCGCGATGTCGGCATTGTTCGGCCACCGCAAGGGCGCGTTCACCGGCGCCGTCGCTGACCGCCCTGGCCTGCTCCGCGCCGCCGACAAGGGCATGTTGTTCCTCGACGAGATCGGCGAACTCGGCCTCGACGAGCAGGCGATGATCCTGCGCGCGATCGAGGACAAGCGCTTCCTCCCCGTCGGCTCGGACAAGGAAGCCGCATCGGAGTTTCAGCTGATCGCCGGCACCAATCGTGATCTTGGCGAAGCTGTCGCAGCGGGCGGGTTTCGCGACGATCTTTACGCGCGCCTCAATTTGTGGACCTTTCAATTGCCCGGCCTCGCCGACCGGCGCGAGGATATCGAGCCCAATCTCGACTATGAGCTCGACCGCTTTGCCGAACGCGAGGGGGACCGTGCCAGCTTCAACAAGGAAGCCCGCCAGCGGTATCTGTCCTTCGCGATCGCGCCTGATGCACGCTGGCCCGGAAACTTCCGCGACTTGGCCGCGAGCGTGACTCGCATGGCGACGCTCTCCCCCAAAGGCCGCATCGATCTGGAGTCCGTCGATGCCGAGATCGTCAGGCTGAAGCGGTTATGGGCGGGACAGACTGACCAAGCTGAGGATGCCCTTGCCGATGTCCTGAACGCAGCCGCGCTTGCCGAAATCGATCCGTTCGACCGTGTCCAGCTGGCTGAAACGATTCGAATCTGCCGTGCCAGCCGATCATTGTCCGAAGCGGGGCGCGTCTTGTTCGCTGCGTCGCGCGTGCGCCGCACCAGCGCCAACGACGCCGACCGGCTCAAAAAATATCTCGCCCGGTTCGGCTTGGACTGGGGCGCGGTGACGCTCGGGATGGGCCGTCAGTCCTGATCGCGCTGCGGCGTCGGCTAGGTTACCAGCGCAAGACGCGCGGGCCGATCAGCGCGCCGATCGCCATCGCTGCCAAAATCCCCAGCGAATACCAGGTCAGCACGAACAGCGCGGATGTTTCGGGACAGTGGAAGCCGTAGAGCGTCGCTGCGCTCGCGCCCGCGGCCAGCCCGGCGACAGCACCTGCCAAGCGCAGCCGCGTCGGGGCGAGGCTGCGGAACGCCCAGAGAAATCCGCCGAAGATCGGCACCGACAGGAAGACGACCGAAAGCGAGCATTGCTGCCAGCTATTGCCCAGCCAGAGCGTCTGCCATTCCGCAACCGGCGTCACCGCCAGTTGCGCAAAGGCGAGCGCGGCGAGCAAAACGACCGGCACCAACGCGAGCCACAGCCAACGCAGCGCGCGCCGTTCGGGCCGCGCCAATTGCATAACGCCGACGAGTGCGACCAGCGCGATCGATAGCGTATAGCCCCATTTCATCCAGATCGTGCTGCCATATAGCGCGTGCGACAGATCGGGCCGCAGCCCGAGTCCGACAACCGACAGTGCGGTCGCGATGCCACCGAGCAGGAGGCCCACAAGCAGCCGCGCCTCGACGCTCCGCGTGCGCACGGGAGCGACGTGTTCGGTCAGCGAATCGATCAATGCGTCGGTCGATACCATCGTTATATTCCCAATCGGGCAGCGCCCAATGTTTCGTCGCTCAAATGCTTTTCGAGCGTCTTTAGCCCGCGATGCACCGAAATCTTCACGTCCGATTCGCTGATCCCGGCGCGCGCCGCCGCCTCCGCAACGCTCAGCCCGTCGATCTTGGTCGCGCGGATCGCTTGCGCCTGTTTGGGCGGCAACGCGCCGAGCAAGCGGTCGACATCCATCTGCGCGCCGCTCGCATCCTCGAAACTTTCGACCGACAGGATGTCGGCGAAATCGTCGAGCGGGACATTCTGTTTCCGGCGGCGGAAATGATCGATCATCTTGTAGCGCGCGACCGCATAGGCCCAGGCGGTGAACGGTCGCGCCGGATCATAGGTCGCACGCCGCGTGTGAATGGCAATCAAACTGTCCTGCACCAAATCCTCGACATCTTCATCGGCCCCACGCAGCCGTCGCGCGAAAAACGCGCGCAGAACCGGGGCCAGCGCCTGCAACAGCATGCGCTGCGCGTTGGCCTCGCCCGCCAGACCGCCGACCATCAGCGTTCTGAGCTCTGCCTCAGTGGCCCGCACGGACATTCCGGATCGTCATTCGTGTGCCACTCGGTTTCGGTTACGGTTTCGTCGGGCTCCGTTGTCGGTTAGCCTTGCGCGCATGACAACAGGCGAAATCCGAATCGGCATTGGCGGCTGGACATATGAGCCGTGGCGGGGGGTGTTCTACCCCGAAAAATGGCCAATCAAGCGCGAGCTCGACTATGCGAGCGCCAAGCTGACCGCGATCGAAGTCAACGGCACCTATTATTCCTCGCAAAAGCCCGCGACCTTTGCCGCCTGGGCAAAGGCGGTGCCCGACGGCTTCGTCTTTTCGCTCAAAGCCTCGCGTTTTTGCACCAATCGCAAGGTGTTGGCGGAAGCCGGCGAATCGATCGCGCGCTTTGTCGGCCAGGGCATTGTCGAACTCGGCGACCGGCTCGGACCAATCCTGTGGCAGTTCATGGCGACCAAGAAGTTCGATCCCGACGATTTCGGGGCGTTTCTGAAGCTGTTGCCCGCAAGCCAGGACGGTGTTGCGCTGCGCCACGCGGTGCAGGTGCGGCATGAGAGCTTTTGCGTGCCAGAATTCGTTGCGCTGGCGCGCGCCGCCGGGGTGGCGATCGTCTATGCCGATTCGACCGACTATCCGGCGATTGCCGATGTCAGCGGCGATTTGGTCTATGCGCGGTTAGAGGCGGCGGTCGAGGACGAACCGGCGGGCTATGCGCCCGCTGCGCTGGATCGCTGGGCCGAGGCCGCTCGGTCTTGGGCGCGTGGCGACGTACCGGAGGGGCTCCCTTATATCGCCGATCCGGCACCGGTGCGCCCACGCGACACCTTCGTGTTCTTCATCAATGGCGCGAAGGTGCGCGCGCCTGCCGGGGCCATGGCGCTGATCGAGCGCGTTCGCGCTTAAGGCGTAGCAGCCGGGGCCGGTTGGGGTGCCGCATCGACTCCGGGGGCAAGGATAGCGGCACTCTCGATCGTATCGAGCGCTTGGCGCGCGCCGATATAGCGCCGTGCCGCACCACTCCAGCTTTCCGCTTGCCCAGCACCGGGGGTACGCGACACTTCCGCCAGCGCCGCCTCGACTTGACCCGCCTCGATCAGGCGGCGCGCCCGCGCCACGCGGTCGACCGGCAAGGGCGAGGGTGTGCCCGCACGGCGCAAGACGACCAGATTGCCGAGCTCGGCGCGGAAGCTTTGCCACCAGCCGACGCTTGCGGCACCGGTCAGCAATTCCGGCGCGATCCCGTCGAGCCCGGCGCGCAAATCCTCCAGCGTCACCGGCGCGCGCGCCGCTTGCAGCACCGTCGCGACCGCAGCGGGCTGCGTGCCGCCGAAGCGACTGCGCAATTGTTCTTCCAGAAAGCCGAGATTGAGCCCGCGATCGAGCGCACGGCGCGCCGCGAAGGCGACCATCAGCCCCTCGCTGCGGGTGGCGTAAGCGGATGCGCGCTGCGAATCGCGGTCGATCATCCCGGCGCGGGTTTCGAGATCGTCGAGCTTCGCGGCGAGTTCGGCTTGCCGCGTCGACAGCGCCGCCAGGTCGATCGCCGGGACCGGCGCGCCGACCTTGCTCGGCACGATCACCACCGGGGCTTGCCCATTGGCACCGACCGGCAGCGTCACGGTCGCGACGGGCTTGGCTTCGCCGCTGCGGCCGAATTTGTTGAGCACGAACGCCGCGACGCCGACTCCGACCAGAAACGCAATCAGCCCGAGCGCGACGCCCATCCGCCAGCCCATGCCGCTGGAGGCGGGCATCGGCGGCGGCGGCGGCGTGAAATTTGGCAGCACGCGCGGCGGCAGCGGCGGTAGCGTGGCTTCGGGGACCAAAGGTGTCGGGTCGTCCATGCCCGCCTTATCGGGGGCGTGACGCAGTCGGTCAACGTCCGCGCGGATCGGCGATGCTGCGCGCTGCCGCAAACAAGGCGGCGTCGTCAGGCGTGGCGGCACTGGCGACCGCAGCCCAGCCGCCTCCGGCGGCGGCGGCGATTGCCGGACTGAACGCAGCGATGGCAACGCGCGCACGGTCGATCTTTGCCATGTCGATCAATTCTGCCAGCCGCCGCGCGGCGCGGGCGGAATGCAGGAGTGCGGTCGTACCGATCAGCTCGGTCAGCCGTGCCGGATCGATCGAGAGGGCAGCACTTTGATAGACCGCGATCACCTCGGCGATCGGCCCGCCTGCGGTGAGTGTCCGGTCTCGCCCGGTCAAATGCAGCGCGCGCGACACGCCCTGCGCTGCCGCCAGCGCGGCGATTTCGGTGCCGTCACCGCCACCCGTCGCCATGACGTCGAACCCCGCTTCGCGCGCCGCAGCAGCGGTATGCGGGCCGACCGCGAGCACCGGCAGACCCGCGAGACCGGCCAGCCCCGCGCCCGCAAAGCGCACCGCATTCGCGCTGGTCAGGATCAGCGCATCGAAGGCCGCGGCGCTCGGCACGTCCCACGCCAGCGCCTGTACCGCGAAAAGCGGGAGGGACACCGTCGCAAACCCCTCGGCCTTTGCGCGAGCGCAGGTGGCGGCATTGCCCGGTTCGGGGCGCAACACCGCCAACCGCTGCGTCATGCCGCGAACAGCCGCCGCACAGTCTCCGGCGCGCGCGCGAGCAAGTCGCTCGCGAGCCGTTCGGCCAGCGTCCCGTCATCGACTGCGCCGCGAATCGTGCCCGTCACATGCGCGCTGCCATCCTCGGCGAACAGTTCGGCGCGCAGGAACACGGTGCCGTCCTCGATCACTGCGAGGGCCGCGACCGGCGAATGGCAATCGGCCGCAAGTGCTGCAAGCAAGGCACGTTCGACAAGCACGCACAGATGCGTCGCTTCATCGTCGATCGCGGCGAGCCAGCCGAGGATAGTATCGTCGGCCGCGCGCGCCTCGATCCCGACCGCACCTTGCGCCGGTGCCGGCAGCATGACGTCAGTCTCGATCCCGACGCCGACATCGGGGCGCCCCAGCCGATCGAGCCCGGCCGCCGCCAGCATCGACGCATCGACGTCGCCCGCTGCGACCTTGGCGAGGCGGGTATCGACATTGCCGCGGAACAGCACGGTTTCAAAATCGGGGCGCATCCGCTTCAATTGCGCGACGCGACGCGGCGAGCTGGTGCCGATCACCGCGCCGTGGCGGAGGCTGGCAATGCTGTCCGCGCCGATCAGCCGATCGCGCACATCGGCGCGCGGCAGCATCGCGGCAATCGCGATCTCGGCCGGGCGCAGAGTTTCGACATCCTTCATCGAATGCACCGCGAAATCGATCTCGCCCGCCAGAAGCGCGCGGTCGAGTTCCTTGGTCCACAGCGCCTTGCCGCCAATTTCGGCGAGCGCGACGTCCTGTACGCGGTCACCCGTGGTCTTGATCGGCACAATCTCGATTGCCGTCAGGTCCCAGCCGTGCGCGGCGCACAAGGCGTCCCGCACCATATTGGCCTGGACGAGCGCGAGCTGCGATCCGCGCGTGCCGAGTTTCAACTGTGGTTGCGTCAAGCGATCCCTCCTGTTTCGCGGCCACCTTGGCGAACGCGCCCGATTTCGACAAGCCGTGTCCGAACGGCTAAGGGGCAGCGATGGCACTCATTCTCGGCCTTGAATCGAGCTGCGACGAAACCGCCGCCGCGCTCGTCACCTCGGATCGCCGCATCCTTTCGCACCGCCTTGCGGGGCAGGAGGCGGCGCACCGGCCTTACGGCGGCGTCGTGCCCGAAATCGCGGCGCGCGCGCATGTCGAGATGCTGAGTCCGCTGGTCGCGGCGGCGCTGGCCGATGCGGGGGTGACCCTCGCCGATGTCGATGCGGTCGCGGCAACGGCCGGTCCGGGGCTGATCGGCGGGGTGATGGTCGGATTGGTTACCGGCAAGGCGCTGGCGCATGCGGCGGGCAAGCCGCTGATCGCGGTCAATCACCTTGAGGGGCATGCGCTCAGCCCGCGTCTGTCCGACCCCGATCTCGAATTTCCCTATCTGCTGCTGCTCGTCTCGGGCGGGCATTGCCAATTGCTGCTGGTCGAGGGCGTCGCGCGCTATCGTCGGCTTGCGACGACGATCGATGATGCCGCGGGTGAGGCGTTCGACAAGACCGCCAAGGTGCTTGGCCTGGGCTTCCCTGGCGGCCCCGCGGTCGAGGCGGCGGCGGCGTTGGGGCGGCCAATCGTGCCCTTGCCGCGCCCGTTGAAGGGCTCACCCGAACCGCATTTCTCCTTCGCGGGCCTCAAAAGCGCGGTGGTGCGCGCGCATGACGCCAAGACGTGGGCCGTCGAGGATATCGCCGCTTCGTTCCAGGCAGCGGTGGTCGATTGCCTGATCGACCGAACCGTACGCGCTTTGGGGCAAGCGGGCGACGTCACGGCTTTGGTCGTGGCGGGCGGCGTGGCGGCTAATACCGCCGTTAGAACCGCGCTTGCTGAGTTGGCGGGCAAGCACGGACTGCGCTTCGTCGCGCCGCCCCTTTGGCTGTGCACCGACAATGCCGCGATGATCGGCTGGGCCGGGGCGGAACGCTTAGCAGCGGGCCTCACCGATCCGCTCGACGTCGCCGCGCGCCCACGCTGGCCGCTCGATCCGGACGCGGAAGCGGTGCGCGGCGCGGGGGTGAAGGCGTGAGGATCGGCGTCATCGGCGGCGGCGCGTGGGGTACGGCGCTTGCACAGGTCGCGGCGCGGGGTGGGGAAGATGTGCTGCTCTGGGCGCGTGAACCGGAGGTGGTGGCGGCGATCAATCATTCACATGAGAACATCCGCTTTCTAGCCGGGATATCCTTGCCGGAGACGATCCGGGCAACTGGCTCCCTTGGCGATCTGGCGGCGCGCGATGCGCTGCTTGTGGTCGTCCCCGCGCAGCATGTGCGCGCGGTGCTGGCCGAAACGGCCGTCGGCGCGACGCCGCTGGTGCTCTGCGCCAAGGGGATCGAGGCGGGCACGCAGCTGCTGGTAAGCGAAGTGGCGCACGCGGTGCATCCGCGCAGCCCGATCGCGGTGCTCTCCGGTCCGACCTTCGCGCATGAAGTCGCCGCCGGGCAGCCGACTGCGGTGACGCTCGCCTGCGCCGACGAAGCGCTCGGCGCGGCGCTGGCCGAACGGCTCGGCGGGCCGGCCTTCCGGCCCTATGCCTCGACCGACGTGATCGGCGCGGAGATTGGCGGCGCGGTCAAGAATGTGCTCGCGATCGCGTGCGGCGTGGTCGAGGGTGCGGGGCTCGGCCAGAATGCGCGGGCGGCTCTCATCGCGCGCGGTTTCGCCGAGATGGTGCGTTTCGGCCTTGCGCGGGGCGCGCGCGCCGAGACGCTGAGCGGCCTTTCGGGACTGGGCGATCTGGTGCTGACTTGCTCCTCGACCAGTTCGCGCAATTTTTCGCTCGGCATGGGGCTTGGCCAGGGCAAGCGTGCCGCCGATCTGCTTGTCGATCGCCTGACTGTTGCGGAAGGCGCGTTCACCGCGCCGGTGCTGCGCGAGGCGGCGGCGGCAGAGCGCGTCGCGATGCCGGTGATTGAGGCGGTATGCGATTTGCTTGAGGGACGCGATGTCCACCGCGTGATCGACGCTTTACTCTCGCGCCCGCTGACGCGGGAGTGAGGCGTCCGACCCCAATCCGTTCGCCCTGAGCCTGTCGAAGGGCTGCTCTCCAACTGCACCACCGAGCAAGGGGAGAGCAGTGCTTCGACAGGCTCAGCACGAACGGCGGGTGGGGCCACCTCGCGCGGAACAACCAGCCATCAAAAATCGATCGCAATCCCTTTGAGCTCCCAATCGCCATAGCGGGTCGGATCGAGCCCGTCAGGATCGCCCTTCGCGCTTTGCGTCTTTACCGCCGCCGCATCGGGTTTGGGCACGGGCGGACTGGCGCTGAGATAGGCGGGTGGCTTCACATGTGACGGGCGACGGGCCATGGGGGTTTCCTGATCGCGCGACGAGAGAGCGCGCCTATGCCACATCGGCGCTGACCAAGAAGAGTTCAAGCTTTTGACCCTGCCACCGCCCCGCCGCTACATGCCCAAGCCCGAACCGGTCGATCCGCCGGGTGTGCCTGCGCGCCGCGCGGCGCTGCGGCTGCTTGATGCGGTGCTGCGTCAGGGTCTGCCGCTGGAGGCGGCGATCGGTCGGGCGACGGCGGGGATCGAGCGGAGCGATGACCGCGCGCTGGCGCACGCCATCGCCGCCGAAGTGCTCAGGCGTTTGCCCGATCTCGACGCGCTGATCGATTCGGCGACCAAGACGCGGCTGCCCGATGATGCCAAGGCGCGGTTCGCGCTGCGCATCGCGCTCGTCCAGGCGCTGTCGCTCGGCACGCCGCCGCATGCCGCGATCTCGACCGTGCTGCCGCTGGTCGATGGGGGCCCGCGCAAACTCGTCCACGGCGTGTTCGGCACGATCTCGCGCGGTGGCGACCAATTGCCCGAACAACCGTCGCTGCCCGATCCGGTCGCGATCCGCTGGCATGCGGCGTGGGGCGATGACGGGATCGAAGCGGCCGAACGCGCGATGGCCGCACCCCCACCGCTCGACCTGACGCTCGCCGATCACGCGACGACGGCGGCAATGACCGAGGCGCTCGGGGGCGTGTCGCTGCTCCCCGGCCACGTCCGGCTCGATTCGGCGCATGTCCCCGAACTCCCGGGTTTCGAAGAGGGCAGCTGGTGGGTGCAGGACATCGCCGCCTCGCTCCCGGCGCGGTTGCTCGGGGTTGGACCCGGCAGCGTGCTCGATCTGTGCGCGGCGCCCGGCGGCAAGACGATGCAGCTTGCTAGCGCGGGTTGGAATGTCACCGCAGTCGATTCGTCGGAAAGTCGTCTGGCGCGACTTCGCGAAAATCTCGAACGCACGCATCTGACCGCAGAGGTGATTGTCGCCGATCTGCTGCTCTGGTCGCCGCCCGCCCCCGCCGATGCGGTGCTGCTCGATGCGCCATGCAGCGCGACCGGCATCTTCCGCCGCCACCCCGACGTGCTCCACCGCATCCGCCCGTCGCAGATTAGCGAACTGGCCGCGCTCCAGGCGAAACTGTTCGCGCGCGCCGCCGATTGGGTGAAACCCGGCGGGCTGCTGGTGTTTGCGACCTGCTCGCTCGAACCCGCCGAGGGCGAACAGCAACTGACCAAATTCCTCGCCGCACGCCCGGACTACAGCATCGTCCCGATCACGCAGGACGAGCTGCCCGTCGGCATGACGCCAAATTCCGGCGGATGGCTGCGCACACTGCCGGGGATGATCGATCCCGGCGGCAATGACGGCTTCTTTATCGCCCGTCTACGCCGCGCCGCTTAGCCGCTTGCCCGGACGTTGCGGCATGCTAGAGGCTATCCACTTATGCCGCAGCTTCCCGTCCGCATCGCTCCGTCGATCCTCTCCGCCGATTTTGCGAAACTGGGCGAGGAGATCCGCGCGATCGATCTGGCCGGGGCCGACTGGATCCATGTCGATGTGATGGACGGGCATTTCGTGCCCAATATCTCGATCGGCCCGGCGGTCGTAAAGGCGATCCGCCCGCACACAAATAAGCCGCTCGACGTGCATTTGATGATCGCGCCGGTCGATCTGTACCTCGATGCCTTTGCCGAGGCCGGGGCCGACACGATCAGCGTCCATGTCGAGGCGGGGCCGCACACGCACCGCAGCCTCCAGCATATCCGGTCGCTCGGTAAGCGCGCAGGCGTGGTGCTCACCCCGCAAACGCCCGCCAAGGCGCTCGATTATCTGCTCGAAGAGGTCGATCTGGTGTTGATCATGAGCGTAAATCCCGGTTTCGGCGGGCAGGCGTTCATCGAAAGCGCGCTGCGCAAGATCGACGCGGTGCGTAAGATGATCGACAAAGGTGGCTATACAATCGATCTCGAAGTCGATGGCGGAATCGACCATGTCACTGCCCCGCGTGCGATTGCGGCGGGCGCCGATGTGCTGGTCGCAGGAACCGCGACCTTCCGCGGTGGCCCGGATGCCTATGCCGCCAATATCGCAGGCCTGCGCGGGTAAATGATCGACCTGTCGTCTCCCGGAACACGCCCGCCCACCGAAACGGGCAGCGGCGATAGTATCGAGGAGGGCAAGCGCCTTATTCGTTTGGGTGGCGATAAGGGATTGTCGCTTGCCGAGCGGCTTTCGGAACGCTTTCATCGTCTGACGTGGCGCACGCCGATTCACGACATGCGGCTGAAGGGACGTCATCCGTTGAAGCTCATTGCCGTCCCCGACGATCCGTTTCTCGGCGATGTCCGGCGCGGCAACGCGTTGCTTGGCGGCACGCTGACGTTTCGCGGGGAAAGCCGCGCGGTCGAGGGGCTCGATCTGGCGAAACCAGTTTTTTCGAAGGCCTTTGCCGAATATCTCCACGACTTTTCCTGGCTCCGCGACCTTTCGACCGTCGCGACGCGCGCGCAGGCGACGCCGGTAGCCGAAGCGCTCATGCGGCGCTGGCTTGACGCGCATGCCGATACGGTGAGCGAACCGGCGTGGCGCGCCGATCTGTGGGGCAGGCGAATTCTGTTCTGGACGGCGCATGCGCCGCTGATCCTGTCCTCGACCGACCTGGTCTATCGCAGCCGCGTGCTCAACACGCTCGCGCGCGGCGCCCGCCATATCGATCGCGGCGCAGATAAAGTTGTGCCCGGCGCGCCGCGCATTGCGGCGCTGTGCGGCGTCGTCGCGGCGGGGTTACTCATCCCAGGCGGCGATGCGCGCCGCAGCGCGACCGAAGCTGCACTGGCCAAGGCGATCAACGCCTCGATCTTCGACGATGGCGGCAATGTCGCGCGCGCGCCCGCCGCGCAGGTCGATCTGCTGATGCTGCTGACGCAATTGCGCGAAGTCTATACCGCGCGGCGGCTCGAGGCTCCGGCGAGCATCGGGAACGCGATCCATGCGCTGGTCCCGGCGCTGCTCGGTGTGTGTCTCGGCGACCGCGATCTCGGCAGCTGGCAGGGCGGCGCGCCGATCGGGGTGGAACGGCTCGATCAGATCATCACGGCGACCGGTGTGCGCACCCGCCCACTGCGCCAGGCGCGCGACTGGGGCTATCAGCGGCTCGCCGCCGGATCGGCCGTCGCAATCCTCGATGCGGCGCCGCCGCCGGTGGCACGGCTGGTCGAGGGCGGCTGCGCCTCGACGCTCGCGTTCGAATTTTCCGATGGCCCCAACCGCATCGTCGTCAATTGCGGCGGCGCGCGCGTCGGGGTGGTGCAATTGCCGCCCGCTTTGGCCGAGGGATTGCGCACCACGGCGGCGCACTCGACGCTGGTCGTCGGCGACAGTAATTCGACCGCCATCCACACCGACGGTACGCTCGGGCGCGGCGTCGCCGAGGTCGAGCTCGCGCGCCAGGAAAGCGATGGGTCGAGCCGGATCGAGGCGAGCCATGACGGCTATGCCCGGCGCTTCGGTTTCCTGCACCGCCGCCAATTGGTGCTGGCGAGCGACGGGCGCGAACTGCGCGGCGAGGATATGCTGCTGCCCGCAACCAAGCGCCGCAAGCTTGTTGCAACGGGCTTTGCGATCCGCTTCCATCTTGGACTCGGCGTGCAGGTTTCCCCGACCGCCGATGGTCAGGCGGCACTGTTGCGGCTGCCCGGTGGCGGGCTGTGGCAATATCGCTGTCGTGGCGGCAGCCTCGCGGTCGAGGAAAGCGTATGGATCGACGCCGATGGCCGCCCGCACGCGACGATGCAGCTCGTCGTCACCGGCGAATCGCCTGCGGGCGGCGCAAGTGTCAGCTGGGCCTTGAAGCGCGCGGGTTGAGCGGCGTTGTTGAATATTGCCCGCAGAGCGGGCAGGGAACGCGCGCATCACTACCACCGTTCGGGCTGAGCCTGTCGAAGCCCTGATCTCCGCAAGCGCTGCAGCGCAGCTACAGAGCAGCCCTTCGACAAGCTCAGGGCGAACGGTATTTTGGGACCATTGCGTATGACCGACCTGCCCATTCGCCGCGCGCTTCTGTCGGTATCCGACAAGACCGGGATCGTCGATCTCGCGCGGAGCCTCGCCGAACAGGGCGTCGAACTCGTTTCGACCGGCGGGACTGCCAAGGCGCTGCGCGATGCCGGACTCGACGTGCGCGACATTAGCGATCTGACCGGCTTCCCCGAGATGATGGACGGGCGCGT
Organism: Sphingomonadales bacterium; assembly: GCA_038327465.1. Taxonomy (GTDB): domain Bacteria; phylum Pseudomonadota; class Alphaproteobacteria; order Sphingomonadales; family Sphingomonadaceae; genus Sphingomonas. Next base: position 196,863 of record JBBQLB010000001.1, on the reverse strand, counting down.
GAAGACGCTGCACCCGGTGGTGCATGGCGGCTTGCTCGCGGTGCGCGACGATCCCGCGCATGTCGCAGCGATGCAGGAACACGGGATCGGCGCGATCGATCTGGTCGTCGTAAACCTCTACCCGTTCGAGGCGACCGTCGCGAAGGGCGCGGCGCGCGACGAGATCGTCGAGAATATCGATATCGGCGGCCCGTCGATGGTACGCTCGGCGGCGAAGAACCACGCCTTCGTCGCGATCGTCACCGATCCGGCGGATTATACGTTGGTGGCGCTGGGCAGCACGACGCTCGCCGATCGCCGCCGCCTCGCCGCCAAGGCCTTTGCCGCGACTGCGGCGTATGATGCGGCGATCGCGGGATGGTTTGCGCATGTCGACCAGGGCGAGCGCTTCCCGGAGCGCGTCGCGGTACCAATGATCAAGCAGGCCGAGCTCCGTTACGGCGAGAACCCGCACCAGATCGCCGCGCTCTACACCCAGGCATCGGGCGGGGTGAACGGCGTTGCGCAAGCGCGCCAGGTGCAAGGCAAGGAACTCAGCTACAACAATTACAACGATGCCGATGCCGCGCTCGAACTGGTCAGCGAATTCCGCGACGGCCCGCCGACGGTGGTGATCGTCAAGCACGCCAACCCATGCGGCATCGCCAGCGCCAATACGCTGATCGAGGCGTATCAGGCAGCGTTCGCGTGCGACACCGTCTCGGCCTTTGGCGGGATCATCGCGGTCAATCGCCCGCTCGACGGACCGACAGCGGAGGCGATTTCGGGGATCTTCACCGAAGTCGTCGCCGCCCCCGATGCCGATGACGCCGCGCGCGCGGTGTTTGCGCGCAAGAAGAATTTGCGCTTGTTGCTGACCGGCGATTTGCCCGATCCGGCGCGGCGCGGGCGCGTAATGAAGGCGATAGCGGGCGGCTTCCTGATCCAGTCGCGCGACAATGCCGGCCCGCCCGAACTGCAGGTGGTGACCAAGCGCGCGCCCACGGCGGAAGAACTGGCCGATTGCCGCTTCGCCTGGACAATTGCCAAGCACGTCAAATCGAACGCGATCGTCTATGCCAAGGGCGGCAGCACCGCGGGCATTGGCGCGGGACAAATGAACCGGCTCGAATCCGCGCGCATCGCCGCGTGGAAGGCAAAGGACGCGGCCGACAAGGCTGGATGGGCGACCCCGCGCACGATCGGATCGGCCGTCGCGTCAGACGCGTTCTTCCCGTTTGCCGACGGGTTGCTCGCCGCAGTAGAAGCGGGTGCTACCGCAGTGATCCAGCCTGGCGGGTCGATCCGCGACGATGAGGTCATCGCTGCGGCCGATGCGGCCGGGCTGGCGATGGTGTTCACCGGCGTGCGGCATTTTCGGCATTGAGGCGACGTGGCGCCCTTGCGCCGGGATGCCTCACGCTGCCGCTGGTCGGCGCGGCGATGATGGTTGGCGTCCTGGCATGGCGAACGCAATCCCGGCTCGAGCATCGACAGACGGGTGACATGTGCATCATTGCCCGCGACGCCACGCGCGCGCACCGACCGGGCACGGAAAATGCCGTTCGATACATGCTGGCGCGCGCTGTGATCGGAACCGAAGAACATCCGCCGAGTCTCGTGTGGCACTTGCACTCTGCAGCGACGGCCCATCTCGGCCTCGCCTTCACCACTCAGGCGCAGCGCGCTCGGTGGTATGACTCTCTCCCACGGTGTCGCACAAGCTAGCCTCACGCCGGGAGCGATTCGCCCCCCGGCATGCGGCGAAACAGCGCGCGGTCTTCGGGTTTGAACGCCCAGCGGTACAGCACGAACAGATAGACCGCCGCAATCGCGGGCTCTCCGATCGCAAGCTCGACCCATTCGTAGCGCGGCGGCAGCGCGGTGAAGGCGGCACCGACCCCGCCCGCGGCGAGGATCGCCCAGAGCATCGGCAAGCGCCACCCGGCGACGCGCGCCTTCAACAGCCGCGCGAGATAATTGGACTTGATGATCGAGGTCAGCGTGACCGCGACGAACAACGCCGCCGCCGGCCCCGCCGCCTGATAGGCGACCGGCCAACCGAGCGCCTGCATCGCGTAGATCAGCGCGTAGCTCAAGCCCACCTGGAACAGCAGCATCCCGATCGAAATCGCCATGTTCTGGACGCGCGCGATGTACACCAGCGCCGATTCGCATACCGCGCCGGTCGAGGCGGCAGCCTCGGCGAACAGCAGGAAGACGAGCGCCGCGGTGCCCGCCACAAATTGCGGGCCGACCGTGCCCATCACCGCTTCACCCGGGATCGATCCCATTAACGCCAGGCCGGTCTGCGCCGCGAGGATCCAGAAGCCGACTTGCCGCACCTGGCTTGCCACGCCGGCGGAATCGCCGCGCGCTAGGCTGGAGGTGATGACCGGGCCGAGGATCGGGTCGAAGCTGGTCTTCAACTTGCCCGGGATCGACGCGACTTGCTGCGCCATCCAGTAAATGCCGACGATGCGGGGTTCGAACATCAAAAACAGGATCGAGCGATCGACATTGCGCGTCCCCCACTCGAGCGCATCCGCCCCGGCAAGCGGCGCATTGCGGCGGATGAGCGCGACGGTCCGCCCGAAATGCAGCCGCCAGCCGATCGGGGCGCCATAGCTGCGCAGGAAGGGAACGAGCGACGCGAGCAACGCTGCCACCATCGACAGCATATAGGCGATGACCAGCCCGTCATGCCGCGCGATCGGATAGAGCAGCCCGGCTGCGATCGAGATCGTCCACGGCTCGATGATCGCGCGCGCCGTTACGGTGGCTTGCACGTTGCGGCGATAGGCGAGCGCGGCCAGCATGATATCCGACCACGCGCCCGCCACGATGATGCACGGCAGCAGCCGTTCGAGCAGCGTCGGGGTGCTGCCATGGTACATCAGATCGGGCAGCAGCAGCAGGATCGCGCTGGCCGACGTCGAAGCGATCGCCGCGACGACCAGACAATCCCACACGATCTGGACATGCGCCCGGTCGGTCTCGGCAATGGCGAGCGCGAGCCCGCGCTTCAGCCCGAACGTCGCCAGCAACGACGCCACCTCGACGAACAGCACCGCACGCGCAAAAGTGCCAAGCGTATCGGGGCCGTACAGCCGTCCGGCGATGAACAGGAACGGCAGCCGCGCGACCAGCCGCATCATGAACCCGATGATGTTGGTCCGCCCGCCCTTGGCGAGCGCGTCGATTTCGTCGGTCGTACGTCCGTCGGTGGCCCCCGCCCCTGCGTCGGCGCTGCTCAATGCGCCGCGCCCCAACTCAAGCCAGTGCCGATCTCGATCCCGAGCGGCACGTCGAGCATGATCGCGGGTTCGGCGGCGGTCGCCATCACGCGTTCGATCACGGGACTGGCCGCCGCGACATCGCCTGCGGGCAGTTCGAAGACCAGTTCGTCATGCACTTGCAGCAGCATCCGCACATGGCCCAAACCGGCCGCGGCCAGCGCCGGGCCCATCCGCACCATCGCGCGCTTGATGATGTCGGCCGAGGTCCCCTGGATCGGCGCGTTGATCGCGGCGCGTTCGGCGCCTTGCCGCTCGTGCTGCAGCTTCGAATTGATCCGCGGGAAATGGCATTTGCGGCCGAACAAGGTGGTGGTGAAGCCGCTCTCGCGCACTTCCTCGGTCGTGCGCGCGATATAGTTGCGGATGCCGGGGAAGCGTTCGAAATAGCGATCGATCATCGCCTGCGCTTCGTCCGCCGTGACATCGAGTCGCCCGGCAAGGCCCCAGCGGCTGATGCCATAGAGGATCGCGAAGTTGATCGTCTTGGCGCGCCCGCGCGTGTCGCGGTTGACCTCGCCGAACAGTTCCTGCGCGGTCAGGCTGTGGATGTCGGCGCCGTCGGCAAAGGCCTGTTTCAGCGCAGGCACATCCGCCATGTGCGCGGCGAGCCGGAGTTCGATCTGCGAATAATCGGCGGCGAGCAAAACATTGCCCGGTTCCGCGACGAACGCATCGCGGATCTGGCGGCCGATCTCGGTGCGGATCGGGATGTTCTGCAAATTGGGGTCGGTCGAGGATAGCCGCCCGGTCTGCGCGCCGGTGAGGCTGTACGAGGTGTGCACGCGGCCCGTCGCCGGGTTGATCTGCGCTTGCAGCGCATCGGTATAGGTCGATTTGAGCTTCGACAATTGCCGCCAGTCGAGCACTTTCGCGGCGATATCCTTGCCCGGCGAATCCTTGTCGGCGGCGATCCGCTCTAATTCGGTCACGTCGGTCGAATAAACGCCCGATTTGCCCTTGCGGCCACCCTTGATCCCCATCCGCTCGAACAGCACGTCGCCGAGTTGCTTGGGGCTGCCGATCGTGAAAGGCCCGCCGGCCAGCGCGTGAATCTCGACCTCCAATGCGCCCATCTGGTGCGCGAATTCGGTCGACAGCTTGGCGAGCTGTGCCGCATCGACCTTGATCCCGTGCATTTCCATTTGCGCGATGACGGGGGCGAGCGGGCGATCGACCATTTCATAGACGCGCGTGGCCTGCTCGGCAGCGAGCCGCGGCTTGAAGCGCCGCCACAGCCGCAGCGTGACATCGGCATCCTCGGCGGCATAGCGCGTCGCCGCCGCCAGATCGATCTCGTTGAAGGTCCGCTGCGACTTGCCGGTGCCGACGACATCCTTGAAGGTGATGCAGCTGTGCGAGAGATGCGTCGCCGCGAGTTCGTCCATGCCGTGGCCGTGGAGTCCTGCGTCGAGATCGAAGCTCATCAGGATCGTGTCGTCGAACGGTGCGATCTGCACGCCGCCGCTCCCCGCATAGGCGCGTGCGAGCACGATCATGTCGTATTTGAGATTATGCCCGATCTTGAGCATGCTTGCGTCCTCGAGCAGGGGCCTGAGTTTCGCCAGCGCGACCGCGCGGTCGAGCTGAGCGGGTTTTTCCGCAAAAAGTCCGCTGCCGCCATGCCCGAGAGGTACGTAGCACGCGCGATTGGGATGCAGCGCCATGCTGAACCCGACCAATTCGGCGCGTGTCGCGTCGATCCCGGTGGTTTCCGTGTCGATCGCGACCCAGCCCTGCTGCCGCGCGAGCGTGATCCAGCGATCGAGCGCGGTCTCGTCGATCACCGTCTCATAGCCATCATGGTCGATTGGCGGTTCCTCGACCACGGGCGTGATCGGCGTCGGCGCATGCGGGGTGACCGGCGCATCGGCGACGGCCGACAATTTGGCGAGCAGCGATTTAAAGCCGTGATGTTCGAGAAAGGCGCGTAAGGGGGCATCGGGGATGCCCTTGAGCTCGAGATCTTCGAGCGGCTCGGGCAGCGGTTCGTCGAATTTCAGCGTTACCAGCACCTTGGACAGCCGGGCATTGTCGGCTTGCTCGATCAAATTGTCGCGGAGCTTGCCGGGCTTCATCGCAGGTGCCGCGGCGAGCACGCTTTCAAGATCGCCATGTTCGAGGATCAGCTTGGCGGCAGTCTTCGGGCCCACCCCGGTGACGCCCGGCACATTATCGGCCGTATCGCCCATCAGCGCGAGCACATCACCCAATTGCGTCGGCGCGATGCCGAAGAATTTCTCGGCGACATGCTCAGCATCCAAGCGTCGGTTGTTCATCGTGTCGTACATGTCGAGCCCCGGCTCGATCAATTGCATCAAATCCTTGTCCGACGACACGATCGTCACCGCCCACCCCTGCGCCAGCGCGGCCTTGGCATAACAGGCGATGATATCGTCCGCCTCAAGCCCCTCGGTTTCGATGCATGGCAGCGAAAAGGCGCGCGTGGCATCGCGGATCATCGGGAATTGCGGGATCAGATCTTCGGGCGCGGGCGGGCGGTGCGCCTTATATTGATCGTACAAATCGTTGCGGAAGGTCTTGGACGAAGCGTCGAGGATCACCGCCATATGCGTCGGCCCATCGGCCTTGTGCAGTTCGTCGGCGAGCTTCCACAGCATCGTCGTATAGCCGTACACGGCCCCAACCGGCTCGCCATGCACGTTGGTCAGCGGTGGGAGACGATGATAGGCGCGGAAGATATAACCCGAGCCATCGACAAGATAGAGATGCGGCATTTGCGGGGGATAGCAGCGCGCGCGGCATTGCCCAAGCCCGAGTTGCGGGCGCGCGCGGGGCGGCGCTGCGCCTACCCGTGGTTCGCCACCACGCTTGCCACCACCGCCTGCATCAGCGCCTGTCGTTCGGGGATGGATTTGGGCGTGTCGCCGATCATCACCGCAATCGCATAGGATTTCCCGTCGGGCGCGATCAGCAGGCCGACATCGTTATACCCCGCGGTGCGCCCGCCCAGATCCTGCCCGGTGCCGGTCTTGTGCCCGAAGCTCCAGCCGATCGGCACCGCGCCGCGCATCCGCTGCTTGCCGGTATGCGACGATTCCATCGTGCCGATCAGATAATCGCTCGAACTTTTCGACAACAGGTCGCCGCGTTTCAGCCGCGCCAGTGCGCCCGCGATCGCGACCGGTGCCGCACCGTCAGGCGGATCGGACACATAGCGTTCGAACGCCGCGATCCGATCGAGCGACGGGAGCTTCGCGCGGGCGCGGGCAAAGGCGTTTCCGAAGGCAAAATCGGGTTGCCACGTCAGCCCGGCGGTTTGCGCCTGCAACAACCGTTCGCCCGGACCGAAACGGATATTGTCCAGACCTTTGCGCTGCAGGAAAGCGCGCACCACGCTCGGGCCCCCGACGAAGCGCAGCAGCCGGTCGTTTGCGGTATTGTCGCTCATCGTCAGCGCGCGTTGCAGCAATTCTCCGACCGTCGTCTGATAGCCTTCCTCCCCCTTGATCAGCGCGGCGATCGGCTGATGGAACAGCGTCAGATCCTCGCGCCGCACGGTCACCGGATCATCGAGCCGCAACCGCCCCGAATCGCGCAGATCGAGGACGGTCATCGCCACCCACAATTTGCTGACGCTTTGCTGCGGCAATCGCTGATCGCCATTGCTGTCGACGCACCAGCCCTGATCGATGCTGCGCACTGCGACCCCAACCCGCCCATCAAAACTGCGCACCAGCATCGCGACATTGGCGACGAGCGCCGAGGGGGCGGTAACCGGGCGCGGAGCAGGGCGCGGGGCCTGGGGTGTGAACGCGCGGGTCGGCAGCGGGACGCTTCGCGGCGGCGGGGCAATGCGTGCGACCTGCAAGCTTGCATCGTGACCGCATGCAGCGAGCGCGCTAGTCAGCAGCAGCGCAGTAAGCGGCTTAGGGAATCGACGGCCAAGAATCTGCGACACCTTTATTTGCCTCCGCTTTGACCGAATCCCCGAAACGTCATGATAGAACCATAAGAGTATTGAGAAGTCCCTCCCCCGCAAACATGCGGTGCGACGAAGGTGGCACAGGATGGGACGATCCGGCACGCTTTGCCTGCCAGCACAGTGATCGCAAGCGCGCGTTTTACGGCACCAGGACGGTATCGTGCGCCTCGGGCAGCAAATCGGGATAATCGAGCGTATAATGCAGCCCGCGCGATTCGTGCCGCGCGAGCGCCGAGCGGACGATCAGCTCGGCGGTTTGGAGCAGATTGCGCAGCTCGATCAGATCGGGCGTCACGCGGAAATGTCCGTAATAATCGTTCACTTCTTCGGTCAGCAGGCGGATGCGGTGCTGCGCGCGTTCCAGCCGCTTGGTGGTGCGCACGATCCCGACATAATTCCACATGAAACGGCGGATTTCGGTCCAGTTCTGCTTGATCACGACCTCTTCGTCCGAATCCTCGACGCGGCTTTCGTCCCATGGACGGATCGGCGGGGGCGCAGGCAAATCATCCCAATGCTCGGCGATATGTGACGCGCACGCTTCCCCGAAGACGAAGCATTCGAGCAGCGAATTGGAGGCGAGGCGGTTCGCGCCGTGCAGCCCGCTTTCGCTGCATTCGCCCGCCGCATACAGTCCGGGCAAATCGGTCCGCCCGTCGAGATCGATCACGATCCCGCCGCAGGTATAATGCTGCGCAGGCACGACCGGGATCGGGTCCTTGGTCATGTCGATGCCGAGCCCGAGCAGCTTTTCGTGGATGTTGGGGAAATGCTCGCGGATGAACGCCTCGCCCTTATGACTGATGTCGAGGTGAACGTAATCGAGCCCGAGCCGCTTGATCTCATGGTCGATCGCGCGCGCCACGACGTCGCGCGGCGCGAGTTCGAGCCGGTCATCGAAATCGGGCATGAAGCGATAGCCGGTATCGGGGATCAGCAAATGCCCGCCCTCGCCGCGCACGGCTTCGGTAATCAGGAAATTCTTGACCTCGAGATGGTAAAGGCAGGTCGGGTGGAACTGCATCATCTCCATATTGGAGACGCGCGCGCCTGCGCGCCACGCCATCGCGATGCCATCGCCGGTGGCGCCGCGCGGTGCGGTCGAGAAGAGATAGGTGCGGCCTGCCCCCCCGGTGGCGAGGATCGTCGCGCGCGCGGTGTAGACCTCGACCCGGCCCGTTGCGCGGTTGACGGCGTACACCCCCCACACATGCCCCGCGCCCGAATAGCGCTGCTCATGCTTGCCCGTGGCGAGATCGATCGCGACCATATCGGGGACGAGCGTGATGTTGGGATGGTCGGTCGCGGCGCGCTGCAACGCTTCCTGCACCGCCCAGCCGGTCGCATCGGCGACATGGACGATTCGGCGGTGCGAATGCCCGCCCTCGCGGGTGAGGTGGAGTGCGTTCCCTTCGGTCGCAAAGGGGACGCCCAGCTCTTCCAATCGCGCGATTGCGGCAGGGGCGCGTTCGACAACGAATTCGACCGTCGCGCGATCGTTCAGCCCCGCGCCCGCGATCATCGTGTCCTCAATATGGCTTTCGAACGTGTCGCCTTCCTCGAGCACAGCGGCGATCCCGCCCTGCGCCCAGGCGGTCGACCCTTCATTCAGTCCGCCCTTGGCAAGCACCGTGACCTTGAAGCGATCAGCAAGGTTAAGCGCGGCGGTGAGGCCTGCCGCGCCGGAACCGATGATGAGGACGTCGGAAGTGTGGGTCATTGCCCCTCCCGCTTGCGGGTGGGGCTCGGGGAGGGGATGTCCATATCTACTCCACATGCCCTCCCCCAACCCCTCCCGCAAGCGGGAGGGGAGCTTTTAGGCATTCGGCGCCCGCGTCAAATTAAGGAACACATCCTCGAGATCGGCCTCGCGCGTCGATACGTCCACAATGCCGTAGCCGTCCGCCTGCACTGCGGCGAGCACTTCGCCCGCATTCACCTTATCCTTGGCATAGGTGATGGCGAGCGTTCGCGTGCCCTTCAGCTCGATCTTCTGGAAAGACGCGGAACTCGGCGGCACGCCCACGTCGCGGTCAACCGTCACCTCGACCAGTTTCTCGGTCGCCATCCCGACCAGCTCGCGCGTCGGTTTGTTGGCGATCACCTTGCCGTGGTTGATGATCGCGATCCGGTCGCAAAGCTGCTCGGCTTCCTCGAGATAATGTGTCGTCAGTACCACCGTAACGCCCGCCGCGTTGAGCGAGCGGACATAGGCCCATAATTGCTGGCGCAGCTCGATATCCACGCCCGCGGTCGGCTCGTCGAGCACCAGCACCGGCGGCGTATGGACCATTGCCTTGGCCACCATCAGCCGCCGCTTCATGCCGCCCGACAGCGTGCGGGCATAGGCATCGGCCTTGTCCTCGAGATGCACCGCGCGCAGCAATTCCATCGTCCGGCGCTTGGCCTTGGGCACGCCATACAGCCCGGCCTGAATCTCCAGCGTCTCGGCCGGCGAGAAGAACGGGTCGAACAGGATTTCCTGATTGACGATGCCGATCGACGCCTTCGCATTGCGCGGGTTCCGGTCGATATCGAAGCCCCAGATCGACGCCGTGCCCGAAGTCTTGTTGACCAGCCCCGCGAGGATATTGATCAGCGTCGACTTGCCCGCACCGTTCGGCCCGAGCAGCCCGAAGATTTGCCCGCGTGGCACATCGAACGTGACATCGTCGAGCGCGCGCTTGCCGCCCTTATAGGTCTTGCACAGGTTCGCGATCGAGATGGCGGCGTCGGTCATCTCTCGCCCCTAGGCGCGCGCTGCCTAGCGCTCAACCCCCGCGATCGGCTCCCGCTCCAGCCTGATGTCGATCTCGTGGTCGACATAACGCCATTCGGGGCTCGCCCGCATCCGCACCAGCATCGCATCGAAGGCCGCCTGATCATGGGCTGCGAATTCGAACCAGGTGAGAAAATCAAACTGCCCGCCCAGATCGCGGCAATGATGCAGCTTGCGCGCGATCTGCGGGAGATATTCCAAGCCGATCGTCGTGTGGTGCGATTGCTCTTCGTAAATCGCGCGGCGCTCATCCTGCGCCAGCGCCCACCATGCGTCCGATTTGCGGATCGGAATCAGCGCGGCGCAAATCGCCTCGGCGCGGTCGAGCGGGGCTTGCCGCGCCGCCAGTCGGTCGGCCTCGTCACGCGTCGTATAGCGCATGTTGCTGCCGACGCCGCTGAGCGCCCAGACCGCCGAATCGGATACGGCCCCGTCGTGCGAAACCGCCAGTCGCGGTGCGGCGATCAGCGCGGGACCGAAAATCGTGCGCATCTCCACGATGCGCCATACGCCGCTGGTACCGGCGGAAAACGTGGCGAGCAGCGGAGTATAAGCCATGGCCTTGTCTCAGCCGTTTCCGGTACGCTTCGCAACCACCGGAAAGCCTGCGCGCACGAGATTGCGGCACTGCGGCACATCGAACGATACCTCCTCGCGCCCGCTTGCCGCCCGCATTAGATCTCGCGCAGATTAGCGACAGATTTCGGGGTCGAACCGGACGCGCCTCCACTTGTCAATGAAGACACTCTGGCTAAAGCTCCTCCATCGATCGCGCGGAGTAAAACGATGAAACGAAGCATTGCAGGGGTGGCAATGTGGTTGATCGCAACCACTGCGGCGGCAAATCTGGCACATGCGCAAGTGGCCGAACGGCAAGGATCCAGCTTCGCGATCATCGCACAGCCGGTCGATGACACAGCAATCATCACGGCGCGCCCAAATCGCGCGTTCTTCACGTTCAATGTGCGCCCGGTAACCAGCGTGACGTTGCAGGACGCGGTACCGCCAGAGATCGCGACGCAGTTCGGCGCTAAAACCGACGTGCCGTTCGTACCGGGTTTGCAACTTCACGGCCTGCCGGAGCGGCCAGGGCTGTATTGTGACTTGTTGCGCGCCCGCGGTTTGGGGCTGTCGGGGGCGTGCCTGCGCGATATCGATGGCGATGGCCGATTCGACGAAGGCTTGCGCCTCGACTTCAACAGCGCCTCCGGGGACGTGCTGCTGCTAACCCCTAGCGCGAAGATCATTGGCGTGCGGTTTAAGGCCAAGCCGATCGCGTTGCCAACGCCCGTGCGATACACGGCGGTGCGCGCTGCCCCGAACGTGACCGGCAAGTTGTCGCTTCGCTGGAACAAGGGACCCCGTCGCGCCGACGGTATCGAGGGTGCCGAGGTATGGATTTCGACACCCGACAATTACACCGGCACCGAGGGCCTGTCGCAGCGCATCCTGTCGTTTCCGCGCGCCGCAGCACCATTGGATGTCGAGCTGTACGGCATCAAGCTCCATATCGCGGGGTTTGACGAGCACGGCGCGATGCAGGTTTCGGTACGCGCGATGGCCGAGGGCGAAGTCGTACCGCTGCTGTTTCGAGGCTATGTGATCTACATGATCGGATATTGAGAAGGCACTCGGCGACGCTGAGCCATTGTCCGACACTTCCGCGCTTGCTATCGCGGGCACGATGATCGCCCCGCCCGAAATCCTCCGCGTCACCCATGCCCGCAACATTTGCGACGGCGCGACCGACATTCCCGGCGGCGCCAGCCTCGGCCATCCGCGCGTGTTTCTGCAGATCGACGAGAGCGGCTATGTCGATTGCGGCTATTGCGACCGGCGCTTCGTGCTGGTCGGCGGGCCTGCCGACGGTGTCGATCCGGCGACGCTGCACGATCATGGCGACGGGGCGGGCCGGTGAACGCGCGCTGGCTATTGCTGACGCCGCTCATGCTGATCGCCGCCGCGGCGGCTCCTGAAAGGACCATCATGCACCATGCGACCGGCACGTTCGAGGTCAAGATGACGCCCGAAGCACAAGGAGACGCGCCGAGTGGCGGCCTGCCGACCAGCCGGATGGGCATCGCCAAGACCTTCACCGGCGGGATGATCGGCACCGCCACCGGCACGATGCTCGCAGCGGGTACGCCCAAGCCGGGGCAACCGGCCGGCTATGTTGCGATCGATCAATTTACCGGGTCGGTCGACGGCAAGGCCGGCAGCTTCCTGCTGCTCCACCGCGGCACGATCGACAAGGCGGGCGGGAGCAATCTCTCGGTGATCATCGCGCCCGACAGCGGCACCGGCGCGCTGGAAGGGATCGCCGGTAGCTTCGACATCAAGATCGAAGGCGGGGAACATCGCTACGATCTGGCCTATACGCTGCCGACCAAGCCCTAGCGCGTGCTCCGGCGCAGGCCGGAGCCCTGGCAATAGACGTTTTTCGTTACGACCCAGCGCTCCGGCCTGCGCCGGAGCACGATCTGGGCATTTACGGCGCTGCCTCGCGTCCCTATCTCTACCGGATGACCAGCCCCACAGACCCCCGCGCCTTTCTCTATCATGACGGTCAGCTCGACCCGCACGAGGCGCAGGCGCTCACCGCCGCCGCGCTCGGCAAGGCCGATGATGGCGAGCTGTATCTGCAATATCGCAAGTCCGAAGCCTTCGGGTTCGACGATGGGCGACTGAAAACCGCGAGCTACGACACGCATTCGGGCTTTGGCCTGCGCGCGGTGTCGGGCGAGATGACCGCCTTCGCCCACGCCAATGAACTCAGCGCCGCCGCGATTCGTCGCGCGAGCGAGACGATGGCGCTGATCGATCCTTCCGCAACGCCAAAGGCCGCGCCGCCGCGCGCGACCAACCGGCACCTTTATACCGATGCCGATCCGCTCGACCTGATCCCGTTCGCCGACAAGGTGAACCTCTGCCAGACGATCGACGCCGCCGCGCGCGCGCGCGACCCGCGTGTGGCGCAAGTCTCGGTCTCGCTGATGGGTAGCTGGAACGTCATCGAAATCGTCCGCGCCGACGGCTTTATCGCGACCGACGTGCGCCCGCTAGTGCGGTTGAACGTCAGCATCGTGGTCGAACAGAATGGCCGTCGCGAAACCGGCAGTTTCGGCATTGGCGGGCGCTATCTCTACAATGATTTGATGGAGCCCGCGACGTGGAACCGCGCGATCGATGAGGCGCTGGCGCAAGGCCTGGTCAATCTCGATGCGGTCGATGCACCGGCGGGCGAGATGACCGTGCTGCTCGGGCCGGGCTGGCCGGGGATCCTGCTGCACGAGGCGATCGGCCACGGGCTTGAGGGCGATTTCAACCGCAAGGGCACCTCGGCCTTTTCGGGGCGGATCGGCGAGCGCGTCGCAGCACCCGGCGTCACCGTGGTCGATGACGGATCGATCGCCGACCGGCGCGGCTCGCTGTCGATCGACGACGAAGGCACGCCGACGCAGGAAAATGTGCTAATCGAGGATGGCATCCTGAAAGGCTACATCCAGGACCGCCTCAACGCGCGCCTGATGGGCGTAGCCCCGACCGGCAACGGCCGCCGCGAGAGCTTCGCGCATGCGCCGATGCCGCGCATGACCAACACTTTCATGCGCGGTGGAAAGGACGATCCGGCCGAATTGCTCAGCCGGATGAAGAGCGGCATCTTCGCCAAATCGTTCGGCGGCGGGCAAGTCGATATCGTTTCAGGCAAGTTCGTGTTCAGCTGCACCGAGGCGTACCGCGTCGAGAACGGCAAGATCGGCGCACCGATCAAGGGCGCGACGCTGATCGGCGACGGTCCCTCCTGCCTCACGCGTGTCGAAGGGATCGGCAACGATTTCGCGCTCGATGAAGGCGTCGGCATGTGCGGCAAAGGTGGGCAAAGCGTTCCTGCCGGGGTCGGGCAACCGACGTTGCTGGTCGCCGGGCTGACGGTCGGCGGGACGGCGATGTGATATTCCAGTGAGGAGAGGCGCGATGCCGAACTTTGATGTGGAAGCACTGATCTTGGCAGCGATGCGCGTGCGCGACCCGGTGCTTCGCGCCCGCGTCGCGCGCACCCTCATCGCACGCAACTTCCGGCCGCCCAACCGCAAGCGCCCGCCCGGTCCCATCAAAGATGGCGTTCCGACCGACCCGCGTCGGCCGAGTACGCTGTCTGGCGGAGCCGCCGCCGCGCTGGAATTCGGGGATTGAGCGCTTGGCCCGGCCTCAAGCCTCGGCCAGCCAATCCTCGCAGCGCAGCCCATCGACGCGGGTGAATTCGCCGAGATTGCCGGTTACGACGATGAGTCCGCGGCTGCGCGCGTGGCCCGCGATCAGCACGTCATAACTGCCGATTGGTCGACCCTCGCGTTCCAGCGTCGCACGAATATCCGCGGCGTGGTCGGCGGCGGCAGCGTCGTAATCGAGCACCTCCAGCCGCGCGGCGAAATGCTCGACTGCCTGGCGATTGCCCTCGGGGCGCGCCGACTTGGCGGCTCCATGGAGCAATTCGGTCAGGACGATCGTCGAAATGCACAAGGCTTCGGCATTGGCATTGAAGCGCGGGCGGACATGCGCCGGACGATCGCGCAGGACACGGATGCACAGATTGGTATCCAGCATGTAGCGGACCGTCAAAGCGATTCGCGCTCTTGCATCGGTGGTTGTTCGCGCTCGGGCAGGGCGATGCCGGGGGCGGCGAAGAAATCGTCCCACATCGCATCGGCGGGGGCGAGAATGCGATGGTTGCCCTCCCGCCACACCGCAACCTGCTTCACATCGTCGGAGAAGGCGATCGTCTTGGGCAGCCGCACCGCCTGCGACCGATTCGATTTGAAAAGGGAGGAGCGTATGGCCATGCAAATGGATAATCCGAGGGGTTGGGATATGTCAACGGGATATGCCACGTAAGACTCGGGTTCGCGCGCGAATGCCCACCCCGATGCGCACGGATTCCCCGCATCATCTGATCGTGATAGGAGGCTGCCATGGATTTCTTCTCCGCCCTGAATGACGACCATCGCGCCTTCATCGCGAAGCAACCGCTGTTCTTCGTCGCGACGGCGGCGGCGGGGACGCGGATCAACCTCAGCCCCAAGGGCATGGATTGTTTCCGCGTGCTCGGCCCCAATCGCGTTGCCTATCTCGATCTGGGTGGATCGGGGAATGAGACGCAGGCGCACCTGACCGCCGACGGGCGCATCACGATCATGTTCTGCGCGTTCGAGAGCCCCGCGCTGATCCTGCGGCTTTACGGCACGGGCAGCTTCGTGGTGGCGGGCGATGCCGGCTATGGCGATCTCGCGGCACACTTCCCGCGGCTGGCGGGGGCACGGCAAGTGTTCGATATTGCGGTCGATAGCATCCAGACGAGCTGCGGCTGGGGCGTGCCGCACATGACGGTCGAACGAGAGCGCACGACACTGGTCAAATTCCATGCCCAGCAAGTGCCCGAGCAGCGCCTCGCCAAGCTCGCCGACCGTTCGACCAGCATCGACGGGTTGCCGGTGCGGGTCCAGACGGTGCTGCCTGCCTTCGACCCGCCCGCCTGATGACGCCCGCCCGATGAGTCTCGTCGAGATCGGGCGCTTCGCCCGCAACGAAGCGCATATGGTGATCGGCTTGCTGCAATCGGCGGACATCCTCGCCGTCGCGCTCGACGGGAATGCGAGCATCGCCGACGGCAGCCAGTTCTTCATTCCGGTGCGGGTGATGGTCGATGAAGACGATGTGCACGCCGCGCGCGAAATCCTCGCCGGGGTGCCCGATTCTTAGGCATTCGTTCGCAACTGCACAAAAATTTACACTTTTGTAACGGAATCGGTCGCGAATCCCCCCGGATTCGCGCGCTTTCGACTCTGGCACGCAGATTGCGATGAGGACCCCAGGACCAAACAGGGGGGTCGCGCGTGAAGCTCGTCATAGCCATCATAAAGCCATTCAAGCTCGACGAAGTGCGCGAGGCGCTGACCGAAATCGGCGTTGCCGGCATGACCGTAACCGAGGTGAAGGGCTTCGGTCGCCAGAAGGGCCAGACCGAAATCTATCGCGGCGCCGAATACAGCACCAACATGGTCCCCAAGATCAAGATCGAGATCGTGTGCGGTGCCGATCTGGTCGGCAAGGTGGTCGAGGCGATTCAGGCTTCGGCCAATACCGGCGCGATCGGCGACGGCAAGATTTTCGTGCTCGATGTCGGCCAAGCGGTCCGCATCCGCACCGGCGAAACCGACGAGACAGCGCTGTGAGCGCGTCCGTCCTTAAGGGGGTATCGATGAAGCAATCGACCAAATTCGGGCTTGCTGCAGGTTTCGCCGGCGCGACTCTGTTCGCGGCCCTTCCGGCCTGGGCGCAGGCCCCGGCGGCAGCGGTAGCGCCTGCCGCACCGTTCGTGCCGACCGCCGCGATGGTGAACAAGGGCGACACGACCTGGATGCTGATCTCGTCGGTGCTCGTCCTGATGATGTCGGTGCCCGGGCTCGCCTTGTTCTACGGCGGCCTGGTGCGCACCAAGAACATGCTGTCGATCCTGATGCAGGTGCTCATGATCGTCTGCATCGCCAGCCTGGTGTGGGTTAGCTGGGGCTATTCGATGGCATTCACCGGCGGCTCTGGTTGGACCGCGCCGTTCGTCGGCGGCTTCGGCAAGGTGCTCCTGAAGGGCGTCGATGCGAATTCGCTCGCCGCGACCTTCTCCAACGGGGTCTATATCCCCGAATATGCCTTCATCATCTTCCAGATGACCTTCGCGTGCATCACCCCGGCGCTGATCGTCGGTGCGTTCGCCGAGCGCGTGAAGTTCACCCCGCTGCTGATCTTCGTCGTGCTGTGGATGACCTTCGCCTATTTTCCGATCGCGCACATGGTGTGGTATTGGGCGGGCCCGGATTTCCTGCCAGCCAACACCAGCGACACAGGCTATCTGTGGGGCAAGGGCGCGCTCGATTTCGCGGGCGGCACCGTCGTCCACATCAATGCGGGCATCGCCGGTCTGGTCGGCTGCCTCGTGATCGGCAAGCGCGTCGGCTTCAACAAGGAACCGATGCCGCCGCACTCGCTCACCATGACGATGATCGGCGCGAGCTTGCTGTGGGTCGGCTGGTTCGGCTTCAACGCTGGCTCCAATCTCGAAGCCAATGGCGTCACCACGGTCGCGTTCATCAACACCTATGTCGCGACCGCCGCGGCGGCGATCGCCTGGGCGGTGATCGAGCAGATCGTCCACAAGAAGCCTTCCTTGCTGGGAGCGGCGACCGGTGCGGTCGCGGGGCTCGTCGCGATCACCCCGGCATCGGGCTATGCCGCGCCGATGACCTCGATTGTCCTCGGTTTCGTCGTATCGATCGTCTGCTTCTTCTTCGTCACCACGGTGAAGAAGGCTCTCAAGTATGACGACTCGCTCGATGTGTTCGGCGTGCACTGCGTCGGCGGGATCGTCGGGGCGCTCGGGACGGCGATCGTCGCCGATCCCAAGCTCGGCGGGCAGGGCTTCTTCGACTACACCGTAACGCCCGCCGTCGTCGGCAAGTACGACATGATGGCACAGCTGTGGATTCAGGCGCAGGCCGTCGGTCTGACGCTGCTGTGGTCGGGCGGCGTTTCGCTGATCCTGTTCGTGGCGCTGAAATACACCATCGGCATCCGCCCCTCGGAAGAGGTCGAGCATGAAGGGCTCGACATTAACGAGCATGGCGAGCGCGCGTACAATTATTGACGAGATTGGGGGACGCCGTTCGGGGGAGCGGCGTCGCCCAAACCATGTTCCTCCTGCGGACACCCTTAGGCCGGTGCGGAAACGCACCGGCCCTTTTTTATGTATCTGACGTCAGGGTTCGTCGCGCGGGGGACGATGCGGCAGCGCGATACTGTCAGTGTCCCCGATAAACGCCGCCCAGACGCCACCGGGCTGCCACAGCGCCTCCATGGGGCCTCGCGCTGCCACATCGTCCCACCCCAGCACGTCGCGCCGATAGCGGTAGAAGAACGCCGACACGCGCAGATTGAGGATGCAGTGCACATGGACGGGCGCTGCGCCGATCTCGGTCAGCGCGGCGCAGAAACGTTCGAAATCGGCTTCGGACGGCGCGTCGAACGCGACCGGGATATGGGTGTAGGTCATGCCCACAGCGGCGACGCTCGCGGCTTCGTCGGGCAAAGCGCGTTCATGGCTGTGCAGTCCGAGATTGATGACATGGCGGACGCCGAGCGCGGCGATCTCGGCAAGCTCCGCTTCGCTCGGTTGGCCCGAGGTCGTGATCTGCTGGTCGAGGCGTTGCCAATTATGGATGTGGTTTGGTTCGGGCATAGGGGCTCCTTCGCGGGTAGAGGATGCCCAGGCGAGCGGCGTACGGAGTCGCGCTCCACGGTGGTGCCCCACCTGCTTCGCCAGTCACGCGACCGATACTGGATACCAAAACTGGGCTTGTGCCGCTAGTGTTTGTCGTCCGGAGCGGCCTCGACCCGCTCCGCCTCGGCCCGCATCCGCCGCATCGCAAGGGCCGCCCCCAGCAGAAAACCGCCCGGCACCAGCGTAACCGCGGCGATCAGCCCGATTCGCCGCCAGTCGGTCTTCTCCTTCGGGCCGTCCGCTTCGCTCACCCCAAATCCTGCGTCACGAAATCGGCACAGCGCTCGCCGATCATGATCGAGGGCGCGTTGGTGTTGCCCGAGACGAGCTTGGGCATGACCGAGGCATCGGCGACATACAGCCCCTCGACCCCGCGCACCCGCAGCCGCGGATCGCAGACCGCCGCCTCGTCCGATCCCATCCGCGCCGTGCCGACCGGGTGATAGATCGTGTCGGCGCGCGCGCGGATCAGCCGTTCGAGCGCTTCGTCATCGTCGAGGTCGATCGGGTTGCGGTCGCGGCCCTTATACGCCGTCAGCGGCGGCGTCTCGAAAATGCGGTACATCGTGCGGACGCCTTGCATGAGCAACGCGATGTCGCGCGGATCGCTCAGGAAAGCGGGGTCGATCACCGGCGGCAGACGCGAATCGAGTCCGGCCAGCCGCACGGTCCCCCGGCTTTCAGGCCGCAGCACGCAGACATGTCCGCTATAGCCATGCGCCTTGACCACGGTCCGGCCATGATCCTCGAGCGCGACCGGGAAGAAATGCAGTTGCACATCGGGTGCGGGCGCATCGGGGTTCAATTTCAGGAATCCGCCCGCTTCGGCATAATTGGTCGTCATCGCGCCGCTCCGCGAGCGAAACCACTGCAGCACTGCCAGCGCCGAATTGAACGCGCCGCGCAGCGTTTGGCCGATAAAGCGCGTGTCATCGCACTCGAATGCGGCGGAATAGTCGAGATGATCCTGCAAATTCTCGCCCACTGCGGGCCGGTCGATCTGCACGACGACGCCATGCTCGCGCAAATGTGCGCCTGGCCCGATACCCGACAGCATCAGCAATTGCGGCGTGGCGAACGCCCCCCCTGCCAGCACCACCGCGCGCCGCGCCCGGATCTCCTTTTGCTCTCCGCCCTGGACATAAGCGACACCCCACGCGCGCTTCGCGTCGAACATAACGCGTTCGGCCACCGCATTGGTGATAATGTGCAGGTTGGCGCGGTCGGCGGCCGGTTCGAGGAACGCGCGCGATGAACTCCAGCGCTCGCCGCCGTGCTGCGTCACCTGGAACAGGCCGATGCCCTCTTGCCGCGCGCCGTTGAAATCATCGTTGCGTGGGATTTGCAGCGCCGCGCCCGCCTCGACAAAGGCAAGACTGCCGGGGTTGGGC
This sequence comes from Sphingomonadales bacterium, assembly GCA_038327465.1. GTDB lineage: Bacteria > Pseudomonadota > Alphaproteobacteria > Sphingomonadales > Sphingomonadaceae > Sphingomonas. The sequence continues at coordinate 177,143 of JBBQLB010000001.1, read as the reverse complement.
GAGACCTGATCGCTCACCCATAACGGGCCGTCGCCACCATGGAAATCGTCGCCGCCATGCGTATTGTGCTCGGATCGTTTGAACCACGGCAGCACTTCGTCATACGACCAGCCAGGGCAGCCATTGGCCGCCCAATTGTCGTAATCCCATGGGTTGCCGCGGATATAGACCATGCCGTTGATCGCGCTGGATCCGCCCAGCCCCTTGCCGCGCGGCTGATAGCCGCGGCGGCCGTTCAGCCCGGGCTGCGGCACCGTTTCAAAGCCCCAATTGGTCGCGGGTGTCTGAAACGCGACAAAACCAGGGACGCGCGTGCGAAGCCCGGTGTTGCGCCCGCCCGCCTCGATCAGCGCGACAGTGTACTTGCCACCTTCGCTCAGCCGTCCCGCAGCGGCCGCCCCGCCGGATCCGCCCCCGACGACAACGATATCGGCTTCTTCCATTCAGTCTCTCCAGACCCGCCGACGGTGGCAGGCTTTTGTGTCGATGTCGCGCGCCACTGCGCCTTGATGCTTTCGGACGTATCGCGGCTACCGTCATGGCTCCACCCCGGCGGCATCACCACATAGCCCAATTTGGCACGAAGCCCCGGCGCGCGCCACACATCGCTGGCGATCCCGATCCATTCATGGAACGCCGCCCAGAACAGGTTGAAGCTGCCGAGATTCTTGACGATGCCGTAGCGCGGTGGATCGTCGGCACGCTCGGCCACGAAGGTGCCGAACATCTTGTCCCAGACGATGAACACGCCGGCATAATTGCTGTCGAGATAACGTGGGTTGGTCGCGTGGTGCGCGCGGTGGTGCGACGGCGTGTTCATCACCGCCTCGAACCAGCGCGGCATCCGGTCGATCACTTCGGTGTGGATCCAGAATTGGTAGATCAGATTGATCCCCGCCACGAAGAACACCAGCGCCGGGGGGAAACCGATCAGGAACAGCGGGAGACGGAACAGGAAACCGATCGAGAAGAAGCCGGTCCAGGTCTGCCGAAGGGCCGTCGACAGATTATAATGCTGGCTCGAATGGTGGATGACATGGCTCGCCCAGAACCACCGCACACGGTGCGCCGAGCGGTGAAAAACATAATAGGCCAGATCGTCGATCACGAAGGCGATGACGAACCAATACCATTGATATCCGATATCGAACGCGCGGAACTGCCATACCCACAGCGCTAGCGTGAACACCGCCGCCCCCGACAGCGCGCCCGCCACGGTACTGCCAAGGCCGAGCATCAGCGAGGTCAGCGTATCGCGCGGCTCATAGCGCGTCCGGTCGCGCACGCGCGCGACGAACATTTCCGCCAGCACGAGCAGGATGAAGCCGGGCACGGCATATTGGACGGGGTCGGGCAAAGGCATTGCGGTTACTTACACGACTGTCAGTGTTCAAATGTCAATGGGCGTACGCCCTAAACGTCGATCGGCAAAACACGGACACAGGAACCGCAAAGACTCGCGTCAAACCCGCGCCATCAAATGTCGGGACCAACAGCTAGGGCTAACCGAACCAGCGCCGCGCGCTGAAATAGCCGATGATCCCGACCGACACCGCGATACAGACACCGCCGATAACGTCGAACGCCCAAGGCTCCTTGGCGAAGGGCAGCCCTTCAACGTTCATGCCGTATAGTCCGGTAAGGAAGGTCAGCGGCAGGAAAATCAGCGCGACGATCGAAATCAGCAGCGAGCGCGAATCGATCTGTTCGGCGCGCAAATCGGTCAGCGCTTCGTGCATCAAAGCCGATCGTTCGCGGATCGCCTCCAGCTCTTCGGCCATGCGCGCCGCGCGGTCGGCGGCGGAATTGAGGTGCAGCCGGTCATCGTCGTGCAGCCAGTCGCACGGCAGCGACGCGAGCTTTTCGAGCGCGGCGCGTTGCGGCGCAAGGAAGCGGCGATAGCCGATCGCGGCGACGCGGACCTTGGTCACGCTGCGCCGCAGTTCGAATACTTTGTCGGCATTGAGCTCGGCCTCGCAATCGTCAAGGCTGTCGCCGAGATTGGCGACTTCGGGATCGAGCTCCTCGGTGATCGCGCTGGCGAACTCGGCGATCAGATCGCCGGGATCACGCACCATCCCGCCCTCGACCAATGTCACGACATCGTCGATCGCGGTGACCGACAGCCGCGCGACCGAGATTACGCGCCCCGCCGTTGCCCAAATCCGCAACGAGGCGAGCGGATCGGACATCGTCATCTCTTCGCGCGAGCGTCCGCGCAAGTTCAGAAACGCCCCGTCGCCCAGCGCATCACAGCGCGGGCGCGATTCGGTCGTGGTCAGCGCATCGACGACGTAATCGGGGGCCTTGGCGGTGTCCGTAAGCCATTCTTGCGCGTGATCGTTATTGGTCGTCAGATGGACCCAGATCAAATCGCCCGGCGCATCGAGCGCGTGCGCGATATCGATCCGCTCGGCTTTCCCGCCGGCGACGCGGTATGCGAATCCCTTCATGCCCACTCCATCCAGACTGTCAGCCCCGCTTCGCCCGCTGCTGGCGGCGCATCCGAGGCGATCCGTACCGCATCGGCGCGCGCGCGGTCGAGGATCGCGCGCGGGACGCTGGCCAGGTGATAGATGCGGTCGGCCAGCGCGAGCGCGCGCGCCTCATTAAGGGTCAGATCATCGGGGTCGGCCGACCGCAGCCGCAGCGTGACGTGCTGGTCTGACGGTGCGACGGGGTTGGCCAGCCACGGCCCCACTGCCTCGGGCTTGGCGCTGAGCGGATCGAGCGCACCGCCCTGGGCAAAGGCCACGCCGAGCGCACGGCGACGGTCATCGAGCGCTGGAAAAGCGAGCCGGATCGCCGCGCGCATGGCGTGCAATCGCTCGGTCAGTGGCCCAAGCGTCGCCGGAAGCATTGCCTCCAGCCGCTGGCGGAGTGCCGCCGCGAGCCCGGCCGACGCGCCGCCGGTCCCGATCGCAACGATCACCGGGCTGCGATCGATGATCGCGGGCAGCGTGAAATCGCAGCTGTCGGGCCGGTCGACCGCGTTGACCAGCACGCCGCGCGCCTTCAATCGCGCGATCGCCGCCAGTGCCTCGGCCTCATCCTCGATCGCGACGATCGCGAGCGCCGCCTCCGCGCTTTCCCCGACGATCGATGCCCCGGCGCGCTCGAGCAAGCGCCGCTTGGCCGCAGCGGGTTCACCATCGCCGAGCAGGATCACCGCGCGCCCCGCCATGCGCACGAACAGTGGCAGGCTGTGGAGAACAGGTTGGGGCAGGCTCACGCCTTGAGCCACTCGGGGATGCGTTCGGCAGCGAGAATCGTCGCGGGCAGGATCCGGTCGGCGACCACCGCGAACCGGTCGCCATCGACGAGCACTTCGGGCACCAACGCGCGGCTGTTATAGGTCGAGGCCATCGTCGCACCGTACGCGCCAGCGGTGCGGAATATGGCAAGGTCGCCGCGCGCGACCGCATCGATATCGCGCCCCATCGCGAAGGTGTCGCCGCTTTCGCATACCGGGCCAGCGATATTGGCGGTCATGCGTTTGCCGCTCGGGCGCACCGCTGCGAAATCATGCCACGCATCGTATAATGCGGGCCGCGCGAGATCGTTCATCGCGGCATCGACGATGACATAGGGGTTGGTGACGCCGGGCTTGACCCAGATCACCTTGGTCAGCAGCACCCCGGCATTGCCCGCAATCACGCGGCCGGGTTCGAACATCAATCGCACACCCCAATCGCGCGTTACCCGCGCGACCATCGCGCCGAGTTCTGCCGGACTGGGGAAGACGTCGCCGGCGCGGTACGGCACGCCGAGGCCACCGCCGAGATCGACGCGCTCGATCGGCAGCCCCAGCGCGCGGATTTCGGCGACCAGTTCGCCGACACGGGCGTAGGCGGCTTCGAGCGGGGCAAGATCGCTTAGCTGGCTGCCGATATGGATCGCGACGCCACGCATCGCGAGCCCCGGGAGCGCGGCGAGCCGCGCGAAGATCGCCGCAGCCTGGTCCACCGGCACGCCGAATTTGTTCTCGCGCTTGCCGGTCGAGATTTTGGCGTGCGTGCCGGCATCGACATCGGGGTTCACGCGCAGCACCGCGTCCGCAACCATGCCCTTGGCCGCAGCAAGGCCGGCCAGCACGACGCCTTCCTCCTCAAGCTCAAGGTTGAACTGCCCGAGCCCGACATCGAGCGCAGTCGAGAGTTCGGTTTCGGTTTTGCCGACGCCCGAAAACACCACGTCCGCCGCCGGAATCCCTGCCGCCAGCGCGCGCGCGAGCTCGCCGCCCGACACGACATCGGCGCCGTACCCCGCCTTGGCGAGGAGGCGCAGCACCGCGAGATTCGGGTTGGCCTTGATCGCATAGGCCAGATGCACGTCGCCCGCCGCCGCCAGCCCGTCGCGAAAGGCGCGGGCGTGCCGCTCAAAGGTTGCGGTCGAGTAGATATAGACCGGCGTTCCGACTTGCTCGGCGATCACCGACAGCGGCACGCCCTCGCAGTGCATCACGCCGTCGATCAGCGAGAAGTGATCCATAATGTCAGCCTAAGAACGGATGTGGAGTTTAATTGGGGGGCGGCAGCGTGAATTCGTCGCCGCGCCGCTGTTGCGACGATTGGAGCAGTTCGTCGCTGCGTGCGGGGCGGGCCTGATCGCTCGGTTTGAGCAGGTCGGCAGGCGTCGGCGTGGCCTTTGCCCCATAAGGCGCGACCGGGAGCGACTCGCCCTTGGCCGGTTTCAAATTCTTCGCGGCACCACAGCTGACGAGCAGCAGCAACGATCCCAACAGAAGCACAGACCGCATCACTTCTCTCCTCGGCGCGCCGCCGCAATTGCCGCGCGCACCCGTGCCGGTGCCGTGCCGCCGAAGCTCGTGCGGCTGGCGACCGACGCATCGACCGACAGCACGCCATAGACGCGATCGTCGATCCGTGCATCAATCGTCTGTAAATCGGCGAGCGGCACCGCATCGAGTGTGACGCCGAGCGCCTCGGCGCGGGCGACCGCGCGCCCAGTGATATGATGCGCCTCGCGGAACGGCACGCCCGCCTCGCGCACCAGCCAGTCGGCCAGGTCGGTCGCGGTGGCAAACCCGGCCTCAGCGAGCCCGCGCATCCGATCGGTGCGGAACGTCGCGCTTTCAACCATCCCGGTCATCGCCGCGATGCTTAGGCCAAGCAGATCATGCGCCTCGAACACTGGCGGTTTATCGTCCTGCATGTCCTTTGAATACGCGAGCGGCAGGCCCTTCATCGTCACCATCAGCGCGGTCATGCAGCCGAGGATGCGGCCCGAATGGCCGCGCACCAGCTCGGCGGCGTCGGGGTTGCGCTTCTGCGGCATGATCGAGCTGCCGGTCGACCATTGATCGCTCAAGGCAACGAAGCCGAACGGCTGCGACGCCCAAAGCACGAATTCCTCGGCGAGGCGACTGAGGTGGAGCGAACATTGCGTCGCCGCGGTCAGATACTCGATCGCAAAGTCGCGGTCGGACACGCCGTCGAGCGAATTGCGCGCCGGCCCATCGAAGCCGAGTGCTGCGGCGGTCATCTCGCGGTCGATCGGGAAGCCGGTCCCGGCGAGCGCCGCCGAGCCGAGCGGGCACAAATTCATGCGGCGCCGTGCATCGGCAAAGCGGCTGCGGTCGCGTGCGATCATCTCGTGATACGCCATCAGATGATGGCCGAGGGTCACGGGTTGCGCGCTTTGTAAATGCGTGAAGCCCGGCATGACGCTGTCGGCATGCTCCTCGGCGCGGTTCAGCAGCGCTGCCTGGAATGCCGCCAGCGCCACATCGACTTCGTCGATCGCATCCCGCACCCACAATTTGAAATCGGTCGCGACCTGATCGTTGCGCGAGCGCGCAGTGTGCAGCCGTCCGGCGACCGGGCCGATCGCCTCGGCGAGGCGTGCCTCGGACTGCATATGGATGTCTTCGAGCCCCATATCCTCGGTGACGCCATGCGCTTCATACTGCGCGGCGACCGTGTCGAGCCCAGCCGAAATCGTCGCCGAGTCTTCCGGGGAGACGATCCCGGTCGCGCCGAGCATTGCGACATGTGCCTTCGATCCGGCGATGTCCTGCCGCCACAGCCGCTTGTCGAATGGGATCGAGGCATTTATCGCACGCATCACCGCCGCCGGACCTTCGGCGAAGCGCCCACCCCACATCGCATTGGATGCGCCCGTGATGTCTTTCCGTTCGGTAATCGCTTCGATCCTGCTGCTCGGTGTGCCGCTGGGGCTGCTTGGCGGGTGCGATAAGCAAGTCTCGTCCAACGAGCAAGCTGCGCCCCCCGCCGCGCCCACCACGCCACCTGCACCGACCGAGGGAAGCAAGATCGACCGCAGCCACAAGGGCAAGGTGGCCCCGGCGCTGTCGTTCGAAGGCCCCGACGGCAAGCCGACCACGCTAGCCGCTTTCAAGGGCAAGCCGGTGCTGGTCAACCTCTGGGCGACATGGTGTGGCCCGTGCGTCAAGGAAATGCCGACGCTTGATGCGGCGGCGGCCACTATCGCGGTTGTGCCGATCAGCCAGGACAAGGACCGCCCGACCGTCACCGCGTTCTTTGCTAAGCAGAAATTCGCGCGGCTTCAGCCGTATCTCGACAAGCAAATTGGCTTCAGCATCGCCTATGAAGCCAGCCTGCCGATGAGCATCCTGTTCGATTCAGGCGGCAAGGAAGTGTGGCGCTCGACCGGCGGGATGGACTGGACCGGTCCCGCGGCGCGCGCTGCCCTGGCCGAAGCGCAGTAGGACCAAAGGTCGCGTGAAGCCTGTCTTGCGTGCGCTCAAGACATGCAAGGCTGGTCTGGCGCTGGCGAGGGTGGCAAGGCCGCTGGCATGACCGATCTCGCTATCCTGTACGAACATCCCGCCTGGTTCGTGCCGCTGTTTGCCGCACTTGACCGGCGCGGGGTCGATTATGTCGCGCTGACGCCCGATGGGCATTTCGATCCCGCAGATCTATCGCCCCCGGCGCGCGTGGTGTTCAACCGCATCGCCATGTCGAGCTTCCTGCGCTCGGCCGAGCATCCGATCTTCTACGCAACCGCCTTGCTCGATCATTGGCGGCGGGGCGGGGGGCGCATCGTCAACGGGCCAGAGGTGCTGGCGATCGATTCATCCAAGGCGCGGCAATTGTCGCTGATCGCGTCGCTCGGCCTTGCCATCCCGGCGACGCGCGTGGTGCACCGCGCGGAAGATGTCGCCGCGGCGGCGCAGGCGATCGGCTTCCCGCTGGTGGTGAAGGCCAATATCGGCGGATCGGGCGCAGGGATCATGCGCTTCGATAATCTGTCCGAGCTGACCTGGGCGGTCGGCGCGGGCGAATTGCCGTCAAGCGTCGACGGCGTGTTGCTGGTGCAGGATTACGTTCCTGCGCGGGGCGGCACGGTGACCCGGATCGAAACGCTCGACCGTAAATTCCTCTATGCGCTCGATATCCAGGGCGGCGGCGCGTTCGATCTGTGCCCGGCCGATGCGTGCGTCGATGAGGGCGCGCCGATCCCGATGGTCCCAACCGATCCCGGCCCGGCTTTGCGCGATGCCGCCGAACGCATCGCGCGCGCGGTCGATCTCGATATCGGCGGGATCGAAGTGATGATCGACGATCGCGACGGGGTCGCGCGCTTCTACGACATCAACGCTTTGTCCAATTTCGTCGCCAAACCAGTCGAGGTGCTCGGCTATGACCCGCACGATCGGCTGGTCGACTATCTCATCGCCCGCATTCGGGAGGCACGCTGATGCGCTATGGATTCTGGATGCCGGTGTTCGGCGGCTGGCTTCGCAACGTGCCCGACGAAGCGATGGACGCGAGCTGGGCCTATTCGAAGCGCCTGACGCAGCGCGCCGAAAAGATCGGCTACGATCTCACGCTAATCGCCGAATTGAACCTCAACGACATAAAGGGGATCGAGCAACCGACGCTCGACGCTTGGTCGACCGCCGCCGCTTTGGCCGCCGTGACCGAGACGATCGAGCTGATGGTCGCGGTGCGCCCGAACTTCCACCATCCGGCACTCTTCGCCAAAGCGGCGGCGAATATCGACCGGATCGCGGGCGGTCGGCTCGCGCTCAACGTGGTCTCGTCCTGGTGGGCCGATGAGGCGAAGCAATACGGCCTGCAATTCGATCAGCATGACGATCGCTACGCCCGCACCGAGGAATGGTTGCAGGTCGTCGACGGATTGTGGAGTGAAGAGCGGTTCGATTTCACCGGGCAATTCTACCGCACCGAAGGCGCGATTTGCTCGCCCAAACCAGCGCGCAAGCCGGTCGTCTATGCCGGCGGAGAGAGCGAAAAGGCCAAGGCGATGATCGCGGCGCGGTGCGATGCCTATGTCATGCACGGCGACCCGGTCGAGGCGGTCGCGCCGAAAATCACAGACATGGCCGCACGCCGGGCGGCGGCGGGCGGGCCGCCGATGCATTATGGCATGGCCGCCTATGCCATCGTCCGCGATAGCGAGGCCGAGGCGAGGCGCGAATTGGAGCGCATCACGTCGGTGACCGAACTACCCGCCGGCTATGACAATTTCGATCAATGGCTGTCGGGCACGCAATTGGAGCGCGAGATGAAGATCGCCGAATATTCGGTCTCCAACCGTGGTCTGCGCCCCAATCTGGTCGGCACGCCCGAGCAATTGCGCGAGCGTATCGCCGAATATGAGGCGGCAGGGCTCGACCTGCTGTTGCTCCAGATGAGCCCGCAGGAAGAGGAAATGGAACGCTTCGCGGCGCAGGTGATGGGAACGGCCTAGACCCTCACGGGCTTTGGCTCGTTACATCGCGCTCACCCATCCCATCCGGAGCCGCCGCAGCCTCAGGCCTCGGCCACCGCCGGGGCGAGCTTGTCCTGCGTTTTCGTCTCAAAGTCGCTCGCATCGTGGCGTTCGTGGAGCTGGCTGGCGGGATCGCCCATTGCGCGGTTGACCATCCGCCCACGTTGCACCGCCGGGCGTGCGGCGATCGTGTCGGTCCAGCGCATCACGTTCGTATAGTCCTGCACCTGCAGGAATTCGCCAGCGTCATAGACCAGACCCTTCACCAGCGCGCCATACCAGGGCCACACCGCCATATCCGCAATCGAATAGTCGCTGCCGCCGAGATATTCGCTCTCGCCCAAGCGTCGGTCGAGCACGTCGAGCTGGCGCTTCACTTCCATCGCGAAGCGGTCGATCGCATATTCGATCTTGGTCGGCGCATACGCATAGAAATGCCCGAAGCCGCCGCCGAGCATCGGCCCTGCGCCCATTTGCCAGAACAGCCATGACAGCACTTCGGCGCGCTTAGCCGGATCGGTCGGCACGAACGCGCCGAATTTTTCGGCCAGATAGAGCAAGATCGACCCCGATTCGAACACGCGTACTGGCGCCGCTGCGCTATGATCGACCAGCGCGGGGATTTTCGAATTGGGGTTGGCGGCGACGAAGCCGCTGCCGAACTGATCGCCGTCCATGATCTTGACCAGCCAGGCGTCATATTCGGCGCCACTATGCCCCGCGGCGAGCAATTCCTCGAGCATCACCGTAACCTTGACACCATTGGGCGTCGCCAGCGAATAAAGCTGCAGCGGGTGTTTCCCGACCGGCAGGTCCTTGTCGTGCGTCGCGCCGGCGATTGGTCGGTTGATGCTGGCGAAGCGGCCGCCGCTTTCCTTATCCCACGTCCAGATCTTCGGCGGTGTGTAGGTGGTTTCGGTCATGCGGGTTCTCCGATACTGCGCGTGCTCGCCGGGAAATGGCGTGCCGCACGGCCCCGCACAAGGGGAGCGAAACGCCTAACCGAGCAATGGTTCGCCCGAATAAGGCTTGTGGTGCAGGCGCTGCGCCAGCCAGCCGCCGAGCAGCGGCAGGATGACCGCGCTGACTTGCATCCATAGCGGATGCGGCAAGGCAAATTGGTTCATCAGGCCGCCCAACAGAAACACGCCCGTGACGATCCAGCCGCCGGGCCCCCAATCCGCAATCCGCAAGCACAGCCATGCCCCGGCGAACGGTGCGATCAGCCAGCCGCTGGCGATGATCAGCTTCGCCGCGATCGGCATCTCCGCAATATAGGTAGCGAGTACGGACGTATCGGCGGTATCGACATCGCTGAGCGGGAACAGCATGCTGCCGATCCAGTCACTCGTCGCAACCAAAAGGAATGCGACTAGGACCCCCGCGATCACGCCAAAGACTTTTTTCACGAAACTACCCCCGTCGGGGCCAAGCTAGCACGATTTGACGGACGCGGATATCAGCCGTGCGCGGGGTGACCCGGTGCTTGCGTCTGCACCAGACGCGTGCCCGTTGCGCGGCACGATGCCATAATCACCGGATAATCAATGTCGCTATTGCGTGCGAGGGCTGCGGGCATGGCTTGCTGGCACGCACGGATCGATGAATATTGCGCCCGCTCGACACGCGCCTGCTGGCACGCATTACTATCGTCGCCACATCCCATGATCGCCATAACGTAAAAAAGCGGTTCCATACCCTCGTCCCTTCGCCTGTAAAAACGATGAACCGGGGCGCTTGTTCCACGAAGCGCTTCCAGCGGCGCTTGACTGTCCCTACATGGGGGGCAGATGCCCCCCGATACAGCCACCACCACGACCGCGCCCGACCGCCCGCTGCTGCCGACGCTCAAACGCTTCCTGCCCTATCTATGGCCGGCCGACGCGCCGATCCTGCGTTTGCGGATCGTCGGGGCGATGACGCTGGTCGTGCTGTCCAAGGTCACCCAAGTCTATGCCAGCGCCTATACGCTGAAATGGGCGGTCGACCGCATGGCGCAAGGTGAACGCGGCGCGATGTGGATCGTGATCGCTTTGGTGCTGGGTTATGCCGGGGCGCGTTTCTCGACGACCTTATTCGACAATTTGCGCAACGCCGTGTTCGAACGTGTCGGGCAGGATGCGACGCGGCGGCTCGCCGCTAGCGTATTCCGGCATTTGCACCAGCTTTCGCTGCGCTTCCATCTCGAACGCCGCACGGGTGCGGTCACCAAAGTGGTCGAGCGCGGGACCAAGAGCATCGATACGATGCTCTATTTCATGCTGTTCAACATCGCGCCGACCGTGCTGGAACTGGTGCTGGTGCTCAACATCTTCCGCGCGAGCTTCGGCTGGGGGCTGGTCGCGGTGACGGTGGCGATGGTCGCGGCCTATATCTGGTTCACGCGGATGGTGACCGATTGGCGCGCCGCCTTGCGCACGCGGATGAACGATCTTGATACCGGCGCGGTCAGCCATGCGGTCGATTCGCTGCTCAATTTCGAAACGGTCAAATATTTCGGCGCGGAGGAGCGCGAGGGGCGGCGCTATGACACGGCGATGGCGGCCTATGCCAATGCCGCCGTGACCTCGGAAAATTCGCTGGCGTGGCTCAACGTCGGGCAAGCGCTGATCACCAATCTGATGCTCGGCGGCGGGATGGCGTTCGTCGCTTATGGTTGGGGCAAGGGGCAATTCTCGGCGGGCGACGTGGTGTTCGTATCCACCCTGCTCAGCCAATTGTTCCGCCCGCTCGATCTGCTCGGGATGGTTTATCGCACGATCCGACAGGGCGTGATCGATATGGGCGCGATGTTCGATTTGATCGATACGCCGTCCGAAGTAGTCGACGTGCCCGGTGCGCCCGCGTTGGTGGTGCCAAACGGCCATGTGCGCTTCGAAAATGTGCGGTTCGGCTATGATCCGGGGATGCCGATCCTGAAAGGCATCGACCTCGACATCCCGGCGGGCAAGACGCTCGCCGTGGTCGGGCCGTCGGGCGCGGGCAAGTCGACGCTCGCGCGGCTGCTGTACCGCTTCTACGATCTGACGGGCGGGCGGATCACCGTCGACGGACAGGATATCGCGCAGGTCACGCAAGCGTCTCTGCGCGCCGCGATTGGCATCGTGCCGCAGGATACGGTGCTGTTCAACGATACGATCGGCTACAACATCGCTTATGGCCGTGAGGGCGCGGGGCGTGCGGAGATCGAGAATGCCGCGCGCGGGGCGGCGATTGCCGGGTTCATCGAGCGCCAGCCGCAAGGGTACGACACGCGCGTTGGCGAGCGCGGGCTGAAACTGTCAGGCGGCGAGAAACAGCGCGTGGCGATTGCGCGGACCTTGCTCAAGAACCCGCCGGTGCTGATCCTCGACGAGGCGACCTCAGCGCTCGACAGCCGCACCGAAGGCGAGATCCTCGACACGCTGCAAGCGATCGAGCGCGGGCGCACCACGATCGTCATTGCGCACCGGCTTTCGACCGTGGTCCATGCCGACGAGATCGTCGTGCTCGAGGCAGGCGCGGTGGTGGAGCGCGGGAGCCATGCGGCGCTGCTGCGCAAGGATGGGCTGTACGCCGAGATGTGGAACCGCCAGGCGCAGGAGCGCGCGGAAGAGGCTGTGGCGGCGGAGTAAACGCGAAGAACTCGCGCATTGCGGAAAAAGGGGATTCTCATAGGTTCGTAAAGGAGATAAGGCCGTCCTATAGCGAGGTCTCCCGTGCAAAACACTTCACACGCAGTTATGTCTCAGCGTGTTGAAGCTGGAGACAGCCCCGACGATTTCCCAACTCCCCCGTGGGCGACACGGGCGCTGCTTGAACATGTGATTGGCCCAGAATCGCTAAGCCTGATGTCATGCCTTGAGCCAGCATGCGGCGCAGGGCACATGGCCAAAGTGCTAAAAGAGTATTTTGGTGAGGTGCGTTACAGCGACGCTAACGAGTATGGGTACGGTCCAGTCCGCGATTATCTTACCTCTCCGTATGAGCCTAAATCTGTAGATTGGGTGATAACAAATCCTCCTTTTCGACTTGCCGAGGAATTTGTTATAAATGCTCTCGAAACTGCAAAGTGTGGCGTCGCGATGCTAGTGAGAAGTGTATTTCTAGAGAGTGTGGGCCGCTATAATCGACTATTTCATCAAAATCCGCCCGCAAAATTTGCGCAGTTTGTTGAACGTGTTCCAATGGTACGAGGAAGGTTGGACGCCAAAGCGTCAACCGCTACTGGGTACGCTTGGTTAGTCTGGGAGCACGGTTCTAATGAGCACGCTAGGGTAATTTGGATTCCACCTTGCAGGCGCAAACTTGAAAGGGCACATGACTACTCTAACCAGCAGTTAATTCTAATCTGACAGAACGTTTGGGAGGTGGATGTGGCAAAAAATCAACTGAGCATTCCGGAGGTCCGCGACCGTCTGCGAGAGCTGGCCGAAGAACATGGCCTAGAAGAATTACACGATCTTGCCGATCAAATGTATCGAAAATCTGCAAAGAAGCGAGCCCCTACCCGAAGCCCAAAACTTACGCCTGAAAAGGCTGAGGAAATCCGTGCCTACGCAGAAGCCAATCCTGACGCCCATCAACAGGATATTGCCGAGAAATTTGGCGTTAATCATGGACGGGTATCGGAAGCGATCAATAATCAAATATAATTAGAATATTTTGTATTTAAAATATAAATTTTCATTATAAGTTGAAATTCTAGTCGGTCTCGGCCTGTAGTTATTAGCCTACCAATTCCCGATACTCCGGATGCTTCGCGATATAGGCGCGCACGAAGTCGCACTGCGCCACCACCTTCAGCCCGCGGTCGCGTGCCGAATCGAGCGCGGCGCGGATCAGTTTCGACCCCACCCCGCGACCCTCCAGCGCCTTGGGCACGATCGTGTGGGTGAAGACGATCGTGCCTTCTTCCATCTGGTAGGCCGCGACGGCGCGGTGGCGGCCGATCACCAGTTCGAATTCGGCCTCGGCCTTGTTGTCGATGACATTGTCCATGCCGCGCGCTTGCATCGCCCGGGCCGCTTCGCGCAAGAGGGCGCGTGATCGACCCCCTCCCCATCCTGCAATCGACCTTCGGCTTTCCCGGCTTTCGCGGGGTCCAGCAACAGGTCGTCGACCGCGTGCTCGCCGCCGAGAATACGCTCGCGGTGATGCCGACGGGTGCGGGCAAATCGCTCTGCTATCAATTGCCTGCCGTATTGCTGCCGGGGACGTGCGTCGTCGTCTCGCCACTAATCGCACTGATGCACGATCAGTTGCGCGCCGCGCTCGCAATCGGGATTCGCGCCGCGACGCTAACCTCGGTCGATACCGATCAGGCCGAGACGATCGCGCGCTTCCGGCGCGGCGAGCTCGATTTGCTCTATGTCGCGCCCGAACGCGCCTCGGGCGGGGGCTTTCGCGATTTGCTCGGCCAAGCGCCGCTCGCTTTGTTCGCGATCGACGAGGCGCATTGCGTCAGCGAATGGGGGCATGATTTCCGCCCGGATTACCGACTGCTGCGGCCGTTGCTCGATGCCTTTCCGCATATCCCCCGGCTCGCGCTAACCGCGACCGCCGATGCGGTGACGCGCGCCGATATCCTCGAACAGCTCGGCATTCCGCAGGAAGGGATGATCGTCGCCGGGTTCGACCGGCCCAACATCCAGTACCGCATTTCGCCCAAGGACAATGCCACGCGCCAGATCGCCGATCTGATCGCCGAGACGCCGGGCGCAGGAATCGTCTATGTCCAGAGCCGGATGGGCACGGAGAAAATGGCCGAGGCGCTCGCCAAAACCGGGCGGCCGACGCGCGCCTATCATGCCGGGCTCGATCCGCAGGTGCGCGCGCGCAACCAGGCCGATTTCGTCGCGTCCGAGGATATGGTGATGTGCGCGACGGTCGCATTCGGTATGGGAATCGACAAGCCCGACGTGCGCTTCGTCGCGCATGCTGGCCTGCCCAAATCGATCGAGGCTTATTATCAGGAAACCGGTCGTGCGGGGCGAGACGGCGATCCGGCGGTGGCGCATCTCTTCTGGGGTGCCGAGGATTTCGCGCGCGCGCGGCAACGCATCGGCGAGGTCGAACCCGCGCGCCAGCCGGGCGAGCGGCAACGGCTCCAGGCGTTGGGGGCACTGGTGGAGACGCCCGGGTGCCGGCGGCGGATCTTGCTCAAGCATTTCGGCGATGATCCGCCGGAAAATTGCGGGAATTGCGACAATTGCCGCGAGCCCCCAGCGGCGGTCGATGCGACGGAGGTGGCGAGGAAATTCCTCTCCGCGGTGTTTCGCACGGGGCAGAGCTTTGGCGCGGGCTATATCGAACAAGTCCTGACCGGCCAGTCGAGCGAGCGCAGCCTGATGAACGGGCATGAGGCGCTGGCTGTGTTCGGGATCGCATCGTCGCCCGAAGAAGCGGCGCTGATCAAGCCGGTCGGGCGCGCGCTGCTGCTGCGCGATGCGCTCAGGACGAATGATTTCGGCGGGCTGGAATTCGGCCCCGGTGCGCGCGGCATCCTGAAGGAAGGCGAGCGCGTCGATCTGATCGTACCGCCCAAACGCGCGCGGCATCGGCGTGGGGAGGCGGTCTCTAACCCGAGCGGCGACCCGCTGTTCGAAGCGCTGCGCGCGAAACGGCGCGAATTGGCGCTGGAGGCGAGCGTGCCGCCGTACGTAATTTTCCACGATTCGGTACTGCGCGAAATGGCGACGCTGCGCCCGTCTTCGCTGACCGCGCTAGGGCGGATCACCGGAGTGGGCGCGCGCAAACTCGAGGCCTATGGCGAGGCGTTTCTCGGCGTAGTGCGGCGGTTTTGAAAAAGGATTTTCTCACACAAAGACACGAAGACACAAAGCGGAAGACATAGCG
Source organism: Sphingomonadales bacterium (assembly GCA_038327465.1). GTDB lineage: Bacteria > Pseudomonadota > Alphaproteobacteria > Sphingomonadales > Sphingomonadaceae > Sphingomonas. The sequence continues at coordinate 161,564 of JBBQLB010000001.1, read as the reverse complement.
GCGCAGCCATTCATCCTTCTTGCTTTGTGCCTTCGTGTCTTTGTGTGAGATTATTGTTCGCGCAGAGGCGCAGAGGACGCAAAGGGGTTGCGCGACAGACGCGGGCAGTGTCGGAATGGTATTGAGCGCTGCCGCGCTCCTTTTTCTCTGCGTCCTCTGCGCCTCTGCGCGAACCAAACTGCTGCTTCCGTCCCAGCAACGTGCGGGGTAGAAGGCGTAATGACCATCCTCCGCACCATTGACGCGACTATCGCCGTCGCACCGCAGATCGAGCCCGACGACATGGCGGAGATCGCCGCGTCGGGTTTCACCGCGATCGTCAACAATCGTCCCGACGACGAGGATTTCGGCCAGCCGAGCGGTGCCGAAATCGCCGCCGCCGCGCATGCCGCTGGCCTGAGCTACGCCGCGATCCCGATCACGCACACCGGCTTCTCACACCCGCAGATCGACGCGATGGCCGCCGTGCTCACCGAGGCGAAGGGCCCGGTGCTGGCCTATTGCCGATCGGGCACGCGCTCGTGCAACTTATGGGCGCTGGCGGCGGTGAAGGCGGGCGCACACCCCGATGCCGCGATGGCGAAGGCGGCGGCGGCGGGCTATGATCTCACCGGGTTGCGGCCGTTGCTCGACGCCCTATCTTCGCCGGCATGAACTGGATCGTTCTTGGCTATAGTCTGGCGGGCGTGCTCGGCCTTGCGCTGGTCGCGCGGTGGTTGCGGCTCGGCGAAAGCCGGATTTCGAGCGAGGCGCAGGCGCGCGAGACCGCCGAGCAAATGCTCGCGGGGTTTGTCGCACACGATGCGCTGCTCGGTACTGACGGCAATGCCGCGCTGGTGGCCGGAAATGGCGCGATCGCGATCCTCAAGCGCCACGGTGCAAAGATTGCCGCACGGCGGTTGATCACGCCGCTCGGCCTGACCCAAGCGATCGAGGGGGTGCGGGTCGAGACGGGCGAGCGGCTGTTCGGCGGGGTGCTGTTGTTCGGCGTCTTGGCCGAGGACGTGCGTGCGCTGGAGGCGTCGGTCGCGCGCGCATCGGACGTCGTCGTCACGCTGCATTGATATTTTGTGGTGACCTGATTCGGGTCAGCCGGAAGCGGCGCTAACGGCTGAGCCGCTCGACCTCGTCGTTGAGCGCCTGGATCGAGGCGACGAGCCGTTGCCGGTCGGCGCGGGTGGCGGCGAGCTGCGTTTTGGTTTCGCCCAGCTCGACCGCGCGCGCGGCGATGCGGGCATCGAGATTGGCATTGGAGCGTTTGAGCTCGGCAATACGGCGGGCGCGCGACAAGGTCCGCGCGATGCGGGCGGCGAGCACGTCGAAATCAAACGGCTTGGCGATATGATCGTCGGCCCCTGCCGCCAGCGCCTCAACCGCCGCGGCCGGATCGCTGCGCCCAGTCAACATGATGACCGGCAGATCGATCGTATCGCGGCAGCCACGGATTTCGCGCAGCACGTGCACGCCCGACAGGCGCGGCATCACCATATCGAGCAAGACGAGATCAAACCCGCGCGCCGCGATCAGGTCGAGCGCTTCGGCGCCAGTGTCGCTGAGGACGGTAAGATAGCCGAGATGACCCAGCCGCCGACCGAGGACCGTGAGGTTGGTGCGGCTGTCATCGACCACGAGGATCGTGCCGAGCATGCGGCGTGTGTTGGTCGGTTCGGGAGCAGGAAGATCGATCATGCCGGACAGCCTAACCCGCGCTGCGTCACGATTTGGTTAATGTCGCGGCAACCACGTCACCCGGCGCGGACAGCGCGCCACGCCTGGCCGATCTCATCCAGCGTCGCTGCCACCTCGCGAAACGGGCGCGGGTCGCTCCCGATACTCGCGTTGACCACCGTCTGACGCGCGCCTGCGTACAGTTTCGCGAGCGCGGGCGCGACGCTTCCGCCGGCGTCGAAATCGAGCCCCGCCTCGAGCGCGAAGAGGATCGCGGTGGCGCGTGTCACTTTGTCGCTCTTCATCGCATAATTGCCGTTCTCGGCCGCCCAGGCGGCACTGCGCAACGCCCGGATCGCCTCGTCATACAGCAATTGCACGAGCGCGGGACCATCGGCCTCGGCAGTCTGACCACCGAGCTCGATCTGGCGATACGTCGCCTCGGGATTGCGGCCGAACGCCGTTGCATAGGCGGCGGTCAATTGCCGCTCTTGTTCCATTGAGCGATCTGGTTCGTCAGTGCGGTCTGGCTCGCTTTATAGGCGGCGACGCGCGCGTCGGAGGCGGCATATTGCTTGGTCAAGCGCTCCTGATACGCCGTGGTATCGGTCGCGACCTTGGCCTCGGCATCGGTCACCCGCGTCTTGGCGGCAGTGTAGAGTGCTGCGCTGCCAACCAGGCCGATGCGTTCGACCTTGCCGTTGACCGTCACCGCTTTGTCGACCGCCGCCGTCGAAATCGCATCGAGCGCCGCCGCGATCCCGCCCCCGCTCGCGCCGGTGCCATCGGCGAACAGCGCCTCGACCCCGTCAGGGTTGCTGGCGAGCACGGCGGCGAGCCGGGCCGAATCGACGCTCAACGTCCCGTCGCGATTGGTCGATACGCCGATCGCCGACAGGTTCGTAGGCGCGCTCGCCGAGGCACCGGTGGTGAGCGTGGTCAGCGTCAGTCCGCGCAGCGCGCGCGACAGGCCGGTCGCGTTGAAATCATTGCGCAACGGGCCGGTCGCCGCATCGGTCTCGCTCTTCAGGATCGCCTGCAGCTGATTATAGGTATCGACAAAATCGGTCACCGCTTGGGAAAGTCCGGCGGTGGGCGTGCTGCTGCCTAGCGTCACAGGCTTGCCGATTGCAGCGCTAGCGAGATTGAGCTTCACCCCGTCGATCAGGTCGGTCACGGTGTTACTCGCGCGTTCGACCGCGACGCCGTCGAGCTTCAATTGCGCGTTGAGCGCGGCGCTGCCGATCGTGGTCGCGCTTTCACCGACGCCGACGTTCAATTGCGCGAGGCCGGGACTATCGCCGCTCAGCGTGAACGCTTGTGCACTGCCGGTCGCGCCCTTCAGGGTCAGGCGCGCGGTACCGTCGGCATCGGTGACGATACTTGCGGTCACCCCCGCTGCCTTGGCGTTGATGGCGGCGGCGACGCCCGCCAGCGTCTGATGATCGCTGTCGATCGGAATCGCGATCGCGGCAGCCGATCCGGCGGTGAAGCCGGTGAGCGCGCCATCCGTTACCGTGCCGGTGCCGAAGGTCAGCGTCAGCGTACCGGTGCCGACGGTCGCGGTCCGGCTGGCAAAAGGCGTCGCACTGGTCGCGATTTGCGGGCTCGCAAGGCGCGTGACCTCGACCGAGGCGGACAAGCCCGACAGCTTTGCACCGGGCAAGGCACTCGCGGTCAGCACGCTATTGTCGGAACTGGTCGGCTGCGTCACCAGGCTGCCGCCCTTGACGAGACTCTTCAAACCCGAAGCGAAGCCGGTGATCCCGCTCTGCACCTTGGCGACCGAGGAAATCTGCGCGGTGAGCGCGTTTTCTCGCTTAGTGAGCTGGGCATTTTTGGCGGCGAACTGCGCCTGCACCAGTGACGAGACGAGCGACGCGGTATCGACGCCCGATCCGGCATTTTGCGCGGTCAGGATCGATTGGCCGAGATTGGTCGTCCCCGTCGCGCTGGTCGTCACCATGGCCTTGATCCAATGTTCGAGCTCACCCCAAGGAACGACCGAAACCCGCGCATCTTTAGGATTCCTTCACGCCATTTTCGTCGAAGCGCGCCGTCGTTGGCACCAGCACTGCGGGCGGCGTGGTCGCGGGCGTACCGCCGGCTTCGGTGTTGAGGCCGAAGACGAAGGCGAGGATCGTCGCGAGCGCGACATACAGATCGTCGCGCACCTCCTGCCCCTCACGGCTCGTGTAATACACCGCGCGGGCGAGGGCGGGATATTCGAGCACCGGCACACGGTTCTCGGCCCCCAGCTCGCGGATCGCGAGCGCAATGACGCCGCGCCCCTTGGCGACGACGACTGGTACCTGATCGGTCGCGCGGTCGTACCGCAGCGCGACCGCGAAATGCGTCGGGTTGGTGAGGATGACATGCGCTTCGCTGACGGCTTTGCGCATATTGCGTGTCGCCATTTCGCGCTGGCGTTGACGCATCGCGCCCTTGGCCTCGGGCGATCCCTCGGTTTCCTTATTCTCGTCCTTGATCGCCTGTTTCGACATGCGCAATTTGCGCAGCAACTGGAGGATCTGGATCGGCACATCGATGCCTGCAATGATCACCAGCCCGAGCGCCATCGCAAACAGCACGCCCATGAACGTGCCGCCGAGCGTACCGACCGCAGTGCCGATATCGGTCGAGGCGAGGCCGATCGTGGTGTGCGCGACTTGCCCCAGCATGTACCAGCCGATGCTGCCGAGCAGCACGACCTTGAGCAGCGACTTGCCGAGTTCGATCCAGCCTTGCGGGCCGAAAATACGTTTCAGACCCGACCCCGGATTGATCCGTGAGGCCTTGGGGGCGAGCAATTTGCCGTTGAAGCCGAGATGGCCGAGCCCGGCCTGGCTGAGGATCGCGGCGACGAAGGTGACGACGAGCAGCGAACCCAAGGCCGGCGCAAGCTTCCACCCGCTTTGCGCCAGCGCGCGGAAAGGCGAGAAATCCTCCACGTCGCGATGATCGAAGGCGAAGCTGGAGGCCATGACTTCCTTGCAAGCAGCCACCAGCGACGGCCCCATCAAGGCGAGCCAGCCGCACCCGGCGAGGATCACCAAGGCGGTCGCAAATTCGCGCGATTTGAGGACGTCACCCTGTTCTACCGCGTCGCGTTTGCGCTTGGCTGTTGGGCTTTCTGTTTTTTCGCCGAAATCTTCAGCCATGGTGGGGCGCCATCAGCCGAGCACCAGGCTTTGCGTGGCGGCGAGCGCCTCATCGATGATGACGAGCAGATAATCGCCCATCGCGGGAAAACCCAAAGCGAGCGCGACGACGCCGACCGCAAGGCTGGCGGGCAAGCCCACTGCGAACAAATTGAGCGACGGGGCCGAACGCGAGATCATGCCGACGATCAGATTGAGGCACAGCAGCAGAAAGCCGACCGGCAGCGCGAGGAGGAGGCCCGCGAGAAAGGTGTAGCCGCCGAAAAAGGCAATGTTTTCGAGCTGCTGCGGCTTGAGCCAGGCGGCACCCGGCGGCAGCGCATCATAGCTCTTCACGATCATCTCGACCAGGATCAGGTGACCGTTGACGCTCAGGAACAGCAGCGTGAGCATCATCGAGAAAAATTGCCCGAGCGCCGGGGTCGAGCGCCCGTTTTGCGGATCGATTGCCGAGGCGAAGCCGATCCCCATCGAAGTGCCGATCACTTCACTTGCGATCATTGGCGCGGCAAAGGCGATTTGCAGGATGAAGCCCATTGCGAATCCGACCAGCGCCTCGGCCGCCACCGCGAGGAAGGTGTTGAAGGCAAAGACATGCTCGGGCGGCGTCACCGGATGGACCGCGAGCACCAGCACGCCAATCGCCCCCGACAGCGTCACCCGCACCGTCAGCGGGATCGACACCGCGCTGAACACCGGCGCGGCGATGAACGCCGCGCCGACGCGCACCATCACGAAGATCAGTGCCCACAGCTGGGGCTCGACCGACAGGCCGAAGCCGAGCGGGCCAGCCGCGCTTCCCACGCTAACGAACCAGATCCGGGATCCGCTCGAAAATGCCGATCGTGAAATCGCTGAGCAGCCCGATGATCAAGCTGCCGAAGATCAGCAGCGAGACCGCGACGACGATCAGTTTCGGCACGAACGACAAGGTCTGTTCGTTGATCGAGGTCGCCGCCTGAATCATGCCGGTGATGAGCCCTGCCAGCAGCGCCGGAATCAGGATCGGCGCCGAGGCGAGCGCCAGCACCCACATCGTCTGGTTGGCGATGGTGAGGAAATAGTCCGCGTCCATGACCCGCTAACTCACGAACGAATTGGCGAGGCTACCCATGGTCAGCGCCCAGCCGTCGACCAGCACGAACAGCAAGAGCTTGAATGGCATCGAGATAATCGTCGGTGACAGCATCATCATGCCGAGCGACATCAGCACTGTGGCCACGACGAGATCGATCACGATGAAGGGCAAGAACACCAGGAAGCCGATCTGGAAGGCGGTCTTGAGCTCGCTCGTCACGAAGGCGGGGAGCAGCACCGAGAAGGGGATGTCCTCCGCTTTTTGATAGGGTCCGCTCTTGGCGATCCCGGCGAACATGGTGATGTCCTTCTTGCGCGTCTGCTTCGCCATGAAGGCATGCAGCGGGATCGCGCCTAGCTTGATCATGTCGGTCGCGCTGACCTTGCTCTCGGCATAAGGCTGGATCGCGGTCGTGTTGATCTGATTGATCGTCGGCGCCATCACGAAGAACGACAGGAACAGCGACAGCCCGATCAGCACTTGGTTAGGCGGGGTCTGTTGCAGCCCCATCGCCTGCCGCACGATCGCCAGCACGATAATGATGCGCGTAAAGCTGGTCATCATCAGCAAGATGCCGGGCAGGATCGTCAGCAGCCCCATGACGATGAGGATCTGCAGCGACAAGGCCATCGGCGCGTCGCCGCCGCCAAGTTCCTTAAGCGCCTTGTCCGCCGCATCGCCAACGCCCGGCGTCGGGGCCGGAGTCGGAATCCCTTGCGCGAAAGCGGGATGCGCCACGATCAGCGCGAAGACGATGCCGAGCAGCACCAGCGCAAGCTTGGCCCATGGCGACGTGCGCTTGGCTGGCGGACGAATCAACGCCGGGCCAGACCCCTTGCGGACGATCTTCACGCTCATGCGAGGTCGCTCCCGCGGTCGATCAGCGCGACGCCGGTGCGGCTGACCGAAACAAGCAGCTTGCGCCCCTCGAAATCGATCACCGCGAGGCGGACGCTCGGCGAGATCATCATCGTCTCGCTCACCTTGAGCATGCGGTTGGCGGGTTGCCCGGGCAGCCGCGACTCAAGCTTGCGCCACGCATAGAGGCACGCGATCATCAGCCCGCAAACCAGCGGCAGCAGCACGACGAGTTTCAGGATATAGGACCACATCATCGGCGTCAGGCCCGCTTTTCGGGGCTGACCAACTCGGTCATCCGCACGCCGAAATGATCGCCGACCATCACCACTTCACCGCGCCCGATCAGCGTGCCGTTGACCAGCACGTCGAGCAGCTCATTGGCCTGGCGGTCGAGCTCAATCACGCTCGTCTCGCCGAGCGCGAGCAATTCTCGCAGCGTCAGCGAGGTCGAGCCGATCTCGACCGTCAATTTGACATCGACGTCCTGCAGCAGCCGAAAATTGGCTGCCAGGCTCGCATCGACCGGAAATCCGCCCGTCATGTCGTTCATTGGAAATTGCCCCCGAGGTCGGTCGTCGTTTCGTAGGAAATACTGGTCAGCTTGATCGCGGCCTTGCCGTTCGACGTGCCGACCGTGCCGGCGCCGAGCCGGTCGCCGCCGACCATCACCGGCACGTCGCCGCCGACGCTGATCGGGATAACATCGCCCGCCTTCAGCTCCATCAGCGTACTGAGCGAGACCATCGGTTCAGCGAGCACCGAGCGCACGCCAAAGCGCACGTTCATCACCGCGCGGGTAAGGCCGTTGCGCCATGCCGGATCGGGCTCGGCAGTTTTGCCGTGGACTTTGCCGGTGAGCGACGGACCGTGCGGTTTCAGCGCGGCGACCGGATAGAGCAAATCGAGGAACACCGGCTTGGCGGTGCCCGCCGCGATGCCGAACCGCGTGACCACGACCGCATCCTCAAGATCGAGATCGGTGATCAGCGACGGGTTCAGCTCGACATGGCCGGGAACGAAACTGATCTTGGCGAGCGGCTCCCACGCTGTACGCATCGGTTCGGCCAGCATCGAACCCAATTGGGCAACCATCGCTTCGGCCGCGGGCGTGAATTCGCCGGGCAAATCGTGCGGCGCATGGCCGTTGCCGCCGAAGAACAGATCGAGCAATTCCATGACGAAACGCCCGTCGAGCACCGCCAGCGTCTGGCCGGTCGGCAAGCTCCCCGCCGCCGTCATCGCGAGCGGCAACCACGCGGTCAGCCCGGTGGGGCGTTCGGCGCGATAATCTGCCAGACGCTGGACCACGAGGGGTTCGGCCCAGCAGCGCACTTCCTTGCGGAGCAGCGGCTCGAACACGCCGCGCACGCCACGCGCAAGCCGCGCGGACAAATGCTGGACGGTGTGCAGGTCACCGAACGGGTTGAGGTTGGCCGCCCCCAGCGTGGCGTGTTCCGCCAGCCGCCGGGGGCGTTCCCGCCGCTCGTCCGCTGTCTGGCCGCTTGCGCGCTGAAGGCCTTCGTTAACCATGCCTCACTGAACAACAAAATTGGTAAAGTAAACGTTACCAACGCCTCCGAAACCTTCCTTTTCCTTCAGCGTATCGTTGATCGCCTTGGCGATTCGACGCTGCAACATCTGCTTGCCGTTGCTCGTAAAAACCTGTTCTTCGGTGGTATCGCCAAGCGCCATCAGGATCGACGATCGCACCGCGATCTCATTGGTTTTGATGTTCTCGATGACGGTGTCGTCATAGGGCGTGGAGACGGCGATGCCGATCTGGACGAAATGGACGCTGTCCTGGAGGTTTGAGGTGAACTCCTTGTCCATCGCATAATAATTGGAGGCATATTTGTCGCCGCCGGTACCCGTCGGCGGCTTGTGGCCGACGCTGGCCTCATGCCCCTCGCCCTCGCCAGATCCGACGCGCTTCTGCTCGGCCTTGGGGACGAGACGCGGACCTTCGGCAACAGCGGCACCGGCATGCCCGCCGATCAGTCCGGCGTTCATCGCATAGAGCGCGCCGCCAACGCCGCCGCCGATTACCACCAGCAGGCCGACGACGATCAGCACGATTTTCATCATGCCGCCCTTTTTCTTCTTCGGCATTTCTTCGATCAGGTCTTTGTCACTCACGGTCTTGCTCCTTCAATTCAGGCGAGGCGGTGGTCGGTGGAAAGGGTCGCGGCTTCGGGCATCGCGGATGCCGGAGCGCGGGGCGGCGCGGCGGGCTGTTGCGGCTGCGGCGCTGTGCCGCTGCCGCCGGTTCCGGTCGAGACGCTGGTATCGCCGATGCGCACCCCGCGCGCGGCGGCGAGTTCGCTCAAGCGCGGTTGCGCCTCGGCGATCAGCGCGCGCGTCGCTTCGTGTTCGGCGGTAAACCGGACATGCACGCGGTCGCCGTCTTGCCGGACCGCGACATCGATGCTGCCCAGCGCATCGGGGATGAGCCGAACGCGCGTGTCGCCTGCGTCGGCCGTATCGCGCAGCGTTTCGATCCGGTCGATCATCCGCTGCAAGCCGGTGTCGGCAGTCAGATCGAGCGCAGTGTGCGCGGTGTCGGCAGCAGCATGGACGATCGCGCGTTCGCGCAGATCGATCGGTGCGGCGCTCACAAACCCTGTCGGGACATCCACCGAATCGCGATCATCGCTGCGCGACGCATGCTCGCGCCACGATCCGGCGACAGCCCGGGCGCTCGCAAAGACCTGACCGGCGGGTTGCGGCAGCGTGCTAACGGCGATCGCTTGCACAGGCGTGTCGATCGGTACCGCCGCGCGATCGGCGTTGGTGTCGGGCGCGACGCGTGGCGCGTCGATGACGGGTTTTGGAGCGACGCCAGGGGTCTGCTGGAGCAGTGTTGCGACCGCATCGAGGATTTTTGTCGGCATCGCTTGCAGCGCGGGGAGCGTATCCTCGGCTAGCGGCGTCACGACTGCCGACCCGACCTGCGTCGCTGGCGCTGCGGTCTCCACTGGCGTCCGGCTCGGCGGGATGTCCTGCTTGGGCAAGGCCGCAATCGGCTGGTTAGCGGGTGGGGGCGGCGCCGTCTGCGAGATCGCCGGGGTGCTCACCGCGCTATTGGGTGCCGGGGCAGGCGCGATCTCGGCAGCGGGCAAGGGCAATGCCGCGAACCATAAGGGCGCGGCGCTTATAGCGGGCGTTTCGGCATCATCGGTCGTTTCCGGCGGCAAATCCTTGCCGGTTTCGGCGGTCGCTTGCCGTCCAGGCACGAACAGGATCGCCGGCTGCGGCTCGAGCGCAGCGTCCTTGGCATTGAGGAATGCGCCGAGCGTCCGCGCGAAGTCGCCAGGCGAGGCTACAGCGCCGTCAGCGACCACAATGGGCGCTGGCGTAGGCGGCAGTACCGAAAGCAAAGCGGACGAAAGGTCGATCATGCACACTCCAGCAGGGGCCGCAGGCGGGCACCCGTCAGGGTTTCAGCAAGGATCGTGCCGAATTTTGCGCGTGGGGGGTGCTGCCTCCATCGCGCGGATCGCCTTGACCACGGCATCGGCTTCGCCGCGCGCGATCAGTTTCTCGATCGCGCTCTGGTCACGCCGTGCCTCGCGCGTTGCCTCGGCCGCGCGTTCGGCGACCGCCTCGGCGGCGCGCAGACGGCCTTCGGCGGCTTCGGCGGATTGGTGCAGCCGCTCGCGGAAATGCGCGGCGGCGACGAGCGAGAAGGCGGCGACGGGTTCCGAGGCCGGGGCGACGCCCGCAACAAGCTGCGCGATCCGCGCCTTGAGCAGCGCCTCGCTCGCCGCGCGCTCCTGCGCGCGCGTTTCCTCGGCCCGGACTAGCCCGAGTTGCAAGGTGCGCACCCGCAAGATCCGGTCGAGCTTGGCGGGTTTAGGCATCTCCGAACACGCCGATCAATTCGGCGGCGGCATCGCCCAGCGACACGATCTCGTCGGGGTCCTGCTTGATATATTCCATGACCGCCGGGTGGCAGGCGATCGCCGCATCGATCGCCGGGTCCGCGCCCGATCGATACGCGCCCATCAGCACAAGATCGCGATTTTCCTCATAGGTGGCGAGATGGCGACGCAGCACGCGCGCGGCCTTGAGATGCGGCTTGTCGACGATGTCGCTCATCACGCGGCTGACCGAAGGACCGATGTCGATCGCCGGATAGACGCCGCGCTCGGCGAGTTGGCGCGACAGCACGATATGCCCGTCGAGGATTGATCGCGCGCTGTCCACCACCGGATCGTTGCCGTCGTCGCCATCGGCCAGCACGGTGTAGATCGCAGTGATCGATCCCCCCGAGTGAACATCGACACCCGCACGCTCGATCAGATTGGGCAGCATCGCGATCGCCGAGGGCGGATAGCCGCGCGCCGACGCGGGTTCGCCCAGCGCGAGGCCGATCTCGCGCCCGGCATGCGCGACGCGGGTGAGCGAATCCATGATGAGAAGTACCTTTTTGCCTTGCGCGCGAAACGCCTCGGCAATGGCATGGGTGCGCAGAGCCCCGCGAATGCGCAGCACCGGCGAATGATTGGCTGGCACTGCAACGACGACGGCGCGTTTGCGTGCCTCACCCGCGACTTTGGTCTCGAGGAAATCGGCGACTTCTCTGGAGCGCTCGCCGATCAGGCCGATGACGATGACATCGGCCTCGGCGGCGCGCACGATCATGCCGAGCAGTACCGATTTGCCGACGCCCGACCCCGCCATGATTCCGATGCGCTGGCCCTGGCCGACAGTCAGCAAGCCGTTGATCGCGCGCACGCCGACATCGAGCGGTTTCAGCACGCGCCCCCGATCGAGCGGTGATTGGACTTTGCCCGCGAGCGGCCAGCGCGCTGCACCGCGGATCGGGCCAAGGCCGTCGATCGGCTTGCCAGCACCATCGACCACGCGGCCGAGCAACGCAGCCCCCACCTCGGCCTCGCCCGGCGCGCCGAGCGGACGCACCGGCGCTTGCGGCAGGAGGGCGGCGGGACCGCCAAGGTTCATCAACAACGTGCGACCGTTGCGGAAGCCGATCACTTCGGCCTCGACCCCAGAAGCACGGTCCCCCACCTGGCAAACGGTGCCGACCGGCAGCGTGAGGCCGACCGCCTCCATCAAAAGGCCGTCGAACGAGGCGAGCCGCCCGGAAACCTTGGGGCGCGGGCTGAAATCGGGGAGCTCAAGCGAATCGAGATAGGCACCGGTGAAGCGGTTCAGCATCGCTTAGGCCTCTGGCACGGCAACGCGATCGATCGCTTGCGCCAATTGTTCCAGCCACACTTCGGGGCCATCCTCGACGATGGTCGACGCGCTTTCGAGCACGAAGGCGCCGCGCGTGACGCTCGCATCGCCGATCGCGAAGATTTGACGCGGCAGCTTGCCCTCAAGCAGCGCGACATCGTCGGGATGCACGCGCAGCATCGCCGATTCGGCGGCATCGCTCAGCATATCGGCGGCTGCATCGATCCGCCGCGCAAGAATGTCGGGCGAAATCCCGACTTCGCCGACGAGCCGCGTGACGAGGAACAGCACCGTTCGCCGCAACCGCTGCGCGACCGCTTCGCGGTCGATCCGGTCGTCGGCTTGCAAGGCCGTGGTGAGCGCGGTCAGCAAAGCACGGTCGCGCTCCCCGGTCGCGTCGAGTTCGGCCAAAGTCGCTTCGACGCCCTCGGCAAAACCCGCTGCGTGCGCCGCTGCCACCGGATCGACAAAGCCGGTTGGAGCGGCATTGGCGTCGAGCGGGTCCCAGCCTGCGGTCGGGTTTGCACCCGGATTGGCCGGCGCGAAGTGCTTCGGGCTAGCATCACCGCCACCTTGCGGCGCGAAATGGACCGGGCCACGGATCGCGCGTTCGCGCAGATCGGCGGCGGAAAACCCCGCCACGCGCGGCGCGAACGCGGCTTGCAGCGCCTCGGCGACGCCAGCCCCACGCGCGGAGAAACCGGCTGTAAAGTCAGACATAATCGTCGTCACCGCCGCCCATCTGGATCGTGCCGTCCTTGGCCAGATTGCGCGCGATCTGGATGATCACCTTTTGCGCATCGAGAACTTCGCTGAGCTTCATCGGCCCGCGCGCCTCCATCTCGTCGCGAATACCGTCGGCGGCGCGGCTCGACATGCAGCCGAGGAAGCGCGCGCGGATGCTTTCGTCCACGCCCTTCAAGGCGCGCGTGAGAATGTCGCTGTCGATGTTGCGGATCAGCGTGCCGAGATTCTTGTCGTCAAGCTCGAGCAGATTGTCGAACACGAACATCGCCTCCTCGATCGCCTTGGCGACTTCGCGGTCGATCTTGAACAATTTGGGCATGACGCGCAGTTCGGTCGCCTTGCGCCCGCTCGACAGAATTTTGGCGGCATCGCGCGTACCGCCGAGCGTGACCCCGGTCTGGCTCTGCGACGAGGTCGTGCGGTTGGCGAGCATGGTCTTTAGCGTATCGACCGCCTCGGGCGTGATCGGCCCGAGCCGCGCGATGCGGTGAAGGATGTCGGGCTGCACCGCATCGGGCATCAGCTCGAGCACTTGCGCGCCGACCGAAGAATCGAGATTGGCGATCAGCACCGCGGCGATCTGCGGATGCTCCTTCTCGATCATCGCGGCGATCTCGCCTGCATCGAGCCAGTCGAGCAGGTCGATCTGACACGCTTCCTGGGCCGGAACGATCCGCGCCAGCACGCTATCGGCCTTTTCCTGACCCAGCGCGCGCGTCATCACCGCCTCGATCCGCGGGCGCGGGTCGAAGCCGATCGCGGTCCGCTCGCGCGCCTTTCCGACGAAATCGTCGAGGACACTTTCGACCTCAATTTCGCTGACGTCGGCGACCGCGAACATGGCTTTACCGAGCTGCCGGACTTCTTCGGGATCGAGCTTCTGCAGGATGGCTGCCGCCTCTTCCTCGCCGACCAGCATCATCAGCACAGCGGCGCGTTCGACGCCGGTGTAGGCGCGGCCAAGGGGGGTGGTGGGCGCGTTCATGACTTGATCATATCGCGCACGGCGAGCGCAGCGCGCGCCGGATTATCACGCGTAAAGCCGCGCACCATACCGATCCGGTCGTCATACCCGCGCGTATTCTCAAGCGCATCGATGCTCACTGGCTGATCGCTGCGCGGTGGTGGCATCTGCCCGCCGCCCTCCGACTCGGCCAGATAGTCGCGGCCGAGCGCGGGGCGCGGCTGTGGTGCCGGTTCCTCGCGCTTTTTAAGCACAGCCTTGGCAAGCGGACGGATGCCGATGAACAGCACGAGCAAGGCGATGACGATGGCGGTCACGTTGCGCGCCACCACGGGCAGCCAACCGGCCTCATACCATGGCTGCTTGTCGTCGAGCGCGGTCGCGCCGGCAAATTTGCGGCTGATCACGGTAACGCGGTCGCCGCGCCCCTGGTTGAAGCCGACGGCGGTCTGCACCAGCGACGTGATCTGCTGGATTTCGACCGTGCCGCGCGGCTTGCCCGTTTCGGGATCACGCAGCAGCACCGCCACCGACAGGCGCGTGATCGTGCCCGGCGCGTTACGGCTGACCGACACTTCCTTGCCGAGATCGTACGCCCGCGAATATTGGTCGCTCGCCTTCAGTGCGTCGCTAACCGCGCCTGCGGCGGCCGCCACGACGGGGGCGGCAGCACCAGCGACCGGTGTTGCCCCCGGCGCGGGTGTCGGAGCAGGCTGTGGCGCGGACAAAGTCGAGGCGGGCGGCGGCGTGTTCGACAGCGCGCCGGGAATGCCACCGGGGGCCGCCGGACCTTGCGCGCCGGCGCCGGTCCAATTGCCCTGCTCGACCCGGAGCGCGCCCTGCTTGTCATAGCTTTCGCGCGTTGCTTGCGTCTCATTCAGATCGACATCGGCTTGCACTTCGGTGGTGAAATTGCCCGCGCCGAGCAAAGGGGTGAGCAATTGCACGACTTGCGCGCGATATTTATCCTCGACGCGGCGCTGGAACGCGATGCGTTCGTCGCTGGCGATGCCGAGCTGGCTTTCATTCGCGCCCTTGGTCAACAGGCCGCCCATCTGATCGACGATCGTCACGCCCTCGGGCTTCATGCCGGGGACCGAGGAGGCGACGAGGTTGACGATCGACGACACTTGCGCGTCGCCAAGGCTTCGCCCGGGCTGCAATTTGACGATGACCGATGCGGACGGTGCGGCATTGTCGCGCACGAACACCGATTGTTCGGGCGTGGCGAGATGGACCCGCGCCTCGGCCACGGCATCGATTTCCTGGATCGACCGGGCAAGTTCGGTCTCGCGCGCCTGGCGCAGGCGTTCGCCCTCGACCGCGCGGGAAACGCCCATGGGTAGGTTGTCGAGGATCTGATAGCCGCCGGGGGACGCCTTGGGCAGGCCTTGTCCGGCAAGCAGGATGCGCGCGCGCGAATAATCTTCTTCGGCGACGGTCAGCGCGCCGGTGCCTTCGTCGATCTTTGACGTGATGTTGGCCTGCTGCAGCGCCGCCGTCACCGACGCTTTGTCGGCATCGGCAAGGCCTGCGAACAGCGTCTTCTGCGTCGGGCTGGCGATCATCATCCAAGCGAGCGCGGCGGCGGCAATCAGGCCGACAAGCAGCACCATCGGCAGGCTGCGCCGGACCGCGGGCTGCGCGAGCAGGCCCTGCAATTGGTGCAAGGGGTTGGCGAAACGCTCAGGAATGGCAGCTAACGGGCCAGAATTCTGCGGCGAAGGGGTGAGGGCGTTGCTCATCGATTATACCGGCATGCTCATAATGTCCTTGTAGGCGGACAGGAGTTTGTTGCGGACTTGCAGCGTCGCCTCGAACCCGACCGAGGCTTGCTGGCGCGCCATCATCACCTTAGCGATGTCGATCGTCTCGCCACGCTCATAGGCTTCGGACAGGCGTCCGGCTTCGACCTGACCCTGATTCACGCTTTTTAGCGCATCTTCCATCGTCGTGGCGAAGCTTGCGGGCTTGGCTTGCGGCGCGCCTGCGCCGTCGCTCGCACCAGCACGCGCGAGCGCCTGGTTACGTTCGAGAATTTGCGCGCGCAGCGCCATCACGCGATCGACGCTCATCGCGCCGCCCCCGCCACCAGCGCCACCGCCGCCGATACCATCAATGCTCATGCCCATACACTCCGGTTGGCGGCGGGTACGATGTCATCGCCCTGCTCGCGCGCCTTGGCGAGGCGGTAGCGCAGCGTCCGTTCCGAAATGCCGAGCCGCTTCGCGGTCTCGATCCGGTTGCCGTTGCACGCCGCCAGTGTCTCGCGGATCGCCTGGAATTCGTGCATCTGCACGATATTGCCCAGAGTCGCAGTGGGCGTCGCAGGGGCAGACTGGTCGTTCGCGGCACTTGCCTGCAGCGCGGTCGGTCGATCGAACACGATGTGCTCGGCCGAAATCGTATCGCCGCCGGCAAACAGCAACGCGCGCTGCACGACGTTCTCGAGCTCGCGGACATTGCCCGGCCAATCGTGGCGTAGCAGTAGGTCGATCGCCGACATATCAGGCCACGGAATCGTCTGGCGGGTTCCCGCATGCCGCAGGATCAGCGTCGCGGTAAGCGCGGGGATGTCCTGCACGCGCTCGGCCAGCGGCTTGGTCGTCAGCGGGAACACCGACAGACGATAATAAAGATCGGCGCGGAAGCGTCCGGCGGCAACTTCGTCCTGCAAATCCCGGTTCGCGCACGCGATGACACGCACGTCGATCGCCTGTGGCTGGGTCGCACCGATCGGCACGACTTCGCGCTCCTGCAACGCGCGCAGCAATTTCGCCTGAAGCTGCAATGGCATTTCGGCGATTTCGTCGAGCAACAGCGTGCCGCCGTTCGCCGCCCGGAAAAAGCCTTCACCGCCCGACGAAGCGCCGGTGAAGGCGCCTTTCTGATGGCCGAACAACAACGCTTCGAGCATGGTTTCCGGAAGCGCTGCGCAATTGATCGCGACGAACGGCCCTGCCGCGCGGGCCGATTTCAAATGGATCGACCGCGCCAGCACTTCCTTGCCGGTTCCGGTCGGGCCGTTGATCAGCACCGTGATATCGGCCGCTGCCACGCGTTCTGCCAGGGCATGCAGCGCCAGACTCTCAGGATCGGCGGCAGTCGGCATTTCGGGTTCGGCGAGCAAGGCGCGGACGAAGCCCGCAGCCACGGCCGCGTCCATGGCGTCGAACGCGACGCGGGCCGGATTGCCGTCGCGCGAGGGAACGATGCAGCGCCCCTGCGATCCAAGCACCACAGTGCGTGCTGCGGCGGGCGGGGTTTCGCCTTCCGCCACCAGATACAGGTCACCGCTGCGCAGCTTGGTGTCGGCGCCGCCGCCGATCGCAAAGCCCTGGGCGCGGAGCGCCGATACCAGCGGATAGTGCTGGCGAAGGATGGCGGCGGATGGAACGATCGAACGCATGGAATTCCCCCTGGTCGAGCGAGGAATGCGGCATCCGTGGTAAACGAGGCGTTAAGGACGCTGCCGCAGCGGCAAAGAATTTCCGCATTGGGCAGCTTGGCGCGGGCGAATCCGCGATAAATGCAGGGCGAAACGGGTGTGGTTTGCAAAAGTGCTTAATCTCCACCGCGAGCGGTCGTTACCACCCTTGGCGGCTCGGCTCTCCGATAGGGGGCGGCGGGATTGCCGGACCATAATGGAGATAGAACCATGACTGTTATCGGAACCAACGTCGCCGCGCTGCGTGCGAGCAATG
Source organism: Sphingomonadales bacterium (assembly GCA_038327465.1). GTDB lineage: Bacteria > Pseudomonadota > Alphaproteobacteria > Sphingomonadales > Sphingomonadaceae > Sphingomonas. The sequence continues at coordinate 144,179 of JBBQLB010000001.1, read as the reverse complement.
CCTCGAATTCGGCAAATGCCGCATTGCAGACCAGCATCGAGCGCCTGTCGACCGGCAAGCGCATCAACTCCGCGAAGGACGACGCCGCTGGCCTCGCCATCGCATCGTCGCTGACTTCGCAAATCAAGGGTCAGAACCAGGCGATCCGCAACTCGAACGACGGCATCGCGCTGTCGCAGACGGCTGACGGCGCGCTCGGCGAAGTCACCAACATTCTGCAGCGTGTCCGCGAACTGGCTGTGCAGTCCGCTTCGGGCACCTACGCCGCAGCCGACCGTACCAATCTGCAAGCCGAAGTCACGCAGCTCACCGCGCAGCTGACCGACATTCAGGCGAAGACCAACTTCAACGGTGTTGCGCTGCTCGGGACGGCCGCTTCGACCGTCACGATCCAGACCGGTTCGGCTGCGACCGACACCGTCGCGCTCAATGTCGGCGGCCTCACGCTGACGTCGGCGATCGCCTCGGACGTCAGCACTGCGGCAGGTGCCACCACGGCACTCGGCGTGGTGGACACCGCGCTCGCGGCAGTCAACACGACCCGCGCTTCGCTTGGCGCTGGCCAAAGCCGTCTGGCATCGGTGGTCAACAATCTGACGACCAACGTCGCCAATTTGACCGACGCACGCAGCCGGATCGAGGATGTCGATTTCTCGACCGAGACGACCAGCCTCGCCAAGGCGCAGATCCTCAGCCAGGCCTCGACTGCACTGCTCGCCCAGGCGAACCAGTCGCAGCAGGGCGTGCTGAAGCTGCTCGGCTAAACGAGACCGGCCCTGGCACCCGCCCCCCTATAAGGGTGTCGGGGCCGAGCGGGCTATCCCTGCCTCCCTGGCTAGGGACGGTCTAGCGAGAACCCCGGTGGTCCGAGTGGACCGCCGGGGTTTTTCGAATCCTATTCCAATCCGGCCCATTTGGTCACCTCGGGGCGGCGCCGACCATAGTCGATCTCGCACCGCATGAAGCGCGGGTGAAACTCCACCGGTTCTTCGCGATTGTCGATTTTTGTCCAAGCATCGCACGTCTGCCCGTCATAGCTATGGTCTTTCAAATCACCGGCTTCGATGCGGATGAAATGCGGTGTGAAACCGTGCTTTTTTGCTTGCTCTGTCGCCCAATAGACCGACGAGCGGTAGGATTGGTTGATCAACACCGACAGCGATCGCAAAGCGAGCTTGTCGAACGACCATTTGCCGTGTTGCGGCACCACCCCGGCGGATGGTGGCGGCGGTGCCGTGCCACCGGGGCAATCGCTCAGATCGCACATCCGGCTCGCCTCCAGCGTGCCGTTGACCAGAATGAACAAATTTTTCGGTCCCGGCGCGAGCTTGGACCCGGATTCCGCATCAGCCATGATTTTCGCGGCTTTTTCCATCAAATCGGCGGAAAAGTCGGAAATGACGCCGAAGCGGGCACCGCCGTCGATATACATCTTGCCATCGATGAACACTGGCAGCGCCGCCATCGGGACCGAGGACGATGCCATCAACGCCTCGATATAGCAGTCGCGCATCTGCGGAACCTTGCTGAAATCATGATCGATGTTCGCTTGGGCGAGGTCGGCGACATAGGTGCTCGCGGCGCGGGTCAAATCGAAGATATAGGCGTCACCACTATCCATTTCGACCGCCCCAACCAACAGATGGCGCCCGCTCTTCGCCTCCTTGGCGACCGCTTCGAGAACCTCTTGCGTGATCAGCCCACCCAGCTTTTGGCGAAGCGGCATAAGGTCGGAAATAGCGCCCTTTTGCGCCAGCGCGAGGCCGGCGCGCGCCTTCGTGATCACCGATTTGCTCTTGAGGCCGCCTTTGACAAAGACGTGGAGCAAATCGGCTTCCTTCTCGATCGTATATTGGCCTGTGATCACGTCGGTCCGGCCGAGAAAGGCGAAGGTCGATTGGAGCGCACCGGTGCTGATCCCGGTCACGACGGTGAAGCGTGGCAGCGCGCCCGGCGTACTGGCGGTAGCCCGCGCTTTGGCCCATCCGTCGAGAAAACCCGCCCCGAACGCACCGTTCTGGCTCCCGCCGGACAGGAACAGCATCGACGGACTCACCGGCTCTTGCGCGGTTACGCCAAACGTCGATGGCGGGGCCTGCATTTCGGCCGCGCGCCGGTCATACGATCCCAGAATTCGGTCCTCGAGCGTGTCGCCGCTCTGCGCGGACCCGACCGTGCCGGGGACGGTCATCACTCGCGCCGGACCAACGGCATCGATCGCGATACGCGTGCGGATCGCGCTGCACCGCGGCGCTGGCCCCGCCGTCCCGGCATATTGAATGGGCGCGATCTGGCAGGCCGATAGCGCAGCGGCGCATCCCAGGATCACCAGAATTCGCAATAATATGCTTCGCATCTGTGCCCCCTACGCTATCGCTCGCGTCACTTCCCGATGTCAGCCCAGGTCGGTGCCGTTTCACCCGGCGCTGTCGCTTTGGACCCCTTCGCGGGTTTGAAAAGGTGGCACGCGGGCAGCGTTGCGGGATCGAGCCCGCTCACCAATTGCCAGGTTTTGGCCGGGTCGGGGCGAACGGCCGCGAAGCTGGTGTAATTCTGGCTGACGATCGGCGCGTTGGCGGGGGCGAGCGGGTAGCCGGAAAAATAGAAGGATTGCGGGACTTGCTGCCCGCCAGCGTCGGCCTTGAAGCCATAGCCGAACAGGATTGCCTGGTCGGCGGTACGGTCGGGGCTGGCACCGGCCTGCAAGACCTTGCCGCCGCGGTGCGCGATCCAGAACGAATAGCCCTGCCCGCCGGGACCGATCCGCGCGCTATCGCCCGCACTATAGGGCAAATGCGAGATGAAATCGCGGCGCGGCGGGTGGTTGGCGGGCGAGAAGAGGCACACCGGCGGCATGCCCTTCGGCCGATCCTGCGGATAGGTTACGAAAAACGCGGTGTTGCCAAGCGAGATGAACGAGCAGGTGTAACGGTTTGGGATGGGGAAGATCGGCAGGCAGCGCTTGTCATAATGCTCCATCATCGCGCCCTCGCCCGATCGCCCGCGCCACGTCGAATCGTAATAGGTTGCGCCGTAGGATATTTCGTAATCGACCCCCGGGCGCATCGCGACGGGCGGACGATCGCGGTACGGCGGGGGGTATGTCAGATACGCTTGGGTCTTAACCCGGTACATCGTCCATTTCGCCGACCAATAGGCCGGGAAAACCGGATCGGGCGGCGTCCCCTTTTCGCGCGGATAGCGGCAATCCGCCGATTGGCACGGGCTAACCTTCGGGTCGTTATGTACGCCATAGGTTTTATAGGTCTGCGCACCGCCAAGCGACGCGGTGCACCCCAGTCCCGCAACGATCGCCAATTGCGCGAGACGCTTCAAAGCACCGATCATCGCGGACCCCCTCGCTATGGCTAAGGGCCATTTCGTATCCGTTCTAATTAGAAGAAACAATGCGCGATCCGCCCGGAGTGGTTCTTTCGCGGTCCTTCGGACCGTGACCAAGGCCAGTAAATTTGCCACAGCATAAGCCAAGAGCCCGGGGGAACAGCAGATGATCAACTTCAACGCGCGTGACGGGATCGCCGCGACACGGCTGGCGCTGCTGGGTTTTACAGCGTTGGCGAGCGCAGCGCAGGCGCAAACCGACCCCGACGCACGCGACCCAGAAGCCATCGTCGTGACCGCATCGCGCACCGGGCAGGATGGTGCCGCGACGACCGCAACGATTTCGGCCGAGACGATCGCGCGATTACAGCCACCGACGCTGCTCGATGCGCTGAACGATGTGGCGGGCGTGCGCGCAGTATCGACCAACGGGGTGGGCGGGGGCAGCTTCGTTTCGGTGCGCGGCGGCGAGCCTAATTTCACGCTCGTGCTAGTGGACGGCATCCGCGTCAATAATGCGACCAACAGCCAGGGCGGCGCGTTCGACTTCACGCTGCTCGACCCGGCGCTGGTCGCGGCGGTCGAGATCGAACGCGGTCCGGCCTCGGCGGTGCACGGCTCGGACGCGCTGGCGGGGGTCATAAACATCCGCTTGCGCGACCCTTTGCGCGATGCAACCGAGGTGATCGGCCGCGTCACGGCGGGCAGCGATAGCGAACGCGGCGGCGGGGTTACGCTGTCGCACGGCTGGCGCGGCGGCGGGCTGCTGCTCGGTGGCTCGGCCTATGATAGCGGCGCGAGCGACGCCGGTTCCGACGTCCAGCGCGGCCAGGGGATTGCGCGTCTGCGCCAGCGGATCGGCGGCTATGACGCGACGCTGCTTGGGCTTTACGCGACCAATTCGCATCGCGCCTTTCCGCAGGACAGCGGCGGCCCGCGACGGGCGGTCAACCGCGCGAAGGAAACTGGCAGCGGCGGTTTGTGGACGTTCGGTGCCTCTCTGCGGCGAAGCCCGGGGGCGGCGTGGCGACCCAATCTTTCGCTCAGCTGGTCGGAGCAGACCGACCAGTCGGCGACCCCCGCGATCCGCCCCGGCATCCTGTCGGCGGTCCCGGCGATCACCGCGCGCAACCGGCTGTCACGGATCGAAGCGATCGCGGATGTGACCGCGACGCTCGGCCCGCTCACCGCCACGGCGGGCGGTGCGCTGCTGGAAGAACATGGCCGCAGCACCGGCACGATCGATTTCGGCTTCCGCCTGCCGACCGACTTCCGCATCGATCGGCGGACGCTGAGCGGCTTTACCGAAGCGACGTTCCGACCGGGTTTGGGCGTCACGCTCAACGCCGCCATGCGTTACGATTCAGTGCGCGGCGGTCCACAGGTCTGGACCGAGCGTGGCGGTATTGCGTGGCAGCCGAGCGCGCACTTGCCGGTCTTTTTCGCGCGCTATGGCACCGGCTTCAAGCTTCCCAGTCTCTATGCGCTGGGTAACCCGCTGATCGGGCGGCCTGGGCTGCGTCCCGAGCGCAGCCGCGATTGGGAAGCGGGCGCGGACTGGACTCGCTCGGGACACCGTTTGCATGTGGCGTATTTCGATAATCGTTTCCGTGACTTGATCGATTTCGATCCGTTGACCTTTTCGCTGGTCAACCGCGCCCGCGTGGCGATTACCGGGATCGAGGGCGAAGCAACGCTGCGCGCCGGGCCGAGCGTGGACGTGTCGGGCGCGCTGACGTGGCTGCGGATCGACAGCCCGACACCGCTTCGAGGCCGCCCGGACTGGCAAGGGAATGTCCGGCTCGCCTGGCGTCCGCTGCGCCGGATCGAGCTGAACGGCGCGGTCCGTTTCAATGGCGATTATGCCGACAGCTCGGTCCCGACCGGGCTGGTCGTGACGCGCGGTCGGGCGCAAGCGGATCTCGGCGCGCGCTGGACGGGGCCAAGCGGAGTCGGGGTACACGCGGTCCTGCGTAATCTGGCCGACAGCCGCGCCGAGACCGCCGTGGGGTTTCCCGAGCTCGGGCGGCGTTTGCTTGTCACGCTTACGGTCGGCGGGCGGTGAGGCGTTAAAAGTCGGTCCCAAGCGTCAGTGCCGCACCTGAACCAGGCCGGGCATCGCCCGCAACACGCTGCCGCCAGTCGAGCGTCACGCGCAGCTTCTGCTTGCCGAGCGGGAGTGTAGCGCCGAGCGAGGGGCCGAGATCGAGCCGTGCCGCGCCGCGTTGTGCGCCGCCCCATGCGCCTGCGCCCAGATCGACCTCAACACCACCGAGCGCGCCGATCGGGTGCGCGATGCGCGCGGCACCGTCGGCATAGGGTTCGGTAACGGCGCGGCGGATCACCCCCGCCTGGCCGTAAGCGTCGAGCCGGAAATCGAGCGGCAGGGCGACCGGTCCGATGCCACCGACTACACCGAGCGCAGGGCCGCTCTGTCCGCCGTCGATCGCGAAGCGCTGTTCGGCGACCAGACGGACGGGCAGGCGCGTTGGTTGCCATTCCAGGCCGACCGCCGCCTCGCGCAGGCCACGCCCGAGCGGGGTGCTGATTCGGCCAGCGAGTGCGACGCGGTGCTTACGGTCGAAGAGATAGGAAATGCGGACCCCCGCTTGCGATCCGCCGAGTTGCCCGCCTAAACCGCCCGGCGCTGTCCCCGCACCGCCGCGCACCACCACCCACGCACTGCCCGACCAGCGCGACGGCAGACGTGCCGGTGGCGCAGGCGGGATCGGGCGCGGCAGGCCGGGGAGCAGAGGTGCAGGCTCCTCGACCGGCACGGGATCGCCAAAGCGCACCAGTCCAAGCAAGGCAAGCGCAACGCGTGTCGGATCGGGGGCGCGGGGCGGGGGCGCTGAAGGGACGGCCCGCCAGCGCGGCCGCTCGGCCTCGCGAATCAATCCGGGCATGATCGCGGTGCGCGGCAAAGCTGGTGGCGCCCGCACAGCGGCAACCGGCACAGACGCAATCGCGCGCAGCACGGCGGCGGGCGAATCGAGCTGCGGCCATAGCATCACGACGCGCAGGCCGATCCACGCGGTCAGCACGGCACCTAGGAAGCGCAGCGGCCTGCCCTGCCCGGTCTTCACGGGTCGATTTGCCTGCCGGTGACGGAATCATCGGGAAAGACGTGGCGAGTCTTGTCCCAGATCAGCGCGCCGCCGCGCAGCGAGCGCACATAGGCCGTCACCGCGCGCCGCGCCGCCAGCACTGCAACGAGATTGCCGATAAACGCGCGCGGCAGCGACCATAAAGCCTCGCGCCAGCCATAAGCATAGCGGGTGAACAGCGCGCGCGACGCAAGCCGCCAGCCGAGCAGCGCGCCGTTGACGCGCAAGAGCATTTCCATCGACCCGGACAGCGCCGGGGCGGGCACGCCCGCCACCGCGTGCAACGCCTGCGAAATGCCCCATGCCACCAACGCGACATACGCCACTGCCATCACCAGCACCGCCATTGGCGCGCGGCGATCGCGCATCCGCATCCAATGCTCGCGCCAGTCGAGCGTGCGCGTCCAGCCGATCCGGTCCCACCCGGCGAGCGCAATGCCCGTCATCCACCGTGCCTTTTGCCGGACTGCGGCGTCGAGCGTCGCGGGAAAGTATGCCCGCACCGCGACCAACGGTCCGCCCGCTTGCTCGCGCACCCGCGCCAGCACGCCGGTGCCGCCAAGCTGCGCGATGCGCAGACCCAGTTCGTAATCCTCGGTCAGCGATCCCGCATCGAACGGGGCCCCTGCTTGCCCGGCCGCGATCCGGTCGAGCATCGCGCGTTCAATCGCGCAGCCAACCCCCGCCAGCGGTAATCCGGCACCCAAGGCCTGCCGCACGACCAGCGCCTTGGCATGCGCCTCCGCGAATTCATCGGCATAATGGCCCGAGATCAGTCGCGCGGCGGGATCGATCAGCGGCAACACCGGCACTTGGACGACGGCGTGCGGGCCGATCAGCGCATCGAACACCCGCAGTTCGCCGGGGTGCACGACATCCTCGGCATCATGCAGCACCACCGCCGCGGCGCAGGACCCCTCGCGGGCTTCCTCGCGCTCCAGCGCGCGCCACAGCGTGTTGAGGCAATCGGCCTTGGTCGTCGGCCCGTCGCGCGCACCGATCACGAGCCGAACGCGCGGGTCCTCCGCCGCCACATCAGCCACCGCAGCGATCGTCGCACGGTCATTGGGATAGGTGCCGACGTAGAGTCGATAATTCGGATGATCGAGCCGCGCGAGGCTGGCGCGGAGCATCGCGCCGATCACCTCGGCTTCGTCCCACGCCGCAACGAACACCGCGATCCGGCGGGGCGTGGGCGCATAGGCATCCAATAGCGCGGGGACTGCCTGCGTGCGCCGCGCGTGCCACGTCCAGCACCACGCCAGATCGACCGCCAAATCGTCGAGCCCGCCGATCAGAAAACCGATCGCGGAAAACAGCATCGCTTCGCGCGAGACCGCGTCGAGCGCAGCCAAAGCCCAATCTGCGGCCCACTCTGCCCCCACCGCACGCCGCTCCCCCCGACTGCTCACTCGACCGCTCGCCCGATTCGATTTACACAGTCTTCAGCATCCGATGCGATCCGGCAAATATGCGACGAAACACTCCATTCGTCGCTATACGAGCACGGTTCGTCGTGGTATAAGATCAAAACGATATCCCCCGGGAGGGCATGATGAAGCTGGCGTACCGAATCGCACTGCTTGCCCTTGCCATCGCGCCGATCGCCGCGTTCGGCGATTCGAGCCCGCAAGTCGTCCTTGCCACGCCGGGAATCGGCGACGGCGCGATCGAACGCTTCACGACGCGCTTCAACCAGCCGATGGTGCCGCTCGGCGATCCGCGCGCTGCATCGCCCTTCGACGTAACCTGCGACGTCGGCGGCCAGGGCCGCTGGGTCGATCCACAGACCTTCGTCTATGATTTCGCGAGCGGCTTGCCCGGCGGCACCGTCTGCAAGTTCAAGCTGCGCGACGGGCTGAAAAGCGTGTCGGGCTATGCCGCCAGCGGACAGCAGGAGTTCACCGTCGATGCCGGCGGCCCGGTCGCGCGCGCGGTGCTGCCCGGATCCGAAGCGGACGAGATCGAAGAGGATCAGGTGTTCCTCGTCGCGGCGAATTTGCCTGCGAGCCCGGCCTCGGTCGCGGCCAATGCCTATTGCTCGGTCAAGGGCATTGGCGAGAAGATTCCGGTCGACGTGCTCGCCCCCGATTTGGCGGGCAAGATCATCGGCGAGCTTGGCACCGAGAGCTGGACCGTGCGCAGCTTCCTTGAAAACGGTGGCCTTCCCGCAGCGATTCCCGCGCCCGCAGACCGCGCGAAAGCCTATGCCGGGGTCACCGCGCTGAAATGCCGCCGCCCGCTGCCGCCCGGTACCGACATGGCGCTGGTGTGGGGCGCAAACATCGCGAGCGCAGGCGGCAAGACCGCCGGCACCGACCAGCGCTTCGACTATACCGTGCGCCAGCCCTTCACAGCGAAATTCGAATGCAGCCGCGTCAATGCGGCGGCCGGCTGCAACCCGGTCGAAAAGGCGTGGGTGCGCTTCTCGGCACCGATCGCGACCGATCTCGCCAAGCAAATCCGCATCCAGACCGCCGATGGCAAGCTGCTCGCTCCGACGATCCTCGACGCGGAAAACGATGACGAGCACGGCGACGCGAAGAGTCAGGCAACGGTATCGGCGGTCGGCTTTAAAGGCCCACTCCCCGAATCGCAGACCGGCAAGCTGATGCTGCCCGCCGGTTTGAAGGACGAAAGCGGGCGCGTGCTCGCCAATGCCGCGCGCTTCCCGCTCGACGTGCGCTTCGGGGCCGCACCACCGTTGGTAAAGTTCGCGGCGGCGTTCGGCATTCTCGAATCGAAGCAAGGCGGCGTGCTGCCGGTGACGGTGCGCAATGTCGAACCCGCCTTGCAGGGCGCCAATTTGACGATTGCCGGACAGGCGCTGCGGATCGACGGATCGGACGGGCAAGTCGCCGATTGGCTGCGTAGCGTCGACAAGGCCGATGAAAATGCCAGCCATGAGGAAAAGCGCGGCAAGGAATCGGTGACGATCAACGATACCGGCGCAACCTCGATCCTCGGCAAGCAGGGCGCTGCGTTCAAGGTGGGGCTACCCGGCAAGGGCAAGGATTTCGAGGTCGTCGGCATGCCGCTCGGCGGGGGCAAGCCAGGCTTCTACGTCGTCGAACTGGCAAGTCCCGTGCTCGGGCAAGCGCTGCTCGGGCGGAAGGCCCCGCGCTACGTCGCGGCGGCGGCGCTCGTCACCAACATGGCGGTGCATTTCAAATGGGGCCGCGAAAAGAGCCTCGCCTGGGTCACCGCGCTCGACACCGGCAAGCCGGTCGCAGGCGCTGCGGTGCGCATCACCGACAGCTGCACCGGCAGGGCGCTGGCGCACGGCACGACCGACAAGAGTGGTGCAGTCTATGCGCCCGCTGGGCTGCCCGCGCCCGAAACCTATGGCGATTGCAAATATGGCCAGGCGCCGCTGATGATTTCGGCGCGCGTCGGCGACGATTTCAGCTTCACGCTGACCGAATGGGGTCAGGGCATCCGCCCGTACGATTTCGACTTGCCATACGGCTATGAAGCGCGCGGCGAGATCCTCCACACCGTCTTCGACACCGCTCTGATCCGGCAGGGCGAGACGATCCACATGAAGCACATCCTGCGACAAAGCACGTTCGACGGCTTCGGCTATACTGCGCCGATCGATGCATCGCTCCGCCTGCAGCATCGTGGCTCCGACACGCAATTTGACCTGCCGCTCAAAATCGACGCAAACGGCACCGGCGAAAATGAATGGACCGCGCCTGCGGGCGCGCCGATGGGTGATTACGATCTGTCGATCGTCACCGCACCCGGGCGGACCATTTCCACCGGGCAAAGCTTCAAGGTCGACGAATTCAAACTGCCGACGATGCGCGCAAGCGTGACGGGCCCTAAGGAAGCGGCGATCCGCCCGACGACGCTGCCGCTCGATCTGTTCGTGGGGTATCTTTCGGGCGGAGGTGCCTCGAACCTCGCGGTCGATATGCGTGTCGGCTATTTCGGGCATGAGTCCAAACCCGATGGGTATGAAGGCTATAGCTTCGGCGGCAAGGCAATTGCCGAGGGCACCCGCGCGCTCAACGGCGATGGCGAAGAGGAACAGACCCCGCTCCCACCGACCCAGACGCTGCCCGCCACCTTGGGCGGCGATGGCACCGCGAAACAGACTCTGGCAATCCCGCAAAGCCTCGACGGCACGACCGACATGCTGGTCGAGATGGATTATCAGGACGCGAACGGCGAAGTGCTGACCGCCTCCAAACGCATCCCGATCTATGCGAGCGGCGTGCAATTGGGCGTCAAGACCGATGGCTGGTTGATGAAGCAGGACGATTTGCGGCTGCGCTTCGTGGCACTCGACAAATCGGGCAAGCCGATCGCTAATCAGTCGATCTCGGTCGCTTTGTACAGCCGTCAGATCCTCACCGCGCGGCGGCGGTTGATCGGCGGCTTCTATGCCTATGACAACCGCATGAAGACGACCAAGCTCACGCAGACTTGCACCGCGACGACCGATGCGCAGGGGCTGGCGATTTGCAAGCTCAACCCCGGCATTTCGGGCGAAGTCTATGCCGTTGCCACAACCAAGGATTCGGCCGGCAACGAAGCGCGCGCTACGCAGAGCGTATGGCTCGCTGGAAACGACGATTGGTGGTTCGGCGGCGACAATGGCGACCGCATGGACGTCATCCCCGAGCAGCAATCCTATAAAGCCGGTGATATTGCGCGTTTCCAGGTGCGCATGCCCTTCCGTCAGGCGACCGCCTTGGTCACGGTCGAGCGCGAGGGCGTGCTCGCTTCCTATGTGACCGAGCTCAGCGGCACTGATCCGGTGGTCGAAGTGAAGATGCCGGGGAGTTACGCACCCGACGTGTTCGTATCGGTCATGGTCGTGCGCGGGCGCACCGAGAGCGGCTTCTGGACATGGCTGCATGGCGTCGCCCGGAGCGTCGGCCTCGCCAGCGATCCGCCCGAGGGGCAGGAGCCGACCGCTTTGGTCGATCTCGCCAAGCCGAGCTACCGGATCGGCATCGCCAAGGTGAAGGTCGGCTGGGAAGCGCACCAATTGCAGGTCGCGGTCAAGGCCGACCGGGCGCGCTATGCCGCGCGCGACGTGGCGCAAGTCGATGTGCAGGTGAAGACTCCCGACGGGAAACCGGCCCGCAGTGCCGACCTCGCGTTCGCGGCGGTCGATGAGGCACTGCTCCAGCTTGCGCCCAACGATAGCTGGGACGTGCTGACCGCTTTGATGGGCGAACGCCCGCTGTCGGTCATCACCTCGACCGCGCAGACGCAAGTCGTCGGCAAGCGGCATTACGGCAAGAAAGCCGTCGAAATCGGCGGCGATGGCGGCGGTGCCGCTGACGGATCGGGCCTCAATCGCGAGAATTTCAAGCCCGTCATCCTGTGGCAAGGCCATGTCGCGCTCGACGCCAATGGCCATGCGCGCATTCCCGTGGCGCTGTCCGACGCGCTGACCTCGTTCAAGCTGGTCGCAATCGCCACCGATGGCGCGCAACTTTACGGCACCGGCATGGCAAGCGTGCGGACCGCGCAGGACCTTTCGATCTTTGCCGGGCTTCCGCCCGTGGTGCGAACCGGCGATTTCTATGCGGCCGGCTTCACGCTGCGCAACGGATCGAACAAGCCGATGACGGTGACCGCAAAGGTCGACGTCACGCCCGCGATTGCACAAGGTAAACCGCTGACGGTGACGATCCCGGCGGGCGGGGCAGTGCCGGTCGCGTGGAATTTGACCGCGCCCGCCAATCTCGCATCGCTCCGCTGGCACGTCAGCGCGAAATCCTCAGACGGCAAGGCGCTCGATCAGATCACCACCGATCAGGCGGTCCAGCCGCTCTACCCGGTGGAAGTCTGGGCGGGCACGCTCGCGCGCGTCGGGGCCGATACGTCGATCCCGATCCAGCCGCCGATGGGGGCGATTGCCGGGCGCGGGACGGTCGATATCCGGCTCGACGATACGCTCGCGCCACCGCTCGAAGGGGTGCGCGCGTTCATGGCGCGCTATCCTTACGATTGCTTCGAACAACGTCTGTCGCGCGCGGTCGCGCTGGGCGACACAGCGCAGTGGCAAGCGCTTGCGGGCGAGATTCCGGCCTATCAGGCGGATGATGGCCTGCTGCGCTATTGGCCGTCGGGCAGCCTCACGGGGTCCGAGGCGCTGACCGCCTATGTGTTGGCGATGACGTCGGACGCTGGGCTGACGATTCCCGAGGGCCCCCGCGCGAAAATGATCGAAGGGCTGAAGGCCGTGCTCGACGGGCGGCTGCGCCATGAGGAATATGGCGATGTCCGCCTCCAGCGCGTCTACGCCTTCAACGCATTGGCCCGCGCCAATGCCGCGACGCCGGCGATGCTCGGGCAATTGAGCATGACGCCGAAGGAAATGCCGACCGCGCTGCTCGCCGATTATATCGTATCGCTCGATCATCTCTCCGGCCTCGCCAACGGCGCGGCGTTGAAGGCGGCGGGCGCAGCGACGCTGCGCACGCGATTGGTGTACGAAGGCACGCGGCTCGATTTGTCGGACAGCAGCAACCAGCCGTGGTGGCTAATGTCGTCGGGCGACGAAGCCTCGATCAAGGCAGTGATCGCGACGCTCGGCCGCCCCGGCTGGCAGGGCGATGCACCCAAGATGATGGTCGGCGTGGCTCTTCGTCAGTCGAAGGGGCGGTGGGACACGACGACCGCCAATGCCTGGGGCACGATCGCGGCGAAGAAGTTCGCAAGTCTCTATCCGGCAAGCGCGATCGTCGGGTCCACCACGATGAGCCTTGGTGGGCAGACGATCAGCAAGGCGTGGCCACTTGAGCCAGCCGCGCGCTCGGCGAGCTTCACGTTGCCAGCGATGCTGACCCCGCTCAAACTGTCGCATGCGGGCGCGGGACCATGGGCGAACGTCTCGGTTTCGGCTGCGGTGCCGCTGACCAAGGCGCTGTTCGCTGGCTATGAGATGCAGCGCAATGTCGAGGTCGTGCAGGCGCGGACCAAGGGCGTCCTCACACGCGGTGACGTGGTCCGCGTCACGATCACGGTCAAGGCGAGTGCCGAGCGCAATTGGGTCGTCATCAACGACCCGATCCCGGCAGGCGCGACGATCATCGGTGATCTTGGCGGGCAGTCGCAGATACTGGCGGGACAGGCCTCGGCCGGGCCGGGCAGCAAGTTCGAGGCGCGCGATGCCGATGGCAAATTGTGGGAGATCCAGATCGGCGTGGTCCCCGCCTATGTCGAGCGCCGCAACGATGCGTGGCGGGCCTATTATGGCTGGGTCCCGCGTGGTGCGTTCAGCGCATCGTACATGCTGCGCTTGAACGGCGCGGGCCGCTTCAGCCTGCCACCGAGCCGGGTCGAGGCGATGTATTCGCCCGCGATCCGCGCGCAACTGCCGCTGGCGCCGATGACCGTGGTGCAGCGATAGCATTTCCGTCCCCTACGCCCCACCCCGGCGATGGCCGGGGCCCAGTATCGATCCGTTGAGTGATCGAGTACCGCGCTCTCCTACGTCGTGCGTCGCAACTGGGCCCCGGCCTTCGCCGGGGTGGAGCAACTGTGTGGGCGCGCTTCGGGACGCTGGACGCAAGGATTAGCCAGCGGGCGGTGGCGACCTGGACAAAGCTCCGCACCAAACAAGGCCTGACGTTCTCGGCCCTAGCGTTCGCCATCCTCACCTTCATCGTCATCGACTATGCCACCCTGCCCCCGCCGCTCCCCGCCTACACCCATGTCCGCGCCGCATGGCACCCCTCCGAAGCATGGCTCTACGACCGAAACGGCGCGCTGATCGACAGCGCGCGTGTCGATTTCACCGCGCGGCGGCTCGGCTGGACGCCGCTCGATCAGGTCTCGCCGATCACCCGCACCACGATCGTCGGGGTCGAGGACAAGCGCTTCTTCGCGCATGGCGGCGTCGACTGGCTCGCACTGGCGGGCGTCGCGCGCGACAAGGCAAATGGCGCGCGCGCGCGGGGGGCGAGCACGCTGTCGATGCAAGTCGCAGGTTTCCTCGCGCCCGATCTCGCGGCGCCCGGACAACGCCATTTCTGGGACAAAATCCGCCAGATGCGCGCCGCCTGGAGCCTCGAATCGAGCTGGTCGAAGGACCAGATCCTCGAGGCCTATCTCAATCTCGCCGGGTTCCGCGGTGAAGCGCAGGGCATCGGGGCCGCAGCCCTCGGCCTGTTCGGCAAGACTCCCGATGCGCTCGCGCGCGATGATGCAGTGCTGCTCGCCGCCCTCCTGCCCGATCCGCAGGCAGACCCCGCTGCCGTCGGGCGGCGTGCCTGCGCCGTCAGCCACGAACCCGATTGCACGCGCTTTGCGGGCGAGGCAGCATCAATGCTCGGCCCGGCGCGCAGCCTAGCACTCGACCCCGGCCTTGCGCCGCATCTGTCGGACCGGCTGCTGACCAAGCCGGGCCTGAAGGTCACCACCACGCTTGACCGGCGCATCCAGACGCTCGCGATCGTCGCGCTGAAACGGCAATTGCAAGGCCTTGGCGGCGCGCGCGCGCGCGACGGGGCGGTGGTGGTAATCGACAATGCGAGCGGCGAGGTGCTGGCGTATGTCGGCGGCATTGGCGGTGCCTCGACCGCAGCGTCGGTCGATGGCGCGAACGCCTATCGCCAGGCGGGATCAACGCTCAAACCCTTCCTCTATGCGCAGGCGATCGAACGCGGCTATCTCACGCCCGCCTCAATCCTCGACGATTCGCCGGTGCAGCTCGACACCGCCTCGGGCCTGTACGTGCCGCAAAATTACGATCGCGGGTTCAAGGGACCGGTCTCGGCGCGCACTGCGCTCGCCGGGTCGCTCAATGTCCCCGCCGTCCGCACCTTGTTGCTCGTCGGAGTCGATCCGTTCCGCGATCGGCTGTGGGACAGCGGCTATCGCGGGCTGGTCGAGGATGGCGCGTATTACGGTTATTCGCTCGCTTTGGGCTCGGCCGAGGTTACCCTGCTCGAACAAGCGAACGCCTACCGTAGCCTCGCGCAAGGCGGGCGCTGGTCGCCGTTGCGGCTCACGCTCGATGCCCCGCGCGAGGCATCACGTGCGGTCACCACACCGCAGGCCGCGTGGCTGGTGGCCGATATGATGGCCGATCCGAATGCCCGTGTCGCGACCTTCGGTCTCGATTCGGCGTTGCGGCTGCCGTTTTGGGCGGCGGTGAAAACCGGAACATCGAAGGCGCTGCGCGACAATTGGTGCATCGGCTTCACGCAGAAATACACGGTCGCCGTGTGGGTCGGCAATCTCGAGGGCGATTCGATGCGCGCGGTTTCGGGCGCGAGCGGGGCGGCACCGGTGTGGCGTGACATCATGCTCGCGCTGAATGCCGAGGAACGCGGTAGCCCGCCGCCGCGCCCCGCCGGGGTAGAGGTCAAGGCGATCAGCTTTGCAAACGCGATCGAACAACCGCGCACCGAATATTTCCTGACCGGAACGGGCCAGGCCCGAATTGCCTTCGCCCCACCCGAATCGCGCCGCCCGCGCATCACCAATCCGGTGTCGGGCAGCGTCTATGCGATCGACCCCGACATTCCGCCCGACCGGCAGCGCTTGTCGGTCGACGTATCGGGCGCCGCGACCGCGCACCGGCTATGGCTCGACAAGACCGACCTCGGCGCCGCCGATTCGGCCCCGCAGATCATCGCCGCGCCCGGCATCCACCGTTTGCGCCTGACCGATGTCGGCGGACATGTCGTCGATCAGGTGCTGTTCACGATCCGCTGAAATGACCAACGGCCGCGTCCCCGAAGGAACGCGACCGCTGCCCGTGACGAATCGCTAAAGCTTAGCGGTAGAAGCCACGGATCACGTCGATCACGATGCCACGCCGCGTATCGACCAGGATCACGTCGTTGTAATGCCGGATCCAGCGCTGACCATAGGCCGGGCGACGCAGGTGATAGCGCCACGGATCGGCAATGATGAAGCGCGGACCGTAATAGCCACTCGAAATCCGCAAGCCGGGGCGGAACGCGTTATAGCGGAACGGTGCGTTCCAGCTGCCGCGATTGTAATAGCCCGGGTTGCGGTCACGCCAGCCCCGCCAATCATCGCGAGCATAAGCGCGGTTGCGGTCGCGAATGTCCTCGCGCAGTTCCTGCCGCGCATCGCGCACGTCTTCGCGCTGGTCACGGATTTCACGGGGGTCGCCCGAGCGGCGAGCATCGCGCAGATCGCGCTGTTCCTGACGGACGTCCTGCCGATCCCGGCGTACTTCGGCATTCGACTGGGCGCTTGCGGCAACGGGCATCAGCGTTGCTGCCATCAGCGCGGTGACAATAAATTTGCGCATCATATCCTCCATATCTGGCCGACCGGTGGGTCGGACCATGTGAAGGGTTATGGCGGCTGTGCCCTGAACGGCGCGAGAACGCCGTTGTCAGGATTCGGTCAGGGTTGTATCAAAGTGTATCAGCCCGATCATCCGAAGATCAGGGCGTGTCGCGGCCGCCCCCGGTATTGTCATTGCCGCCACCCTGGCCGCCGCCAACTGCGCCGACCGTACCGATATTGCCGAACAATTCATCGAAGAAGCTGCGTTTCTTGCCGAGCGTCGGCGTAGTCTTGCTGGTCGGGCTGACTGCGGCGACTTGTTCAACCCCCGAACGCCGCACGGCCGAGACGACACCGCGTTCGTCGAAGCTGATCCGCAGCGTCAGCTGATCACGCACGTGCGGATTATTGTACGCGAAATTGCGCGCATCGCGAGAGATGTAATACCAATCGCCCTGATTGAATTCGGAGGTGAAGCTCGGCTTGCCGAGCACCGCAAGCACCGACTGGCGCGTATCGGTGCCGGCCTGGACCGAATTGACGAGATCGGGATCGACGACATAGCCCTGGTGCGAACGCAGCGGAACGCAGGCGCTTGCCCCCAGCCCAACCACAGCGAGCAGGGCGACAGCCGTCATCTGGCGGACGGACTTCAGACGCATCGACACTCTCCGTTCAGGGCACGCAATCAGGGTAGGCAATTCTGCGCAGGCGATTCTGGCCACAGCGCATTGCATCGCCGACCGTCTGCCTCAATATGCTGGGAAACGCGGCCAAACAAGGGCGCGACCGTGATGCGACGGTGATACGATAGGGACAAGTGGATTTTGGGCTGGTTCGACAGACTCTTGGGCCGCGAGCGCGACGCGCTTGCCCTCGCATTATACGATGGCGTGATTGCGGCCGCGCGCGCGCCGCATTGGTATGAGGCGGGTGGCGTACCCGATACGATGGACGGGCGTTTCGACATGGTCGCGGCGATCCTGTCGCTGGTGCTGCTGCGACTGGAGGACGATGCGAGCGCGGGGCCCGCAAGCGCGCGTCTGACCGAACGCTTCGTCACCGACATGGACGGGCAATTGCGCGAAAGCGGGATCGGCGACATTGGCGTCGGCAAGCATATCGGCAAGATGATGGGGATGCTCGGCGGGCGGCTGGGTGCCTATCGCGACGGCCTGGCAGAGGGCGATCTGAGCGCGGCGCTGGTGCGCAACCTCTATCGCGGGGTGGAACCCGAGGCAGCCGCGCTGGCACATACGCAGGCCGCTTTGTTCGCGATGCGCGATGCACTTGCTGCGACGCCCGCCGCCGCGCTGATCGACGGTCGAATGCCGTGAGCGCACCGGAATTCTCGCGGATCGAGCGAATCGACACGATCGGGGCGGGCGCCCGCAGCATCGCGATCTCCGCTAATGAAGCCGAGCGCGCAGCACTGGCGGCGCGCTTCGGCTTGCTCGCGGTCGATCGACTTGTGGCAACCTTCGCGGTGCAGCGCGACGCCAGCGGCATCATCGCGCGGGGACGAGTCGAGGCGGCAGTGGTCCAGGCCTGTTCGGTCACCGACGACCCGTTGCCGGTGACCGTCTCCGAAGACGTCGCATTGCGCTTCGTAACCGAGCAGGAAGCCGCGGCCGAAGAAGAGGTCGAACTCGATACCGACGCACTCGACACGATGGCCTATGACGGCAACGGGGTCGATCTCGGCGAGGCGGCAGCCGAAACCATGGCGCTGGCGCTCGATCCCTTCCCGCGTGGGCCGAATGCGGCGGCGGCGCTACGCGCGGCGGGCGTGATCAGCGAGGAGGAGGCGAAACCGGCGGGGGCTTTGGCCGGATTGAAAAGCTTGCTGGGTAAGGATTAATCCCCGTCAATCCTCGTCCGGCCCGAGCGTCGCATCAAGATCGCGCGGCCGCACGAAGCGGGCGAGCCGCGCGGCACCAGGCGCGAGATCGCTCCATCCCCCGTCGAACACGATTTCGGCGATCGTCGCGGTCGGATATTTCGCCTCCAGCGCAACGCGCGGCGGATCGGCCGATTCGGGCACCAGCCACAAAGCGAGATCCTCCAGCCCCGGATTATGCCCGACCAGCAACACCCGAGTCGCTTCCGGCGGTGCCTCATGCACCACATCGAGCAACGTCACCGCCGATGCGAGATAGATCCGCCGGTCCCACACCGGCGCGAGCGTTTGGCCATAGCCGGCTTCGAGCTGCGCGAGCGTCTCGACCACGCGGATCGCGGGAGACGCGACGACATGGTCGAACACCGCGCCGCCGCTGCGCAAATGGCTGCCGACCAGCGCCGCCGCGCGCTTTCCCCGGGCGTTGAGCCCACGGTCGAAATCGCGCTGCGCCGGGTCGTCCCAATCCGATTTGGCATGGCGGAGCAGGGTGAGCGTCTTCACGATGTCTTCTCCGGGTCCGCAGTCGCGCGCGCCTCTTGCCCAATTTGCTCGATGGAGGGAAGCGCTGCCGCGCAGGCCACCGCTTCATCCAGCGTCACGCGGCGGATCGGGACGCCGGGCGGGAAGGCGGTGAGGAGGCGAGAGGGCATTGCGGCGGAGAGCAAGACGAACGCGCCATGATCGTCGGCGCGCCGAATGAGCCGCCCGAATGCCTGCGCGAGGCGCGCGCGGACGATGCGATCGTCATAGGCGCTGCCACCTCCGGCGAGTCGCCGCGCGGCGTGGAGCACGGTCGGCTTGGGCCACGGCACACCTTCCAGCACGACCAGCCGCAGCGAGCGCCCCGGCACATCAACCCCGTCGCGCAAGGCATCGGTGCCGAGCAGAGATGCCGCCGGATCGTCGCGGAAGATGTCGACCAACGTGCCCGTATCGATCGGATCGACATGCTGCGCGTAGAGCGGCAGCCCCTCCCGCGCGAGCCGGTCGGCGATCCGCGCATGCACCCCACGCAGCCGCCGGATCGCGGTGAACAGCCCGAGCATCCCGCCGCCGCTTGCGACGCCCAATCGCGCATAGGCATTGGCGAGCGCGCCCATGTCGCCACGCTTGACGTCGGTGACGATCAGCACCTCGGCCTGGGCGGCATAATCGAAGGGTGACGCCGCCTCGAACCGGCTCGCGCCGCGCAGCAGATGGTTGGCGCCGGTGCGCGCCTCGGCCACGTCCCAGCCTTCGCCATCGTGCGCGCCGCCGCCACGCAGCGTCGCCGAGGTGACGAGGACGCCATGCGCCTGTTTCAGCACGGTTTCGGCAAAGGGGCGGGTCGGATCAAGCCAATGGCGGTGCAGACCGATATCATATTCGCGCCCCTCGACGCGGTCGACCGCGAGCCAATCGACGAAATCGCCAGCGACCGGCCCGCCGATCCGCGCGAGCAGCGACAGCCACGCCGCCACCGTCTCCGCGCGCCAGCCGAGCGAGGCGACCGCGCCTTCGATCCGGGCGCGCGCGGGGCCGTCCATCCAGTCGGGGCCCTCGTCGAGCACCGCCTCGAGCCGCCGCCCAAGCGCGACCAGCGGGCGGACCAAAGCATCGAGCGCCTCCGCCGCCGGGCCCGCCGCTTCGATCAAGGCCGGGTCGGGCTCGGCCAGTTCGGTTTCCAGCCCGTACCCCGCTTCGCCGTCCTTCTCGGCACGCGCATAGGTCAGTCCCCGCACGGCGGCGAGCAACGCCTCGATCGGCCCGAACGGCGCGCCCTCGCCGATGCGTTGCAGCCAGCCATCGCTGGCGAGGCTCTGCGCCGCCGCCACCGCATCGGCAATCGCGCGCGCGCCGCCTTCGTCATAGCTCGCGACATCCGACAGCCGCGCGGCCAGACCGCGCCGCCGCCCCTGACCGCTTCTGGGCCCGCCCGATTCGGGGCCGACCACCCAGCGGCGGAGCTCGATCGTCTCGGCCCCCGTGAGCGCGGTCGAGAACATCGCGTCCGCCGCATCGAACAGATGATGCCCCTCATCGAACACATAGCGCGTCGGCCGCGTGGTCGACTCACGCCCGCGCGCAGCATTGACCATCACCAGCGCATGGTTGGCGATGACCAGATCGGCCTCCGCACTCGCCCGCGCTGCGCGTTCGATGAAGCATTTGCGGTAATGCGGGCATCCGGCATAGACGCACTCGCCGCGCCGGTCGGTCAGCGCCGTCGCGCCGTTGCGGCGGAACAAGGTGGTGAGCCAGCCGGGCAGATCGCCGCCGACCATATCGCCATCGGCGCTATACGCCGCCCAGCGCGCGACGAGTTGCGCGAGTACCGCCGCGCGCCCGGCGAACCCGCCTTGCAACGCATCCTCGAGGTTCAACAGGCACAGGTAATTCTCGCGCCCCTTGCGCGTCACCACTTTAGCGCGGCGCATTGCAGGGTCGGGGAAGAGCCGCGCGCTCTCCTGCCCCAATTGGCGTTGCAGCGCCTTGGTGAAGGTCGACACCCACACCGCGCCATCGGCCTTTTCCGCCCAGAGCGAGGCGGGGGCGAGATAGCCGAGCGTCTTGCCGATCCCGGTGCCTGCCTCGGCCAGCACCATGTTCGGCGCGCCCGCCGTCATGTGCGGCCCGAACGCCTCGCGCGCGGCTTGGGCATAGGCACGCTGGCCCTGGCGTTGCTCCGCCGCGGACCCGGTCAGCGCGGCGAGGCGGGCCTGCGTTTCGTCCGGATCCAGCGTCACCGTGCGCGGTTGCGGGCGGGGGGCGCCTTCGGACCATTCGGGCAGCTTCGAATAGAGCCAGCGTTCGGCCACCTCAGGCTTGCGCAGCCGCTGCGCCAGCACCGGCGCCCAGGTCCAGCGCAGCCGGAACAAGGATTGCGCGGCGGTCCACGCGCCTTCACGCTCGGGCCAGTCGCGGTCCGGATCGGTCATCGCGAGCAACGCCGCCGCCGCCGCGCGCAGGAAGCTCGCCACCTCGGCATCCTCGCGCGGGGCGGGTAGCCCAGCGACGCGCGCAAGGCCGCGCGGCGTCGGCACCATGAAGCGCGCCGGGCACAGAAAGGCGAACAGTTCGAGCAGATCGAGCCCCGACAGATCGGCATAGCCGAGCCGCTGCCCGATCAGCGCGGCGTTGAGCAGGATCACCGGCGTATCCGCCGCAATCCGGATCGCCTCCCCCCGCCCGATCGGCCGCGTGCCGCTCTCGTCCGCGATCCAGATGCCGCTGTGGCTGGCGTGGAGGGCGGGATAGGGGAGCATGGGGTGGAGATAGCGGGTTGGAACGGAATGGCAACGGGCGCTGGGTGGGGGCGTGGCGTAAAGTCACACTGAGTCGCACTATCCGGGGTGATGCGCGGTGCTTAACGTCACAGTGAGTCGCACCATCGGGGGGGTGCGGGGCGTGAGGATTGGGGGTGTCGGCACGCTCGGCACGGGTGGGATGAGGCGCGGAAGGTCACTGGAAGGTCACACGAAACGCATGTTGCACACGCCGCCGCTGCGCGAGCGGTCGTGGGCGGGAGGCTCGCTGAAAACGAGCGCGGTCAACGGATTGAAAGAGCGGATGCGGAGGATCGCATAGCCGCGGAATGTAGGACAGGGCGAAATGCCGATGACTGCCGGCCAGAGGCCGCCCCAGCCGGACGCGTTCGCAACGGCGACAATCCCGGGCCTTCTACAACGGTCCATCCCTTAGCAAGCGCAATGACCACCCTTTCAGGCATCGCTGCAAGTCGGACACGGCCCCGGCACAATCACGCTAGCGCGCCCTTTCCTATCGGTCGTAGACGTGACTCGACTGGGTACAGATGGGAAACAATCCGCCTATTTCTCTTTTTGATTAGCGTCCCGCGCAGCCTGCATCAAATCGAGGAGCGTCTGTTCGTCGGCTCGGCTCTTCTCGGTGGCGGAGCCGACGGTGACCTTCTGGTAGGCGATCGCCTCGTCTAGGATGGTGAAATCACCCCGCGCGTGCGCGGACATCCAGTCGGCGAACAGCCACTTCGCTAGAAGCGGCGCGGCATCGCGACGTCCGCCCTTGAACGCCCCCTTCAGAAACGCCGCCGCCTGCGTCTTGCTGCGCGCAACACCATCGCCGTTCCAATAGATTTGCCCAAGGACGAATTGCGCATTCGGCTGGCCCTGAGCGGCGGCTAGCTCGTACCAATGGCGGGCCTGCACGACGTCTTTCGGAACGCCGATGCCCTGCAAATATAGATTCCCCAGATCGGTCTGCGCATTCGCCTCGCCGAGGTCGGCACCTTGCCTGCAGAGCGCGGCCCCTTTCGTTTCGTCCTTCGGTACCCCTTGTCCGGCAATATAGAGATTGCCCAATGCGCACATCGACCTGGCATAGCCTCGATCGGCCGCCTGCCGGTAAAGCGCTGCAGCCTTTGCCAAATCGGGCGTGCCGCCAACGCCGTTCTCATGACAAAGCGCCGCATTGTGAAGCGCATCGGAGCGGGACGCCGCTGCCTTCGCGAACCATCCACATGCGGCAACTTCGTCCTTTAGTCCCGGCGGGCCAAACGGCCCAAGCACTTCGCCCAGCATCTCCTGTGCGTCGGATCGACCATCAGCCGCGAGAGCTTCAAGGCGGGACCGAGCGTCTGATTGCCCGCTCAGCCATTTACGCCCCAGTTCCGCTACGTCGGCGCCCACGGTTGCATCCGTGTCAGCGGGCGATGCTGTCGAAGGCGCTTTGTCAAGACTCTGTACCGCACTGGCTGGCGAAGCCACGCAGATCAGCATGGGGGCAAGGAAAAGACAGCCTGATCGCATCATTCGGGGAATCGTAGAACCATGCCACATCGCCCGCAACCGGCCCGTTGACGGACATAGGAATTTTGCTGCCGCAAAGGCGGAACTCAGGCTGGGTCCACCCCCACCCCGTGACGAACCGCCCCCACCGCGCTAGACGCTGCGCATGACCACCGATTTCCGCACCGCCGCCCTCGATTCCAAAGCCTGGCCGTATGAAGAGGCGCGCAAGCTGCTCAAGCGCTATCCCGAGGGCAAATCGGGTGGCGCCCCGATCATCTTCGAAACCGGCTATGGCCCGTCGGGGCTGCCGCATATCGGCACCTTCAACGAAGTGCTGCGCACGACGATGGTGCGCCATGCCTTTCAGGCGCTGAGCGATGCGCCGACGCGGCTGATCGAGTTCAGCGACGATATGGACGGCTTGCGCAAAGTGCCCGACAATGTGCCCAATCAGGCGATGTTGACCGAGCATCTCGGCAAGCCGCTCAGCCGCATTCCCGATCCGTTCGAGAAGTTCGAGAGCTTCGCCGCGCATAACAATGCGATGCTGCGCGATTTTCTCGATCGCTTCGGCTTCGAATACGACTTCGTCTCCTCCGCCTCGCAATATGAAGCGGGGGTGTTCGATGATGCGCTGAAGGGCGTGCTGCGGCATTATGACGCGATCATGGGGGTGATGCTGCCGACGCTGCGCAAGGAGCGCGCCGCGACCTATTCGCCGATCCTGCCGATCAGCCCCAAGACTGGGGTGGTGCTGCAAGTGCCGGTCGAGGTGGTCGATGCCGAGGCCGGCACGATCCGCTTCACCGACAGCGATGGCGAGGTACTGGTGCAATCGGTGTTGGGGGGCCAGGCCAAGCTGCAGTGGAAGGTCGACTGGGCGATGCGCTGGGTCGCGCTTGGCGTCGATTATGAGATGTACGGCAAGGATCTGATCGATAGCGGCGTGCAATCGGGCAAGATCGCGCGCGTGCTGGGCGGGCGCCCGCCCGAGGGGCTGATCTACGAGATGTTCCTTGATGAGAAGGGCGAGAAGATTTCGAAGTCGAAGGGCAATGGGCTGACGCTCGACCAATGGCTCGATTATGGCACGCAGGAGAGCCTGGCCTTTTTCGCGTATCGCGAGCCCAAAAAGGCCAAGCAGCTCCACATCGGCGTCATCCCGCGCGCGGTGGACGAGTATTTTCAGTTCCGCGGCACCTATGCGGCGCTTCCCGTGGAACAGAAGCTCGGCAATCCGGTGCACCATATCCACGATGGCGCGGTGCCTGCGGTTGTGCCGCCGGTGACGTTCGGGCTGCTGCTCAACCTCGCGGGCGTGCTCGGCGCGAGTGCGACGGCGGAGCAGATGCGCGGCTATCTCAGCAACTATATCGACGGTGCGGTGACGCCCGAGCTCGACGCGCTGATCGGCCATGCGCTGGCGTACAATCGCGATTATGTCGCGCCGACGCTCCAGCGGCGCAAGCCGGTGGGGATCGAGATCGCCGCGCTCGAACGGCTCGATCGCGAGCTTGCCGCTGCGCCCGCCGATGCATCGGCGGTGGATCTGCAGAATATCGTCTATGCGATCGGCAATGAAGGCGGGTTCGATCCGCTTCGAACGTGGTTCGGGGCGCTGTACGAAACGCTGCTCGGCTCGAGCCAAGGCCCGCGCATGGGGAGCTTCATCGCGCTCTATGGCATCGACAATACGCGCAAGCTGATCGCCGAGGCGCTCGCCCCGGCCTGATCCCCGGACTGATCCCCGGCCTGATCAATGCGTCGGTTCGGGCTCGGCCTTGGCGCTGCCATAGCCGGTGCGCAGCGCGAGCATCTCCATCGTCATGCTCTGAATCACGATCGAGAAGATCACGACGCCGAGCGCAGCGGCGAAAATCGGCTGGCGCACGGGGATATCGGGCAAGGACAGCACCATCGCCACCGACAATCCGCCGCGCACCCCGGCCCAGGTCAGCACATTGTAGAGCTTGAGGGGAACGCGCTGACCGATCACGAGCAGGGCGGAACCCAAAGCCGCGACGGCAATCCAGCGCGACGCCAGCACGATCGCCGCGCCGGCCGCCATCAGCGCCAGCGCGGTCAAGGAAAAGTGAAGTTCATAGGCCTTGATGCCGACCAGGAAGAACAGCACCGCGTTCATCCCCTCGTCGATGACGTGCCAGAACGGATGGATATACGCCTTGGAGGGCGCCGCCATCGCCCGCTCCGCCCAGTTCGATCCCATCACGAGACCGGCGGCGACGACGCCAAGCGGGCCTGACAATTCGAAATGAAGTGCCACCGCATAGACCAACGTCGCGGTTGCGACCGTGATCAGCGTTTCGGTGATCCAGTCATTGACGGCGTACAAAATGATGACCGCGACGACCGCGACCGCCAAGCCCAGCGCAATTCCGCCAAACGCCTCGATCGCAGCATGCTGCGCCAGCATCGCCAACCCGCTATCGTGCGCCTCCCCACCGGCTCCCTGACCGACGGCATAAGCGAGCAGCGCCTTGAACAGCACCACGGCCACACCGTCATTGAACAGCGCCTCGCCTTCCAACTGGGCCTGGAGCTCGGGCTCAAGATCGGTTCGCTTGGTCATGGCGAGAACCGCGATCGGATCGGTCGGGCTGATCAAGGCCCCGAACACCAAGGCCCAGCTGACCGGCATATCGATCCCGGTCAGCTGGCACACGCCCCAGAACGCCGCCGCAATCAGAACGGTCGTAATCACTGTGCCAAAAAGCGCGAGGCCAGCGACGGCCCATCCCCGCTTGATCAGCGCGCCGACATTGACGTTCATCGCGCCAGCAAACAGCAGATAGGCCAGCATGAAATTGAGCACGAGCGCGGGATAGTCAATCTGTTGCTCAAGCGATTTGAACATCGCGCCAAGGCCGAGGTCAGGCTTGATCAGGTCCGCCACAGCAATCACGCCGGTGAACGCCAGACCGACGACCAATAGCCCAACCGCAACGGGCAGTTTCAAGGTCTTGGCGTTGATCCAGCAGGCCAAGGTCGTGACCGACAGAATCAAGGCCGTCATTTCAAACAGATTGAGCATTGTTGATCCCCCACACCGCCGACCGCAGGCCGACGCCCCCCGTTGCACGTTTTGACGCTAGTGTTTCGCTGGCCGGTGGCTATCGAAATCGGCCAAGCGTGGTTAGATTCGGCTGCGATCCATAGCATCTCGGGCGGCGCTTTGCACTGCGGCACAGGCGGATTAGGGGTGGATGATGCGGCGTTTTTTCGATCCCCGGCAATTGGCGCATGCACCGGCGCTTGAACTCCACAATGGCGGCTTCACCGCCTTTGCAGAGACGCCATCGCGCGCCGAAACGATTCTGCGGGCGATCGGCGGGGCGGAGGAGCCGGAGGATCGCGGCGATGCGGCGATCCGTACGGTGCATAGCGCGGAGTATCTGGGGTTCTTGCAAAAGGCTCCCGCGCGCTGGGCAGCGGCGGGGCGGCCGGGGGATGCGATGGGCTATGTCTGGCCGGTGGTCGGGCGGCGTTCGGTCAGGATCGAGCGGATCGACGGGTTGATCGGGCGCTACAGCTTCGATGCGTCGACCCCGCTGACCGCCGATAGCTATGGGTCGGCCTATTGGAGCGCGCAAAGCGTGCTGGCGGCGACGCACACGGTTTTGGGCGGCGAGCGTGCAGCCTTTGCGCTGTGCCGCCCGCCGGGGCACCATGCCGGGGCCGATTATCTCGGCGGCTATTGCTACCTCAACACCGCCGCGATTGCGGCGCAAGCGGCGATCGATGCCGGTCGGGCGCGCGTCGCGATCCTCGATGTGGATTACCACCACGGCAACGGCACGCAGGACATCTTCTGGGATCGTGGCGACGTCTTCTACGCCAGCGTCCATGCCGATCCGGCGACGGATTATCCGTTCTACTGGGGCCATGCCGATGAAGTGGGTGAGGGCGAGGGGCGCGGCACGACGCTGAACTTGCCGCTGCCACAGGGCGCGGGGCTCGAGCCGTTCCGGCGCGCGCAGGCGGCGGCGCTGGAGGCGATCACGCGGTTTGCGCCCGATCTGCTGATCGTCAGCCTGGGTGTGGATACGTGGGAGGGTGATCCGATCTCGCATTTCAAGCTGACCACCGGGGATTATGGGGTGCTCGCGACGGATATCGCAGGCTGCGGCTGGCCGACGGTGGTGGCGATGGAGGGCGGCTACGCCGTCGATGCGCTCGGCGCGAACGTGGCGAGCTTTCTGGGCGGGTTTTAAGTTCGCCCGTTTAAGCAATCGATCAAGCGGTTTGAACGCAAGGTTATTGGGCGCGAGTCATCTTTCGAGCTGCGTCCAATTCCGTCGCTGCTTCGGACCAAAGTTCGAAGTCATCATCGGCAAATTCCTCCGCGAGCCACGAATAATCTGCCGCAAGCATATCGAGCGAAGCAACGGGGGCGTGTCTTAGGAATTCAGTCGCTGCACGGAGTGCGGATAAGGTCATATCGCCCGGAAAAAGGTCGCACTCAACGCGCGGGAAGTGAGTAACGAATATTGCCACGGGTTCGGACAGCCATTGCAGTCCGCACTTTTGGCTCACCAACACACGAACCTGGTCGCAGGTGATTTCCGTCAATGGCGTCACCCACGCCTGCTCTACGCGCTCGACCAGGCCGGATCGAAAGCTTGAGCGGTGAGATACGGTCTCTCCATTCAAACTTGAAAGGCTTCGCCGGGGCAGCGGGCAAAGACCCTCCAAGAGCTCGGCAAGCCGCCGGCCGTAAACATATTCATCTTGTGTTTGCGTCAGGTCCACATCGGTTGATATCGCGTGGATCGACGCGGGAGTAAATCCCGCGTCGTCGGTCGGCGCTTCGGCGCCGCCGGCCGGTCGAGCTGTTGCAGGCTTGCTGCGCTCGCCCGCACCGGCGGGAGCTTCGCTCGCGCCTACAGCTTCGACGTCAGTTCCGGCACCATCTTGAACAGATCGCCCACCAACCCATAATCCGCCACCTGGAAGATCGGCGCATCCTCGTCCTTGTTGATCGCGATGATGACCTTCGAATCCTTCATGCCCGCCAGATGCTGGATCGCGCCTGAAATGCCGATGGCGACATAGACTTCGGGGGCGACGATCTTTCCGGTCTGGCCGACCTGATAATCGTTCGGGGCATAGCCTGCGTCGACCGCAGCGCGGCTCGCGCCGACGCCTGCGCCGAGCTTGTCGGCGAGCGGATCGATGATCGCATGGAATTGCTCATCCGAACCAAGCGCGCGCCCGCCCGAAACGATGATCTTGGCAGACGTCAACTCAGGCCGCTCCGACTTGGCGATTTCCGAGCCGACATAGGTCGAAACGCCCGCATCGCCCGTCGTGGCGACGGCTTCGATCGTGCCCGATCCACCCTCGGTCGCGGCCTTGGCAAACGCCGTGCCGCGCACGGTAATCACCTTCTTTGCGTCCTTGGTCTGGACGGTGGCGATCGCGTTTCCGGCATAGATCGGCCGCGTGAAGGTATCTTCGCTTTCGACCGAAAGGATGTCCGAAATCTGCATCACGTCGAGAAGTGCTGCGACGCGCGGCGCGATGTTCTTGCCGTTGGTGGTGGCAGGCGCGAGGAACGCGTCGTGCGTCGCCATCAGCCCCGCGACAAGCGGCGCGACATTCTCGGCCAGCGCATGCGCATAGGCCGCGTCATCGGCGACATGCACCGTGCCGACGCCCGCGATCTTGGCGGCCTCCGCAGCGACGCCCGTCACGCCCTGCCCGGCGACGAGCAGATGGACTTCGCCCAATTGCGATGCGGCGGTGACCACAGCGAGCGTGGCATCCTTGACGGTGGCGCCGTCATGTTCGACCCAGACGAGCGTCTTCACTTCGAAACTCCCATTGCCTTGAGCTTTGCGACCAGTTCATCGACATCGGCGACTTTGACGCCCGCCGAACGCTTGGCGGGCTCGACCACTTTCAGCGTGGTCAGGCGCGGGCTCACATCGACGCCATAATCAGCGGGCGTCTTCTGCGCCATCGGCTTGGATTTCGCCTTCATGATGTTGGGCAGCGAGGCATAGCGCGGTTCGTTGAGGCGCAGATCGACCGTGATGATCGCAGGCAGCTTGAGCGTTTCGGTCTCCGACCCGCCATCGACTTCGCGCGTGACGGTAACGCTGTCAGCGCTCAGTTCGACCTTGGAGGCGAAGGTTGCCTGTCCGACACCCATCAACCCGGCGAGCATCTGGCCGGTCTGGTTGTTATCGTCGTCGATCGCTTGCTTGCCGAGGATGATCAGATCGGGCTGTTCCTCGGCAACGATCGCCTTGAGCAGCTTTGCCACGCCGAGCGGCTCGACCTTGTCCTCGCTGACGACGAGGATCGCACGGTCGGCCCCCATCGCAAGCGCGGTGCGCAGCGTTTCTTGGCTTTTCTGCTCGCCGATCGAGACCACCACGATCTCGGTCACGCCCTTGTCTTTCAGGCGGATCGCCTCTTCGACAGCAATCTCGTCGAACGGGTTCATGCTCATCTTGACGTTGGCCAGATCGACCCCCGTCCCATCCGCCTTCACGCGGGGCTTTACGTTATAGTCAAGCACGCGCTTGACGGGGACCATTACTTTCATAGCGTTTTGCCTCTCCTAACCTCATCGAGCCGCTTCATCAGCGCTGCGAGTTCCAAGCGGAACTTTACGCCCTGCCGCGCTGACTCATCCAGAATGCCCTCTATGCGCTCTAGCGAAGCATCGATTGCATCGATGCATTCGGTCAACGCTGGAGAGAGAACACTCACGCCGCCGCCTTCACCTCGGCCACAATCTTCTTCGCCGCATCGCCCAGATCATTGGCGGGGACGATCGCGAGGCCCGAATTGGCCAGAATGTCCTTGCCCTGCTGAACATTGGTGCCCTCGAGCCGGACGACAAGCGGTACCGAAAGATTCACTTCCTTCGCCGCCGCGACGATGCCCTCGGCGATGATGTCGCACTTCATGATGCCGCCGAAAATGTTGACGAGGATGCCCTTCACGTTCGGGTCGGCGAGGATGATCTTGAACGCCGCGGTCACCTTTTCTTTCGACGCGCCACCACCGACGTCGAGGAAGTTCGCGGGGAACATGCCGTTCAGCTTGATGATGTCCATCGTCGCCATGGCGAGGCCCGCGCCATTGACCATGCAGCCGATGTCGCCGTCGAGCTTGATGTAAGCGAGGTCGTACTTGCTCGCTTCAAGCTCGGCCGGATCTTCCTCGGTCTCGTCGCGCAGTTCCATCAGATCCTTGTGGCGGAACATCGCATTGCCATCGAACGCGACCTTGGCGTCGAGCACCATCAATTTCCCATCGTCGGTGACGGCGAGCGGGTTGATCTCGATCTGCTCGGCATCGGTGCCGAGGAAGGCGTCGTACAGCTTCGCCGCGACGTTCGCCGCTTGCTTGGCGAGATCGCCCGACAGCTCGAGCGCTGCGGCAACGGCGCGGCCGTGATGCGGCTGAAAGCCGGTCGCACAATCGATGTCGATCGAATGAATCTTTTCCGGCGTGTCATGCGCGACGGTTTCGATGTCCATCCCGCCCTCGGTCGAGGCGACCATCGAGACGCGCCCGGTGGCGCGGTTGACGAGCAAAGCGAGGTAGAATTCCTTGGCGATATCGACGCCGTCGGTCACGTAGAGCCGGTTGACTTGCTTGCCATGTTCACCGGTCTGGATCGTCACCAGCGTGTTGCCGAGCATGTCGGTCGCCGCCGCGCGGACGTCCTCGGCACTGCGCGCCAGACGCACGCCGCCCTTGGCATCGGGGCCGAGTTCCTTGAACTTGCCCTTGCCGCGCCCGCCGGCATGGATTTGCGCCTTCACCACATAGAGCGGCCCGGGCAGCTTGGCGGCGGCGGCAACGGCTTCGTCGACCGTCAGCGCGGCAAAGCCTGCGGGCACCGGCACGCCGTATTTCGCCAGCACTTCCTTCGCCTGATATTCATGGATGTTCATGGGGCGGGGCCTTTGCGAAAGATCGGGATGCGCTGGCCTTAAGCACAGCGGGAGGCGTGAATCCACCCCCTCAGCGCGCCAGCCCGCTGGCGCACAGCGCCGCCGAGGATCCCGTGACCGCGATGATCTCCGGGTCGCGCAGCGATCGCACGCGGTACAGGAACTGATCGAGATCGCGCGACCGCTGCGCCTTGCCGAGCCCAGCCAGCCGACGGAGTTGCAACAGCGACAGCCGATCGACCATCCGCCCGGCCATGCATGCGGCGATCGGCTTGGGAATTCCCGCGCTGACCAACCCGGATCGGGTCAGTGTTTCCGGCGTCGAACATGCCGCCAGCGCGGCACACGCAAAAAGGGCTAAGAAGGGTCGCATATCGTGCGCGCGATGCTATATCGAGCGCATGTCCTGGACAATTGGCTTGCTGACCTTTTTCGCCACCATCGCTGCGATGGAGGTGTTCGCTTATGTCGTGCACCGCTGGGTGATGCACGGTTTCGGCTGGTTCCTCCACGAAAGCCACCACCGCGCGCGCACCGGTTTTTGGGAAAGGAACGACTGGTATTTCGTGATCTTCGCGACGCCGTCGATCGTGCTGCTGGTGTTGGGGACGAGCGGGACGACCGGCGATTGGGCGACTTGGATCGGCGCGGGGATTGCGGGATATGGCGCGATCTATCTCGGCTTTCACGACATCATCGTCCACCGGCGGCTGGAAACGGGATACGTCCCGCGCTGGAGCTATATGAAGCGCATCGTCCAGGCGCACCGGCTGCACCATGTCGTCGGCACCAAGCACGGCACGGTCAGTTTCGGCTTCATCTATGCGCCCAAGCCCGAAGTGCTGAAGGCGGAGCTGAAGCGGCGCGGCCTCGACGGCGTACGCCCGGCGGGCGCACAGGACGGATCGGGTCGCATGGTCGAGCGGGCTTAGGGATCGCACGCTCAGCCGCTATGCGCCCCGGCTAACGGGAAGCGGCAAAGAAGGTGTCAACGACCGAGGCATTCGGCTTGGTGCGGCACTGATCAAACGTAACCTTCCAGATAGCGTCGAACCGTTCGGCATTCCGCTGAAGCGCTTCGGGCCGCGTTCCCGCCGACGAAATCAGCATTCCAGCCAGCAAATTGCCGAACTTATCCTGCGGCCGCTCCGGCCAGGCCTGCTTCCACCACTGTTGATCCCGCAGGAATTGCGCGCAGCGATAGGAGCGAAAGGCTTTTCCATCGAGCGACGCGGCATTGTCGAAATTGAACTTTACGGAAACATGGACGGGGAGCGGGCGACCATCGCTGCCTTGCGCAGGTGAAAAGCGCGCCTTCTGAGCAGCGCGGAGCGCGGCCGCATCGATTCGGTCGGAACGGCTGGTCGATTTGACGCGCGTTTCCATGAACCGCCCATCGACATCCACGATGCCTGACACAGAGACCTCGCCATGTTCGCCGCGCACCTTCGCATCTTCCGGCACGACCGTGTCCGGCTCCCGCGTATAGAAAGGCGCGGTCTTCATCGACGCACGGTTCGCCTTTGCTGCGGTGACCGCTGGCGAGTCCTCCGGCATCTGCGCGGCCGCAGCGCCAATCTGTAAGGCCGCCGCCACGAGAAATACCGAAAGCATGGCCAGTCCTCGCCCTAATCAAACAGTGACGACACCGAACTCTCATCCGCAATCCGCCTAATCGCCTCGGCGAGCAGCGGCGCGATGGTCAGGTGGCGGATTTTCGTCGACGCCGCGATGACATCGTGGCTGCCGATCGAATCGGTGATCACCAGTTCCTCGAGCACCGAACCCTCGACTCTTGCTACCGCGCCGCCCGACAGCACGCCGTGCGTGATGTACGCCGCGACCCCCGCCGCGCCCGCTTCCTTGAGCGCAGCGGCGGCATTACACAGCGTTCCCCCTGAATCGACGATATCGTCGATCAGGATGCAGAAGCGCCCCTCGACCTCGCCGATGATGTTCATAACCTCGGATTCGCCCGCCCGCTCGCGCCGTTTGTCGACGATCGCGAGCGGCGCATTGTCGAGCCGCTGGGCAAGTGCGCGCGCGCTCACCACGCCGCCGACATCGGGCGAGACGACCATCAGATTGCGCCTGCTGTAACGCGTCTGAATGTCCGCCGCGATGACGGGGGCGGCAAAAAGGTTATCGGTCGGGATATCGAAAAATCCCTGAATCTGCCCGGCGTGGAGATCGACCGACAAGACGCGATTGGCGCCCGCCATGGTAATGAGGTTGGCGACCAATTTGGCCGAGATGGGCGTGCGCGACCCCGACTTGCGGTCCTGCCGGGCATAGCCGAAATAGGGGATGACGGCGGTGATGCGCTTGGCCGACGAACGCCGCAGCGCGTCGATGCAGATCAGCAATTCCATGAGATTGTCATTCGCCGGATAGCTCGTCGATTGCAGCACGAACACATCCTCGCCGCGGACATTCTCCTGGATCTCGACGAAAATCTCCTCATCGGCAAAACGCCGGACCAGCGCGTCGGTGAGGGGCAGCTCGAGATACGCCGCGACATCACGCGCCAGCGGCAGATTGGAATTGCCGGTCATCAGTTTCATGGTGGGCGACCCCTGTATTCGAGCGCCCTCTTAATCTCGGGGGAAACGAACGCAATGGTGTGATTGTGCCGATGCGAAACTTGGGCTATAAATCTGGCCATAATTCGGAGACTGAAATGCGCCACGTCCCCATCGCACAGTTCAAGGACAAGATGTCGGAGATCATGGCCGCTGCCGAGGCCGGTGAAGACATTGTTATCACGCGTCACGGGCGCGATTACATGAAGCTGGTGCCGGTCGAGGAAGATCGCATGGCTCGGCAACGGGCTGCGGTCGATGCGCTGTACCATCTCGGTCAGCGCATAAAGGCTAAGTATGGCCCGACCACATCGGCGGAGATACGCGAATGGATCGACGAGGGCCGTCGATGATGGTGATTGCTGATGCATCGGCGGTCGGCGCATTCCTGTTAGCAGACGAAGCGGGTCCCTTCGCCGATTTCGCCAGATCTGTATGTCGCACCAATCCGGTGCACGTGCCGTCGATCTGGCCCGCCGAGATCGCTAGCCTGATCCGCACCGCCTGTCGTCGTGGTCGCCTTGCTGATGCCGAACGGGATGAGACGTTGCTTGCTGCCGAGGCGATGCGGAGCGCCGTTCATATCGCGCTCGATCCTCCGATCGCTATCGTCGTCGATTTGGCGCTTCGTACGGGACTTAGTGCCTATGACGCGACCTACGCTTTACTGGCACAGCGGCTCGATGCGCCGTTGTTGACCGGAGATGGTCCCCTCCGTCGCGCAGCCGAGCTGCTTGGTTTGAAAGTCTTGACCCCGTGACCATCCGCACCCGTTTCGCCCCCTCGCCCACCGGCATGCTGCATGTCGGCAATATCCGCACCGCGCTGCATTGCTGGCTGTGGGCGCGCAAAAATGGCGGCGAGTTCTGGCTGCGGATCGACGATACTGACGCGGCGCGGAGCGAAGAGCGTTTCGTCGAGGGTATCCGCGCCGATCTTAACTGGCTGGGCCTCGTCCCCGATGGCGAGGCGCGACAGTCGGCGCGCTTTGCATTGTACGAGGCACGCTTCCGGGAACTTCGTGACGCCGGGCGGATTTATCCCGCCTATGAGACGGGGCAGGAACTCGACCTGAAGCGCAAGATCGCGGCAGGGCGGGGCTTGCCGCCGATCTACGATCGCGCGGCACTCGCGCTCAGCGACGCCGATCGCGCCACGCTGGAAGCGGATGGCGTCATGCCGCACTGGCGCTTCAAGCTCGATCATGCTGCGCCGATCGTATGGGACGACCTCATTCGCGGCCCGCAGAAACTCGATCCCGCGACGATGAGCGACCCCGTCATCCGCCGCGCCGATGGCTCCTGGCTCTATATGCTCCCCTCGGCGATCGACGACATGGAAATGGGCATCACCCATGTCGTGCGCGGTGAGGACCATGTGTCGAACACCGCGCTGCAGTTGCAGATGTTCGCCGCGATGGGGTCCGCGCCACCCGCTTTCGCGCATGAGGCGTTGCTGGTCGGGACCGAGGGCAAATTGTCGAAGCGGCTCGGCTCGCTCGGCGTCGAGCATTTCCGCGAGATCGGGATCGAACCGGCGGCGGTACGCGCCTTGCTCGCGCGGATCGGGACGAGCTTGCCGGTTGAACCACTGATCGACCATGCGGCGTTGGTCGAAACCTTCGACTTTGGCGCCTTCGGGCGCGCACCGGCGCGGTTCGACGAGACTGAGCTTGCCGGGCTGAACGCCAAGATCGTCCACCAGCTTGGCTTCGACGCGGTCGCGGCGCGATTGCCGGACGGCATGGGCGCGGCGGAGTGGGATGCGGTGCGCCCCAATCTCGCGACCGTCGCCGAAGCGGCCGAATGGTGGGGCGTGATCGAAGGCCCGATCGATGCGACGCGCGACCCCGCCGATGCGGACTTCCTCGCCGCCGCAGCGCGAATCGCCGGCACGATTCCGTGGGACAACGACCCGTGGCACGGCCTCACCGCCGCGTTGAGGGCGGAAACGGGACGTAGCGGAAAGGCGCTGTTCCTGCCGCTGCGCCGCGCGCTCACGGCGCGCGACCATGGCCCCGACATGAAGGCCTTGCTCCCGCTGATCGGGCAGGCGCGGGTCATTTCACGCCTCTCCGCCTAGCCTTTTTGACATGATACATTATCTCTTGCATCGGTGATGTAATGATGTAACATCTACTGCGTGCCCGGCATACGATCGGGCGGTATAGATGGAGATGGACGATGTATGTAGATCGCTATTCCCACCGGCGCGGACTCGATCCAGCCGGAGTAACGCTGTCGCTTGCCATGTGCGGTGTGATTGCGTTCGGCCTGACGCTCGCGACCCCTAATATCACCCGGCAAATCGAAACGGTGCTCAAGATACGGTTGATTCCGATTACCCCGGATCCGCCGGAGATCGAAAGGCAGAAGCCGGAGATCAAGGTCACCAAGCCCGTCAGCACGCCACAACGCGATCCGGTCGATATGACGAAACCGACCGTGACGCTTGCGCCCGGCGCGGACACCGGCGTGGCTATCGATTTGCCACCCCCGAACACCTTCACCGCAGGCACCGGGGACGACATTGGGACGATCATCCCGCCGCACACGCCCGTCCTGCGCGGCCCCACGCTCGATTCGCGCTATAGCGACAGTTTCCAGCCCGCTTACCCAAGCGACATGCGTCTGGGCGAGCGCGAGGGTCGCGTCGTCGTGCGCGTGTTGATCGGCATCGATGGGCGGGTGAAAGACGTCGAGCAAGTCAGCGCGGCAAGCGCATCCTTCTTCGAGGCAACGCGCAAGCAAGCGCTCGCCAAATGGCGCTTCAAGCCCGGCACCAAGGACGGCGTCGCGATCGAGGCATGGCATACGATGGCCGTCCGCTTCGTGCTCGATGAGGAGTGACGCGGCGCGGCGCGGCGGTGGGGACTGGCATCGCTCGCCCGCCGCGCCTATCTTCCGGCGCATGAACCTTCGGCAGTATTTCTCTCCCGTTCGCGCCTATCGCGACCTGCGGACCTATCTCGTCACGCGGCGGCCGCATCAGCTCGGCTTCATGGCGCTTGCTGCGGTGATGAGCTACACGATGATTATGGGCACGCTCGACGTGTCGCGTATGCCCAAGCCAGCTTATCACCGCGACATCATCTATGTGCAGCAATGGCGCGCGGATCGCACCGATGCCGAGATCATCGCACAACAGAAGATCGACGGGATCGAGCAGACGCGGCGCGAGCAGGAACTCAAACGGCTCCAGGCCGAGCGCAAGGCGCAGCTGAAAAAACTAGATAACACTCTAAAATCTTTCGGGATTTAAAGATGGGCGACGCGCGCTGGATGGGCGCGGCGCTGGCGCTGGGAGCGCGCGGGCGCGGGCGCAGCGCCCCCAATCCCAATGTCGGCTGCGTCATCGTGAACGATGCAGGATCCGGGGGCCGCGTCGTCGGGCGCGGCTGGACGCAACCCGGCGGGCGTCCGCATGCCGAGGCGATGGCACTGGCCGAGGCCGGCGAAAAGTCGCGCGGCGCGACTGTCTATACGACGCTCGAACCCTGCGCGCACGTCTCGGTACGCGGGCCGGCCTGCAGCGATTTGCTGCAATTGGCGAATGTCGCGCGCGTCGTCATCGCGCTCGGCGATCCCGATCCGCGCACCGATGGCAGCGGTGTATCGCGGTTGCGCGAGGCGGGAATCGCGGTCGATGTCGGCACCTGCGCCAATGAAGCGCGGTCCGCCATGGCCGGGTTCCTCACGCGGCGCGCGCTCGGACGGCCCCATGTCACGCTCAAGCTGGCACTCTCGCTCGACGGGGCGACCGCGCTTGGATCGGGCGTCAGCAAATGGATCACCGGGCCCGAAGCGCGCGCGCATGCGC
This sequence comes from Sphingomonadales bacterium, assembly GCA_038327465.1. GTDB lineage: Bacteria > Pseudomonadota > Alphaproteobacteria > Sphingomonadales > Sphingomonadaceae > Sphingomonas. The sequence goes on along the minus strand of JBBQLB010000001.1, from coordinate 106,502 downwards.
ACCTCGAACGCGCGCGGCATGAGGCGATCCTGGTCGGGCGGGGTACGCTCGAGGCCGACGATCCGGCGCTCGATGTGCGCCTCGCGGGGCTGGAGGCGCGTTCGCCGCGCCGTATCGTGCTATCGCGGACGCCATCCGAAGGCTGGGAGCAAATCGCCGCCCCGCAGGATATCGCGATGCTCGACGGCGTCGATCATCTACTCGTCGAAGGCGGCACGACGACGGCAGCGTCGTTCCTCGCCGCCGATCTCGTCGATCGGCTCTTGCTCTACCGCGCGCCGATCCTGATCGGCGGCGGGCGCACCTTACCCGACATCGGTCTCACCGATCTGGCAGCGTCGCATGGCCGCTGGCGGATCAGCGACGCGCGCACCCTTGGCAGCGACCGGCTCGAGGTTTACGAGCGCGTAAGGGACTCCGCCGTCCCAGCAAAAGTGGGAACCGGTTTTGCGCCCGGGGATGGCGGCAAAGGATAAACCAAAACCTATGTTCACGGGTATCATTACCGACGTCGGTCGCATCACCAGTGTCGAATCCGTCGCCGACACGCGCGTGGTGGTCGAAACCGCGTATGACACGACGACGATCGATCTCGGCGCGTCGATTTCCTGTTCGGGCGTGTGCCTTACGGTCATCGACACGGGGCCGAACTGGTTCGCGGTAGACGTCTCTGGCGAAACGATCAGCCGCACCGCTCAAGGGCAATGGACGGTCGACAAGCGCCTTAATCTTGAGCGCGCATTACGATTGGGCGAGGAACTGGGCGGGCATATCGTGACGGGCCATGTCGATGGCATCGGCGAGATCGTCTCGATCGTGGATGAGGGCGGTTCGAAGCGCGTGCGAATCGCCGCCGGGACCGACATCGCGCCTTTCATCGCCGCAAAGGGATCGGTCACGCTTGACGGCGTCTCGCTCACCGTCAACGAGGTCGAGGACGACGACTCCCATGTAACGATCGGCGTGAACATCATTCCGCACACCGCCGCCGTCACCACATTCGACAGCGTCGAAATTGGGCAGGCGGTCAACATCGAAATCGACGTCCTTGCCCGCTATTTGAAACGGATGGAGCATTATCGTGCCAAAGCCTGAACTCGCCCGGCTCCGCCACGGCTTCCTGTCTTCGCCCGAGGATTTGATCGATGAGGCCAAGAACGGCCGCATGTTCATCCTGGTCGATGATGAAGACCGCGAGAATGAGGGCGATCTCGTCATCCCGGCGCAAATGGCAACGCCCGAAAAGATCAATTTCATGGCCAGGCATGGTCGTGGTCTGATCTGCCTTGCGCTGAGTAAGCGCCGCGTCGATGAGCTCGGCCTCGACCTGATGAGCCGCCACAATGGCACGCGCCACGAAACCGCCTTCACCACCTCGATCGAGGCACGCGACGGCGTCACCACCGGCATTTCCGCCGCCGACCGCGCGCGCACCATCTCGGTCGCGATCGATGCGTCGAAGGGCAAGGAGGAGATCGTCACCCCCGGCCACGTCTTCCCGCTCGTTGCGCGCGACGGCGGCGTGCTCGTGCGCGCCGGCCATACCGAGGCGGCGGTCGATGTCTCGCGCCTCGCCGGATTGAACCCGTCGGGCGTGATTTGCGAGATCATGAACGAGGATGGCACGATGAGCCGCCTCGATGACCTCGTCGCCTTTGCGCAGCTCCACAATTTGAAGATCGGCACGATCCGCGATTTGATCGCCTATCGCCGTCGCCACGATCATCTGGTCGAAAAGCGCGCGGAAATGGCGTTCGACTCGAAATGGGGCGGGCAGTGGAAGGCGATGACCTTCTTCAACAAGGCGACCGGCGAAGAGACGATCGCGCTGGTCAAGGGCAAGATCGACCCTGCCAGGCCGACGCTGGTGCGGATGCATACCGCTTCCTATTTCGTCGACATGTTTGGCGAGCAATCCGAACGTTCCGGCCTGCTCTCGCGCTCGATGGAACTGATCGCCGAGGAAGGGGCCGGCGTCATCGTCGTCATCAACCGCCCGATGAAGGATTCGGTGACGCGGTTCATGAAACTCCGCAGCGAAGGCAAGGGCGCGGGCGCGCCAGAGGTCGAGGAACTGCGCGATTACGGCGTCGGCGCACAAATTCTCGCCGAGCTGGGTGTCGAGGAAATGGTGCTGCTGACCAACACACACCACGCGCTGGTCGGACTCGAAGGCTATGGCCTGTCGATCGTCGACGAACGCGCGATTCCCGGCACGGGGGGGGAATAAGCGTGGCCAAATTGCTGATCGTCGAAGCGCGTTTCTACGACCATTTGAACGACATGCTGCTGGAAGGCGCGCGTGCCGCGATCGAGGCGGCCGGGCATGCGCATGAGACGATCACGGTGCCCGGCGCGCTCGAAGTCCCCGGCGCGATCGCCTTGGCGGCCGACAGCGGTGCCTATGATGCCTTCGTCGCCTTGGGCGTCGTGATCCGCGGCGAGACCTACCATTTCGAAATCGTCGCAGGCGAAAGCGCACGCGGCATCATGGCGCTGTCGATGGATGGTCTGGCGATCGGCAACGGCATTCTGACGACCGAGAATGAGGCGCAAGCGATCGTCCGCGCCGACCCCGCGCAGCTCGACAAGGGCGGCGGCGCGGCGCAGGCGGCGCTGGCGATGCTGGCGCTGAAAGCACGCTTCGGCTGAGGTAAGGGCTCCGGTCGAAAGCCCGCCGTGTTCCCGCGCAGGCAGGAGCTCTGGGTTTAGCAAGCCAACCTCCAAAAGTACGCGAGATCCAAGGCTCCTGCCTTCGCAGGAGCACAAGCGGGTTCGCGAAATTTACGAGCGGAACAAGGTCGGCACGCGCGCTCTTCCCACCATAGGCACGCTTACTTATACGGGTGTCAGTAAGCAGGAGCGCGATGATGGCCTACGCCCACACCCATAAAGCCAATCCGCATTGGCTGCCGCCGCAGAAGCAGTCGGCGATCCACGCGATTCCGGGCGAGGATGGGCTGCCTTTCGTCGGCAACACCTTTCGCATGCTCAAGGATCCGGTCGGTTTCGGGCATCGCATGATCGACACCTATGGCCCGATCTTTCGCAACAATGCGTTTGGCGGGCCGACCGTGAGCATGATGGGCCCCGAGGCGAACGAGCTGGTCCTGTTCGACCGTGACCGCGTCTTTTCGTCCGAACAAGGCTGGGGGCCGCTGCTCAACTTGCTGTTCCCGCGTGGGCTGATGCTGATGGACTTCGACAAGCACCGCGCCGACCGTCGCGTGATGGCGGTCGCGTTCAAGCCCGAACCGATGCGGCATTATGCCGAGACGCTCAATGCCGGGATCGCGCGGACGGTGGCCGATTGGGGCGGCAAACCGCTCAAATTCTACGATGCGATCAAGGAACTGACGCTCGATCTCGCCGCCGAGAGCTTTCTCGGCATGCCGCTCGGCGAGGAAGCGACGCGGATCAACCAGGCATTCGTCGATGAAGTGCAAGCCTCGGTCACGCCGATCCGCATTCCACTTCCGGGGTCGCAAATGCGCAAAGGGGTCAAGGCGCGCGAATATCTGATCGATCTGTTCAAGCGCGAAATCCCTGCGCGCCGGACGGGCACCGGCCAGGATTTCTTCTCGCAATTTTGCCGCGCGACGGGCGATGACGGGGAGCAGCTGTCCGCCGACGCGATCGCCGATCATATGAATTTCCTGATGATGGCGGCGCACGACACGATCACCTCGTCGGCGACGAGCCTGATCATGCTGCTCGGGCGCAACCCTGAGTGGCAGGAGAAACTGCGTGCCGAAATCGCCGAACTGGGGCTGAACGATACGGGTGGCTTGCCGTACGGCCAGCTCGACCGCCTCGAATTGACCGACATGGCGTTCAAGGAAGCGCTCCGGCTGATCCCGCCCGTGCCCTCGCTGCCCAGGCGTGCGGTAAAGGCGTTCGATTTCGGCGGCTATCACATTCCGGCGGGCAGCACGGTGAGCGTCAGCGTCGCCTACACCCATACGATGCCCGAGCTGTGGCCCGATCCCCACATTTTCGATCCGCTGCGCTTCACGCCAGACAAGGTCCGCGCACGCCACAAATATGCCTGGGTCCCGTTCGGCGGCGGCGCGCACATGTGCTTGGGGCTGCACTTCGCGACGATGCAAATCCGCATCCTCGTGACGCAATTGCTCAGCCGCTACCGCATCGAGCTCGACGAGGGTTCGGGCGCGGACTGGCAAGCCTGGCCAATTCCGCGCCCCAAGGATGGGTTGCCGCTGCGCTTCGTCCCGCTCGGCTGATCATTCGGCGGCAACGCTCTCCAACGTCGGATAGTCGGTGTAGCCCTCAGGCCCCTGACTATACCATGTCCGCGGGTTACCGGGGTTGAGTGGCGCGCCGGTCCGCAACCGCTCGGGCAGATCGGGATTGGCGAGGAAGGTGCGCCCGAACGCGATCGCATCCGCCGTCCCGTCGTCGAGCACGACCTGCGCTTCCTCGACCGTGGTATAGTCCGAGTTCAATACGAGCGGCTTCGAGAAGACCTGGCGGATCTGCGGGCTGACCTTGGGTACGTCGGTCCGCCCGAACGTACCGTTGGGCCCCGGCTCGCGCAATTCGAGGAAGGCGATGCCAATCTCGTTCAGCGCCTTGGCCGCGGCAGTGAACAGCGCAATCGGATTGCTGTCATCCACCCCTTGCGAATCGCCATTGGGCGACAGCCGGATCGAAGTCCGCTCCGGCCCTGCCACCGACGCGACGCGCTCGGTCACTTCGCGCATCAGGCGGATGCGGTTCTCGATCGATCCGCCATAGCGGTCATCGCGCAAATTGGCATTGTCGCGCAGGAACTGGTCGATCAGATAACCGTTCGCGCCGTGAATCTGCACACCGTCGAACCCGGCGCGCAGCGCGTTCTTCGTGGCATGCTCGTAATCGGCGAGCAAACGGGGAATCTCGTCGAGCTCAAGCGGCCGCGCGACTTCGAAATCCTGCTTGCCTTCGTAGGTATGCGCCTGGCCTGCGGTGCGCGTCGCCGACGACGACACCGGCTGCTCGCCGATCACCGAAGAATGCACCTGACGGCCCATATGCCACATCTGCACCATGATCTTGCCGCCCGCCGCATGAACCGAATCGACCACCGGCTTCCAATGTTCGATCTGCTCATCGGTCCACAGCCCCGGCGCGAACGGCCAGCCGAGCCCTTCGCGGCTGATCCCGGTCGCCTCCGAGATGATCAGCCCGGCGCTGGCGCGCTGCGTATAATATTCGATCATCAATTCGGTCGGGACCGCCTCCTTGGTCGCACGACCGCGCGTCAGCGGGGCCATCAGAATACGGTTGGACGCGTGGATTGCGCCGAGCTGGATCGGGTCGAAAAGGCTGGGCATGGAAACTCCGTCTTGTTTTGCTACCTGACGTCTAACAGATAGGAGGCTACAGCGCGCCATGCACGAAGCCGTACCCCCAAGAAAATCTGTCGCGCCGGAAACGACATCGCTGTTCCCACTGGCGGCGTTGATCCTCGCCAATGCCGCGCTCGCTTTCGGGCCGTGGTTCGTGCGGCTGTCCGAGACCGGGCCGGTCGCCTCGGCCTTTTGGCGGATCACACTGGCAGCACCCGTGCTGGTCGCGGCGGCGCTCGCAACCGGGTGGCGGCCCAGCCAGAAACACGGCGGCGGTCTGTCGCGCGGGCTGTGGACGATGATCGCGCTCGGGGGACTGTGCTTTGCGGCCGATCTCGGCAGCTGGCACCTCGGGATTGTGCGCACCACGCTCGCCAATGCGACCTTGTTCGGCAATTCGGCGACGCTGATGTTCCCGATCTACGGCTTCCTCATCGCGCGCGCCTGGCCGACGCGGCTGCAGGGGATCGCGCTCGCACTGGCGACCGCCGGGGCGGCGCTGCTGATGGGGCGCTCCTATCAGCTCGATCCGCGCCATCTGGCGGGCGATTTGCTCTGCCTGCTCGCTGGCATCCTCTACACCGGTTATTTTATCCTGATGGCGCGGGCGCGCACGACGATGGCACCGCTGCCTGCGCTTGCGCTGTCGACGCTGGCGAGCGTGCTGCCGCTACTCGCCTTCGCGCTGCTGCTCGGGGAGCGGCTGTTTCCGACCGACTGGACGCCATTGATCGGGCTGGCGTTGGTCAGCCAGATCGTCGGGCAGGGGCTGATGATCTACGCGCTCGGCCGATTGCCGCCCTTAACGGTGGGGCTTGGGCTGCTGACGCAACCCGTGGTGGCGGGGACGATCGGCTGGGTCGTCTATCATGAGCGACTAGGCTTGGCCGATCTGATCGGCGCGATGTGCGTCGCCGTTGCGCTGGTACTGGTCAGCCGCCGCCCGCGCGCCTAAGTTCGGATCATGACCAACACCATGACAGAATCGGCGCTCGCCGACGCCACGCTCGATGAAATCCGCCTCGCGCTCGCTCCCGCCATCGCCGCCAATGCCGGGTTCGACGGCTGGGGCGACGACGCCCGCGATCTGGCGGCGGATAGCGCGGGCGTCGATCGCGATGTCGCGCGGCTCGCCTTTCCCGGCGGCGCGGTCGAGATGATCGACGCGTGGTTTGCGGCAATCGATGCCGCGATGCTGGCACAGCTTCCGCCCGAACGGCTGGCCGCGATGAAAATTCGCGCGAAGATCACGGCCCTAGTCGAAGCGCGCCTAACTGAGACCGCCCCCAATCGCGAGGCGTTGCGCCGCGCGCTGGCGATCCTCGCCCTCCCGCAGAACGCGCTGCGCGGCGTCAAGCTCGGTTGGCGCGCCGCCGATATGATGTGGCGCGCGGCGGGCGACACGGCGACCGATTACAACCATTATACCAAGCGCACGATCCTCGCCGGCGTCTATGCCGCCACGCTTGCCGTCTTCCTCGACGATGAAAGCGACGGCCATGCCGATACCAGCGCGTTCCTTGGTCGCAGGATCGAGGGGATCATGCGCTTCGAAAAGGCCAAGGCCAGCCTGATCGGCCAAAGCGCGCTTCGGCCCAGCCTGTCGCGCTTCATCGGGCGGCTGCGCTATCCAGCGGTGTGAGAATGATTCGCATTTAACGCTGGCGTCGCCCTGCCGTTATTGATAATCAGTCGCAGCATGGATATGTCGAGTCCCGTGAACCCCCCCCTCAGCCTCGAATCGCTGCCGCAGCGGCAATGCGCGACCGTCGCGGCGATCGATTGGTCGCATCTCTCGACCCCGGAAGCACGGCGCCTGCGCGAACTCGGTTTCGATGAAGGCGTCGGCGTCGAAGTGCTGCACCGCGCCAGCCTCGGCAAAGGGCCAATCGCGTGCCGGATCGGCCGCATGACCGTTGCGCTCCGCCGCGCAGTAGCGGGTGCGATTTTCGTCTCTCCCGTTCCCCAGTAAATGACAGGCACGCCGCTGGTGGCGCTGGTCGGCAACCCCAATGCCGGCAAGAGCGCGCTGTTCAATGCGCTGACCGGCGCGCGGCAGAAGGTGGGTAATTATCCCGGCGTCACGGTCGAACGCCATTCCGGCAAGCTCGTCCTGCCCGATGGCCGTGTCGTGGAACTGGTCGATCTGCCCGGTGCCTATAGCCTCGAGCCGTCCAGCCCCGACGAGCGCGTGACGCGCGACGTGGTTACAGGAACGCAAGTCGGCGAGCGTCTGCCCGACGCGCTGATCGTGGTGGTCGATGCCGCCAATCTCGACAACCATCTGCGCTTTGCGCTGCAATTGATCGCGCTCGGGCTGCCGGTGGTAGTCGCGCTCAACATGATCGATCTCGCGGAACGGGACGGCCTGACGCTCGACCCGGCAATTCTGTCGCAGGAGCTGGGCGTACCGGTGATCCCGACGGTCGCGGTCCGGCGGCGCGGGCTCGACGAACTGAAGGCGACGCTCGGCGGCCTGATCCTTGAGACCGCCGCGATCCGGCTACGCCCGAGCGATCCGGCAATCGGGGAGGATATCGTCACGCTGCAACGCCGTGCGCGGAAAATCGCGGTGGCGGCGACGGTGTCCGAGGCGCCCGTGCGGCGCTGGACGCATGCGCTCGATTCGGTCGCGCTCCATCCGGTCTGGGGCGTGCTGCTGCTGATGGTCATCCTGTTCACGATGTTCCAGGCAGTGTTCAGCTGGGCGACCGTCCCCGCCGACGCGATCAGCGCGGGATTCGCCTGGGCACAAGCGTCGATCCGCGCGACGCTGCCCGATACGCCGCTGCGCTCGCTGCTGACCGATGGCCTAATTGCGGGCGTCGGTGCGGTGATCGTGTTCCTGCCGCAGATATTGATCCTGTTCGCCTTCATCCTCGTGCTCGAGGCATCGGGCTATATGGTCCGCGCCGCCTTCCTGATGGACCGCGTGATGGCGAGCGTCGGCCTGTCGGGGCGGGCGTTCATCCCGTTGCTGTCGAGCTTCGCCTGCGCCGTTCCCGGCATCATGGCGACGCGCACGATCGAGGATGAGAAGGACCGGCTGACCACGATCCTGATCGCCCCTTTGATGACCTGTTCGGCGCGGCTGCCGGTCTATACGCTGGTGATCGGCGCGCTGATCCCCGACACCCGCGTGCTGCCGTTCGTCGGCTTGCAAGGGCTGGTGATGTTCGCTTTGTACATCATGGGTCTGGTCGGCGCGTTCGTCGTCGCGCTGGTGCTGCGGCGGACGGTGACCGCGGGTGTTTCGTCGGGCTTTATGATGGAAATGCCGAAATATCAGATGCCGCGGCTGCGCGACGTCGCGATCGGCCTGTGGAGCCGCGCCGAGATTTTCCTGAAACGCGCCGGCACCACGATCGCGCTGACGATCGTATTGCTCTGGGCACTGGCGAGCTATCCGGTCGCGCCTGCGGGGCAGAAGCAAAGCGAATATTCGATTGCCGGGCGGATTGCGTCGGGGATCGAGGTCGTGGTGCGCCCGATCGGCTTTAACCATGATATCGCGCTCGCTTTGCTGCCCGCGATGGCCGCGCGCGAGGCGGCGGTCGGCGCGATTGCGACGGTCTATTCGATCGACAATCCCGATGATCCGCGCGGCGATGGGCAATTGCGCCGCAATTTGCAGGCGCGCTGGTCGCTGCCGACGGCGCTCGCCTTCCTGATGTGGTTTGTGTTCGCGCCGCAGTGCATTTCCACGATCGCGGTGACACGGCGGGAGACCAATGGCTGGAAATGGCCCGCCTTCATGGTTGGCTATTTGTTCGCGCTCGCTTACATCGCAGCAGGAGCGACCTATTGGGCCGCGATCGGACTCGGACTTTAGGGAAACTCGATATGGCGGGCAGCGTCAACAAGGTCATCATCGTCGGCAATCTCGGCCGCGACCCGGAGAGCAAGAGCTTCCAGAATGGCGGCAAGGTCGTCAATTTGCGCATCGCCACATCCGAATCGTGGAAGGACAAGAATACCGGCGAGCGCAAGGAGCAAACCGAATGGCATTCGGTCGCGATTTTCAACGAGGCGCTGGGCAACGTCGCCGAGCGCTATCTGCGCAAGGGCTCGAAAGTCTATATCGAGGGCCAGCTCAAGACCCGCAAATGGCAGGACGCGCAAGGGCAGGATCGCTATTCGACCGAAGTGGTGCTGCAGGGCTTTAACGGCGTGCTGACGATGCTCGACGGCGCGCCCGGTGGCAGCGCTGGCGGCGGTGGTGGCGGCGCGCGCGACGATTTCGGCGGTAATGACGATTTCGGGGGCGGCTCAAGCGGCGGCTATGGCGGCGGCAATCGCAGTGGCGCGGCGCGTGGCGGCGGGGCTCCGGCAGGTGGCGCGACGCGTGGCGGCTTTGCGGACGATCTCGACGACGACGTGCCGTTCTGAACTGACGGTATCGGAATTCCGAAAGACTAGAGGTCGTGCTAACCCCGCGTCCTCCCCTTCGGTTCGTTAATCTCGCTCAACTTTCCGCAAGCGGAAAACAGCGTGTTCGGCCAAAATGTTAGCCGCAGCCGACGTAGTGCGCTGGTCGCCCGACAGGAACCAAGCGCCCTCGACCTCTATCCCGCGTTCGCCAACGAAGGCGCGGAAATCGTCGACCGTAACGTGGTGGATGTTGGGCGTGTCGTACCAGCGTTCGGGCAGCAACCGTGTCACCGGCATGCGCCCGCCCCACAACAGCGACATGCGCACGCGCCAATGCGCGAAATTGGGGAAGGACACGAACGCCTGCCGCCCGATCCGCAGCAAATGATCGAGCACCACATCGGGACGGCGCGCGGTCTGCAGCGTCTGACTGAGGATCGCATAGTCGAAGCTCGCATCGGGATATTCGGCGAGATCGCGATCGGCATCCCCCTGAATCACCGACAGACCGCGCGAGACGGCGGCGGCGACATTGCCCGCGTCCAGTTCGAGCCCGCGCGCATCAACCCCCTTGGAGTCGCGCAAAGCCGCCATCAACGCGCCATCGCCGCAGCCGACATCGAGGATCCGGCTGCCGGGCGCAACATGCTCGGCGATAATCGCGAGGTCGGGGCGCAGCGTCATCGTGCGTGGCTCACTTCGACCTGTCGCAACAGGGTCGCGTCTAACAGGGCGGCGTGCGCCACAGTCCAGCGTGACAAGCAGGTGCGCGTACGCACAGCGCTATCTTGATCGATCAACAAGACCGAAGTTGTGTCGTCCAGCGGATCGATCCGAGCGTGAAAAATGCCGCAGGCGCGGGCTGCTCCCAGCGCTTGGTCGACTGACGCCGACTGACCGGCGGCGACCGGAAGATTGGCACGCGCATCCATATTGCAGGCGGTGACAAGCAGAACCCCCACCACGATCGAAGCGAAACGCCTTAGACTCATTCCCCCGCCCTCAAGAACCCGTCGACCACCCGATTCATCTCAGGCGCATCGAGCAAAAACGCATCGTGGCCATAAGGGCTCGACAGTTCGACGAAGCTGACCGGTGCGCCCGCCGCGTTAAGCGCATGGACAATCGCGCGCGACTCAGCGGTCGGATAGAGCCAGTCGGTATCGAAGCTCACCAGGCAGAAACGCGCCTTGGTCGCGCGAAAGGCGTTGGCAAGATGCCCATTATGCTCGCCGCCCAAATCGAAATAATCCATCGCGCGCGTGATATAGAGGTACGAATTCGCATCGAAGCGGTCGACGAAGCTGATTCCCTGGTGCCGCAAATAGCTTTCGATCTGGAAATCGGCATCGAAGCCGAAGCTGATCGCGCCGTCAGGCCGGTCGGGCCGCGCTTGCAGTCTGCGGCCGAATTTCTCGGTCAGGCCAGCCTCGGACAGATAGGTGATATGCGCCGCCATCCGCGCGACGGCGAGCCCGGCAGCGGGCGGATCGCCCAGATCGTAATAGGCGCCACCCCGCCATTTCGGATCGGCCATCACCGCTTGGCGGCCGACTTCGTGAAAGGCGATGTTCTGCGCGGTGTGCCGCGCGGTCGAGGCAATCACCACGGCGGCCCGGACGCGTTCGGGGAAGGTCGCAGGCCAGCTCAGCGCTTGCATCCCGCCCATCGACCCGCCGACGACCGCCGCCAGCGTAGCAATGCCGAGATGATCGAGCAGCAGCGCCTGGGCGCGCACCATGTCGCGGATCGTGATCACCGGGAAAGCCATGCCCCATGGCGCGCCCGTCGCCGGATTGACCGTCGCTGGCCCCGACGACCCCATGCAACTGCCCAGCACATTGGCACAGACGATGAAATGCCGCGCCGGATCGATCGGTTTCCCCGGCCCGACCATCCGCGTCCACCAACCGGGCTTGCCGGTTACCGGATGCGGGCTGGCGACGTGCTGGTCGCCGGTCAGCGCATGGCAGATCAGCACCGCATTCGAAGTGTCGGCGTTCAGTCTGCCATAGGTTTCGTAAGCGATCTCGACCGGCGACAGCAACGCCCCGCCATCGAGCCGCAGCGGCCCCGGCAAAATCACATGGCGGGCGAGCCCAAAACGAACATCCTCGGTCATCGCGCGGGGGTTAGGATCAAGCGCCGTTCAACTCAAGCGCCGCGCATTCGCCCGACTTGCGATGATGGTCGACGCGGCGAGCCGCCCGGTCTGCGCGCTGCCGTTCATATAGCCGGGATAGGCATCGGAGAGGTGCTCGCCCGCGAAGAGCACCGGCCCCGCGCCGACCGGTGCCTTGGCAATGCCGTCGATCTCGGTCCAGATCAGCCGCCCGAAACGCGTCAGCTGGCCGGGGCGGAAATTGACATAGGCCCCCATCGCCATTGGGTCCCGGTGCCAATTGGTGCGCCGCGCGAACGCGCCCGTTGCAGCGGTCATGCCAATAATCGCGCTTTCGGCCTGCGCTGCAAACTTGCGCGCGAGCACGCCCGGCTCTGGCACGTCGGCGGGAGCCACCTCCGCGCCGCCGAGGAACCAGGTCCATACATCGCCCGTCGCGGTACCGCCGCGCACGCTCCCGTCCCAGCCGCTCGCCACGCCAGCCCCCGGCTTGGTCTGCCATACCTCCCCGCCACGCCCGATCGCTTTGTCCCATGGGCGCGCGGTCATGCCAGCTTGCACCTTCATATTCGCGCCAAGGCCGACTTCGGCGATGAAGCGTCGCCACAGCGGCGGCAGGGGCACGCGGAAATCGATTTTCCGCGTGATCGAGGCGGGCGTGGTCACGATTACATTCGCCGCATCCACCGTCTTGCCATCGGCAAACACCAGCCGCGCACCGGACCCGAATGGGTCGACCCGCACGACGCGGCGGTTGGTCTGGATCCGGTCGCGCAGGCGCGCCGCCATGGCGTCGATCAGCGTGCTGCTGCCGCCCGCGATCAGATAGCGTTCGTCGCTGCGGCTGAGAATATCGATCCGCCGCCCGTTGATCGCCGGCAAATTGAACACCAGTTCGATCGCCGATGCGGCCTCCGGCTCGACGCCATATTCGGTCCGCGCGGTCGCCTCCATCAAATGGCGCACCCACGGCTCCGGAATAAGCGCCGCATGCTTGTCGAGATACGTGGTAAAGCTCAGCCGATCGAGTTCGGTCGCGACGCTCGCATAATCCTGGTCGAGCCGCACCGAATCCGCGTCGATCTGCCCGGCGATCCCGCGCAGCGCGCTGGCGAGCTTGCCTTCTGGCACTTCCTTGCCATCGGCGAGGATCATCGTGCGGTGCGGCGCCCCTTTGCGATCGATCAATGCTATGCCGAATTCGCGCAAAAGCGTCTTCATGTCGGCATGATCGGTGTTGACGAGCTGCCCGCCTGCCTCGAGCGTCGGCCTGCCCTTTTCGCGCGCAGTGTAGACCCGCCCGCCAAGCCGCGCGCGCGCTTCGTACAAATGCGCATCGATTCCGGCCTGGGTCAGGTGCCACAGCGCGGTGAGACCCGCGATGCCCCCGCCGATGATCGCGACCGGGCCGCTCGGCGCGGCGGCGAAGGACGGATGCGGCAGGGCTGCCGCTGCCCCACTCGCCCCGAGCGCGAGCAATACCGCGCGCCGCGTCTGCCCGGTCTCGCCCGACACCGGCGCGGCTTGGCCGCTTGCCGCCAGATTGGCCCGCCGCGCCGTCGCTAGCGCGCGCCAGACCGTATCGCTTCCCCGCATTCCCGTCTCCTGCTGCCGCCTCCTAGCAGGCGCGCGGCGGAACGCCAGCTTGCCTTAAGGAGGAGCATCCGCCACACGGCCCGCCATGCTGCCCTTCGCCCGCGTCACCATCATCGGCATCGGCCTGATCGGATCGTCGATCGCGCGCGCCACCCGCGCGAGCATGCCGACGGTGCGGCTGACCGGCTATGATGCGGACCCCGACGTCCGCGCAACGGCGGATGCGCTTCAGCTGTTCGACGATGTCGCGGATAGCAGTGGTGCGAGCGTTATCGACGCCGATCTCGTCATCCTGTGCGTCCCGGTTGGCGCGATGGGCGCGGCGGCGGCGGCGTTTGCGGACGATCTCCCCGCCGACGCGGTGGTCAGCGACGTCGGCAGTTGCAAGGCAGAGGTCGTCCGCGCGCTTACCGAGGCGCTACCCGGCGCGACGATCGTCCCTGCCCATCCCGTCGCCGGAACTGAGCGATCAGGGCCCGAAGCCGGGTTCGCCACGCTGTTCCACAAACGCTGGTGCATCCTCACTCCGCCCGAGGGGACCGATCCATTGGCGATCGAGCGCGTCGCCGACTTCTGGCGCAAATTAGGCGCAGAGATCGAGACGATGGCACCCGATCATCACGACCGCGTCCTCGCCATCACCAGCCATTTGCCGCATCTCATCGCCTATACGATCGTCGGCACCGCGTCGGACATGGAAGAAGTGACGCGATCGGAAGTGATCAAATATTCGGCGGGCGGTTTCCGCGATTTCACGCGGATCGCCGCCTCCGATCCGACGATGTGGCGCGACGTCTTCCTCACCAATCGCGAAGCGGTGCTGGAGATGCTGCAACGCTTTTCGGAGGATCTCTCCGCGCTGCAACGTGCAATCCGCTGGGGCAAGGGCGACGAATTGTTCGATCTGTTCAGCAAGACCCGCGCAATCCGCCGCGGCATCATCGAACAGGGGCAGGACGATCCCGCCCCCGATTTCGGCCGCACGCACGACTAACCCTGCGGCACATCCAGCGCATTGATCGCGGCATGCACTCGCCGCTCGGCCTCTTCGCGCGGCAGACCGGGTGGGATCGGCTCGCCGAAGCGGAAGGTCACGGTGCCGGGGACCTTGGGACCGTCTTTGGGCCATACCAGACCGCTGTCGATCGCTACCGGAACCACCGGGATTTTGAGCATCTGATAGAGCCCGGCAAACCCCGCGCGCAATTCCGGCTGCTCGCCGGGGGAGACGCGCGTACCCTCGGGGAAGATCAGGATCGAGCGCTTCGCCGCGAGCGCGGCGCGCGCCTCACGCAACATCCGCCGCAAGGCACCAGCCGACGCCTCACGATCGACGACAATGACGCCATAGCGCCGCGCCGACCAGCCCCACACCGGAATGTCAGCCAGTTCCTGTTTCATCACGATCGCCGGGTTGCGCAGCATCCGCCCGAGTTCGAGCGTCTCATACATCGACTGATGCTTGGCGGCGTACAGCACCGGCGCGCCGCCAAACGCCATATCACCGAAGCGCGCGCCCTCGATCCGTTGGTAGATTCCCAAGATGTGCCGCGTCGTCCACCCGTGCCAGCGCGTCCAGAAATGCGTGTGCGCAACCAGCGCGTGCCAGCCGATCAGCGCCGAAATCGGGGTGGTCAACACAATCGGCACCGACCCGCCATAAAAGATGAGCTTGAACAGCAGGTTGCGTAAGCCGATCAAGCCGCGCGCCCGATCAGCAATGCCGCTTTGCGCACGATCAATTTATTATATTCGCCGAGCAGCACGCCGTAGCGCGGGCTGCTCGGCACGCCGTCCCCGACCACCGTGGCATCGCCGTCGAGCGCATTGACCAATTCCAGCTTCGCGCGCGCGAGGTGCCAGTCGGACGTCACCAGCCGCACCGTCTTATAGTCGTGCGACCGCAGCCAATCCGCGGTCTCCTCGGCATTCGAGCGGGTATCGACCGCCTCATGGCCAAGGTCGATGCAGCAGCGGAACAGCGCCGGACTGACCTTATATTCGTGCGCCAGTTCGTGCGGCCGCACTTCGGGCGCAACACCGCTGATCAGCATACGCCTGGCGGCGTGCGCTTCGAGCAAGCGTAACCCGCGGTCGATTCGCCCCGCGCTGCCGGTCAGCACCACGATCGCATCGGTTTTCGGCCCGTCGAGCGGGGCCGGCATCGTCGCCAGATAAATCCCGAATCCGGCCAGATAGAGCAATGCGATCGCGGCGAGGAAGCGCAAGATCACAGATAGCGGCCAAGCGCGGTGAGAACGGCCTGCCGCGCGGCCAGCGTTGCAAGCAAAGCAAAGGCGACCGGCAACCCCCCAAGGATAACCCAGTCGCGCGTGCTCAAACTGAGCCCGGCAAGCAAATCCGACCCCAAGGCCGCCAATTGCAAGCCGACCAACACGATCACGCCGACCGCGATCACCGTCCCGACCATCCCGCCGAGCAACGTGTCGATCGCGATCCGGCGCTGGAACAGCCGCGCAACCTGCACATCGGTCGACCCCAGCATGTGCAGCACCTCGATCGTGTCGCGGTGCGTCTCGAGACCGGAACGCGCGGCGAGGATCACTACCGCCGCCGTCGCCGCGGCCATCAACAGGACGAGGGCCGCGGCGAGCCACGTCACCATCCCCATGAAATTGCGGACCGGCGACATCCAGCTTTCATGCCGGTCGATCCGTGCCGAGGGCGCGACGGCGCGCACCGCATCGCCGACCCGCGCAACCGCCGCATCGCTCGCCACACCCAGATCGACATCGATCATCGCCGGGATTGGCAGATCGGGATCGGCGCCGTCGGCGCCAAGCCACGGGCGTAAGAGCGTGGCGAGCTTGGCATGATCGACCTCAACCGCGCGTGTCACCTCCGCGCTCGCCCGCAGCGCCGCGAGCGCTTGCGCGGTCTGGGCGGCGCGCTTCGCCTCGACCGCCTCGACGATCTGCACCGTCAACCGTCCGGCCAATTGTCGGTCGAGCAACGATGCCGCGCCCAGCGTACCGAGCCCGAGTGCCCCCGCGAGCACCGTCAGAAACAGCATGATCGCCATGATCCACGTCATCGCGCGCGTGCCGCGGCTCTCGTCGAGCAAACGCCGGTCGGCCGCCGACGCGATCAGCTTCACGCTCATTCGGGATTCCCCGTCGCATTGGGCGGCGGAAAGCGCAGCGATCCGGTCGGATCGAGCAGGCGACCCTTGTCGAGCCGCATCATATGCGCGTTCTGGATCCGCCCGAGCAGATGGAAATCGTGCGTCGCCACCACCACCGTCGTGCCGAGCCGGTTGAGCGAATCGAACAAATGCAGAAGCCGCTCGGCCATGTCGGGATCGACATTGCCGGTCGGTTCGTCCGCGACGAGGATTTCGGGTCGGCCGATCACCGCACGCGCAATCGCCACGCGCTGCTGCTCGCCACCCGACAGCGTCGGCGGCTTGGCCTCGACTCGGTCGGACAGCCCGACCCAGGCAAGCATTTCGCGCACCGGCGCCTCGACATCGCTTTCGGGCACGCCCGATACGCGCAACGGGAGCGCGATATTGTCATAGGCCGACAGATGCGGGACGAGCCGAAAATCCTGGAAAACCACGCCAATCCGCCGCCGAAACCCGGGCAAGCGTGCGCGCGGCAGCGTCACGGCATCCTCGCCGAACAGCTTGATGCTGCCGCGCGTCGGGCGCTGCGACAGATAGAGCAGCTTCAGCAGCGAGGTTTTCCCGGCGCCGCTTGCACCCGTCAAAAAATAAAAAGCGCCGCTCGACAGCGTGAAGCTGACGTCGGACAACGTCTCCTGACCGCTGCCGTAACGCAGCCCGACATTCTCAAACTGGACGATATTCGCCATGGCGGCGCGCTTTGCTCGCTTTAGTGTCTAATGCCGTGCTCGTGCATCGCACGATCGGAGCGTCGGCGACAAGCACGCAAGCGCGCGAACCCCTTGCGTACCCCGCGATACCGCGCGTAGATTCCCCATGTTGCCAGCGTTCAGGAACGGAGCCAAGACGCAAAGATGATCCTCGAATGCACCGAGTGCCATACGCGATACCTCGTCCCCGACACGTCGATCGGGGCGGACGGTCGCACCGTGCGGTGCGCCAGCTGCAAACATAGCTGGTTCCAGCCAGGCGTACCGGTGCTCGATCTGGTTGAGCGCGCCGCACATCCGGCCGCCGCACCCGCGCCAACGGCAATCCCGGCGCGACCGATTCATGCCGCCCCGCCCGACATAGCAGCGCCGTCCGAGATCGCGCCGCCCGGCTCCTATCCCGATTACGACGCGTTCGCACACGAACCGCCCTTCCGCCCACGCCGCAACCCGGCCAAGCGCTGGACGATGGCGGCCTTCGCGGCGGGGACGGCGATGCTCGCGGGCGTCGGCGGGCTGCTCTATTCGGATGCCCCCGGCTTCGCGAGCGACCTGTTCCGCCCGGTCGCGCCGACTCCGCTGAAGCTCGTCACCAAACCGGTCGACCGGCACACCTTCAACGGCAATGAGATTTTCGCGGTCAGCGGCAGCGTGCTCAACCCGACCGACACACGCCAGACCATTCCCGACATTCGCGCCGATTTGCGCGATGCGCAGAAGCGGATCGTGTTCAGCTGGATGATCCGGCCCGAGGCGGCGACGCTCGCGCCAAAGGCGCAAATCCAGTTCAACAGCGCGAAGATCGACGTGCCGGTCAATGCGCAGGAACTGGTGCTTAGCTTTTCGGGCGAAGTCGCCAGCTAATCAATCCGAAGCGCGCGCCGTGCAACACGACCGCCGCGACCATCCCCAGCCCTGACGCATAGACCAGCCCGAGCGGCCCCAGCCCGCCTGCCACGAACAGCCAGCCCGCCCCCCCGGTTACGACGAAAAACGCCGCGATGCTGTTCACGCCCGCCGCGACCTGATCGCCGAGCGAGCGGAGCGCATAGACGAATACCACCTGAACGCCGTCGAACAGGATGAACGGCGCCCATAAAGGCAGCATCGCGAGCGCGACATCATGCACCCCCGCCGCCGCCGGAAACGCCGCGACGATCGGCGCGCGCGCGACGACGATCAGCAGTGCCAGCACGGCGGTAAACAACGCCGCCAGCCCGGCCGCGATCAGCGTGCGCGGCACCGCCTGTACAGGCGCGCCCTCCCCCACGGCATTGCCGACGCGCACCCCTGCCGCCGACCCAAGCCCTAGGGCGACGCCAAACGTGACATTATGGACCGAAAACACGATCTGAAAGGCATGCGCCGTCACCGGCCCGAAGCCGGTCGACAGTGCGATCAGGATCGAGAAGCCGGCGAGCTCCAATCCCGAGGCGAGCGCCGGGATCGCCCCGAACGTCGCCAACCGCACTGCGCCGGGCAGCGCGGCGGCCCACGCCGCACCGGACATATCGCGGACCCCGCGCTCCCGCGCACGCGCCGTCGTCCACGCCGCGCCCAGCATCAGCACCGCCCCGATCGCCGAGGCGGTCGCCGTCGCGACAGCCGCGCCGACCGCACCGAGCGCGGGCAAGCCAAGATGCCCGCCCGACCACGCCCAGGCGAGCAGTGCATTCAGCGGCAGGATCGCCAGATTGACCACCATCACCCGCCGCGGCCGCGCGATCCCCTCCAGGAAGAAACTCGCTGCGATCATCGTCAGCTGGAACGGATAGGACAGCGCCATGACGCGCACGACGCGCGCGGCCGGCCCGACCAAGGCGGGCGCAACGCCGATCCCGCCGAGCAGCGTTTCGGCAAAGATCCCGAAGCCGAGCGCCCCGGTCAGCCCAAGCACGACCGCCAGCACAAACCCCTCACGCAGCGTCGCGCCGGTCTTGGGCAAATCCCCCGCCCCGTCGGCGCGGGCGGTGAAGACGAGCGTTCCCGACAGCCACGCCAGCCCCGCGACGATCGTCACAAAGGTCAGCGCACGACTCGCGCCGAGCGCCGCGACCTGATCGGTCCCGGTCAGCCCGACGACGACAATGTCGGTCACGCTCAGGATCGTCCAGTTGAGGCTGGTCAGCATCACCGGCCATGCGAGCGCGAGCAAGCGGCGGGTCTCGGCAGACCAAAGCGAGCGGCGCGTTGCGGACATCGCGGGCGTGCTAGCCAAATCGGGTCGCCGCCGATAGGGCGCGATTGGCGTTGCGCCCCGCCCAAGCCTTTGCTAGGGGCGCTCCCCTACCAGCTGCCGGGCGTGCCCGGCGATGTTACGTGCGGCCGTGGCGGAACTGGTAGACGCGCAACGTTGAGGTCGTTGTGGGCGAAAGCCCGTGGAAGTTCGAGTCTTCTCGGCCGCACCATTTTCTCTCGGATCGACGCTTGGGGCGGGCGAGGCACGGACACAGCCGTCCCAGTGCCGCACTCCCCCCTATGCGTTGACAAGTTGGAGAATGTTGCTCAAATGTTCTCGCCGCCTAGACAGCGGAGAGCAGCATGACTCATCTATCCCATGACGCAAGTCGGCGCGCATTTGCGATATGGTTGCGGACCGGCAAGATTCCGATTGCCGACGCAGCCAGCGCAGATAGCGTCGAATTCAAGTTTAATCCCTACCATGATCCACGGAATGGGCGCTTCACCTTCGCGCCCGTTGGCGTAGCGAGTTCATCGAGCGGCCGTTTGCCACAGGCCAGCGCTGCCAAAGGATATCGCTACCCAAAAACTGCCAAGCGATCGACCGCAGAAGGCGACCGTTCGTCTGCGCCATTGACGAACGCAGCGCGGCCGCCAGCGCGGCGAGGGCCGACGATGGGCAGTGGCAACAACAGTCGCGCCTTCGAGATTCCGATGACGCTTGAGCAGGCATTTCCGGGGTTGCGAAATGCTCCGGGCGGCGCAATTTTCGCGGTCGCGGACACGCTGTTCGACTTCACCGGTCCAGCTAATGATTTCACGGCGCAGTTCCTGCAGGACCAATCCCGGCAGCTCACGGCGCAGATCAAAGCACTCGATCCAAAATGGCATTATGACGAGATCGGCCCGACCGATGCGTTCGGGACGCCGATCGTCACGCTGCAGGGTTTGACCGCGAAGGTAAACGACCTGCGTATTCAGCGGGCCGCCATTGTTGCGCGCGTGCAAGGGGATTACCGCCCGCTTCAAGTCGAGACGCTCCGTTTCGTGCAGCAGCAGGCCGACAATGCCTATGAGAAAGGATTGGCGCTTCTCAAGGCCGGTCGGCTCAGTCCGAGGCTTTCCGAAAGGGAAGCGTTGGGCAATTACATTGACCGGCGCGTTCGCGAGGACCTTCGTGAGCGTTACAATCAACTTGGGATTGATTCTGCGGGAAAGGGTCCTGTTCGCGTCAATCGGCGAGAAGATGATAGTTCGGGAACCGACACCACCTATCGCCGCCCCGATTCGAGGGTCAAGGACGTCGCATTCGACGTGACGCTAACCCGTAAAACATTGAGAACGGCACAGGTGCGCGGATTCTTCAACACCGACTTTCGGCCAAGCCGTGTCGTTATCATTCGACCGAGCCAACTCGGCATCAATCATACCTACGTTATTTCTCGTCCGGAGACGAAACGATGACCCAACCCAATCCTTATTTCAACCCGAAGCCTTATATCCCAGCGTCGCTAAGCGAGATTTACGACACGCTAGCTTCAATGATTTTTGATGCTCCGACTTTTATTGACGAGACCCTGGTGTTCCCCAACCGCAATATCGACAGCGAATTCAACAAGCTCACGGAAGGGTTCGCACTCGTCCGCAAAAAACTTGGCGAAGAACGTTACGCAAGGCTCATCGATCTGGCGGCGCGCGCCAAAGCGCTGTTTGCCGCCGATCAGGACGATACGAATGGCAAAACCGATGAGGGACGCGCGCTCCTGTTCGAGATCGAAGATGAGATACAGGCGGCGCGTCGTGGTCGGGTAAAGGCCAAGCTTCCGGACGAAGATGGCGAAATCACCGGCGACTAATTCCGACGTCGCGTTGGCAGTAGCCCCGGTCGCCCACCGGTGGCATGCCACACCAAACACCACAGGAGAGACGATCATGACCGACCCGATCCCGCACACCGGGCTGCAATTGCTGTCGCTGGTTACCGCCGAGGGCAAGCTCGAGGTGTCGCTGGTCGATCAGCCGGTCGCCGATCCGCGCGACGATCAGGTCGTCGTCAAGGTGCTGGCGACCCCGATCAACCCGTCCGATCTCGGCCTGTTGTTCGGCGCGGGCGACCTGTCCACCGCGCACGTCGCGACGCGCGACGGCCATCCTTTGGTCACCGCCGACGTGCCCGCACCCGGCATGCGCGCGATGGCGGGGCGGATCGGCGAGGCGATGCCGGTCGGCAATGAAGGGTCTGGCGTCGTGATCGCGGCGGGGGCTTCCCCGGCGGCGCAGGCGCTGCTCGGCAAGGCCGTCGCGATGCTGGGCGGGGCGATGTATGCGCAATATCGCACGCTGCGCGTTGCCGATTGTATGGTCCTGCCCGATGGCACCGCGCCCGCCGACGGCGCGTCGTGCTTCGTCAATCCCCTGACCGCTTTGTCGATGACCGAGGTGATGCGCCGCGAAGGGCATAGCGCGCTGGTCCACACCGCCGCCGCCTCCAATCTCGGGCAAATGCTGGTCAAGATTTGCGCGAAGGACGGCATTCCGCTCGTCAATGTCGTGCGCAGCCCGGCGCAGGCCGAGCTGCTGCGCGGCATCGGCGCGGTGCATGTCGCCGATTCGAGCGCGCCTGATTTTCAGGACGTGCTGACCGCGATGATGGTCGAAACCGGCGCGACGATCGCCTTCGATGCGATCGGCGGGGGCAAGCTCGCCGGGCAATTGCTGAGCTGCATGGAGGCCGCCGCCGTCAAGCGCATGACGACCTACAGCCGCTATGGCTCCGACACGTTCAAGCAAGTCTATATCTATGGCGGGCTCGATCTCGCGCCGACCACGCTCAATCGCAATTTCGGCTTCAGCTGGGCGCTCGGCGGGTTTTTGCTGACGCCGTTCCTGATCAAGATCGGGCCGGAGGCGGTGCAGGCGCTGAAGGACCGCGTCGTTGCCGAACTGACGACGACCTTCGCCAGCCACTATACGCACGAAATCTCGCTCACCGAGGCGCTGCAGCCGGAGATTTTCGCGGCCTATGCCAAGCGCGCGACAGGCGCGAAATATCTGATCTGCCCGCACAAGGGCTAAGCCGGGCGCGGGCGGCGGCTAGCCGAAATCGGCCGCCGTCGCCATCGCCCCCATCCGCGCACAAATCCCGTGAAATTCGCCGACCATGTCGTGGATGATGTCGCGCGCGCTGCGGATTTCGTCGATCAGCCCGGCGCTTTCCCCCGCAAGCCCGACCGATGCCTCCATGTCGCCGGCAAAGTACAAATCCTGGATCCGCGCGAACGTGTCGGCAGGCATTAACCCGGCTTCGTGGATCGCGGCGGTGCGCGCCGTCTTGAGCGCGCGGATGCACGGCGTCGATTTGGTGTTGAGCATGAAGGTGCCGGTTTCCTTGGCGTCGAGGATCGCCTGCTTGAAGCCGTGATGCACCGGGCTTTCGGCTGACGCGACGAAACGCGTGCCCATCTGCACCGCTTCCGCACCCAAAGCGAAGGCGGCGGCCATGCCCTTGCCGTCGCAAATCCCGCCCGCCGCCACCATCGGCACGTCGGTGACGCGGCGGATCGCCTGAAGCAGGACCAACGTCGAGACTTCCTCGGGATTCTTGAAACCTCCGCCCTCGCCGCCTTCGACGATCAGCCCGTCGACCCCCGCCGCGACGCTCTTCAGCGCGGCATCGACCGTCGGGACGGCATGATAGACCACGATTCCAGCCGCCTTTAGCGGCCCGACGAACTTGGCCGGACTGCCCGCCGAGGTCGTGACGAACTTCACCCCCGACGTGCAGATGAAATCGAGCATCGCTTCGTCCTTCAGGAAGCGGATCGGGAGGTTCACCCCGAACGGCGCATCGGTCAGCGCTGCCATCTTCAGGATCTCTGCCTGACAAATCGCGGTTTCGCCCGATGATGTCTCGATGATGCCGAGGCCGCCCGCCTCGCACACCGCCGAGGCGAGCGCCGAGCGCGCGATCCAGCCCATCGGTGCCTGGACGATCGGATAGCGTGCGCCGGTATGCTCTAGGAAACGGTTCATGGCAGGGCCCCTCTCAAAGACGTTGCTTGCTTGTAGCGCCGAATGGCGGCGGTGCTATAGCGGCGCGGCAGGCCGGTATGATCCGCCGCGCGGTAAGGCCGACGCTTTGAAACCTCCCATCCCCCGCACTGGCAGCGCCGTCCCGACCGGTCGCTTCGCCCGGCTGTCGCGCTTTGGCGGGCTGGCGGCGGGCGTTGCGGGCGGGATGCTTGGCGAGGGCGCGCGGCAACTCGCGAGCGGCAAGCGCCCGGCGTTCGGCGATTTGCTGCTGACCCCCGGCAATATCGTCCGCGTGACCGATCGACTGGCGAAGCTGCGCGGGGCGGCGATGAAATTGGGGCAATTGGTGTCGCTCGATTCGGGCGATTTGCTGCCGCCTGAACTCACCGAAATCCTCGCGCGCTTGCGCGCCGATGCCGAACCAATGCCCGCGCGGCAGCTCGGCGTAGTGCTGTCGGGGCAGTGGGGCGCGGATTGGCAAAGCAAGCTCTCCGCTTTTGATGCCAACCCGATCGCCGCCGCGTCGATCGGCCAGGTCCATCGCGGCCGCACGCGCGATGGGCAAAATCTGGCGATCAAGGTGCAATATCCCGGCGTCGCAAAGAGCATCGACAGTGATGTCGATAATGTCGCGACGCTGCTGCGCCTGTCTGGCCTGGTGCCGAAGGAGCTCGACCTCGCCCCGCTGCTCGCCGTCGCCAAGGTGCAATTGCGCGAGGAGGCGGATTATACGCGCGAAGGGCAATGCCTCGCACGGTTTGGCGATCTGCTGGCGGGCGATCCGCATTTTCACGTCCCCGCCTTCCTGCCCGCGCTTTCGACGCCGACGATCCTGACAATGTCCTATGCCGAGGGCGTCCCGATCGAATCGCTGACCGACCGCCCGCAAGCCGAGCGCGATGCGGTGGCGGGGCGGATGCTCGAGCTGGTCTTACGCGAATTGTTCGAATTCGGGCTGATGCAGACCGACCCCAATCTCGCCAATTACCGCTATGACGCGGCGACGGGGAAGATTGTGCTGCTCGATTTCGGCGCAACGCGCGAAATTTCGCCCGAGATTGCCGATCTGTACCGCCGGATGCTGCGTGCCGTCCGCGATGGCGACCGGGCGGCGGCGTTGAAGGCGCTCGAGGCGTTCGGACTGTTCGATGCCGCGACCCCGGCCGCGCATAGCGACGAGGTGCTCGCCTTGTTCGATCTGAGTGCCGGCATGTTGCTGCACGAAGGCGCGTTCGATTTCGGCGATGCGAGCTGGATCAAATCGATGCGCGGGCGCGGTCTGGCACTCGCGTCGGACCGCAGTGCGTGGCGCGTCCCCCCGGTCGAGACGCTGTTCGTGCAACGCAAGCTCGGCGGCAGCTATTGGCTGGCGGCGCGGCTGAAGGCGCGGGTCGATCTGCGCGCCTTGCTCGAACCGTATCTCTGACCGCTACCAGAAACGGCTGCCGGGGATCCCCTTGAACGGTCCGGCCACCGCGCTGGTAATCCAGCCGCCGTAAAACCCGCCCGGCTGCGGCACGACCGTCTCGCCATCCACGCTGCAGCGATCAAACGCCTGCGCGTAAAAGGCGACATGATCGCGCAGCATGGCGAAGCTGCGCGACGGATTGGGATAGCTCCACCCGACTGCGGGCAGCACTTCACCGTCGAGCACGGCATCCCAATAGACCGCTTGCCCCTTCCATTCGCAGAACGAGCTGCCGCTCCCCCGCCGCAGCACGCCGGGGCGGATATCGGCGGGCGGGATGTAATAGCTTGGCGGATGGCTCGTCTCGAGCGTGCGGATGCTCGATTTGGTATCGGCGAGGATCACGCCGCGATGTTCGATCACGACAAGCGCAGGGCTGCGTTCACAGATTGCGGGGCGCGGGAAGGACCATACGCTTTCCTGGCCCGGCCGGACAGGATCGGGGGTGGGCCAGTTCATACGCGCTCCCATTTGCGCGCCGTACGCTGCAGCATCGGCCGCAAGCGCAGAAACAGCAGATACAGCCGCTCCAGCCCCGCCAGCACAAGCGGTACGCGCGCCGCCAGCCCGAGCGGGCGCAGCAGCGGAATCGCGCGCCACATCGCCGCGAACGCCGCCGCGCCCGACAGCAGCACGCCATTTTCGCGTGCATGAAAGCGAGCGAGCAAGGCGCGGCGGTCGATCGGGCACGTCGAATCCTCGGCGGCGACATCGATGAAATCGATCGCTCCGGCCCGGTCGAGCCGCCGCATCATCGCGATCTCGCGGCGGCACAACGGACAACCGCCGTCATGCCACACCGTCAGCCGGGAAGTTGTGCGCGGATCCATGCGAACGCTATCGCACAGTCGCTGGGCTAGCCCAAGGCGGCAAGCACGGCGCGGTGGTCGCCGAAATTGAGCGCGGCGCGGCGGAGGAAATCGTCGATCGCCGCTATGTCGGCCGCTCCGGGGTCTGCGGGGTGCGGCGCTCCATTGGGAAACTGGCCATAGCCTGCCAGCAGACAATGCCACGATGTCGCGGCATAATAGCCCGCAATCCCCTGCTGCGCGATCTCGGCCTCCAGATCGCCGCCGGTGAACCAACAGGTGATGATCGCCTTCAGCGAATCCGAGAGGCGATCATTCGCGGCATTGTCGCGCCAATAGGCGGTGTCGCTGCGCCGGTTCATCCGGTAATGGCAAACGATGTAATCGCGGATCCCGTCATAGCGCGCCGCGATACGCGCGTTGAAGGTGTCACGGTTGGCCGGCGTAAAACCACCCGCTTCATACGCCTGAATGAACCCCTCCACCGTCGCCTGCACGATATGCAGCGCGGTCGCCTCGAGCGGTTCGATGAACCCCTGCGAAAGGCCGACGGCAAGGCTGTTGCCGACCCAGGTCTCGGCGACGCGCCCGACCTTCATTGACAGATGCCGCGCGGTTCCCTCGTCGCCCACGCCGAGATGCGCGCGGAGTTCAGCCTCAGCCTCGTCCTTCGAGCAATAAGACGACGCATAGACATAGCCGTTCCCGGTGCGGCTGGTCAGCGGGATGTCCCACGCCCAGCCCGCTTTAAACGCTGTCGCGCGCGTGGCGGAGGCGGTGCCGGTCGGATCGGCCGGGGTCGGCATCACTACCGCGCTGTCGTTGAACAAATTCTCGCCGAACGACACGAACGGCACGCCGACTGCGGCCTGGTGGATTACGGATCGAAAACCGCTCGAATCGACGAACAATTCGCCGCTGATCTGCTCGCCCCCCTCGGCGACAAGATGCGTGACAGCGCCATCCGCAACCGCGACCTCGACGATGCGGCGTTCGAGATGCACCACACCGCGCCCGACCGCATGGGTCCGCAGGAACGCGCCGACCAGATGCGCATCGAAATGATAGCCATACGCTGGCCCAAGCGGAAACGCCTCGCTCGCGATCGGGGCGAGCCGATCCGCCGCCAGCCGCGCGGGCAGGAAGAAGCGGTCGGGGTGCGCCCAGACATCCTGCCCATGCCGCCGCCGCCGCGTCGCATCGAAAAAGGCGGGCGCGGTGTGGAGATCGAGCGGGCTCGGGAAGGGGTGGAAATAGCGGTCATACCCCGCGCGATCCGACCAGCCGTGAAATTCGATGCCGTTCTTATAGGTCGCGTTGCAGGACGGCATCCACTCGCCCTCGGCAATGCCGAGCCGGTCGAAAAACGCTTTCAATTGCGGGGTCGATCCCTCACCAACGCCGATGATGCCGATCTCGGGGCTTTCGATCACCGTGACCGATGCGCTTGGCCAGGCGTGCGCGAACAAATTCGCCGCCATCCACCCCGCCGTGCCGCCGCCGAGGATGACGATGCGGTGTCCGGCGGGCGGCGATAAGGTCACTGCAACAGCCAGCCGAACACGTCGTCGAGCCGCGCCGCCCAGGCATTTTCCTCATGTTCGGCGCCGGGATAGGCGCGGCTCTCGAAATCGCGGCCTTTCTTCCAGCCCAAACCCGCGACATCCTGATCGATCAACGCCTGAAACGGCGGATAGGCGGCGTCGAGCGTCTTGTCGCCATGATCCATCCACAGCCTACGCCCGTTCGGTGTGCCGAGATGCTGCGTCAGATACGCCTTCCACAGCGCCGGTCGCTCGTCGCCCGGCAGCAACATCAGCCCGAAGGTCAGCGGCCAGTGCGTCGATACACACCCGGCGCGCCCGAACACCTTGGGGCGTTCGATAAAGGCGTAGCACGACATCAACCCGCCCATGCTCGACCCGACCACCGCCGTATGCGCGGCGTCGCGCCGAGTGCGATAATCGCGGTCGATCATCGGTTTCAATTCGTCGGTCAGGAAGCGAAGATATGCATCGCCGGTCAACGGCCCCTTGGCGCTTTGCTCGATATCGGCGCGCAATTTGGGTGAGGCAGCGGCATACAGGCTTTGCGGGAAATATTGGCGATAGCGCGCGTTGCCCGGTTCATCGACGCCGACGATAATAACCGGCGCGATCTTGCCCGCCGCCACCAGCCGCAGCACCGCTTTGTCAGCCGCCCACACCTTATCGAAGTTCGAACGCTTACGATCGAACAGATTCTGGCCGTCATGCATATAGACGACGCCATAACGCCGCTTGCCCGCATCATAGCCCGGCGGCAGCCAGATCGTGACACGCGGCGGCGCGATATTGACTGACGGCGCGGCGTCGATCGTGACGAAGCGCCCGGCATCCTGCGCCGTGGCGGACAACGGGATCAGCAACGCGAGCAAGCACAGCACCAAAAACAACGCTTCCCCGGCGAAGGCCGGGGCCCAGTGGCGCAGGCCCTGTTTGCGAAGCGCAATACCTAGAGCATCGACGCCGAATACCTGGGCCCCGGCCTGCGCCGGGGAAGGAAGGGGACGGAACATCATTTCTTCCCCGCCACGAAGCGCACCGCCATCCCGCCACCCGGCGCCAGCGGCAGGCTGAGCGTGTCGCCACGCTTCACCGCGCGCGTCTCGATCGTCATCGCGTGCCGCTTGTCGGTGCGATAATCGGCATCCGGCCCGTCGCGATAGATTTGCGCGGTATAGCGCCGCCCGGCATCGAGGAAATCGAGCGACACGCTCAACGTCCGCGCATTTTCATCGGTCACGCTGCCGAGATACCAATCGTCCGATTTGCGATCCTTCCGCGCGATCGTCGCATAATCGCCGACTTCGCCATTGAGCACGCGCGTGTCGGACCAGTCGGTCGGCACATCGCGAATGAACTGGAACGCGGGCATGTGCTTGGCATATTGCTCGGGCGTATCGGCCGCCATCGTCACCGGTGAATAGAGGACGACGTACAGCGCCAATTGCTTGGCCTCGGTCGACAGCAGATCGCTGTCGTCCGATCCCTTGAGACTCAGCACGCCCGGCGTGAAATCCATCGGCCCTTCGAGCATCCGCGTGAAAATCAGGTTCGCTTCATGCTCGGGCGGGTTCTTGCCCGGCCAGCTATTATATTCCATCCCGCGCGAGCCTTCGCGCGCGACCCAATTGGGATAGGTGCGGCGCAGACCCGTGTCCTTGACCGGCTCATGGCTGTCGATCGAAACATGATATTTGGCAGCGGTCGTCACGACGCGGAGGTAATGGTTCACCATCCACTGCCCCTCATGCCATTCGCGGTGCTGGCTGCCATCGGCATCGACACGCTCGATCTCGGCCGCGTCGGTGACATAGCCCGTTTTCACCACCGGAATGCCGTGATCACGGGCATAGCCGAACGCACGGTCGAGCTGACTGTCGTAATGGCTGGCCGATCCGCCGGTTTCGTTATGGCCGATCAGATAGACATGCTTCGCCTTGGCATAGCGCATCAGTTCGGCGGCATCGAAGTCCGGGGTCGGGGTGTCGAACTGCATCGCATTGCCATTGCCGAACCAGTCGCCGTCCCACCCGACATTCCACCCTTCGACCAGCACCCCCGGAATGCGGTTGGCGCTGGCGAAATCGATATAGGTCTTGACGTTGGCGGTCGTCGCGCCGTGCTTCGGCCCCGTCGCCCAGCTCCATCGGCCCGAGATCATGTTCCACCACACGCCGACGAACTTGCCCGGTTTTATCCAGCTGACATCGCCCAATTTATTGGGTTCGTTGAGGTTGAGTTCGAGGTGGCTCATATAGAGGCCGGCTGCATCGTCGGCGATGATCAGCGTGCGCCACGGGGTCGTGAACGGGCCGGTTCGCGTGACTTTTGGCGCGCCCGAACCCGGCGTCAGCACCGCTTTCAGCGTGTTGCTGTCGCCGACCTTGGCGACCGCCATGCCCGAATAATCGATCAGCGCCGCCTCGTGCAAAGCGACGTGCGTGCCGCTGGCGAGCTTCAGCGTGATCGGCGTCGCGGCAGTGCCGACCGCACGAAGCGGCGTGCGATTGTAGAGATATTCCTCGCGATTCCATTCGAACGCCGGTTTCCACCAGGCGGTCGCGTCTGCCGCAAAGGCGAATTGCGTCAATTCCTCGGCGATGTTGACCGGCTTGCCGCCCGCCTGTTCGGGAAATTCGTAGCGGAAGCCGACGCCGTCATTCTGGATCCGGAACACGATATCGAGCGTGCGGCCGGGCGGGCTGGTTTCCTGCAACTGCACGCGCAATTCGCTATGGTTGTCGCGGATCGTCGTCCACTCGCCCCACGGCTGGGTCCAATTCGTGTCGGACGCGCCGCGCGTGACCTTCACGATCTGCAAATGCCGGTCGAGCTTTGGCGCATCGGTGAACAGGAAGCCCAATCGCGACGGCGCGACGATCGTCTCGCCCTTGCGCGTGATCGCATAGCTCGCATGGCCTTCACCATCGGTTGCGAGCGTCACCTGGATGCTGCCATCGGGCGAAGTGGCGGTGACATTCGGGATCGCGGCGGCCGGTTGCGGCTTGATCGTCTCGTTGGTCACGACCGCAGCGGGGGTGGTCGGCTTGTCCTGCGCGGCGGCGGCGCTCGCGCTCAGCGCAGCGGCGAGGGCCAGCATATGGGTCGTCTTCATCACATCACCCTTTCGGCGATCAGCGCGGCGTAACCGCCGAACTGCCAGTCCTGAACCCGGTTGACCGACGCGCAGACGCGCCACGCGCCGGGATCGGCCGGGCGCCAATTTACGGGATCGGCCCCCAAATTGAACACGCACACCAACGTCTCGCCGGGATCGCACCGCTCGAACACAAGCAGCGTGTCCGACGCCTCGAGCACATGGATGGTGCCGCTCTGCAACGCCGGATGGGCAGTGCGCAGCGCCAGCAGGTCGCGCGTCAGCGTCAGCATCGATTCCGGCGCTGCATCTTGCAGATCGACCGCGAGGCATGCGTGATCCGCACCGATCGGCAACCATGGCTCGACGCTCGAAAAGCCGAGCTGCGGCGCATCCGCCACCCACGGCATCGGCGTGCGCGCGCCGTCGCGGCTCAGCGTCAGCGGCCAATTGGCGATCGCCTCGGGGTCCTGCAGCCGATCAAACGGAATATCGACTTGCGTCAGGCCGAGCTCTTCGCCCTGATACAGGAAGATGTTGCCGCGAAGTGCCACCAGCAGCAGCATTTTCATCCGAGCGAACGCCGCGCGGTGCTCGGCGCTCGCCCAGCGCGACACCGCGCGCGGCGCATCGTGATTCTCGAACGCCCAGCTTGGCCAGCCCATGTCAGGCGTATCGGGCCATTG
Source organism: Sphingomonadales bacterium (assembly GCA_038327465.1). Lineage (GTDB taxonomy): Bacteria > Pseudomonadota > Alphaproteobacteria > Sphingomonadales > Sphingomonadaceae > Sphingomonas. The sequence continues at coordinate 75,387 of JBBQLB010000001.1, read as the reverse complement.
CTCGACCGCGTCGCGCACCAAAGCAGGAGTCAGCGCGGGCGCGTAGAGAAAGTTGAAGCCGTACGCGCTGTTCAGCCGCCGCTGCCCTTGCGTGAAGCGCTTCATCTCCGCTTCGGCCTCGGTCCCGCCCACCTCGGCGACAGTGAAGCAGCCGTCATAACGATCGGTCAGCGCGCGCAGCCGTTCGAGGAACAGCGGGATGTCGGGATGCGACTGGTTATGGACGTGCCGCTGGAAATCGAACGGACGCGTGCGCACGCCATTGGTGGCGGGGGCGGGCGGATTGTCGCGCAGATCGGGATCACACATCGCGAAATTGATCGCATCGATCCGGAACCCGTCGACGCCACGCATCAGCCAGAAGCGCGCAACATCGAGCAACGCGTCCTGCACCGCGGGCGCATGCAAATTGAGCTGCGGCTGCGCGCTCAGGAAATTGTGCATATAATATTGCCCGCGCCGCGCATCCCACGTCCACGCCGGACCGCCGAACACCGACTGCCAATTGTTGGGCGGCGATCCGTCGATCTTGGCATCGCCCCAGACGTACCAATCCTGTTTCGCGTTGCTCCGGTCGGCGCGGCTCTCGGCGAACCAGTCATGCGCGTCCGACGTGTGCGAATAGACCTGGTCGATGATGACCTTGAGGCCGAGCACATGCGCGCGCGCGACCAGCGCGTCGAAATCAGCAAGCGTCCCGAAGATCGGATCGACCGCGCGGTAATCCGCCACATCATAACCGAAATCCTTCATCGGCGAGGCGAAGAAGGGCGACAGCCACACGCCATCGACGCCGAGCGCCGCGACATAATCGAGATGCGCGGTGACCCCGGCGAGATCGCCGATGCCGTCGCCGTTCGAATCGGCAAAGCTGCGCGGATAGATTTGATAGATCGCCGCCCCGCGCCACCATGGAAGGGCGGGCTTTGAGTCGGGGACGGTGTCGGGACTTTGCAGCAGTTGGGCGGTCATTGCGCGGTGCAGATCACATAATCGAGGGGAGGAACGGTAACGGAAACGCTGCCGGGCGCGCTGGCCTTGGGCGCACAGACTCCGTGGCGCGCGACGAAATCGGTCGAGCGCGTTTCGACCAGCACTTGCGCGCTGACCGGTGCGGTCGAGGTGTTGAACGCCAACAGCACTTCACGGCCCGTGTCGGGATCGAAGCGCGATACGGCGAAGAGGCCGGGCTTGTCGCCATAGGCGCGCCACACTTGCTTGCCGCGGCGCAGGGCGGGTAGCTCCGCCCGCAATTTCGCCAGCGTGGCGATCACGCGATAGAGCGGGTGCGCAGTGTCGTAGCTGTCGGTCGCATTGGTCTTGGTCGTGCCCAGCAGGCGGTTGTCATTATAGGTCGCGACTTTGCTCGCAAACATATCCTCACGCGAATCCTGGTCGCCGCCTTTGCCGACAAAGCCCTGTTCGTCACCCGAATAGATCGTCGGCACGCCGCGCAGCGTCAGCAACATCGCATGGCCGAGAATGACGCGACGGAGCAGGTCTTCGTCGCTTGCCTCGGGGAAACCCTTTTTGACGAACATCGCGAAGCGGCCCGCATCGTGATTGCCGAGGAAGGTCGGCAATTGCTGCGCGGCCACAGCACCCCCTTCGTAGAGTGGGTCGGCGAAAAACAGCCGTCGCAACTCGTCGGTCCCGGCGGCGCCGCCGACGGTATCGACCAAGGCGCGCTGGAATGCGAAATCGAGCACCGCTGGGAGGCGATCGACCCGGGTATGCGTGGCGAGCCGCGCCGGATCCATCTCGCCCGTCGCTACTTCGCCGAAGATGTGGAAGTTCGGGATGCCCTTCGCCGCAGCGCGCGCCTTCATCGCGGGGACGAAGGCTTGCCAGAATTCGGGGTTCACATGCTGCGCGGTGTCGATGCGAAAGCCATCGACGCCGAACCGGTCGATCCAGCCGCCGAAAATGTCGATCATCCCCGCCACGACGCGCGGGTTTTCGGTCATCAGATCATCGAGCCCGGAGAAATCCCCGAGCGTCGAGCTCTCACCCGAAAAGGTCGAATCGCCGCGATTGTGGTATAGCGTGACGTCATTCAGCCAGGCCGGGGTTTTGGCACGCGCCTCACCGTTCGGAAGGTACGGTGTATAGGCGTAAGTCGGATCGATCAGCGTCGCGAAATTGGCGGCGCTACCGTCGCTATGGCCAACGAAGCCGGGGTTGATCGCCGCACCGGAAACGCCGCCACGCCGCTGATACGGATAATCACCGAGACTGCGATATGGGCAATAGTGATCGGGCACGCATTCCCGATATTTGATCACATCGGCAGTGTGGTTGACGATGATGTCCATATAGACCTTCATGCCCTTCGCATGCGCCGCGTCGACCAGTGCCTTGAAATCGGCATCGGTCCCCAGATGCCGATCGACGGTTGTGAAATCGGTGATCCAATAGCCGTGATAGCCCGCCGATTCCTCGCCCTTTGCGCCTTGCACCGGCTTGTTCTTGAAAATCGGTCCGACCCACAATGCCGTCGCGCCGAGCCCCTGAATATAGTCGAGCCGCCGGATCAGCCCCTTCAGATCGCCGCCATGATAAAAGCCCTTGGCGGTCGGATCGAAGCCGGTGACGAGCCGGTCGCCGGTGAGCCCGCCCCGGTCATTCGCCGGATCGGCATTGTCGAAACGGTCGGGCAGCACGAAATAGATCACTTCGTCCTGCGGCAGACGGTCACGATAGGATGGTGCCGTCTGCGCGGCAGCGGGCATCGCGACGAGCGCCAGAAGCGCGGCGAGCAGCATCTTGCGGATCGTCATGCGGCCATCCTGTCCGAAGCAGCGCAATGTGCCGCGATAAAAGCATCGTGCGTCGGCATCTTGCCGACCACCTGTTCGACATGCCGCCGCGCGAGCCCCAGAAATTCGTCGAGTTGCGGCAGCGGCAGTCCGTCGGCCAGCGGATCGTAGCGCCGCGGCGTTACGCCTTGGCCGATCAGCACTTGCAGCCAGCCGGCTTCCGCGAACAGTTCCTCGCCCTCGCGGAACAGCCGTCCGGTCGATCGGAACAGCTCGATCCGGTGCGCGAGGCTATCGGGGATGGGAGCTTCGCGGCACGCGCGCCAGAACGGCTCGTCACGCGCATTGGCGTGATAGTGCAGCACCAGAAAATCGCGCACCGCGAGCCATTCGCGCTCGCTCTGACGGTTGAATTCGGCCGCCTCGATCCTGCTGTCGGAATCTTGCGGAAACAGCTGCAACAGTCGCGCAATGCCCGCCTGGATCAAATGAATGCTGGTCGATTCGAGCGGCTCCATGAACCCCGCCGCCAGCCCGAGCGCGACACAATTCTTCACCCATGGCTGTCGCCTGCGCCCGGTGGTGAAGGATAACGGTCGCGGATCGGCCAGCGCCGTGCCGTCGATTCCGCCAAGCAGCAGGTCCGCCGCGCGCGCATCGTCGAGAAACGCGCTGCAATAGACCAGGCCATTACCGGTGCGATGCTGAAGCGGAATTCGCCATTGCCACCCCGCCGCGCGTGCGGTCGCGCGCGTGTAGGGCGTGGTCGCGCCGACGTTGGCCGACGGCACCGCCAGCGCCCGGTCGCACGGCAGCAGCGCCGACCAATCGTCATAGCCGGACTGCAACGTCTGTTCGATCAGCAACCCGCGAAACCCGGAGCAATCCACGAAGAAATCGCCCGAAACCACCGTGCCGTTATCCAACGTCACATCAGTGATGTCCCCGCGCTCACCGTCCTGCGCGACCGCGACGACTCGTCCCTCATGCCGCACCACGCCGCGCGCTTCGGCATAGCGTCGCAAATAAGCGGCATAGAGCCCGGCATCGAACTGGAACGCCCAGGCGATCCCGCTCGGGAGATCGGGACGACCCATGTCGCGCGCGAAGCGGTCCTGCTGCGCCGCCAGCGCGCTCGCCGAGAAATCCCACAGCCCGCGCGCGCCGCCGGTCGCGCGGTGCCGTAGCCAATGCTGGTGGAACGGCACCAGCCCAAGCCCGCGCCCGATCGTCCCAAAGGCATGGATATAGCGGCTCTCGACCCCGTCGGGCGCGCCCGACCAGCCGACGAACTCGATGCCGAGCTTGAAGGTCCCTTGCGTCGCGCGGATGAAATCGTCCTCGTCGATGCCGAGTCCCTGATTGAACAGCCGGATTTGCGGGATCGTCGCCTCGCCCACGCCAACCGTGCCGATCGCATCGGATTCGACCACAATAATGCTGGTGCCATCCGGCAGGAACCGCGCGAACGCCGCTGCCGCCATCCACCCCGCCGTGCCGCCGCCGACAATGACGACTCGCCGCATCAAAGCGGAGCGGGCAGGCGGCCTATCGCCGGAGTGTGAGCCACGTTCAAACAACCGCAGGTCCCCGGGCCCAATTGCCCCCGTCGCACTGCGACGGGGGATTCATAGCGATGCCGGATCAGAACTTGAAGCTGGCACCGGCAAGGAAGCGTCGTCCATAGCGCTGGAAGTCGATCGCGGCGCGATCGTCCACCGGAAACGCCGTGCGGAACGGCTCGTCGGTCAGGTTCTGACCCTGGACGAAGAGCGACAGCCCATGGAGCGCGCTGCCCGGCTGGAAGTCGTACCCGAGCTGCGCGTCGATGATCAGCTCCGATGCGGCCTTGCGCCGAACGCGATTGGCCGCAAACCCCGAGACTTCGCCGATGAAGCTGGAGCGATAACGGACGCTGCCACGGGTCGAGAAGCCCCATTTCTCGAAATAGGCCGTGCCATTGAGCACCCATTTCGAATAGCCGGGCAATGCGCTGGTCGGCTCGCCGGGTGACGGCTTGATCTTCGATTCGGTGTACGATCCGCTCCCGGTCAGACCGAACCCGTCAAGCGCGGGGACGAGCAGGCTGAGAGGCAGCGTGGCGGCCACTTCGACACCGTACAATTCGCCGCCCTGTCCGTTGACCGGAATGTTCAGGAAGCCGGTTGCGGCAACCGGATAGACCCGCCCCTGAGCATCAATACCGGGTGGTGGCAGGACAAGCGTTGCCGTGCTGACCGGGACGGACTGGTTGTAGATATAGCTCTTCAAATCCTTGTAGAAGAACTGCGCAGCGACATAGCCCTTGGTTCCGAAATACTTTTCGAACGTCAGGTCGACGGCGTTCGCGCGCCATGGGCGAAGATACGGGTTGCCCGAGCTGCCATTGACGGTGGCGACCCCCTGCAGCGGCCCCGCACCGTCCGGATCGGCGATGTCGTACCCGAAGCTCAGCGACGATTTCATGTCATCGAGACGCGGGCGGATGATTTCGCGCGCCGCGCCGACACGGATGACGAAATCGCTGGCGGTACGCAGCGACAAATTGGCGCTGGGCAGCACATCGACATAGTTGATCGACACATTGCGCGGCGTCGTCCCAATATTCGGCGAGCCGTTGGCGTTCTGGCCGAGATAGACGGCGGTTGCGCCATAGCTGTTCTGGTCGGTGAAGATCGCCTGGACACCAGCGTTACCGGTCAGCTTTGAGGATCCGAAGTCCTGATCGATGTTCGCCTGGAGATAGCCGGTCATCTGCTTCTCGATGACGCGATAGGACTTTACGACCACGTCGCCATACGGGTTCGGTACGCGCTTGTAGATCCCCGCATTCAGCAGATCGAGCGGGTTGTAGCTGACCACTGGACCCAGGCCGAGATAGGTCAGATCGGTCGTGCCGAGCCGGAATTGCGTCGGGATCGTCACGTCGGTCAGGCCGTTGGTATTCGCCACCAGGCCAAGGAACGACTCGTCCGGCGTCAGCGACTTCAGGCGGTCGGTATAGTTCAGGCCAAACTGCACCGACTTCAGGAAGCCACCAACGTCCTTTTCGACTTCGACACGATATTGTTTCAAATCATCGACGATGATGCGGTTGTTGTAATAACCGTCCTGCCCGCCGACGATCTTGGTACCGTCCACCGCAGTCTGATTGCCGCCCCAGCCCAGCGGGCTGGTCAGCTTGATCAGATTATAATCGCCGTAATTGAGCGTCGGCTTGAAGCGCGTGCCGTTCTGGTCGCTGGTGAAGGCAATCGTGTCGGTAGCGCCGACGCCCTGGCCGCGCCCGGTGCCCGAATAGCTTTCAAGGTTGAGCTCATTGCGCTTGACCCGCGACCAGCTGATGTCGAGCGTCGCCTTCCAGCCATCGTCGCCTTTGTACACGCCGTTATAGCCAAAGGAGTAGAGCTTGGCATGGCGCTGGAACACGTCGTTGCGGACCACGCCCTCGACATTCAGGAACGTGCCGCCCTTAATGAAGACGTCCTGGACCACCGCATTGGTGATCGTGTTGCCGTTGAAGCCGAGCGGCAATTCGATGCCACGCTTGATCTGGTCGTCCTTGAAATCCGAATAGAAGGCATCGAAGGTCGAGGTGAATTCGGGCGCCGGGCGCCATTGCACCGTGCCCTGCAAGCCCAGGCGCTTCAGCGTCGTCGACGTCGAATAGGATTTGGAGCCACCGATCACATAGGGTGCGGTGCCGCCGGGGCCCGTGCCGGCATAGCCCCAGGCATTGAATTCCTGGATCTGATAGGGTTCGTCCAGATAGCTTGCCGAGAGCGCAACGCCGATCGTGTCATTGGCGAACTGATCGACAAAGGTGCCGTTGGCGCGATAGCCAATGTCTTTCGACCCGGCATTCAGCTTACCGAGATCGGCATAGGTGCCGCGCGCGCTGACCGAGATCGCCCGCTTGCCATATTCGAGCGGACGGATGGTGCGCAGATCGACCGTACCTGACAGCCCCTGCCCGATGATCGACGCCGTCGGCGTCTTATAGACCAGCACCGAGCTGATGATTTCCGATGGATATTGGTCATATTCGACCGCGCGATTGTCACCGGTCGAGGTCTGCTCGCGCCCGTTGAGCAAGGTGGTCGAGAAATCGGGGGCGAAACCGCGGATCGAGATCGCGTTCGAGCGGCCCGAGACACGTTGCGAGGTCAAGCCCGGCAGACGCGCGATCGATTCCGCGATGGAGGCATCGGGCAGCTTGCCGATATCTTCCGCCGAAATCGACTCGACCACCTGATCGCGCGATTTCTTGGCGCTGACCGCACTTTGCAGCGAAGCGCGGAAGCCGGTGACGATGATGTCCTGGTCGTTCGCTTCGGCTTCGGTCGCGGGCGGATCGGCTGGCGCGGTCTGGGCGTGTGCGGCGGTCGTGCCGAACAGCAGCAGCGCCGCCCCCAGCGCGCCCATGCTCGTGCCGAGTGACAAGGTGTTGCGGAACTGCGTCGCCTCACGGCGCGTCGATGCGATCATGCTCTCTCTCCCCTTCGGCTCCACGGCGTCTTTTGCGCGTTGAGCGTTTCGTCAGCGTGATTGCGCCCGGACGATTGCAAAGCCAAGGTAACGACATACGTATTCAATGCTGGCGCAAGACTGGCTTAGTGCTGGTCGGCATGGGTCTTTCTTAAGCGCCGGACAGGGCGTACACTCTTAGGGTGACCGGAACCCCGGCGCTGATCAGGCTGAGGAACCGCTTGCGCAGATGGCGCTGAACGACAAACCGACCTCGTTCGATATTGCGGCGCTGGCCGGCGTTTCGCAGCCGACCGTGTCGCGCGCGCTGCGCGGCGATTCGACCGTCAGCGCGGCAACGCGGTTGCGGATCGAAGCAATCGCAAGGCAACTTAATTATAAGGTCGACAAGAATGCGTCGAACCTGCGGCGCGGCAGCTCGAACACGCTCGCCTTGCTGTTTTTCGAAGATCCGACGCCCGACGAATCGCTGATCAACCCGTTCTTCCTGGCAATGCTCGGGTCGATCACGCGAACCTGCGCCTTGCGTGGCTATGATCTGCTGATTTCGTTCCAGCACCTCTCGAACGACTGGCACGTCGATTATGAGGATAGCCGCAAGGCCGACGGGATCATCCTGCTCGGCTATGGCGATTATGAGGAGTATCGCGCGCGGCTCGATCTGCTCGCGGCGCAGAACACGCATTTCGTGCGCTGGGGCTCGGTACGATCGAACCATGCCGCCGATGCGACGGTCGGCTGCGACAATGTCCGCGGCGGGCGCGACGCCGGACGCCATCTGATCGCGCAAGGCTGCCGCCGCATCGCGTTTCTGGGCGAGGCATCGAGCCATTATCCCGAATTCGAGGATCGCTATCGTGGCCTCGGCGAGGCGATCGACGAAGCCGGCATGCTGTTCGATCCCGCGCTGCAAGTCGATGCGATCACGACCGAAGCCTCGGGCTATGCCGCCGCTGTCACGCTGCTGGCGCGTGGCCGCGATTTCGACGGGATCTTCGCCGCCAGCGATCTGATCGCGATCGGCGCGATGCGTGCGCTGGCGGAGGCGGGGCGCCGTATCCCTGAGGATGTGAAGATCATCGGCTTCGATGATTTGCCCGCCGCCACGCTGGCGCATCCGCCACTCACCACCGTCGCGCAGGATTATCGCCGCGCCGGCGAATTTCTCGTCGATACGTTGCTCGCGCGGATCCGCGGCGAGACGACCGCCACCGCGATCCTGCCGCCGCGCCTGGTCGTGCGCGCATCGAGCGGCATACGTATTCATGGCGACTGATCGGGCGTTCCCCGCCACCACCGAGCGACGCAACGATAAAAACACGGGCGCAGGGGATGGATCAGTGAACGAACGGCCGCGCCAGTCCTTTGCCGGACTATGGAACATCTCGTTCGGCTTTTTCGGCATCCAGATCGGCTTTGCGCTGCAAAATGCCAATATGAGCCGCGTTTTCCAGACGCTCGGCAGCAATCTCGACGATCTCCCCGCCCTTTGGGTCGCGGCACCGCTGACCGGGCTGCTCATCCAGCCGATCATCGGGCACATGTCGGACAAGACCTGGTTCGGGCGGCTCGGGCGCAGGCGGCCGTATTTCCTGACCGGCGCAATCCTCGCCACACTCGCTTTGTTCGTCATGCCGCTGGCGAACCTGCTGCTGTTCGCCGCCGTCATGCTGTGGGTACTCGACGCCTCGCTCAACATCTCGATGGAGCCGTTTCGCGCGTTCGTCGGTGACATGTTGCGCAAGGATCAGCACAGCGTTGGCTATGCCGTGCAGACGGCGTTTATTGGCGCCGGCGCGGTGGTCGGGTCGATCTTCCCGAAACTGCTCGAACATTGGGGTGTCGCGAACACCGCGGCGCCCGGCGTGATCCCGGATACGGTGCGCTATGCCTTCTGGTTCGGCGGCGCGGCCTTGTTCCTTTCGGTGCTGTGGACGGTGCTGACCACGCGCGAATATTCGCCGGCCGAAATGGCCGCGTTCGACGGCACGGCAGAGCAGGAGAGCGAAACGATCCGCCTGCTCGCCGCGCGCACTTTTACCGGCAGCCTGTGGTGGATTGCGGCAGGCGTCGCGATCATCGCCGCAGTCGCCGGGTTCGGGCTCAAGAAAGAAGTCTATCTGCTCGGCGGGCTGGTCGATGGCTATGGCATTGCGAGCATCATCGCGATTGCACGCGCGCGGAGCGGAAACTCGGCGTCGATCCTCGGCCATATCGTCGGCGATTTCGGTGGCATGCCAGATCTCATGAAGCGCCTCGCGCTCGTACAATTCTTCAGCTGGTCGGCGCTGTTCATCATGTGGATCAACACCACCCCGATCGTCACCCACTATGCGTTTGGCACGACCGATCCGACGAGCGCACGCTATCAGGAAGGCGCGAGTTGGGTCGATGTGCTGTTCGGCACTTATAATGGCGTCGCCGCGATCGCCGCGCTGACGCTGCTACCCTTTCTCGCGAAGCGGATTGGTGCGCCGCGAACCCATGTTGTCGCCTTGCTGTGCGGCGCGGCAGGCTATGCCAGCTTCCTCGTCATTCGCGATCCGCAATTGCTGCTGCTGAGTGAGGTCGGCATCGGCATCGCCTGGGCATCGATCCTCGCCATGCCCTATGCGATCCTCGCCTCGAGCCTGCCGCAGCGCAAACTCGGCATCTATATGGGGCTGTTCAACGTGTTCGTCGTGATCCCGCAATTGCTGGTCGCGACCGTCATGGGGTCGATCATGCAGGCGTTTTTCCCGAACGAGCCGATCTGGACGATGCTGTTTGCCGCTGTCGTCATGGCGCTGGCGGCGCTGGCGATGCTGCGCGTAAAGGTTGAGACGCGCTAACGCTCCGGGCTTTGCGGATCGTTTCGGCTGGGGTAGCGTTACGCTTGGACCGGACGCACCCTCGCCCGCGCCGCCCGAAAGCTCGCTTTGTATCCCACTGCCCATATCGCCGCGATCGGCACTGCCGTTCCCGATCACGACATCCATAATGCCTTTATCGGTTGGGCGCGCGCGCGGCTGCCCGATGCACGCGCCGCACGCGTGTTCGATCGGATGGCGGGGCGCGCGGCGATCGGGCATCGCTGGTCGGTGTTGCCGCCCGGCGCGGACGGCGGATCGCCGGTCGATGCCGGAGGATTTTACGCGCGCGATCTGCTCCCCGGCACGGCCGAGCGCATGCGGCTCTATGCCGAAGCGGCGCCGGCGCTGAGCATTGCCGCGATCGACGCTTTGCGCGCGCAAGTCCCGCTCGACGGCATCACCCATCTCGTCGTGGCGAGCTGCACCGGCTTCGTCGCCCCCGGCATCGACCAGATCATCGCCGCGCAGATCGGCCTTGCCCCCACGGTCGAGCGTTTGCTGGTCGGTTTCATGGGCTGTTACGCCGCCGTCGCTGCACTGCGCAGCGCGCGCCACATCGTCCGCTCCAACCCCGATGCGCGCGTACTCGTCCTGTGCGTCGAGCTGTCGACGCTGCATTTACAGGACACGCCCGCGCTCGAACCGTTGCTGGCGATGCTCCAATTCGGCGATGGTGCCGCCGCCGCACTCGTCACCGCCGACCCGGTCGGGCTCGCGCTCGGCCAGCCGTTTGCGACGACCTTGCCCGATTCGGCGGCGCTGATCCGCTGGGACATTACCGACAGTGGCTTTGCGATGCATTTGTCGGGCGAAGTCCCGGCGCGGATTGCCGCCGGGCTCGCCGATCCCGACTTCGCCACCGCCGCGACGGGTGGGCGCGACCCGAGCGAAATCGACGGATGGGCGGTGCATGCGGGTGGACGCTCGATCCTCGATGCGGTCGAGCACGCATTGCATCTCCACCAGGGTGCGCTTTCCGCGTCGCGCGGGGTGCTCGCGGATTTCGGCAATATGTCGTCTGCGACGTTGATGTTCGTGCTCGCGCGGTTGCTGGGCGGCCCGCCGATCCGCGACGGCGTGGCGCTCGCCTTCGGCCCCGGCCTTGCCGCCGAGGGCTTCGGCTTCCGGAGCGCGGCGTGACCCTTGCGACCCGCGCCATCGCCGAAGAGTTGATGGACGCCGACGATCTGGCTCCTGAAACCTATGCCGCCGTCGTCGGCGATCTCGCCAAGGTCAATGTCGTGACGCTGGCGGCGCGTCCGACGCTGGATTTCCTGCGGCGCGGGACGGTCGGAATGAATCGCTTCAAGCTGCTCGACGTCGGCTATGGCGATGGCGACATGCTGCGCCGGATCGCGCGCTGGGCGGCGAAGCGCGGATTGGACGCCGAGCTGGTTGGGGTCGATCTCAACCCGCGCAGCGAAATGGCGGCGAAAGCGCACACCCCCGCCGATCTGCCGATTCGCTATCTGACCGGCGATTATGCCGATCACGCAGGCGGAGGATGGGATTTCATCGTCTCCAGCCTGGTCGCGCATCACATGACGCACGATCAGCTGATCGCCTTCCTGCGCTTCATGGACCGCGAAAGTGCCGCTGGCTGGCTGGTCAACGATCTCCACCGCCATGGCTTCGCGCATTTCGGATTCCCGTTGCTCGCCACGCTGGCACGCTGGCATCCAATCGTCCGGCATGACGGAACGCTGTCGATTGCGCGGTCTTATCGGCCCGCAGAATGGTCCCCGATCCTGACGGAGGCGGGCGTCCACGCGCGCGTCTATCGGGCTTTTCCGTTCCGGCTCTGTGTTGAAAAGCTGTGCGCCGAACGCCTACGCTGATCATCGGCGGGGGTCCGGCCGGGGCGAGTGCCGCGATCATGCTCGCGCGCGCTGGCGCGCCGCATTTGCTCGTCGAGCGCAGCCGTGAAACCGGCGATGCGATTTGCGGTGGGTTTCTCAGCTGGCGCACGCTCGAGTCGCTCGCGCGGCTCGGGATCGAGCCGAGCGCGTTGGGCACCGCGCAAATCACCCGAACGCGGATCGTGGCGGGGGAGCGGGTGATCGAGGCCGCCTTGCCGCGTCCGGCACTCGGGGTCTCACGCCGCACGCTCGACACGGTGCTGCTTGCACGGGCGGTTGCGGCAGGCGCAGCGGTCGAGCGCGGCGTCGCTGTACGCAGCCTCGACGGCACGACCGCATCGCTCGACGATGGGGCGGCACTCGCTAGCGAAACCGTCTTCCTCGCCAGCGGCAAATATGACGTGCGCGGTGCCGCGCGACCCGCCGATGCGCGCGGCGAGGATCCGGTGCTGGGCCTGCGCATCCGGCTCGCCGCCGCGCCTGGTCTCACCCGACTGATCGGCGATGCGGTCGAACTGCATCTGTTCGACCGCGGCTATGTCGGGATCAATTTGCAGGAGGATGGCAGCGCCAACGTCTGCATGGCGGTGCACCGCTCGGCGATGCTGGCGGCGGGGTCGCCTGCCGCCTTGCTCGACGCGCTCGCGCAGCATCACCCCCGGCTCGGCGAACGGCTTGCCTATCGCACCGGGACTGAACCGATCGATGCGATTGCCAACGTGCCGTACGGCTGGCGCGCGACGCGCGGCGAACCCGGCCTGTTCCGGCTCGGCGATCAGGCTGGCGTCATCCCGTCACTGGCGGGCGAGGGCATGGGGATCGCGATCGCCAGTGGGATCCGCGCAGGCCATGCCTTTCTTGGCGGGGGAGCGGCGGCGGCGCCGCGCTTCCAGACCGACTTCGCGCGCGCCACGCGGCGGCCGATCGCGCTTGCCGGATTGGTCCGCGATGCGGCTGAGCGCCCGCGCATCACTCTTGCCGCGCTACCGCTCTTATCCCATATTCCCGCCTTGATCGATACGATCGCGTCGCTGACGCGGATCGGCCATTCCCCGCTTGACCACAGCCCCCGCTGACAGGAACATCGTAGCCATGGATCACATCACTTTGTCCGAAGCCGAATGGCACAAGAAATTGAGCCCCGAGGCCTATCATGTGCTGCGCGAGGCCGGGACCGAACCGGCTTTCTCCGGGCGGTACAATAACAACAAGGCCGATGGCATCTATCGCTGCGGCGGCTGTGCCCAGCCGCTGTTCGATTCGGCCGACAAATATGATTCAGGCTCGGGCTGGCCGAGCTTCACCCAACCGATCGCGCTCGAACATGTGACCGAACATACCGACCGCTCCCACGGCATGACGCGCACCGAGGCGCGCTGTTCGCGCTGCGACGGGCATCTCGGCCATGTCTTCCCCGACGGGCCGCCGCCGACAGGCCTGCGCTATTGCATGAATTCGCTGAGCCTCGACTTTCGCGGTCGGGAGAGCGATGGCAGCGACGAGCTGCACGGCTAATCCTTGGCGTCACGGCTTGTCGGCACTCGCTGTAAAGCCTAACGCTGCGATTGCGCGATGGCCCGTTCCTATTTCTCCACCCCCCGCTCCGCCAACGTGCCGCTCTGGCGCAGGCGTAGCGTGCTGGGCGCGCAGATCGCAGGCGGGCTGTCGTTGCTCGCGCTCCTCATTCTCGCGATCACGGTCTATGTCTCGCAAGGGCAATTGCCGAGTTTTGACGAACTGAAATCCTCGCCCAATGGCCAGATGGTCCGGGTCCATGCCGCCGATGGCACGGTGATCGTGTCGATCGGCCCGAGCTATGGCGAATGGCTGGCGTACGACCGGATTCCTGCGGTGATGCGTGATGCAATGATTTCGGTCGAGGATCGCCGGTTCCGCTCGCATCCCGGCGTCGATCCGATCGGCATGGCGCGCTCGGTTCAGGTGCGGATCGCGACAGGCCATTGGCGGCAAGGCGGATCGACGATCACACAGCAGCTCGCGCGTAACATTTTCCTCAATTCGAACAAGCAGTTCGGCCGCAAGGTGCGCGAGGGCGTCCTCGCGCTCGCGATGGAACGCAAGTTCAGCAAGGATCAAGTGCTCGAACTCTACTTGAATAAGGTCTATTTCGGCGGCGGCGCTTACGGCATTGACGCGGCGAGCCGGAAATTCTTCGGCCACGGTGCCGATCATCTCAGCCTGAGCGAAGCCGCAGTCATCGCCGGATTGGTGAAAGCACCCTCAAACTATTCGCCGACCGCCGACATCGACGCCGCGCGCGGACGCGCGAAAGTGGCGCTGTCGTTGATGCAGGAAACCGGCGCGATAACGCCAGCACAGGCGCAGGAAGCCGAGGCCTCGGTCGGCGGACTCGCGTTCGTCCCCGAAGCGCGGCAGAACAGCGTCCGCTATTTCACCGACTGGGCGCTCCCGCAACTCGAAGTGCTGATCGACGAAACGCAGCGCCCGCTCGAGGTGTGGACCACGCTCGACTTGGGCATGCAGCGTGCCGCCGATGCCGCAATCCAGGCGAATGCGCCGAAGGGCGCGCAAGGCGCGTTGGTGTCGATCGACCGCGACGGCGCAGTCCGCGCGATGGTCGGCGGGACCGATTACGTAACCTCGATCTACAATCGCGCGACGCAGGCACAGCGGCAGCCTGGCTCGGCCTTCAAGCTGTTCGTCTATCTCGCCGCGCTCGAGGCGGGGCATAAGGTCGAGGATTCGGTAATCGATGAGCCGATCACGATCGACGGATGGAGCCCGCGCAACGATTCGCGGCGGAACAGCGGTGCGGTGTCGCTACGCACCGCCTTTGCCTATTCGCTCAATACGGTCGCGGCGAAGTTGGGCCAGGAAGTCGGCTTTTCGACCGTCGCCGATATGGCGCGGCGCTTCGGGATTACGACCAAGGTCAACACGCATCCTTCGATGGTGCTCGGCACGTCCGACGTGCGGCTGATCGACATGACGCGCGCCTTTGCGAGCGTCGGCAATAAGGGCGTGGCGGTGACGCCGTACGGTATCACCAAGGTCACCGCCTCGGGCGAAACGATCTATGCGCAATCGGTCGATACCAGCCATGTGCTGGTCGCGCCCTATGTCGCGGCACAGATGACCGACCTGTTGCAGACGACGGTCAATACCGGCACCGGTCGCGCTGCGCAGATTGGCCGCCCGGTCGCTGGCAAGACCGGTACGACGACGTCGAACAAGGATGGCTGGTTCCTCGGCTTTTCGAGTGGTCTGACGACGGGTGTGTGGATGGGGCGCGACGATGCCAAGTCGATTCCCGGCCTGCACGGTGGCACTGCACCCGCCAAGGCTTTTGCCGCCTTCATGAAGATCGCGGTCGCGAGCCGCCCGCCGGAAGCGTTCGACACCAAAGTGACCTTGCCCGAATTCCAGCTTGAGCCCGATCAGGAATCCTATTTCGGGGAAGCCGATAACAGCCTGTTCGTCGATGAGAATGGCAATCCGCTCAGCTCCGGCGACACCACCCCCAATGTGCCGGGCCAGCAAGTCGATGCCGATGGCAATCCGATCGAAACGCGTGGGGTCCCCGAACAACCGGCCGCACCATCCGCCGACAAAAAGGATGATCAAAAGCTCGATCAGGCCTGGATCGACCGCATGTTGGGCCGCGACGCGCCGCGTCCTGCGCCGACCCCGACCCGTGCGCCCCCCTCAGATCGTCAGCCGTCCGATCGTCAGGATTCGCGTCCGACCCAGTGAAGTGCTGCACCGTGGCGCCGGAGCCAGCGGCGTGAGTCCTCCGGATCGCCTTCGTCCAACACAGCCACGACACGGTAGAAATGCGCGCTGTGGTTCATGTGGAGACGGTGTGCGACTTCATGCGCAACCGTCGAGCGCCGGACGAACGGGGGCATCAGAATCAAGCGCCAGCTATAGCGAATCGTCCCCGACGACGCACAACTCCCCCAGCGCGTCTTGGGGTCGCCCACCGCCACCTTTGTGACGATAACGCCCGCGCGGGCGGCGAATTCGGCGGTTTCGGCGCTCAACACCCGCAGTGCCTCGCGTTTCAGCCATAAGCCGACGCGGCGCGACAAGCCGTCCGCAGTCCCGCCGCAGCGCAAGATATCCCCGATACGCTCGACGCGGCGCGGTGCCGTCTCGTCCCAGGCAATCGTCAACATGCCGTCACCGAACGGGATTTCAGCGCCTGGCACGAAGGGGATTGGTTGGGGCAAGCGCGCGCGCTGCGCCGCGATCCAGGCGGCTTTCTCCTCCGCCCAGGCCAAGGCCGCCTTGAGCGGAGCGCGCGGCGGCAGGACCAGTCGCACGCGCCCGGTCGCGCTATCGACCGAAAGCCGGGCGCGGCGCGCACGCGCATTACGCACGATTTCGAGCGGCGCGCTCATGCCGCCCCGATCCCGATTGGTTTCACAGCTCGCGGTCGACCAGATGATATTCGAGCTCGCCCGCATCGTCCTCCGACACCGTCCAGCCGCGCACCGATTGCCCCGCGCGGTGAACCGATTCCCGGTCGCCCGAAACCAGATAGTGCCAGTCAGGGAGCGGCTCATCCGCCGCGCGCAGGCGGTACGCACAGGTCGCGGGCAACCAGTCGATCGTCCGAACATTGTCGCGGCCGAGGCGCACGCATTCGCTGACATAGGCATGGCGATGTTTATAGTTGGAACATTGCGCGGTCGCGCGGTCGAGCAAGCGGCACGACACGTTGGTCGGCAGGAGTTCGCCGGTTTCCTCATCCTCGAGCTTGTGGACGCAGCATTTGCCGCAGCCGTCGCACAACGCCTCCCACTGACCGCGGTCGAGCGTGTCGATTGGTTCTTCCCAGAATTTGCCGCTTCCCGACATCGTCAGCGCACCCAGCGATCGAGCTCGGCCGCGACATCCTGCGGCGTCTTGTCCTGCGGCAGCAAGGCGACGGGCTTGCCAGCCGGATCCATCAGGTACGCGTAGCGGCTGTGCGCGACAAGATAGCCGCCCTCGGCATTGGGCTTATCCGCCGCGAAACCAACGCCATACGCCTTGGCCACCGCCGCGATCGCGTCCGACGTACCGGTTAGCCCGATCATGCGCGGATGAAAGGCCGTAACGAACGCTTTCAGCACCGGCGGCGTATCGCGCTTGGGGTCGACCGTCACGAAGATCGGCACGACCTTGGCGGCGCGGGCAGCATCCTGCGCCTCGAATGCGCGCAGCCCGGCGCCGATCGTCTGGACGTCGGTCGGGCAGACATCGGGGCAGAAAGTGTAGCCAAAATAGACGATACGATAGCGTCCGGCAAAATCGCGATCGGTGCGTGGCTTGCCATCCTGGTCGACCAGAGCGAACGGCCCGCCGATCTTGACGCCATCAAGCGGCGCGCGGCCCGGATTGGCGGGGCCACACGCGACCGGCAAGGTCGCGAGCAGGAGGATGGAGACGGCGCGAAAAATCTGGTTCATGGCATGGCCAGCCATGATCTGTTAGGCGACAAGGTGCAAGGTTGCCGCCATTCCCCCCGAGTCCGTGACCAACTCTTAGCCAGGACCTGTTCGATGCTCTTTCGTGTCTCTTCGCTTGCCCTCGCGCTGGTTGTCGCGCCATTGCTGATCGCAACGCCCGTCGCAGCGCAGATCGGTCAGTCGCCGGGGTATAAATTCCTTCAGGCGGTGAAGGAGTCGAAGAATGACGAGGTCATCGCCGCTCTCGACAAGCCAGGGGCAACGGTCGTCAACACGCGCGACGTCGTCTCGGGCGAGGGCGCGCTGCACATCGTAACGCGGCGCGGCGACCTTCCCTATCTCAGTTACTTGCTAGCAAAGGGCGCCGACGCCAATTTGCGCGACGGCAAGGGCGAGACCGCCTTGGTGATCGCTGCACGGCTTGGGCGCAGCGAATTGCTCAGCGTGCTGGTTAAGGGCGGGGCCAACCCCAATCTCGGCAATGGCAGCGGCGAGACGGCGCTGATCGTCGCGGTGCAGCGCCGTGACCAGGCGATGGTGCGTGAATTGCTCGATCTTGGCGGCGATCCCGATCAGGCCGACCGGTTGCAGGGCTATTCGGCGCGCGATTATGCGCATCAGGACACGCGCTCTCCCGCCATCGCTGCGATGATCGACGCCACGCCGAAAAAGGTCCGTCGCGCCGTATCCGGCCCGAAGCTCTAAAGCAAAGGTTGCGCGTCGGGATCGGTCAGGCCGATCAGACGCCGCCCGGCCCGCCGCCCGAAGGCGAGCGTAACGCGTTTGCGCGTTGCGGCGGACACGGGTTCGCTGTGCGCCTCACGCAGGATCGCCGCGTCATAGCGGTCGGCGACGATGATACCGGTCCGCTCGGGCAGGAAGGCGGGGCCGTCGAGCGGACGACTGTCGAACCCCGCCGGGACCGCCCAATAATAGCGATCGCAGCAGCCGAGATAATCGGTCCATTTCGCGTCGCCGAGCAAATCGGCACGCGATACCTTGATCTCGACGATCACGATCTGTCCGCGTGAATCGATCGCCATCAGATCGGCGCGGCGATTGCCGTCGAGCGGGACTTCGGCGAGCGCGACCAAATCGTGGCGCAGCAACATCCGGATCGTACCGCGTGCCACATTGGCGGCACAGCGCGGCGACCCGAGTTGCTCGACACAAACGTCTGCCGGTGAATCGGGGGGTGGTTGCAACATCCCCCGATCCTAGAACATTTCACGAACGCGTCAATTCCGACGCTCGTGCTTCAGCGATAGAAAAGGTGGTTTCCGATCGCGGCAACCTGCACGCGGTTCCAGCTTGGCGAGACGCGCCGCGCGTGGAAATACATCGCGCCCGTGGCTGGGCTGTCCCACGCATCGGCCAACGCGACCCGCGCGACGGCGATGGCGGTGCGATACTGCTTGTTCAACGCGATCGTCGGAATGCGACCACCGCGGACGAACGAGAATTGCCCGCGCTGCGTGACGACCGAACAGACCGATCTGGGGAAGCGACCCGATTTGGTGCGGTTGAGAATCACCTCGGCGACGGCAAGCTGGCCACTGAGCGGCTCACCCTTCGATTCGAAATAGATCGCACCGGCCATGCAGCGCAAGTCTTCGGCGATCGTTTCCGGCATTGCCTGCGCGGCGACGGCGGCGGCGAGCGTACCATATTCGACGGTATCACCGTCCTGAAGGTCATCGCTGGCGGGGGCTTCGGTCGGCGTCGCGCTGGTCGCGATGGCCGGGGATACGGTCGGCTGAGGTGGAACCGTAACGGCAGTCGGCTCGTTAATAGCGCGATTGATTTCCTGTGCAAAACCAGGAGTACCGATGCCGATCAAGGCGGCAAGGGCGAAAGTAGCCGTCGCAAAGGTAGCGACGCGGTTCGAAAACGACATGAAAACGACTTAAATGCGGTTGGTGCGCGGACATGGCCGACACGATGTCGCCCACCCGGACAGCCCCCCGACTGCGTAACCTGGCCGGATCGCACCCGGCACGGCACAACGCGCGTGACTAAGGCGGCGGCCTATCGTTGTGCAGCGCAGCACAGTCAACCATCGAGGATCGTTTCTGCGGCGAATCGTTCTGCCGACGCGATATCCAGTTCGATAACCCACAAATCCGGATCGCGGGCGCGGCGCCTGCGCCAATACGCGTCGCGCGCCGCGTCATCGCTCGGATAAGCCGGGCCAGTGACGACGAGCATCGGCTTGCCGTCGGGCCCGGTTCCGCGCTCCAGTAATCTGGATTCGCCCGGTTCCTCGTTCAAGATCAGGAGGATCGTGCCGGATTCGGCATCGCCGCGCGCGCGCACCATGCCCATACCGCCGGCGTCGTTGACGCGCTTGAGCAGCGCCGACACGAGCATGCCGGTCGGCAGCGATCCGCTCACGCCGCGCGATATCCCGGCAATCCGGCGAGCGGAATTTGCGATCGCATGAACGTGCCCGTTCCCCGCGCCGCTTCGTCGCCCTCGGCATCGATCAGGCGCGCTTCGGCCACGAACACGCGGCGCTGTCCCGAAATCCAGCGTCCCTCTGCGGTCACCGGCCCCGCGCGGAGCGGCTTGGTGAGCAACAGATTGAACGCGGTCGTCAGCAGGAAACGGTCGGTGACGAGACTGTTGGCGGCATAAAAGGCCGCATCGTCGAGCATCTTGAAATAGCTTGTCCCATGTGCCGCGCCCGCCGCGTGGAAATAGCGCTCATCGATGGTGAAGTGGATCCGCGCGAGCCCGGCCTCGGGAATCTCGAGCGTCGAATCGAACAGCCGGTTGATCGGTGCCGCCGCATACAGCGATTCGAGCGCCCGAAAATGCGCTGCTTCCCCGGCGGGCGGGCGGTCCAGCTCAGGCAGCGTCGCGTACTGCATCGGCGGTGAGCAACGCTACCAGCGCGTCGCGCGAGCCCGCGCCGCGCAATTTCTCGACAAACGGCTTATCGCGCAGCGCGCGTGAGACCCGCGCCAGTGCCTTCAGATGGTCCGCCCCGGCATCGGGCGGCGAGAGCAGCATGAAGACGATATCGACCGGAAGATCATCGACCGCATCGAAGTCGAGCGGGTTGGTCAGCCGTGCAAAGACTCCGCAGACTCGCGCTAGCCCGGGCACCTTGCCATGCGGCGTCGCGACACCTGCGCCGAACGCGGTCGATCCGAGTTTTTCACGGGCTGCGACGGCGCTGGCCACAACGGCGGGGTCGAGCGCGTACGCAGCGGCAGCAGCAGCCGCAAGCTGCTGAAACAGGGCTTTCCGCGTACTCGCGCTCACATGTTCGAGCACAGCTTCGGGCGCGAGAATGTCGTGCAGGTCGGTCATGACACTCCTTGGGGCCCGCATCGCGCGGGTGGCGAGACGCGGGCCCATAGCGGCGATCCGCCCAAGGCGAAAGCACGACCAATCCGCTGGGAAATCGCTTTATTGTCGCTGCGGCTCGACCCAGCCGATCGTACCGTCGCCGCGGCGATAGACCATATTGTACGTGCCCGATGCCGAATTGCGGAACAATAAGGCGGTGGTGTTGCGCAAATCGAGCATCATCACCGCATCGGACACCGTCGCATCAGGCACATCGACGCGCGTTTCAGCAACAATCAGCGGGAAATCCTCGACTTCCTCCTCGGCGATATTTTCCTGAAACAGCGTGTAGCCGGCATTATCGGCTGCGCTTACGGCCTCGGCGGTCACGGCATTGGCGACTCCGGGATTGCGGTCCTTCAAGCGGCGCATATAGCGGCGGAGCTGCTTTTCGATCTTGCCCGCCGCGCTTTCAAAGGCGGGGTGCGCTTCGGTTGCGTCGCCGCTGCCCTTCAGGATCAATCCCTGCATGACATGGGCGACGATGTCGCAGGTGAAACGGTTGTCATGCGGCCCCTTGCCGAAGGTGACCTTGGCCGAGATGGCGCGCGCGAAATATTTGGTGGCGATCCCCTGAAGTCGCTCATCGACATGGATCTTGAGCGCCGCGCCCGTTTCGACCTGATGGCCGGAAACCCGAATATCCATGAGCATTCTCCTTCGTAGCGCCGGTGTCGCCTGTGACGATCACGCGGCCGGTAGACGGTATCTGTCGGATACCTCGACCCCCTTCAAACTAGTGCAGCGTCGAATCGCTCCCCCATAAAGGATTGACGACGGTTTTCATGAAACGGGCATGCCGCACCAGATCGTCCTCGCTCAGCGCGAACACGCGGGCCGGACGGACGATCACGGGGGTCGATGGCGCGAGCGTCGTCAGATCGACCGCCGCCTCACTGACCAGCCCGAGTCCGATTTGCCGCCCGCCGGTGAGCTCGACATAGACTTGCGCCAGCAATTGCGCGTCGAGCAAGGCGCCGTGCAGCGTCCGGTGGCTGCGGTCGATCCCGTAACGCCCGCACAAAGCATCGAGGCTGTGCTTCGCGCCCGGGTGCCGCATCCGCGCCATCGCGACGGTATCGATCATGCGGTGCAAGCCGACCGTGCCACGCCCGCAGCGTTGCAGCTCGCCATTGAGAAAGCCAAAATCGAAGCTCGCATTATGCGCGACCAGCGGGCTGTCGCCGATGAAGTCGAGCAAATCGTCGGCTTGCTGCACAAACAACGGCTTATCAGCGAGAAAGGCGTCGCTCAGGCCGTGGATACGCTGCGCTTCGGCCGGCATGGGGCGCTCGGGGTGGAAATAGGCGTGGAACGTGCGCCCCGTTTCGACCCGGTTGATCATTTCCAGGCAACCGATCTCGACCATGCGATCGCCGTCGGCGAAACTGAATCCGGTGGTCTCGGTATCGAAGACAATCTCACGCATGGTAATCACGATGATGGGGGCTGACGCGCCGCTAAGCAAGCGATGATGGCGTGAACGGCGCGGCGGGTGTCCTCATGCGAGCCACCCGTCGGCACGACAAAGTCGGCGCGCGCGACTTTTTCCGTATCCGGCACTTGCAGCGCCAGAATCGCTTCGAACTTTTCGATCGACATGCCGGGCCGGCTGAGCACCCGCGCGCGCTGTACATCGGCAGGCGCGGATACCACCACGACGCAATCGACTCGTGCCTCACCCCCCGTCTCGAACAGCAAGGGCACGTCGAACACCACGATCGGCGCGCCAGCGTTGGTCGCCAGAAACGCCGCACGCTCCTCACCCACCGCAGGATGAACAATCGCCTCGAGCCGCTTCAGCGCGCCCGGATCGCCCAGCACCATCGGCCCCAACAGGGCGCGATCGACTTTTCCATCGCGCGTCGCGCCAGGAAACGCCGCCTCAATCGCGGTCACGAGCCGCCCGCCCGTGGCTTGCAGCTTGTGCACCTCGGCATCGGAATCGAAGACCGGGATACCTGCTTCGATAAACATCGCGGCGACGGTCGATTTGCCCATCCCGATCGATCCGGTCAGGCCGATCGTGATCGGACCCGGCTTGCGCGGGCGGGATGCCGTCATGCCGTCAACAGCGTCCGAAGCTTTGCATCGCTCTGCTCACCGCGTGGCGGGGCGACCCCGAAAAACAATTCGAACGCGAGCGCTGCTTGCCCGATCAGCATGTCGAGGCCGTCGACCGTCTCGAGATCGCGCGCCCGCGCCGCCGCGAGAAGACGGGTTTCGAGCGGGGCGTAGACGAGATCATAGACCAAGGCATCGTCGGGAAGAGGGCTCAGATCCAGATCGAGCGGCGGTTGCCCCGACATGCCGAGCGCGCTGGCGTTGACCAGCAAGGCTGCGGGGGGGAGCTTCGCGTCGAGCGCGAGCGCCTGACCTTTCAAGCCAAACGAGGACAATAAGGCGGCGGCCTTGAGCACGTTGCGGTTGAGGATCGTCACCGGCCCCACGCCAAGCCGTGACAGCGCGAACAGCACCGCGCGTGCCGCACCGCCGGCGCCGACCACCACCACCGGCTTACCCCCCAGATCGAGCTCGGCGATCGGCGCATAAAAGCCGGCCGCATCGGTGTTGGTGCCGATCAGCGACCCGTCACCTTGGCGCAGGATCGTGTTCATCGCGCCGATGCTGCCGCGGATATCGCCCGGATCCTCGACCAGATCCATGATCGCAACCTTGTGGGGCAACGTGACATTGCACCCGCGCCAATCCATGTCAGCACGCGCAGTGGTGATGTAACCAGCCAGGTCTTCGGGAAGAACGTGACGCCGCGTATAATCGGCGTCGATCCCGGCCGCATCGATCCAGAATTTGTGGATCAAGGGCGATTTGGAATGCGCGATCGGATCGCCGATCACCTCGGCATGGATCATGACGTCAAGGCTCCCCGGACCCGCAGATAATCGAGCACCGGCAACAGGGGCAGGCCAAGCACGGTGAAGTGGCTCCCCTCGATCCGGCTAAACAGTTGCGCGCCGGGTCCTTCGATCCGGTAACACCCAACGCATCCGCTAATCTCAGGCCATTCGAGGTCGAGATAGCGTTCGATAAATGCCTCGGACAGCGGGCGCATGTGCATCTTTGCGCGATCGACCACACGCCAGACTGGGCGGCCGCCCTCGGCGATGACCGCGGCGCTGACCAATTCGTGGCGCTTCCCCGACAGCCGTCGCAAATGCGTCGCGGCTTCGGCCCGGTCGCGCGGCTTGTCGAGCATCGTGCCATCCTCGAGCGCAACGATCGAATCGCAGCCCAAAACGAGCGCCTGTCCGTCGCCCGAGGAGATTTTGATCGCCTTCAATTCCGCCAACGCATCCGCCATGTCGCGCGCGGCAAGCCCTTCGCCGAGCAACGCCGCTTTGGCCGAATCCTCATCCACGCCCGCCGAAACAGCCTCGAACAGGACGCCAGCCGCGGTCAGCATCGCGCGACGCGAGCCACTTTGCGACGCCAGCACGACGCGCTGCGTCGCCTGCGTCATTGCTCCGCCTGCGAATCGCCGCGCCGTTCGCCAACCAAGGCAATAATGGCGGCAGCAGTCTCCTCGATCGAACGCCGCGTTACATCGATCACCGGCCAGCCATTGTCGGCGAACATCCGCCGCGCAAACGCGACCTCGCGCGTTACCGACTCTTGGTCGACATAGGCCGTCTCGGTTACTTGGTTGAGCGACAAAAGCCGGTTGCGCCGCACCTGGATCAACCGGTCGGCGCTGGTGGTGAGCCCGATGACGATCGGGTGTTTGAGCGTATAGAGGATCTGCGGTGGCGGGCTTTCGATCACGATCGGGATATTGGCGGTCTTGAAGCCGCGATTGGCGAGATAGATCGAGGTCGGCGTTTTCGATGAGCGCGATACGCCCGCCAGCACGATATCGGCCTCTTCCCAATCTTCGGCGCCAATACCGTCATCATGCGCGATCGTGAAGTGGATCGCCTCGACCCGTGCGAAATAGGCCGCGTCGAGCATATGCTGCCGCCCCGGTCGCGCTTTCGCGGCCTGGCCGAGCAGCCCGGACAGAGCATGCGTTACCTCGTCGAGCGGCGCGATCGCGGGCAGGCCCAGCGCCCGGCACCGCGTTTCGAGCGTCCGCCGGGTTTCGCTATTGACCAAGGTGAACAGCACCAGCCCGGGATTTTGCGAAATTTCCTGCAGGATCCGTTCGAGATGCGCTTCGGTCCGCACCATTGGCCAGAAATGACGGATCGTCTCGACCCCGTCATATTGCGCAAGCGCGGCCTTGGCGATGTTCTCGAGCGTTTCGCCGGTCGAATCGGATAACAGATGCAAATGCAGGCGCATCACCGAAGCCGATGGGACGAAGCTGTGGACAACATGGCCGCAACCGCTAGCGCAACTTCGCCGTCCCGCAAAGCCATGCGCCGCCCGTGCATAACCGCCGGTTTATCCACATTTGCCTGCACTGGCGCCGATCCGATGCACAGCCTGTGGATTATGGGGATGCTCCGAGCGACTCCGCGCAAGAGCGGGCACCCCGTGACCGCAAGCTGTTGGCATTTTCGGGATGACCGCATAAGCCCCGTTTTCGACGTGCCAATAACAACTACATCCTTTTAAGATTCTAGATTCTTATAGAAGAGGGTGAGCGAAAGCCGGTGGGGAGTTTCGACCGTGACGAGTGTTAAGAAGCCGCTGCTCGCGTGCCTGCAAGGGGAGCGTCAGCCGATCCCACCGGTCTGGCTGATGCGCCAAGCGGGACGCTATTTGCCCGAGTATCGCGCGCTTCGTGCCGAAAAAGGCGGCTTCCTGGCCTTGGTCAACGATAGTGCGGCGGCAGCCGAGGTGACGATCCAGCCGATCCGGCGTTTCGGTTTCGATGGGGCTATTCTGTTCTCGGACATTCTGATGGTCCCCTCGGCGCTCGGCCAGGATCTGACCTTCGGGGTGGGCGAGGGACCGGCACTGACGCCGGCCTTGGTCGATCATGCGCTGGCGAGCCTGCAACCGGTGCTGGAGCGGCTCGACCCGGTCTATGAGACCGTCCGTCAGGTTGCCGCGCAATTGCCACCGCAGACCACCTTCCTCGGCTTTGCCGGGAGCGCGTGGACGGTTGCGACCTATATGATCGCAGGCCATGGCAGCAAGGATCAGAGCGAGACGCGGCGGTTCGCCTACGCCGATCCGGTGGCGTTTGCCGAGATCATCGGCGCGATTTCGGCCTGTACGATCGACTATCTGTCCAAACAGATCGAGGCTGGGGTCGAGGCGGTGCAATTGTTCGACAGCTGGTCGGGCAGCCTCAGCCCCGCGCAATTCGAACGCTGGGTAATCGCGCCCAATGCCGCGATTGTTGCGGCGCTCCATGCGCGGCATCCTGGCGTGCCGGTGATCGGCTTTCCCAAGGGTGCGGGCGAAAAGCTTGCCGCTTATGCGCGTGAGACCGGGGTCGATGCGGTCGGGGTCGATGAAACGATCGATCCCGCATGGGCCGCCGCGAATTTGCCGCAAGGAATGCCGGTGCAAGGCAATCTCGATCCGCTCGTGCTCATTGCTGGGGGCATCGATATGGCTCAGGCAGCGCAGCGGATTCTCGATGCCTTTGCCGATCGACCGCATGTCTTCAACCTCGGCCATGGCATTTTGCAGGACACGCCGATCGCGCATGTCGAGCAATTGCTGGCCTATGTCCGGAGCGCGAAATGACGGGCATGCTCGGCAACGCCTATCCATGGGTCAAGGCGGCGCATCTGATTTTTGTGATTTTCTGGATGGCGGGGCTGTTCATGTTGCCGCGCTATCTCGTGTATCATCAGGAAGCCGCGATTGGCTCGCCCGAAGCGGCGATCTGGGTCGAGCGCGAGGGCAAGATTCGCAACATTATCATGACCCCGGCGATGGTGGTGGTGTGGGTGCTCGGTCTCGTTCTTGCCGCCAATGCCGGGTTGTTTTCAGGGGTAAGCGGGCTTGGCTGGCTGCACACAAAGCTGCTGCTGGTGTTGGTGCTGACCGGTTATCATGGTTGGGCGGTTGGCTATGGCAGGAAGCTCGCAGCTGGAAAACCGACGCTGACGGGTCGGCAGTTGCGGCTCATCAACGAGGTTCCGGCGGTGCTTGTCACTTTCATCGTCATTCTGGCAATCGTTCAGCCATTCTGAAATTGGCCGGCGGCGTGTAGCCTTGACGCGAGCGGGGTGCCGCCGTATCGCGTGAACGTGCCACAGTGCGGCGGGTCCACCCGTTCGGCTGCGACATCCTTCCTCAAGCATCGTCGCGTACCCTTCGCCGATCGAAGCGCCTCCCCAGCATCTTCATGCCCGGACGTCACCCATGCATCTCAAAGACCTGAAAAACAAAAAGCCGGCCGAATTGGTCGCGATGGCCGAGGAACTCGGGATCGAGAGCGCGTCGACACTGCGCAAGCAGGATTTGATGTTCGCGATCCTCAAGGTCCAGGCCGAAGAAGGCGAAATGATCATGGGGCTGGGCACGATCGAAGTGCTTCCCGATGGGTTTGGTTTCTTGCGCAGCCCGGAAGCGAATTATCTCGCGGGACCCGACGATATCTACATTTCGCCCAACCAGGTCCGTAAATTTGGCTTGCGCACCGGTGACACTGTTGAAGGCGAAATCCGGGGGCCGAAGGATGGCGAGCGCTATTTCGCCTTGGTCAAGCTGACCGCGGTCAATTTCGACGATCCCGATGCGGTGCGGCACCGCGTAAATTTCGACAATCTGACGCCGCTCTATCCGGACGAGAAACTGACGCTCGACCCCTCCGACCCGACGGTCAAGGACAAGTCGGCGCGCGTGATCGATATCATTTCGCCACAGGGCAAGGGCCAGCGTACGCTGATCGTCGCACCGCCGCGCGTCGGCAAGACGGTGATGTTGCAGAACATCGCCAAGGCGATCACCGACAATCACCCCGAAGTGTTTCTGATCGTCCTGCTGATCGATGAACGCCCCGAGGAAGTCACTGACATGCAGCGCTCGGTCAAGGGCGAGGTGGTCAGCTCGACCTTCGATGAACCCGCCACGCGCCATGTGCAAGTCGCTGAAATGGTTATCGAAAAAGCCAAACGCCTGGTCGAGCACAAGAAGGACGTGGTGATCCTGCTCGATTCGATCACGCGCCTCGGTCGCGCTTACAACACTGTCGTTCCGTCATCGGGCAAGGTGCTGACCGGCGGTGTCGACGCCAATGCGCTGCAGCGTCCAAAGCGTTTCTTCGGTGCCGCGCGCAACATTGAGGAGGGCGGTTCGCTCTCGATCATCGCCACCGCGCTGATCGATACCGGCAGCCGGATGGACGAAGTGATCTTCGAGGAATTCAAGGGCACGGGGAACTCCGAAATCGTGCTCGATCGTAAGGTCGCGGACAAGCGTATCTTCCCGGCACTCGACGTCGGCAAATCGGGCACGCGCAAGGAAGAGCTGCTGGTCGACCAGAGCAAGCTCTCCAAGATGTGGGTGCTGCGCCGCATCCTCATGCAGATGGGCACGATCGATTCGATGGAATTCCTGCTCGACAAGATGAAGAATTCGAAGACCAATGAGGATTTCTTCGACTCAATGAATCAATAGCCGAATGCGGCCGTCGGCATGCTGCCGACGGACTCGTATCGGCTCGGTCGGCGGTGCGCAGCATCCGGCCGACGACATGGGCTTTGCCCATCTTCCGGCGACACGCTAGGATCAAGCCATGCTCACTACCCTCCTAGCGGCGACCTCCACCGTCGAACCCATGTCGATGAGCTGGCTGTGGCAACACATCGTCAGTGATCTTGCCAATATCGCTTCGGTCTCGGCGCTGACCGCGTTCGCGACCGTGGTGCTGCTCGACGTCGCACTCGCCGGGGACAATGCGATCATCGTCGGCGCGCTCGCCGCCGGCTTGCCCGCCGACCAGCGGAAAAAGGTCATCGCGATCGGCATCCTTGCCGCACTGATCCTGCGGATCGTGTTTGCGGTCGCCGTGCTCTACGGTCTCGAAAGCTTCAAATCCTACGGACTCGTCTTTGGCGGCGGATTGTTGCTGCTATGGGTCGCGTGGAAGATGTATCGTGAGCTCCGCCCGCGCGCCGCTCCCGGCGGATCGGCCGAGGTCGACGGCGACGAGTATAGCGGAATCCGCCCCGCCAAGACCTTCCTCTCGGCTGCCTGGGCGGTGGCAATCGCCGATGTTTCGATGAGCCTCGACAATGTTCTCGCAGTGGCGGGTGCCGCGCGCGCGCATCCCGGAATCATGGTCATCGGGCTGGTCTTATCGGTCGCACTGATGGGCATCGCGGCCAATGTCATCGCCAAATATATCGAGCGCTTCCGCTGGATCGCGTGGATCGGCCTGATCATCATCGTCTATGTCGCGGGCAAGATGATCCTTGAAGGCTGGCACGATATGCAGCCGATGATGAGCGCGGTTACGGGCTGAGCAGATCGAGCTGCTGCCCGACGCGGATCGCAAGAGGGGCGTGCTGCCGCTCGTGATCGAGCAGCCACTGCTTAGTGGTCGGCCCTTCCCCCGCGGAATAGGCACCGAGCCGACCGTCGGCGTTCAGTACGCGGTGGCACGGCACGATGATCGGGAAGGGATTGCGCGCGCAGGCCTGGCCGATCGCGCGCGCGCTCGATTCCGCCGCGCGGGCGAGGGCGCCGTAACTCAACGTCTCGCCATAGCTGATCGCGACCATTGCATCGCGCAGCGCTTGCCCGCGCGGCGTCGCGGCGGGTGCGAGCGGTAAATGGAAAGTCGTTCGCTCGCCGGCGAACCATTGCTCCAATTGTGCGATAGCTTGAAGGACCGGCTGGGTCATGCCCGCCACGGGCATCCCGGAGGCTTCGACTCGGACGGCGTGAACGCCCAAGGCATCGCCTTCGACGGCGATCATGCCGACAGGCGTTGCGATCCGGGCGATATCGCGCGCATACATAGGTAAGACTATGCCGCGCGGGTTGCGCGCGCTCAAGCGGAGAAGCGGCGTGAAGATCAATGTCGAAGTCGAATGCACCCCGGAAGAAGCGCGCCGGTTCATGGGCCTTCCCGATCTCGCGCCAGTGCATGAGAAATATCTGGCGACGCTGACCAATTCGATGGACGGCGTCGTCGCGCCCGATCTGATCGAGAATATGATGCGCAGTTGGATGCCGATGGGCGATGCTGGAATGGGTATGTGGCGCAAGATGTTCGAGGCATCGACCAAATAGCCCCGTGACCGAACGCGACACGATCTTCGCCGTTTCGAGCGGGGCGCCACCGGCTGGCATCGCGATCGTGCGGATCAGCGGCCCGCGGGCGTTGCCGGTGGCCGCTGCAATCGCCGGTACGCTGCCCGATCCGCGCCGTGCCGCGCTACGCGTGCTGCGCGATCCGCGCGATGGCGCGGTGCTGGATCGCGCGCTCATTTTGGTGTTCACCGGACCCCGCACCGCGACCGGCGAGGATTGCGTGGAGTTCCACGTTCACGGTGGTCGCGCGGTTGTGGCCGCGGTCGAGGCGGCGATTGCGGATCAGCCGCGAACGCGGCACGCCGAAGCCGGTGAGTTTACGCGGCGTGCGTTAGAGAATGGCGTGATCGATCTGACCGAGGCGGAAGGGTTGGGCGATTTGCTGGCGGCACAGACCGAGGGCCAGCGACGCGCTGCGTTGCGAATGGCGGAAGGCGGTTTGCGCGTCCTGATCGAGCGTTGGACCGACGCGCTTGTCGGCATCGCGGCACGGATTGAGGCACAACTCGATTTCTCGGATGAGGACGATGTGGCGGACGAAGCGTTCGAGGCAATCGCCAGCGATATCGCGCAGATCGCCGAGTCGCTCGATCACATCCTGAGCGCCCCGGCGGTCGAGCGGTTGCATGACGGTTTCCGCGTCGTGATTGCGGGCGCACCCAATAGCGGCAAGTCGACGCTGCTCAATGCGTTGACCGGGCGCGATGTTGCGATCGTTTCGCCCATTTCCGGGACGACGCGCGATCGGATCGAGGCTTCGGTCGTGCGCGGTGGCTTAGCGTATGTGCTGACCGATACGGCGGGGCTGGCGGAGGATCCGGGTGATGTGATCGAGCAGATCGGAATCGAGCGGGCGCGGGCGGCAATCACGGGTGCCGATATTGTGGTGTGGCTGGACGGGCACGAAGGTGGCGGACCGAATGATGTCCGGGTTCACGCAAAGGCGGATTTGCCGGGACGAGAAGCGCCGGACAGCGGCTATGACGTTTCGGTCTCCGCCATGACCGGGCAGGGCATCGGAGCTTTGTGGGATGTGATCGCGGATCGCGCGGGCAAGCTCGTGCCGCAGACCGATGCGGTGGCGGTCAATCTGCGCCAGCGCGCTTTGCTGGGGCGATGCCGGGACGATCTCCGAGCGTCGTGTAGCAGCGACTTGCTGATCGTCGCGGAGGAGGTTCGCGGCGCGCTGCGGGCGTTGGATGAAGTCAGCGGTCGCAGCGGGATTGAGGATGTGCTCGATGCTGTCTTCGCGCGCTTCTGTATCGGCAAATGATGTTCCACGTGGAACATTCCGCATAAGCTTTGACACGCGGCACGCCGCGACCTAGCCAAATTGCATGAAGCATTTCGACGTCATCGTCGTCGGCGGCGGACATGCCGGGACCGAGGCGGCCGCCGCCGCAGCGCGACGTGGCGCACGCACCGCCTTGATCAGCTTCGACGCGAGCAAGATTGGCGCGATGTCGTGCAATCCGGCGATCGGGGGGCTCGGCAAGGGGCATCTCGTTCGCGAGATCGACGCGTTCGATGGCTTGATTGCGCGCGCGACCGATGCTGCGGGTATCCATTACCGGATGCTCAATCGCAGCAAGGGCACCGCTGTTCAGGGTCCGCGCGTACAGGCCGACCGCCAGCGCTATGCGGCGGCGATTCAGGACATGCTGGCTGCGCAAAGCGATCTGCACATTTTGGTCGGCGAAGTTGCCGCGCTCGAGCTGGACGGGTCGACGGTACGCGGCGTGCGGTTGGCCGATGGCACCGTCCTGACTGCGGCTGCGGTTGTTCTCGCCACGGGCACCTTTCTTGGCGGCAGGATGTTTTGCGGCGAAGACCGCTCGATTGGTGGGCGGATCGGCGAGGCGGCAGCGTCGCTGCTCGCGGTGCAATTGCGCGCCGCCGCGCTTCCGATGGCGCGGCTCAAGACCGGCACGCCGCCACGGCTTGATGGGCGTACAATCGATTGGGCGGCGCTCGGCGATCAACCAAGCGATACCGATCCCTGGACGATGTCGCCGCTGTCGACCGGGCGCCCGCTGCCGCAGCTCCGCTGTGCAATCACGCGAACCACGAGCGCGACGCACGATATCATCCGCAGCGGCCTCGACCGATCGCCCTTGTTCGGCGGGGCGATCGCGGGGCAGGGGCCGCGTTATTGTCCCTCGATCGAGGACAAGATCCACCGCTTCGGCGACCGCGACGGCCACCAGATCTTTCTGGAGCCCGAAGGCCTGGATGATGCTACCGTCTACCCTAACGGTATTTCGACGTCGTTGCCGGTCGATATTCAGGTGGCGATGATTGCGTCGATCCCCGGCCTCGAGCGCGCGCGCATCGTCGCGCCGGGCTATGCGGTCGAATATGATCACATCGACCCGCGCGCGCTGGCAGCGACGCTCGAGGTCCGCGCGATGCCGGGGCTCTTTTGTTGTGGCCAGATCAACGGCACCACCGGTTATGAGGAGGCAGCGGGGCAGGGTCTCATCGCCGGGTTGAATGCCGCTGCCAAGGCGCTTGGCGTGTGCGATGTGGTGCTTGATCGGGCGTCGAGCTACCTCGGTGTGATGATCGATGATCTGGTGTTGCAGGGCATTACCGAACCGTATCGGATGCTGACAGCACGCGCTGAGTATCGGTTGCGGCTCCGCTCGGACAATGCCGAGACTCGGCTTGGGCCGATCGCTGCGGACATCGGGTGCCTTTCCACGACACGTCTTGCCCGCTTGGCTGATCGCGCTGCTGCCCGCGCGGGCATAGAAGCCAGGCTGGCGGGTCCAGTCAACGCGGCGACGCTTATCGAGCGCGGTGCGAGTGTCATGCCCGATCCGCAGATCCGGAGCGTCGCGGAGTGGTTACGTGTTGCTGGTGTAACGCTTGCTGAAGTTGCTCCCGATCTGCTTGTCGGCAGCGATAGCGCGCTGGTTGCGGAAGTCGTTGAGGATGCGCGTTACGCTCCATACCTTGCGCGGCAGGATGCGGAGATTGCGCAACAGCGCTCGAATGCGGGCATTGCGGTGCCCGACTCGCTGGATTTCACGACGATTCCCGGTCTTTCGACCGAGATGATCGAGCGCTTATCTGCCGCAAGGCCTGCGAGCCTGGCGGCCGCTGCGCGGGTCCGTGGCGTTACACCCGCAGCGTTGACGGCGATCCTTCTGCAGCTGCGGCGGATTGCTGCGTGACCGAAGAAGAGGCGCGTGGCTGGATCGAATCGCGGCACGGGGCGGGCGGCGTCGCGGCGATGGAAAAGATCGCCGAGCTGGTTGCGAGCGAGGCCGCGCAGCAAAATTTGGTGGCACCTTCGACGCTGGCCGCGATGTGGGCGCGCCATATCGTCGATTCGGCTCAGTTACTCGAACTTGCCAGTGCGAGTGCACCGCGCGGCGTATGGCTCGATATCGGGAGTGGCGCGGGCTTTCCGGGGCTGGTGGTCGCGGCCCTGAGTGACCGCCCGGTGTATCTCGTCGAACCACGACGGAAACGCGCGACATTTTTGAGCGAGGCCGTCGAGACGCTCGAACTGGGTGACCGCGTGCGCGTCTTGGCTGATCGTATTCAAGCCGTGTCGGGCGTGGCCGCTCACGTGATTTCCGCCCGTGCCGTCGCCCCGATTGCCGATCTGTTCGCGTGGGCGCACGCCTGTTCGACCACAAAAACGCAGTGGATCCTCCCCAAAGGACAAACCGCACGCGAAGATGTGGCAACCGCCCGCGAGACATGGCATGGTGTGTTTCACGTGGAACATAGCATCACCGATCCCAGGTCGATGATCGTTCTCGCATCAGGGGTGGCGCGTCGATGAACGTGATTGCTGTCGCGAATCAAAAAGGCGGGGTCGGCAAGACGACAACCGCGATCAATGTCGGTACCGCGCTCGCGGCTACCGGATTGCGCGTGCTGCTGCTGGATCTCGATCCGCAAGGGAATGCCTCGACCGGTTTGGGCATTTCGCGCGCTGATCGGCATCACTCAAGCTATGATATCCTGCTTGGCGAAACGCCGATTGAAGTCGCCGCCATGCCGACCTGTGTGCCGAAACTCGAGATCGTCCCCGCCACGGTCGATCTGTCGGGTGCCGAAATTGAATTGGTCGAATATGAGGAACGCACCCACCGTCTGTCGCGCGCGCTCGCCCGGTCTGATCACCGCTGGGACGTGGTGTTGATCGATTGCCCGCCATCGCTCGGGCTGTTGACGCTCAATGCGATGGTCGCGTCCAATTCGCTGCTCGTCCCGCTTCAGTGCGAATTTTTTGCGCTTGAAGGGCTTAGCCAGCTGCTCAGCACGGTCGAGCGGATTCGCGAACGCTTCAATCCCGGCCTGTCGATCCTAGGCGTCGCGCTGACCATGCACGACCGGCGCAATCGACTGACCGATCAGGTATCGAACGATGTCCGCGCTGTGCTCGGTCGTGTGGTGTTCGATACGGTTATCCCGCGCAACGTGCGGCTGTCCGAAGCGCCGAGCCACGGATTGCCGGCCTTGATCTACGATTATCGCTGCCCGGGTTCGGAAGCCTATATCGCGCTCGCCCGTGAATTGATCGCGCGCTTGCCCAAGATCGATCAACCGGCGCAGGCGGCATGAGCGAGATGACACCACCCAACCTCGCGGCCGATACGCCACACGCCCGTCCCAAACCGCGATCGGGGCTCGGCCGCGGCCTTAGCGCGCTGATGGGTGACCTCGCGCGCGAGGAGCCGGTCGGTGGCGACAAGAGCGGCGCTTCGCCCGGCGTGCGCTCGCTCCCGGTCGGCTCGCTCACCCCGCATCCCGGCCAGCCACGGCGGCATTTCGATGAGGCAGCACTCGAAGAACTCGCCCAATCGATCGCACAGCGTGGCGTGCTCCAGCCGATTGTCGTGCGCCCGCACGGCACTGGCTATCAGATCGTGGCAGGCGAACGCCGCTGGCGCGCGGCCCAGCGCGCGCGGCTCCACGAAGTCCCGGTCATCGTGCGCGCGTTCGACGATACCGAAACGCTCGAAGTCGCGTTGGTCGAGAATATCCAGCGGCAGGACCTCAACGCGATCGAAGAGGCCGAGGCCTATCATCGCCTGATCGGTGATTTCGGGCATACCCAGGATGCGCTCGCCAAGCTGGTCAACAAATCGCGCAGCCACATTGCCAATTTGTTGCGCTTGCTCGAGCTTCCCAAGGCCGTGCAGGAACGAGTCGTTATCGGTGCGCTGACGATGGGCCATGCCCGCGCGCTGATCGGCGCGCCCGATGTCGAGGCGCTGGCGGACCAGATCGTCGCGCGCGGTCTCTCGGTCCGCGATACCGAAAAGCTCGTCCGGACTGCCAAGAGTGAAGGCAAGCTCGAAACCAAGAGCGACAAGGGCGGCGGCAATGGTCGCGATCCCGATCTTGCCGCGCTCGAGCATCAATTGGGCGATTTACTCGGTCTGATGGTGCGGGTGTCGCACGGCGCCAAAGGTGGCACGTTGACTCTGTCTTACTCGACGCTCGATCAGCTCGACATGATCTGCCAGCGCCTGACCGGCGAACGGATGTGACGCAGCCGGGTTAGTCGCGCTGGCGTGCGGCCATCCGCGCGACGCCGAGCATCGCGGCGTCGGCGAGCACGCCACCAGCATTGGCCGGTGCCATCGTCGCGCGTTCGGCGCGGCGGACGCGGTCGATCGCTTCGCTGAGTTTTGGCGACGACCAAATTCGCAGCGCGCGCGCCGTGATCGCGCGCTCGCGGAAAAAAACACGCTCGATCAGGGCGTTGGAATTTGCACCACCATCGATCTCGCCACGCAACTCCGCCAGCGTCATCAACCGGCGCACCAATTGCCGAAGCAACGGGATGGGGGATACCCCGGCAATGCCGAGCTTCGCCAACTCTTCCCCCAACCGATCCGGCCCGCCATCGATTGCGGCATCGATCGCGCGGGACATTTCTGCGTCACCCAGATCGGCGCCGATCGCGTCCAATGCAACATCGTCGAGCTCGCGCGGGCGCTCGGGCGCCGCATCCAGAAATAGCGCGATCTTCTCCAGCTCGCGCGTCATCACCGCGCGGTCGCCCGCCGCCGCTGCTGCAATACGCGTCGCGGTCCCGCCGGTCGTGCGCAGGCCATATTCCCGCGCGATGCTGGTCGCGATCTTGTCGGCCTCGCCCGCATCGGGGACGTAGAAGACGCACGCCAGCGCGCGCGGATCGGCGGTGGCGAGCTTGACCAGCGCCGATGACGCCTTGACCCCGGGCGCGATCAGCACGACCGGATTGCCGGCACGCGGCGCGGCGAGCAGCATCGTGCACGCCTCGACGCTTTCCTCGCCCGCACCGCCCACGCGAATGTATCGGTTGGTGCCGAACAGCGAGAGCGATGCGGCCTCATCGGCAAGGCGACCGGGGTTTGCTTTGAGAAGGGCCGGTTCGAGATCGACGCGCTCCGCGTCCGGGCCCAGCGTGCGCGCGAGGCGTGTGGCGATCTCGCGCGCACCGGCTTCATCGGGGCCGTGGAGCAGATAGAGCCGCACGTCGCCGCTGGCGGTGTCGATCGCACGAGTGAGTTGGTTGAGATTGGCTTTCACGCGGAGAACCGGTTCAGGTCACGGCGCTTCGGGGGCCGTACGCTGCACATAGGTGGCGATCCGCGCGACGATCTGATCCGCGACACTGCCCGAAAGCCGCTCCAGCGCGGTGTTTTCCGCGGCAATCGTCGCATATTCTGATTTTACGACGTCGATCCCGGCATCCGATCCGGCGGCCGCATCGAGCAGCACCGCGCCATTGGCGAGATCGACCAATTGGTAGCGCGCGCGCAGCGTCCGGCGTTCGCGTGTCACGCTATTGTCGCGCCGCACGCCGAGGCCGGCGATCTGGTCATCGAGCTTCATTTCAAGGCGATAGCGCGGTGTTCCGCCTGAATGCAGCCGGTCGCGCAGCGCATTCGCCATCAGCCAGCCGGTCTTGCCCTGGATTGGCGCGACCTCGACTTGGCTGAGCGTCGAGGCGACCGTGCCCGAGCTTCCGCCCGAATAGAGCGGATGCAGTCCGCATCCCGACAGCGCGAACCCGGAGAGCGCAAGCATTGCGGCGGCAAGACCATTACGGCGGATCATGCGACGAGATTCACGAGGCGATCGGGCACGATAATGACCTTCCTGGGCGCTTTGCCCTCCAAGATGCGAACGATCTTGTCCGACGCGAGCGCGGCCGCTTCGACCGCCTCACGCGGTGTGCCCTTGGCCATGACGAGCGTGTCGCGGAGCTTGCCGTTGATTTGCACCGCGATCGTCACTTCATCCTCGACCAGCAAGGCGGGGTCGACCTCAGGCCAGGTCGCATCGGCGATCAATCCGGCATTGCCCGCGGCGGCCCAGGCTTCCTCGGCGAGATGCGGGGCCATTGGCGCGACCAGGCGCATCAGCGTGGCAATCGCCGTGTCGCGCGATGCGGACGGTTCGGCGCGTTCGATCGCATTGACCAGTTCGTACAATTTGGCGACCGCCTTGTTGAAGGCAAGTGCTTCAATATCAACGGCTATTCCGGAAATCGTCTGGTGCAGCTTGCGGTCGAGCGCGGTGTCTTTCGCGTGACTTTCCAGTGACCTTTCGCCGTCGAACAGCCGCCAGAGCCGCTGGATGAAGCGCCACGACCCCTCGATTCCGGCCTCGCTCCACGGCAGATCGCGCTCGGGCGGCGAGTCGGACAGCATGAACCAGCGCGTCGCGTCGGCACCATATTGATCGACGATTCCGGTCGGGTCGACGGTGTTCTTTTTCGACTTCGACATCTTCTCGATGCGGCCGACGGTTACCGCTTGGCCGGTTGAACGTTCGACATAGCCTTCCCCACGCTTCTCGATATCGTCGAGCGCGAGCCACAGCGGCTTGGTGATCGTGTCGACGCCATCACTGCCCGTTTCGGTCACCTGCCGACTGTAGGTCTCGTGCGTCACCATGCCTTGGGTGAACAGTCCGGCAAAGGGCTCGGTCACGTCGAGCATGCCGATATGTTTCAACGCGCGCGTCCAGAAGCGGGCGTAGAGCAAATGCAGGATCGCATGCTCGACCCCGCCGATATATTGCGCGACCGGCAGCCATTTCTCGGCCACGGCGCGCTCGAACGGCTTGTCCTTGGGCTGGCTGGCGAAGCGGATGAAATACCAAGACGAATCGACAAAGGTGTCGAGCGTGTCGGTCTCACGCCGTGCCTCGGCCCCGCACGAGGGGCATGCCACATGCTTCCAGGTCGGATGGCGGTCGAGCGGGTTGCCGGGGATGTCGAAGCTGACATCCTCGGGCAGGATCACCGGAAGCTGATCGTGCGGGACCGGCACCGCGCCGCACGCGTCGCAATGGATGATCGGGATCGGCGTGCCCCAATAGCGCTGACGGCTGACGCCCCAGTCGCGCAGGCGGAACACGGTCGACCCCTTGCCCCAGCCTTCACTCTCGGCGCGCTGAATCACAGTGCGCTTGGCGTCCTCGACGTCCATGCCATCGAGAAAGTGCGAGTTCACCAGCGTACCGGGGCCGGTATAGGCCGTGTTGCCGATAAACGCCGGATCGGTTTCTTCGCCGTCCGATACGACGCGGCGCACCGTCAGGCCATATTTGCGCGCGAAATCCATATCGCGCTGATCGTGCGCCGGAACGCCGAACACCGCGCCAGTGCCATAGTCCATCAGCACGAAATTGGCGATGTAGACGGGGAGTTGCTGCGCCGGGTCGAACGGATGCGCGGCGGTAATGCCGGTATCGAAGCCAAGCTTTTCCTGCGTGTCGAGTTCGGCCGCGGTGGTGCCGCCGCGTTTGCACAAGGCGATGAAGTCGGCGGCAGCCGGGTTCTCGGCGGCGAGCGCCTGCGCGATCGGATGGTCGGCGGCGACCGCGACGAAGCTTGCCCCGAACATCGTATCGGGGCGGGTGGTGAACACCTCGACCGACGAAATCCCCCTCCCGCTTCCGGGAGGGGTTAGGGGAGGGGCTGTTAGTGAGGGCTCCGGACTTTCGACAGGCCCTCCCCCAGCCCCTCCCGCGAGCGGGAGGGGAGTAGAAAGCCTGAACCGGAAGGTTAGCCCCTGGCTGCGACCGATCCAATTCTCCTGCATCAGCCTGACCTTGTCGGGCCAATGTTCGAGCCCACCCAAGCCGTCGAGCAATTCATCGGCAAAGTCGGTGATTTTCAGGAACCATTGCGACAGCTTGCGCCGTTCGACCAACGCCCCCGAACGCCAGCCACGCCCGTCGATGACCTGCTCATTGGCGAGCACGGTCATGTCGACCGGATCCCAATTGACCGACGATTCTTTGCGATACACGAGGCCGTGGCGGAACAGTTCGAGGAACAAGGCTTGTTCGTGCCCGTAATAGTCCGGCTCGCACGTCGCGAGCTCGCGGGTCCAGTCGAGCGCGAAGCCGAGGCGCTTCAGCTGCGCCTTCATCGTCGCGATATTGTCGCGCGTCCATCCGCCGGGATGAACGCCTTTCTCCATCGCAGCATTCTCGGCCGGCATGCCGAACGCGTCCCACCCCATCGGATGGAGCACTTCCATGCCCTGCATCCGGCGGAACCGCGCAAGCACGTCGCCCATCGTATAGTTGCGTACATGCCCCATGTGGATCTTCCCCGACGGATAGGGGAACATCTCGAGCACGTAAGAGCGCGGCTTGGACGACGAATCGCTTGCGGCGAAGGTGCCGGAATCTTCCCACACCTTCTGCCAAACCGCGTCCGCCTTCAGCGCGTTGAAGCGTGACGCCATCCGATCTTTATCCTATCCGGCGACGGCAGCGCGGCGCAGATCGCGCGCCTTGGTGAGGATGATATCCTCAAGCTTTTGCACCGTGGCCGCCTGAACCGGGGCTGCGACCCACTGGCCGCCCTGATTGACCTGGCGCAGATAGGCGACGCGCAAGCCGTCGGCGCGCAGATCCTGGTCGAGGATCGTCACGGTCACCTTGACGCGCTCGGTCGGGGCGGCGGGGTTGATGTACCAGTCGGTCACGATCACGCCGCCGTTCGAATCGGTCTGCAACAGCGGCATAAAGCTCAGCGTATCGAGGCTGGCGCGCCACAGATAGGCGTTGACACCGATCGTCATGACCTTGGACGCGGCGAGATCGGCATTCTTCGGCCGCCCGCCTTTATGCCCGCAAGCGCCGAGCGCCAACGCGGAGAGGGAAACCAGGGCGAGGGTGCGGAACGCGGTGCGGTTCGCGGTGCGGAGGATCATCGGCTGTTCCTGAACAAAATCGGATGCTGGGGTCGGGCGGTATCTATAGAATGTCCCGCGTCTGCCGCAAGCGACACATAGAGTGGGGTGGTGCGGCGCCGGGTCGGCTGGTGTGTCCTTCGTGACACTCTTTCGAGAAATTGAGTCAAGAAGGTGGCGGGACGAAATCGAATCGTGATAGGCGCGCTATAGCGTATTTGTGTCGTCAGGGCACAGTGATAGGGGTTGTTCGTGTTCTCGATTCGCTCGATGTCCGGAATTGCGTTGGGGTCGCTCGCCGTCCTCTGCGTAGCCGTGGCTCCGGCGCTCGGCGCAAGCGACGTTCCGGGTTCGCGGATTACGCCACGGGGCAGCGCGGTGTTCGTACGCGGCATCGGCTCTTTTACCCCGGCATCGGCTGATCCTCGCCTCGCCGCAATCTTCGCGCGCGGCGGGCTCGACACCAGCGGTTTCCGCTTCACCCCCTCAGACGCGCGACGCGCTGGCAACCGCGCCGTGACGGTGGCGGTTCAGGCACGCTCGGTGCGCGGAGGCGCGGCGATCGACCGGACATCACCGCTGCCGGCTTCGACCGTTGCGCTAACGCCGATCGCGTATAATCTCGGCGTTGCGGTTGGTTGGAAGCGGTTCGCCGTGTCGGGCGATGTGTCGAAGGTCGATCTGGCCGGCCTCCCCGGTGCGCGCGAAGCGGCCGAAGTTGGCGTCAGCTATACCGGCAAGCGCGTCAGCGGGCGTGTGAACGCGTCGGTGGATCGTCCGGTGGGCAATGGACCCAAGCTGATCGAGGATGCGCCAGCCTATTCGATCGACGTCGGCGGCTCCTATGCGCTGACTCGTCGTCTCGATGTGACGGCTGGCGTGCGCTACCGGGCCGAGCGTGACCGTTTGGTTGCGCAGCCGACGACCGACAGTAACGGTCGCGACAGCCGCGCAGTCTATATCGGGACCGCGTTCCGCTTCTAACGCGGCGTTAGCCCGTCGATTGCTGCCCATCCAACGAACCCCAGGCGTTTCATCCGTTTGAAGCGCGCGCGCGTCATCCCGCCCAGCGCTATTGCCGGTATGCCTGCCGCCCGTGCGATGGTCGCCGCGCGCAACGGCCCGAGCGGGCGCGCGCCTGGATGCGTCCGCGTGGGATAGACCGGCGACACTAGGATGAGGTCGGCCCCGCGGCGCCGCGCGGCGATCGCCTCGCGGACCGAATGCGCGGGATGCAGGCGCAGCGCCTGTCTCTCGACTCCTGCCCGAACCACGATCAGCCGCCGCCGCCGCGCGATCCGCGATATTTGGGCAAAGATCGCCGCCCGCGCGACCGGTTCGGTCGCAAAGTGCCGGAACACCACGCCGCTGCCGCGCGGCAAGCGTGCCAGCGCGGTCCACAGCGCTTCGCCCATGCGCTCGTCGGTCATCAACCATAACGTCGGCACGCGTTTTGGCGGGATGCTGGGGTGACGAACGGCCATAAGGCCGCCTATAGCGCCGCCAATGTCCACCGACGACCCCGCCGCGCGTCTTGCCGCCGTCACCACGCGAATCGCGCAGGCCGCAGCGCTTGCCGGGCGCAAACCCGATGCCGTCACGCTGATTGCCGTATCGAAAACCCGCGCGGCCGAGGAGATCGAACCTTTGCTGCGCGAAGGCCAACGCGCATTCGGAGAGAATCGCGTGCAGGAGGCGCAGGCGAAATGGCCAGCACTCCGCGATGCCTATCCTGATCTCGCGCTGCATCTCGTCGGGCAACTCCAGTCGAACAAAGCCGAGGATGCGGTGGCGCTGTTCGATGCGATCCATTCGGTCGATCGCGCCTCGCTCGTCACCGCCCTGGCGCGGGCGATGGACAAGGCGGATCGCCGTCCGGTGTGCTTCGTGCAGGTCAATATCGGCGACGAAGTGCAGAAGGGCGGATGCGCCATCGCCGGAGTGGCGGCTTTGTTGACGCAAGCCCGCACGGCGGACGTACCGGTAGCGGGGCTGATGGCGGTTCCGCCTGCCGATACCGAAGCAGCGCCTTATTTCGCCTTGCTCGCCAAGATCGCGCGCGACCACGGACTCGACGGCCTCAGCATGGGCATGTCGGGCGATTATGAGGTGGCGACGATGCTCGGTGCGACGCATGTCCGCGTCGGCACCGCCTTGTTCGGGGCGCGGGCATGACGGCCCCAAGCCGATTCGACGCCCTGATCTTCGATTTCGATGGCGTGCTGATCGAAAGCGAAGCCGTCGGCAACCGCCACATCGCCGACTATCTGACCAGCATCGGCCATCCGACAAGTGCGGCTGATTCGTTCGCTAATTTCATGGGCCTGTCGGGCCAGGCGTTTCTTGGCGCAATCGAGCGCTGGATCGGGCGGCCCTTGCCCGATGATTTCCACGTCGCGCGCAAAGCCGAGGACGACCGCATCATGCGCGCGGGGATCGACCCGGTCGAAGGCGCGGTGCGCTTCGTGTTCGATTTGCCGACGGACCTGCCCAAGGCAATTGCGTCGTCGAGTTCGACCGCCTGGATCACCCGTCATCTCGATCATATTGGCCTTCGCGATGTATTCGGCGACCGCCTCTTTTCGGGCAAGGAGCATGTCGCGCGGGGTAAGCCTTCTCCAGACATCTATCTCCATGCCGCCGCTGCATTGGGCGTGCCGATCGAACGCTGCGTGATCCTAGAGGATTCGCCGGTCGGCGCGACCGGCGCGGTGGCGTCGGGCGCGCATGTCATCGGCTTTGTGGGCGCGAGCCACTGCGCCCCCGACCATGCTGATAAGCTGCGCGCGATCGGCGTTCACGATATTGCGGTGAGCTTTGACGAAGTGGCTGCGATTATCGCCTGACCATCCATCAGCGAAATTCGTGGATAATTTCGATCTCGCCAACGATCGCCATATTGAACGCGTCGAGATCCTCGGCCGGAATCCAATATTCGGAATGGGCGCGACCGCCAGCGACTTGAACGTCGTACCGATCGAGAAAATCACGCCGTACTGCAAAGCGAGTCACGTAACCGACGCCGCTGTCGCGAACGTTCCAGTCGCGGGCGATCTTGATCGCATAATCCTCTGACAGGACGGGATAGAAGATCGGTTGATCGGGCAAGCGCGGTGGAAAGGCCCGCATCCCCGCCGCCCGAATCAAATCGAGTTCTGCTGGACCGATCGGCCTCCACAAGAGCGTCGTCGCTAGCGTCAAAATTGATGCCCCGTGCGGTCGCGTTTAGTCGCTAGATAGCGCGCATTGTGTGGGTTGGCGGGGAGGATATGCGGCACGCGCTCGGCGACCGAGATCCCGGCCGCCTCCAGTTGCGCGACTTTTTCGGGATTGTTGGTCAGTAGCCGCACGCTGCGCTGCCCAAGCAGCGCCAACATTCGCGCCGCCACTGCGAAATTGCGCGAATCGACCGCGAAGCCGAGGCGCGTATTGGCATCGACCGTGTCGAACCCCTGATCCTGCAAGGCATAGGCCCGCAGTTTGTTGATCAACCCGATCCCGCGCCCCTCCTGCCGCAGATACAGCACGATGCCCCAACCGCTCGCTTTGATCGCGCGAATCGCGGCGTGCAATTGCGGCCCGCAGTCGCATTTCAGGCTGCCGAGCACGTCGCCCGTCAGGCATTCGCTATGCAGCCGAACGAGCGGCGGGCGGCCGTCGGGCGCGCCGATCAGCAAGGCGATGTGCTCGCCGGGCATTTCGGGCGTGCGAAAGGCGACGATTTCGGCATCCTCGGCCCCTGCCACGGGCAGATGCGCGCGTGTGGCGATGGTCAGCCGTGTGGCATCCTCATGCGCGTCGATATCGGCTGGGGTGAGTTCGAGCGCCGCCGATGTACCAGCCTGCGCGAAAAACGCCGGAAGCACCCCGCCGATCCGCGCCAACCGCAGTGCTGCCGCCCCGGCGTCGTGCTCCGTCAGGCAGACCGCGCGAAATGGCCCTTTCAATGGCACGGTCAAATCGAATTGCGGGTCGGACAAGGCCGTTGCCATTGCGAAATCGATCCACGGCGCGCGTTCGATCAGCACCGGCGCGTCGGGCGCTGCGGCGTCGCGCTGGTTAGTGAGTTTCAGCGTCGCCGCGCGCCCCGCCGAAAGCAACAGCGGCGCGGTGCCGCCGGAATCGAACGCGGCGAGCCGCTCGGGATCGGCGGTCTCGATCGGCAGCAACGCCAGCGTCCCGTCCGATCCGGCAATCGCCACCGGCCAGCCACGTCGCAAAGCGTCGATCGCCAGCGCCGTTTTGTGCGCGCCCGGGGAATCGGGACTCAAATCTGGAACTCGGTCATGATCGGCACATGGTCGGAGGGTTTCAGCCAAGAACGGCATTCCTCAAACACATGGTGGCGCGTGGCGGTCGCCGCAATATCGGCGGTCGCCCACATATGGTCGAGCCGCCGTCCGCGATCGTTGACCGTCCAGTCGGCCGAGCGATAGCTCCACCACGTGTGCAACCGCGCCGGTTCGGGAAAGAAGTGCCGCCCGAGATCGACCCAGCTATTCGATGCCTTGAGCTGCGCCATCGCCGCGACCTCGACCGGCGTGTGGCTGACCACGCCGAGCAAC
Source organism: Sphingomonadales bacterium (assembly GCA_038327465.1). Classification (GTDB taxonomy): domain Bacteria; phylum Pseudomonadota; class Alphaproteobacteria; order Sphingomonadales; family Sphingomonadaceae; genus Sphingomonas. Next base: position 30,711 of record JBBQLB010000001.1, on the reverse strand, counting down.
TGTTTGTGGTTCCAAACGTCCGATTCGAGCGGCGCGATGTTGAGATCGCCGACCAGCAATGTCGGCACGTCGAGTGATTCTGACCAGCGCGTCATCCGCTCGAGGAAATCGAGCTTCTGCCCGAATTTCGGGTTCGCGTCCCGATCAGGCACGTCGCCGCCGGCCGGCACATACACATTTTCGATCCGCATCCCGTTCGCCAGCCGCACGCCGACATGCCGCGCCTCGCGATTCGCCTGCCAGTCGAGTCGGTCATCTTCGGTCAGCGGCACCCGCGACAGGATCGCCACGCCATGATGCATCTTTTGCCCGTGCAGCACGATGTGGCGATAGCCGAGCGCGCGGAACGCTGCGGTCGGGAAATCCTGGTCGATCACCTTGGTTTCCTGCAGGCACAGCACGTCCGGCGCCATCTCGCGCAGAAACTTCTCGACGATCTCGAGCCGGAACCGCACGGAGTTGATGTTCCAGGAAACGATCTTGAGCGGCGCAGTCATCGCCGCGCTGTACCGAGGTGGGCGGCGCGATACCAGCCGGACATGGAAAGGCCCCCGCTCCGGGGGCATGGAGCGAGGGCCGACCTAGCGTTCGTCACGCAGGCGGGAAGTGGGTGTCCGGGCAACAGGGGGAAATCCCGAACCGCCCACATCCGCAAATCCGTCCCTAGCGGCGCGAACCTGTCGCCAATATGAATGGCGTTCACTTTCGCCCGGAATTGCGCACCGGGTCGCGCCATTGGAACGCCCCGTCGCTAACCGGTGCGTTGAAGCGCTGATTGGATAAGCGAATCGTCGTGCGGTTGTTCTGCGAATCAAGCGCGACCCAGCCTTGCAGCATCAATCCGCCGGGGGCAGATGCGTTGCGTGCGAAGACCATGCTGATCCGGCCATATTCGGGATGTTTCGGGTCGGCGGCATCGATCGCGACGACCGCAGCGTTGTCGGTCGCAACGACCGTCGCGATCTTGCTCATGTCGCGCGACGGATCGAGCAGGATGCCGAGCGGTGAACCGCCGATCGGCCAGCGTTGCTTCTGTCCCACCGAATAATCCAAGAACCACAAAGATTTGCCGTCGCCGACAATCAGGATTGGTACGCCCTTTTCATATTGAAAACGGATCTTGCCGGGCTTCTTGAGCGTGAGCACACCCGTCAGCACTTTGCCCGAACGATCGGTCTGGGTGAAGGCGGCGGTCATGCTTTCGACGCTTTGCAAATGGCGTTGCACCGACGAGAGATCGCTCGACGGCGCGGCGGACACCGCGGTAGATGTTGCGAGCAGGACGGGAAGCGCGATCAGCGCCGGGACGCGCAGGCGCATGCGAGTTTCTCCAAAAATGAGGGTGCACAAAGCATTGTTGCGCTTGAATAGCCCGTGAACGTCCTCGCTTACAGGGGCGCGCTTACAGGGAATTACCGTCGCGGTCACGCAGGACCTCGCGACGGCCGACATGATCGGGGCGGCTGACAACGCCGTCTTTCTCCATCCGCTCGATCAGCCGCGCGGCACTGTTATAGCCGACGCGAAGCTGACGCTGCACCCATGAGGTCGACGCCTTTTGGCTTTCGACGACCAATTGGATCGCCGCGCGATATTGCTGGTCCTCGGCCGAATCCTCGCCGATCGGTGCGCCGTCCAGCGCGAAGCCGTCGGCGGGCTCTTCGGTAATGGAGTTATTATAGTCGGGTCGCCCTTGCGCGCGCCAATGATCGGTGACCGCACGCACCTCGTCGTCCGACACGAACGGCCCGTGGACGCGCACGATGCCCTTGCCGCCGGGCATATAGAGCATGTCGCCCTTGCCGAGCAGCTGTTCGGCGCCCTGTTCGCCGAGGATCGTGCGCGAATCGATCTTCGAGGTGACGTGGAAGCTGATCCGCGTCGGCAGATTGGCCTTGATCACGCCGGTGATGACATCGACCGACGGGCGCTGTGTTGCCATGATCAAATGGATGCCCGCCGCGCGCGCCTTTTGCGCCAGCCGCTGGATCAGGAACTCGACTTCTTTGCCCGCGGTCATCATCAGATCGGCGAGCTCGTCGATGATCACGACGATCTGCGGCAGCACCTGATAATCGAGCGTTTCTTCCTCATAGATCGGCGCGCCGGTGACGGGTTCATAGCCGGTTTGCACCTTGCGCCCGAGCGGCTGGCCCTTGGCCTTGGCGGCGCGGACCTTGTCGTTGAAGCTGGCAAGGCTGCGCACCCCGAGCGAGGACATCTGGCGGTAGCGATCCTCCATCTGCTCGACGGTCCATTTCAGCGCGCGCACCGCTTTGGCCGGATCGGTCACCACCGGCGCATAGAGGTGCGGGATGTCCTCATACATGCTCAGTTCGAGCATCTTGGGATCGATCATGATCATCCGGCACTGATCGGGCCGCAGCCGGTAGAGCAGCGACAGGATCATCGAATTGAGCCCAACCGACTTGCCCGACCCAGTCGTCCCAGCGACGAGCAAATGCGGCATCGGTGCGAGATCGGCGATCACCGGGTCGCCCGCGATATTCTTGCCGAGCACGAGCGAGAGCGCGCCCGGCTGATCATCCAGCGCATCGATCAGTTCGCGCAAGCCCACGGTCTCGCGCTTGGCATTGGGCAATTCGATGCCGATCACCGTCCGCCCCGGGATCGTCGCGACGCGCGCCGACACGGCCGACATGTTGCGCGCGATATCGTCGGCAAGCTGAATCACGCGGTTCGCCTTGATTCCGGCGGCGGGTTCGAGCTCGTACATCGTAACGACCGGGCCCGGCCGTACGTTGATGATCGATCCCTTGACGTGGAAATCGCTCAGCACCGTCTCGAGCAAGCGCGCATTGCGATCGAGCGCGACCTTGTCGATCGGGCCGCCGACCGCAGGCGGGGTGGGTTTGAGCAGATCGAGCGACGGAAGCGTCGATGTGTCGCCGAAATCCATGCTCGTCTGCTTCGCGCGCGGTTTGGCGATGGTGACCGGCGTCATCTGCCGATCGGCGATCACCGGGCCGGGGCGCGAATCGGGTTTCGCCAGCGCCCGCGGCATCGACAGTTTGCGCGGCGGATTGGGGGCGAATACCTCCGGTTCGGGTGCGACGCCGCGCTGATCGGTCAGGCGCTTTGGTTCGCGTGGTTGCCGCGCCGGGCGATCGCCCATGTCGATCGTGAAGCTGTACGCCCATAAAGCGATGCCACCCGCACCGAGCAGCGCACCTGTTCCGCGCGCCGTCCAAAGCATCGCGACCGGATCGCCGATTAGCGCGATAGCGGCGCGCAGCAGATCGGCGAGCGCGAGCCCGACGATTCCGCCCCAGCCAGCCGGCAGCCACGGCACCGCCGCACCCGAGATCAAGCCGAACGTCGTTGCCACCAGCGCGATCCCGCCGCCCGCCGCCAGCAGCATCAGCCGCCAGCGCCCGACCGCCACATCGCGCCACAACCGGAGCGCGATCAACAACAGCGGCGGTAGGAGCAAGACGATGCTCGGACCAAGCAGCCAGAACGCCGCGTCAGCGAGGAAAGCGCCGGGCTTTCCCAGCCAATTCTGCGCCGGGCTGCCCGAGGCGGTGTTGAGCGACGGATCGCTCGCATGATAGCTCGCCACCGCGACCACGACCAAGATGACCACGAGCGTAAGAAGGATCGCACCGATCAGCGCGCCGCTGCGCACGGCACCGGCCCGGACGGTTTCACGCCATAACGGTGGCTGCGCTCGGCTCGCCATGATCTTCGTTCCGATGTTCGCTGTCTGTGCTGGCGAATCATCGCGCGCGGCGGTGCGTCCGTCAAGCGGAACGCGCGTTTGGCAGGATCGCCGTCAGCCGTTAGAAGCGCCCCATGGAAACAGCACCCATGGAAACAGCAGACGTCATCATTCTCGGCGGTGGACTCGTCGGCAGTGCGCTCGCGGTCACGCTCGATGCGCATGGTTTGAGCGCGATCGTCATCGATATCGCCGATCCCGAAGTAATCCTCGCGGCGGGCTTTGACGGGCGCGCCTCGGCGATTGCGGGGGCACCGTGGCGGATGTTGCAGGCGATTGGCGTGGCCGACCGAGTCGCGGCCTTCGCCTGCCCGATCGAGGGCATTCGGGTGAGCGACGGGCTGGAGCCCGGCGCGCTCGATTTCGCGCCCGAGCCGGGCGACGGTGCGCTCGGCCATATGATCGAGAATCGCCGGTTGCGTGCAGCGTTGTTCGAGGCGGCATCGAGCGCGCCGCGTGTCGATGTTCGCATGAAAACGCGCGCGATACATGTCGATCGCGGCGAGCACGGCGTCACCGTAACGCTCGATTCGGGCGCGGTGGTCAAGGCTCCGCTGCTGATCGCTGCCGAGGGTCGCAATTCACCGATGCGCGAGGCGGCAGGTTTGCGCGTCGCGCGCTGGACCTATGACAATGCCGCGATCGTCACCTCGCTCCATCATGAGCGTAGCCACGAGAATATCGCGTTCGAGATTTTCTATCCCGACGGTCCGTTCGCGATCCTGCCGCTCAACGACGACGAACAGGGGCATCGCTCGTGCATCGTCTGGTCGGTGACGCGCGATCAGGCACCGGGGATGATGAAATTGTCCGAGCGCGGCTGGCTGGCCGAGGCGGACAAGCGCATCGGCGGGTTCCTCGGGAAGCTCGGGCCGCTTGGGAGTCGGTCGAGCTATCCGCTCGGCTTCCACCACGCCGCCAAGATCGTGTCGAATCGGATGGCGCTGGTCGGCGATGCGGCGCACGGCATCCATCCGATCGCAGGGCAGGGGGTCAATGTCGGCTTCCGCGACGTGGCGACGTTGGTCGAGGTGCTGGTCGAGGGCAAGCGCACCGGGCTCGACCTTGGCGATCCGCAATTGCTCGCACGTTACGACCGCTGGCGCAGCCTCGACACTTTCATGGTGGCGGCGGCAACCGACGGGCTGACGCGGCTGTTCGGCGTGCCGGGCAAGACCGCCAATGCCGTGCGGCGCTTCGGCCTGTCGGCAGTCCAGCAAATCCCGCCGCTAAAGCGCCGCTTCATCGCAGAGGCGCGAGGGGAAAGCGGGGATGTGCCGAAATTGCTGCAGGGAATGACGGTTTAGTTTGGGAGGAAGGCCGTGAGTTGGGATATTCATATTTCGGACTTTCCGAACGTAGCGACGATTGAAGAGATTCCAGACGATTTTCAGCCGTCGAGTCTTGGAACCCGGCAAGCGCTGATTGAAAAAATCCAGGAGATCTTTCCCACAGCGGATTTTAACGATCCCGCTTGGGGAATAATCGACGGACAGGGCTGGTCGATCGAAGTCAACATTGGTCCCGAGACCGAATGCAACGGTATCATGCTTCATGTTCGAGGTAGTGAGGGTGCCGTCGAAGCAGTTACCGCGATCCTCGATCATCTACAGTTTCGAGCGATCGACCTGCAAACGGGCGACTTTTTCGAACCTAGGCAAGCAACGTCCAGTTTCGAGAAGCAGACCGAGTATCGGGATCAGGTGATTACGAGCCAAGCTTCGCAACCCCCAGAGCCGAAAAAACGCAGAGGGCTATTTCGCCGGCTTTTTGGCTAACCCCGAAGCTTCACTGCAACGTCACCGAATCCTCGCCGTCGTGCCGGCCGAAGAATTGCATCAACTGGATGATCAGTTCGGCCCGGTCCTCGATCCCGTCCGCCTCCAGCATTGCCTGCTTTGCAGCTACGTCGAACGGTGCGATTTGGGCGATGCCGTTGACCAGCGCCGCATCGTCGAGTCGCGTGACGGCGGCCCAATCGACCGCATAGCCCTGCGCATCGGCAAAGGCGCGCGATTCGCTTTCGAGTGCTGAGCGCCGCGACAAGGACAGCACTTCGGGCGCTTCCGGCGCGGGCAGCAATTGCGCCTCGACCTGACGGAAGGCGGTCGTTACGTCCAACTCGCGCACGATGCGGAACAGCGACAGCCCTTCGAGGATGAGATTGTAGCGGCCATCCTCGCTTGCCTCGAACTCGGCGATCTTGCCGACGCAGCCAATATCGAACAGCGGCGGCTTGTCGGGTCGCGCGGGCACGTTCGGCCGCGGCTGGACCATGCCGATTCGCCGATCACGCGCCATCGCGTCGGAAATCATCGCGCGATAGCGTGGCTCGAAGATGTGCAGCGGCAAATGCATGCCCGGAAACAGCAAGGCGCCGGGCAACGGGAAGATCGAGAGGCGGGTGATCGTCACGTGAACAGGATCGCAGAGAGCTTGCGGCGCTGTGCCGAGACCCACGGGTCTTCGAGCCCGACGACCTCGAACAGCTTGAGCAATTGTGCGCGCGCCGCGCCCTCGTTCCAGGCGCGGTCGGCCGCGATCATCGCCAGCAACGTCTCGGCGGCGGCATCGCGGTCACCCGCCGCCATTTGCCCGCCCGCGAGTTCGAAGCGCTTGTCGAAATCGTCGGGGTTCGCCGCAACCTCGGCGGCAAGGCCTGCGAGATCATCGACCGGCTTGGCCTCGCGCGCCAAGGCCAAGGCGGTCTTCGCGCGCTCGATCTCAGGCAGTTTGGCGATCTCCTCGGGCAGCGCGGCAATCGCTGCCTCAGCCTCATCGGTCTGCCCGTTGGCGACGAGCGCGCGGGCCATGCCTGAGAGCACGGCCGGATGTTCGGGCGCCATCTCGGCCAATTGCGTGAAAACGCTGACCGCGCGTGCGGCATCGCCCTCGACCAGCACTTGCTCGCCCATCGCGATCAGCGGTTCGAGTTCGGCCTCGAGTCCCGCGGCCTCGCTCTCGATCGGCAATTGTTTCAAGATCTGGTCGAGCATGGTGCGAAGCGCCGTCTCGGTGCGGGCGGGGGTCAGATCGGCGACCAATTGCCCCTGGAACATCGCATAGACGGTCGGGATCGATTTGATCTGGAATTGTGCTGCAATGAACTGGTTCTTGTCGGTATCGATCTTCGCCAGCACCACGCCCTTATCGGTATAAGCAGCGGCGACTTTTTCGAGGAGCGGGGTCAGCGCCTTGCACGGCCCGCACCATTCCGCCCAGAAATCGATGATCACGAGACTCGTCATCGACGGTTCGACGACATCGCGGCGGAACGCCTCGACCGCGTCGCGTTCGGTTGCACTCATTCCCAGCGTGGCCACGTGTCGCTCCGTTTGATCGTCCGTCCGATGCTCTGCGCCTTATGTGGGCGCTTGAGGCCGCAAGCCAACCCTTTTCGTGCGCGCAGCGCCGATGGCGCATAAGGGCTTGCCGTCGGTGCGGGTCACTGTTAGAGGCCGCCCCCTTACCCGCCCGGTCTCGCACCGGGCCATGGCGCCAGAGCGGGCGTAGCTCAGGGGTAGAGCACAACCTTGCCAAGGTTGGGGTCGAGGGTTCGAATCCCTTCGCCCGCTCCAGTCTTTTCAAAGACTTAGATGTGGTCGAAAAGTTGGTGACGAAACTCACCCCACCACATCCCCACTCGACAGCTTTGAAATCCCCCACCCGGTTCCCCACTGGCGCGTTTTGCTGTTCGCCCCTGTGGGGAGGGGGGCTTGCCGTTTCTATTTGATTCAGGAGGGGGTGCCCCCGGTGGGGGGAGGGCAAAATCGCATCTCCGTAGCGTTGCTAGAAAAGCGGTCTCTTGCCCGACTGAAAAATTTCAAAAAAATTGACCCGGTCAAGATCGTGCACGGTCAACAAACGACGCAATTTCATTCGTGTGACTCTGCCAGAACGGTGTGCAACGCCCGGTCGGGACAACTTGTCTCTGTTATGGCATGGTAATCTTTGCTCTTTCCGATGCTCCACATTAGCATAGCCGTATTGGTCGGGGCAAAATGCCATGGGGGCTAGATGAGCAGCGTAACAGTCGATTTCGAAGCCTTTCTGGCGTCTTGGCGCGAGAGTGTGACTGCCGGAGACCCTTCCACCACGGAACTCGGTCGGCGGTTCGCGCAAAAGCTGGTTACGCAATGGCTAGATGCGTCTGAGGCGGGTACGGAGTTGGTCTATTGTGACGGCGCAGGTGACGGTGGCGTTGACCTCGCCGTCCTTGACGTTGGGTCCGATGATGAGGCCGATAGCCAGCCGGGGCACATCTGGTATCTCGTGCAGAGCAAATATGGTGGGGCCTTTCAAGGGCCGACCACGCTGCTTGTTGAAGCCCAAAAGGTCATTGACACGCTGGACGGCAAGCGTCTCAAACTCAATTCTCTCGCGGAAGGATTGCAGGAAAGGCTTTCACTCTTCCGGGCGCAGGCGTCGTCAAACGATAAAATCATCCTTGTGTTCGCGACGGAGCGGCCTCTTGTCGAGGCTGAAAAAAGGGCGCTCAACGACATTCGATCGATGGGCCGAGCACGGTTGGGCGGCCTGTTCGATGTAGAAACGATCTCGGTGGAAACTATCTACTCCCGGTTGGGGGATGAGATTGTTGAGAGCGGCGACAGGCTCCACATAAGCTTGAAATCCCAAGCCGTGCCATCGGGGCAGGAACTTTTGGTTGGATCAACTCGGTTGGTTGACCTCTATCGGTTTCTCGTTGGCTATCGTGAAATCACTGGCGACCTTGACCAAATCTACGAAAAGAACGTGCGGCGGTTTCTAGGAGGGCGCGGCAAGGTCAATCGTGGGATGCAGGAAACGCTGCGAAATGCGCCTGAGCGGTTCGGCTTGTATAACAACGGTATCACCATCGTTGCCTCTGACTGGTCGCATGACGGTGATGAAATCGAACTGACAGAACCATATATCGTGAATGGCTGCCAAACTTCCCGGACGATATGGGAGGTGTTCCACCAACGATTGAGCTCCGGTGGAACGGGCGTAAATCCGGAAATTGAAGAGTGGAAGGTTCGCGCCAGCGAGGGCGCAGTCGTCACGAAAATCGTCAAAGTCGGTTCGTCAGGTGAACAGCTTTTGCAGGCCATCACTCGTTACACAAACAGCCAGAATGCGGTTCGGGAAAAGGATTTCCTCGCCTTAACAAGCGACTTCCGTTCTTGGCAGATTGAGATGGCCCAAGACTATGACATCTATCTGGAAATCCAGCGGGGCGGCTGGGATTCCCAGAAGGCATTGCAAAACGCCAATCCATCGACACGCCAGTTTGATAAGCACGTCAACGCAGCGGACCTTATCAAGGTGTTTGGCGCAGGCTGGTTGAATGAAGCCGGGATGGCATTCGGAAAGAATCCGCCATTCCTTCCAGAGGGGTCGGTGTTCAAGAGAATCGTGGCGGCACCAGAGGACGGCCAATCGCCCTTTGGCGTTCAAGACCTGTTTGCATGTTATCTGTTGCAGGACGCGGCTGACAAATACGGCTTTGGCCGGGGTGCCCAACTCACACGCCGCCAGAGCCGCTTTCTGTTCTATATGGTTGCGATCAACCTCCTTCGGGACGTTATGAACCGCATTCAGCTTCCGACAGATAACAGAGCCGTCTCGGTTGCGCTGGCGAGCGTCCTCCAATCAGAACCGGCACGCGATGCGCTTTTAGGCCACGCGATTGAGCTAATCGACACTTACTTCACTCAGGGGAGTGAGGAGAGCATTTTCGAGGAGCCAGCCTTCCGCAATACGTTCAACGGAGACTTAAATGCGTTCCTCAAGTCCGAACGTATTGGGAAAAGCATGGATTTCACGCCTAAGCTGATGGAAGGCATGGCCCTTACGAAACGCGGGATGGGTCGGGGACAGGCTGGCGGACCATCCGCTCGCGACACAATCACCTCAGTCATTCACTCAGTCGCAACTGTGTAAGGCCAGGGGTGATTAGCAGGAGGATTCAGGCAGCCATCAGCAGTTCGATCCGCTCCAGTTCCTTAAAAAACTCGAAGCAAAGCTGCTTGCGTTCGTCGTCGGGCAGCCATTGGCTCATCTGCGGAAATACGATCTTGTTGTAGAGGTAGGTGCGGCGATCCCACAGAGAAACAGCCGTCACGGCACGGGCGGAATTGAGAATGCCCCGCAGGTCGTCGCGCACCTCGTCTCGGTTCGGCTCGTACGACTGTACCGCAGGGACGTGCCCCAGATCGAACCCTAACTGGTCCTGCCCGAAGTGTTGCTGTTCCATCATCTTCACCATGCTTCCGACAATGCCGTTTGCACGCCTGCCGTCCTCCGCTACCAGCACATTAGCGAGGGAGCCGCATGAATCAAACTGTCCGCGTCAACAAATATGTGGGGGATTTCGGCTCTGCTGCCAAGGCGAAGCTGAACGAGGGCGGGCAGCCTGAGGACCAACTGCGTAATCCGATCGAGCAATTGTTTGCGGCGCTCGGCGAGGAAATCGGCCTGCCCAAGGGTGCCCTTATCCTCGTGGGTGAAAAATCGCTGGCAGAAATGCGCACCCGCCCGGACTTTGCCGTCAACGTGCAAAAGGCGCTGGTAGGGTTCATTGAGGTCAAGGCTCCCGGCAAGGGAGCGGACCCGCGCAAGTGGAAGGCAGGGCACGACAAGGAACAGTGGGACAAGCTCAAAGCTCTGCCCAATCTGCTCTACAGCGACGGCAACGCCTTTTCCCTGTGGCGCGATGGTGAATTGACCGGCCCCATCGTCAAGCTGGATGGCGACATTGAAACATCGGGCGCAAACCTGACTGCCCCCGAAACGCTCCTCCCGCTGATCCATGATTTTCTCACATGGCAGCCGATTGCCCCAAAAAACCCCAAGGAACTCGCCCGCATTGCCGCCCGCCTCTGCCGCTTCTTGCGCGATGAGGTCGTGGAACAGCTTGAACAGAACAATGCGCCGCTGACAGCGTTAAAGGCTGACTGGCGGACCCTGCTGTTTCCCGATGCTGACGACGACAAATTTGCCGATGGCTATGCCCAAGCGGTGACGTTCGGCCTGTTGATGGCAAAATCAAAGTCGCTGACGCTGGCGGACGGGCTGGACCGCGTGGCGAAGGACTTGGGCAAAACAAACACGCTGATCGGCACGGCGTTGCGACTCTTGACCGAACAGGAATTTTCGCTTGGTCCGTCACTCGACACGCTGACCCGTGTGTTTGACGTTGTGGACTGGTCCAAGATCGCCAAGGGCCACCCAGAGGCGTGGCTTTATTTTTACGAGGATTTCCTAGAGGTTTATGACAACAAACTGCGCAAGCTGACAGGCAGCTACTACACCCCGGCGGAAGTGGTGCAGACGATGGTGCGTCTTTGCGATGAGGCGTTGCGCTCATCCAAGCGTTTTGCCGTCCCGCGAGGCCTTGCCGCCCCCAATATCAGGATTGCCGACCCTGCAACCGGCTCTGGAACGTTCCTTTTGGCCGTGTTGCGGGCGATTGCCGCTTATGTGGAAGCCGATGAGGGTCCGGGCGCAGTGCGCGGTGCCATCGAACAGGCAGCCAAACGGATATATGGTTTCGAGCTACAATTCGGGGCGTTCGCCGTGGCGCAGTTGCGCTTGCTGGCGGAAATGATCGACCTGCACGCCGATGGCAGCCCCGGCCTGTTTGTCACCGACACGCTGGGCGACCCCCACGCTAATTTTGAAGCCGGACAAGGCATCTATCGGGAAATTTCCAAGTCGCGGGAAGCGGCAAACGAGATCAAACGCGCCACCCCGATAACCGTGGTGATCGGCAATCCGCCCTACAAGGAAAAGGCCAAGGGCAAGGGCGCGTGGATCGAAAACGGCAGCGCCAACCGGGCCGCACCGTTCAAGGATTGGCTGCCGCCAAAGGCTTGGAAGGTGGGCAACCACACCAAGCATCTGCGCAACCTCTATGTCTATTTCTGGCGTTGGGCCGCGTGGAAAGTGTTCGAACAGGGCGCTGGTGGCCGGGATTTGCAGCCCCCGGTGGCAGAACAGCTTTCCGGCATTGTTTGTTACATCACTGTTGCCGGGTTCCTGAATGGCCCCGGTTTTCAGAAAATGCGGGCCGACCTACGCAAGGATTGCGATGAAATATGGGTGATCGATTGCACCCCAGAAGGCCACCAGCCCGAGGTTGCCAGCCGCATCTTTCAGGGGGTGCAGCATCCTGTCTGTATCGTTTTGGCTTCCCGCTCCCCCGCAAATGATCCTACGAAGCCTGCCAAGGTGCGGTTTCATGCCTTGGCCAAGGGCCGCCGTGAGGAAAAGTTCAAGGAACTTCAATCTGTAACCCTAGACGGTGCGGGTTGGAGCGATTGCCCAATGGATTGGCGAGCGCCGTTCCTCCCGGAGTTTTCGGGCGGCTGGGGCGACTTTGTGGCGCTGGACAGCGTTATCGGCGACGTTGGTTCCGGCGTTATGTCTGGTCGCACTTGGGTCATTGCGGCAGACGTGGAAACGCTGGAACGGCGTTGGAATGGTTTGCTCAAAGAGAGTAATCCGGCAAAAAAGGAAATTCTGTTCCACCCGCAGTTGCGGAAAGGAAAAGTGGCCAGTCGCCACGTAAGAAAACTTGTCAGTCAAAATCTGGGACACCACGCTACGAGGCAAGTGCAGATCATTAATGAAACCGCCAGCCAAACTGAGTTTACGAGATACGGGTTTCGCTCGTTTGATCGTCAATGGTTGCCGGTAGATGCTCGCGTTTTGAATGATCCCCGGCCAAAGATTTGGAATTCGTGGGGAAGCAATCAGGCGTATCTAACGGCTCCGATGGACTTGGCCCCGTCGAGCGGTCCGGCGTTGACGGCAACCGCCCTAATTCCTGACCTCCACCATTACGCTGGTCGAGGTGGTCGCGTTTTCGCCCTGTGGAGGGATGCCGCAGCAACGGAAGCCAACATAGCGCCAAGCGTGATAGCTGCCCTGTCCAAGGCATTCGGTGCCATCGTCGATCCGGTGAACGTTTTCGCCTATGTCGCCGCCTTGCTAGCCTGCCCTGCCTATACCGCCCGTTTCAGCGATGACCTTGTGCGGCCTGGTTTACGGGTTCCCATGACGGCCGACGCCAAGCTGTTTGCCGAAGCCGCCAAGCTGGGGCGTGAGGTCATTTGGCTGCAAAGCTTTGGCGAACGATTCAACGATGGGATGCCCGCTGGCGACCCCCGCCTGCCCAATGATCGCAAGCCCACCATTCCCCAGAATGGAACCATCCCGAACACGCCGGACGGCTTCCCTGATACCATCGATTATGACCCTGCATTGCAGCGGCTGAAAATCGGCACGGGCTTTATCGACAAGGTGCCGCCTGCCGTCTGGGCTTATGAGGTTTCCGGCAAGCAGGTGCTGCGCCAGTGGTTCAGCTATCGGAAAAAGAACCGCGAACGCCCCCAGATTGGCGATAAGCGCCCACCCTCGCCGCTCGGCGATATTCAACCCGACCATTGGCTGCCCGAATATACGAGCGAGTTGATTAACGTCCTCAACGTGCTGGGGATGTTGGTCGATTTAGAGCCGAAACAGGCCGACTTGCTGAAGCAGATTTGCGATGGGCCGCTTATTCCGGCTTCCAATATCATCTGACCGCAAGCGCCGGATCACGCTTAATGAGGCAGGTGCGCTGTCAGTTTAGCAACGTCGCATTGCAAGGCAACACATAGTCGGCACAGAACGGTGAAAGTGACATTGCGCTCACCACGCTCAACCGCGCCGTAATAAGACCGGTCTACATTCGCAACGAGGGCAAGCGCCTCCTGCGTCAGGCCGATGCTCCTACGCTGCGTCCTGATCCTAGTGCCTAGTTCTTGAAGTATTGCCTCCTCATCCATCCGACAGGGTAGACGGCAAATGTGGACTTCCAATCCACGGGCATTTATACCTCTTTTTCCCTCATAGAGGGCCACTGGGGGCGCAACACATTGGACCGGGCAGTACAGGCCAATTTCTCAGCAAATACGCTCAGCGGGCTTCCACGAGTCTCCTGCATGGCGTTGGCTGGCGCACTGGCCCTGATCGCGCTTTCGGGGTGCAACAAAGAGCAAACGACGCCCACCGAAACGAAGGTTGTTGCGGGCGAAACCTATGAGGCATTCGACAACCGGCGGGACGCCCTCGACGGCTCCCACGGCGAATTTGAAGGGCAAGGCTGCACTCAGGATTGCAGCGGACATGAAGCCGGATACGAATGGGCGGAAGAGAAGGGTATCACCGACCCGGACGACTGCGGCGGCAAGAGCTGGAGCTTTATCGAGGGGTGCAAAGCCTACGCTGAACAAGCGTCCGCTGAGGAGGAGTAGGTTATGTCAGAAAATCAAGGTTTTATAACGGTCTGCCTTCGCTGGTTAGCGGTGCTACCCGGCTCGTTATTGGCAATGCTCTTTTCTCAGTTGCTTTTACATTTGGTCTTGTATCAGTCGCTTACAGGTTCTGGGTTTGCGTCACCGTATCCTGAAACGCCAGAACGGCTGTTGGGACCATTGGCGGCAACGTTCGCGTGCGTTTGGGGCGGTTCGAAAATTGCACCAATGCATAAAGTGGAAACCGCCATCGCCCTTTTGGGGGGTACGATGCTCCTTATCGGCGGCTCTGGAGTACTAGCTTTACTAGGAGCACACCTTGGCAACGTTACCTACTACGTCCGCTTGAGCGGCCTTCCGGTAGCAGGAGGAATTGTCGGAGCGTTTTTGGGCGTTTATGTTGCCTACCGTGAAAAGCTAGACGATGTAAAATCCAAGGACGATAAAATTGCGTAGGGTGCGACATACGGTGGATGAAGTTTTGATATTGCCCTCCGCACTGCTTCTTACGGGTTCCTAGAGTTGGTGTAAGGGGAGCCTCTCAGGGGTTCCGTTTATTACTGATATTCCTTTCATTACCTCACCTTAAGTCACCCTTAAATTTAGGTTCTCTTCCTAGTCTCCGGACATAGCTCCCTATCATAATCGCTTTCAGTCGATCCCGTTGGTCGATTGTAGTGATAAATGAATCATGTACCGAAAGAGCTGTCCAGCCTTCGGCCATCGCGGTTGTCACCACCTCAAGAGCGACATCTGACTCTATCCGCATTAACCCAAGCCCCGCCCCGGTTTTGAAGGCATCGGCTATCGGCTGGTGCATCGCTTCAATGAAGCGGACGATTTGAGGTATTGGAATGTCGGGCGGAAACAGCATCCCATCGGGCGGCTCAACCGCTTCCGGCCTTCCTCCACCGTTGATCAGGATTTGCACAAGCCACTTGATACAGGGGCGGTAGGTGTCCCGCGCTACGCCAGTTGCGTCCTCATAGGCGGCAATTTCTGGAACTGTGTATAGTTCGCCAACGCCAGCCAAATCGCGCTGATGATATAGCATTCGGGGGTGGCATTCGGCAAAGTCGAGTTCGATAGTCGGACTGCCGTTGATGGTGATGGCCTTCCGAAGCGATTCGGGAACATGCATCCACCAGCCGCCGAATAGACGGCCACCCTCCTCAAAGCTTGGATTTATCTCGTCTCCGTTGTTGAACACCCTGTAGACGTCCTTCGAGAATAACTCAGGGAGCCGGTAGAGTGGTCCGGTTCGCTCAGGATCGGCATTGCGTTTGTCTAACCAGCCTTCCCGTTCGATCGGGGTCAAACCAAGGTCGATTTCCTGTTGTCGGTAGAAGGCGTTGATCGCTGCCACCGTGGCGGACCATTGCTGTGTTTGGGGCGATGGATCGAACCAAATCCGCTTCCCTTTGCGAGGCTGGAATAGCTCGCCTTTCAGCCTGTCATATTCCGGCTTCGGCTTGGGGGCGTAGAGCTGCACCAAATCCGCCTCTGGAACCTCCGAAACAATCGATACCTCGGTTACTCCGCTATCCATTGCCATTCGGATGAATTCATCTGTTGCCCGAAAGGAGGATGTCCATGACTGTACTGCGTAGGGCATTTTCTTGCCGGTGAGGCCAGCCAGCAAGCCCACGGCAATCAATGGGTCAACCACATCTGCCAGTACGCCGTGTTGCATCCAGCCAGGCTTGTCTTGATACCATTCCGCTGCCGCCCCTCGGGAATAGAGAACGGCAGGGGTATCCCGAAAAAAGTGCGCCCGCATCGCATTCGCCGCCAATTTGCGGAGCCGGAGCCGCCATGCCTCGCGGTCGCGTAGTCGTTGCTTGTTCCTAGCCTTGTCAAAGCACTCGATTAGCCAGTCCGTAAGCGCTCCGCCTTCTGGTTCTCGCAGGTCGATATGATGATCGAAAAAGACGCCTCGGCCGGGAGCGATTGCTATTGGTCGGCGCGGTGGCGGGTCCATCGGTTCCAAGGCAACATCGAACAGGTTGTCAGGTGCAGCAGGGGCGTCGTCGGCGGTTATCCCTTCCACGTTCACCCCCTTATTTTGTTTACGAAGGCTTCGACTTCTTCCCGGACATATCGAGCGCAAGCCCCAATGTAGCGGGGTTCAAGATCGAAGATACAGGGCTCACCGTGTCGGCGCTTGTGCCGTTGCCCCCGCACCCATGCGGGAGACATCTGCAATATGCTGGCAATATCTTTGTCAGAATAGAATTCAGGAAACGCGCTCATAGTCACCTCGTTCAACAATCGGTTGGACGGGAGACGTTGGCCGCTAGCTTGAGGGTCGCCGCCTAATTGGACCCTAACACCTCAAACGAGGTGGCTGCGGTTATCGCATTCCGAATAGAGGGCTGCGATACCCTCTACAAATAGTATACGCTAAACCAATGCCATTATCAAGAGGGGGTGACATGACCAAGAGCATCACCTTGGAATTGCGGGTCTGGTACGACGAGAAATCGCGGTACATCAAGCTCGCCGGGAGGGGCCTAACCGCTTCAACGGTGAGCAATGATCCGACTAGCAAGCGGTATCACCCCAATCTTTTTCGCAAACTCGCTGTTGCGTTACGAGAGGCTGGGGTGCCTGCTCCCGAACTGCCCACGGCTCATGTCGATGGCGATAGCGATGGGCGACAAGGCTAGACTTTGCTAGACCATCGCTAGACCCTGAAACTGACCAAATCAGCCGAAAGCCGCTGCTGCTTCCTTGTCCCCACGGTCAACGGCATAGTGCTTTTCCAGCACCGCCGTTGTGTTGCCAAGCCGTCCGGCAATCGTGCGAAGGTCAAATCCCTTGCCAACCAGAATGGTCGCATGGCTGCGTCGTAGATCGTGCAGCCGCACATCATTCAGGCCCGTTTCCTTCCACAGGGCGGTCAGGGCGCGCTTAAGCGTGGTGAGGGACAGAGGGAATAGCCGCACGTCCCCATCCTCTCGCGGCAGATTGCGCAGCGCCGCAAGGATATTCCGCATTTCGGCGGTGCAGGTCACATAGCGCGACTTCCCGTTTTTGGTGTTGAGCACTTCCACAACGGTATGGTCCTTGCTCACTTCCCGGATGTTGTCCCATTGTAACGCCAGAATTTCCGCACGGCGCATCCCTGAGTTGTAAGCCCACGTGACAAAATGGCGCAGCCAACCGCGCTTTTCCTGCGGCATTAACTCCCGCCTTTCCTCTTGATCCTGCTCGATCCGGTCGCAAGTTGACAGAATGGTCTCCCATTCCTCACCAGTGACAAAGCGTTGCCGTTCGTCGCCTGCCTTGACCCGTCGGGCGTGTTTGGACGGGTTCACATCAATGCAGCCTTCTTTTACCGCTTCATTCATGATCGAATTGAACGTGTTTAGCTGCCGTTTGACGGTCGCAGCTGCAAGATCGATACTCTGCTTCCCAATCCAGCGGTTCACGTCCGCTACGGTGATCGCGTTCAACGCAATCTTGCCGAACGTCGGATTGAGTGCCGTTTTCACATGACCGTTGCTGATCCCGTAGCCTTTGAGCGTCGGCTTTCGCCTTTCCAGCCATGCTGCCGCGTAAGTGGCGAAGGTTTCGGCTTGAGCCTGTTCCAACGGTTCATTGCGATCCGCGAGGCCCTGTAGGCGGTCCCGCTCGGCTTCTAGTTGTTGCCATGTCCACGACGCCCTGTTGCCCGCTTTGTGCTCTACTGAGCCGCCGGGAGGCACTGAGCGGCCATTGTAGAGGCCCCCGTGAGGAAGCCGGACCTTGATCCATACCGTGAAGGACTTCGCCCCCCGGAACAGCCCTATCCCTTCGCAGTAGGCCGGACGCTTGGTCATCACCGGAGGAAGCGACGCCTCCAAATCCTCATACTTCGCATATCGACCTGGCCGACCGATTGGGCGCTTCACTCCTGCCATGTCCGATCCCCTTCCGGTTACATTGGGAGCGGCATAGCACCATTCTCAGTGGGGAATCGAGTGGGGAATTTCAAACGGCATCAAAATGGGGTTCCGATTTCACCCCACTAAATCCCCATTCGAAACGCTGGAAAACTCGGGTAAACGTCAAAAACGCCAGAAACGCTCGTGTTTTAAGAATGGCCGAAATCCGGGAACGGCATGAACAGCGATAACGCCAAAAACGGATGATGCTGACCTTGCCAAGGTTGGGGTCGAGGGTTCGAATCCCTTCGCCCGCTCCAGTTTTTTCCCGGAATGTATGTTTTCGTTAGGTTCGACCCGCGTCAATGGCCGCGACAGGCCAGTGCCTCCAGAATTTCTTCGATCCGCGCCGGATCGCCCGCTGCAACCACTTCCCCGACCGAATCGGCCGTGAGCGGGTCGCCCTGCCAGTCACACATGCGGCCGCCTGCCCCTTCGACCACGGGCACGAGGGCCGCGAAGTCGTGGAGCTTCAGCCCCGCCTCGACCACCACGTCGAGCCATCCGCTTGCGATACAGGCGTAATTGTAGCAATCCCCGCCGAGCACCGTGCTCAGCACCGCGCCATCGAGATGTTCGAATGCGTGGAGTTGCGAGTCGTTAAAGAGCGCGGGCGACGTGGTCGCCAATAGCGCTTTGGCGAGATCGGGGCAGCGCCGGGTCTGTGCGGGGCGGCCGTTGAACAGCGTCGGGCGGCCCATCACACCCAGCCAGCGTTCTTTGAGGATCGGCTGGTCGATCACGCCGAGCATCGGCCAACCTTCGATCACCAGACCGATCAGCGTGCCGAAAATCGGGCGACCCGAGATAAAGGCGCGTGTGCCATCGATCGGGTCGAGCACCCAGGCGCGCCCGGACGTGCCCTCCTTCACGCCATATTCCTCCCCGATGATCGCATCGGCGGGAAAGGCGCGTTCGATCAGCGCGCGCATCGCGCCCTCCGCCGCGCGGTCGGCCAGCGTCACGGGCGAGGTGTCGGCCTTCGTTTCCAGCCCATATTCAGCGCGAAAATAGGGTCGGATCGCAGCGCCAGCCGCATCGGCAAGGGCGGCGGCGAGGGCAAGATCGGTGTCGGTGACGCGCATTGCCTTTGCGTAAGCGCGCTGGCAGAGTTTCGCCAGTCCTGACATTTGCCTGTTCCGACGGGCGCTACACCGCACGAGGGGATTTGACGCGGGTTTGTCACGATCGGGTTGCAGTGGGGATGATCATGCGCAGTCTTTCCATCATCGTCGTCGGGACCGCTTTGGTCGGCGCCGCGCCGGCCGCAGCGCAACTGCGCCCGTTGCTCGATCCGCCAGCCTCGGCCGAGGTCGCGCGGGCCGGCGTTGAGGTCTATCTGCTCAACGAAGGGCCGGACGCACAGCCCGCGCGTGGACCCGATGAGATCGAGACGATCGCGCGCGACGGCACTAAATTGCGGCTGGTTGCCGCCCCCGATGAACCACAGACGATTGCCGCGGGGGGCTTTGCGCGCGTCCGCTACCGGCTCGCCGCATCCTATCCAGTCGCGCTGGCCGCCGCGACGCCGACCCCGGTCGCGAGCGGCACTCCCGCAACCGCGGAAACCGTAGCGCTTAGTTCAAGCGGCGTATCGGGCGCGTTTCTCGACCGATTTCACCCCTATGCGCCGATCTACGGCGTGATGGGCGCGAAGAGTTCGGGTGCGAAACTGCAAGTCAGTTTTGATGTCCGGCTGCTTGGCCACGATGACGGGCCACGGCTTGATTTCGCGTATACACAGACAATCTTCTGGGCAGTCAACCGGCCATCGGGCCCAATTCGCACCGAAATCTTTAGTCCCGAGGTTTTCTTCGACGTTCCGGTCGATCCGACCCTGACGATCGGCGGCGGCTATCACCACGATTCGAATGGCGGCGGGCTGACCAATTCGATCGATGTGAACCGCTATTTTCTGCGGGCGACCAAGACGTTCGATCTTGGAAATACCTGGAAACTGGCGGTGCAGCCACAAGCGTGGGGCTATTTCGGCAATAAGGGGATTGCGCCCGATCTTGATCGCTATTGGGGGTATACATCGCTTGGGCTTATGCTGGGTCAGCGCGACGGGTGGAAAGTCGCGATTACCGGGCGCGGTAATCCGGGGACGGGCAAGGGCAGCGCCGAGGCGTTTCTGTCCTATCCGCTCGCTCGGGTCGACGACCGGCTGCCGCATATCTATCTCTTCGGTCAATTCTTCACTGGCTATGGCGAGGCGTTGATCGATTATAGCCGCACCTCGAGCCATGCCCGGTTCGGTATTGCGTTCACCCGGTGATGAGACCGGCTCTACAAAAATTCGTTACGGGATCGGTTATCCTATTTTAGCAGTTTAGGTTTAGGACGCCCAATATCGACGGGTTCGCTATTGCGCGAAACCGAAGTTCGAAGGGCTTTTTGAAGCGATGGGCGCGACGCGGCAGGCACCATTGGTAGCAGTCGAGGACCGTTCCGAACACGTCTTTGACCGAATCCGCGCGTTTCTCACACTGCACCGGCTCAGCCCGGATCCAGTCCATTATGCCTTTGCGCACCGCGTTGTCTGCAATCCGGACGGCGCGCTCGCGCAATCGGTGGCGACGTTGACCGAGGGCGGCATTCGCCTGTCGGCACGCGACATTCAGACGCTGGGCGGACAGATTGGCGCGCTCGCCGTTACAGACCCCGATGCACCAGCCGCGGCGCACCCCACCGACGCGCTGGTCGCGGAAACGCAGATGCAGGTCGAGGGGTTTACCGACATGGTCCGGCGGGTCCGCGCCGAAACCGAGGATTTCGGGCGCGATCTCGCCGCCAGCGCCGATGCGATCCGCAAAGGTGGCGGCGCGGACAATGTCGTGCTGCTGACGGGACTCATGCTCAATCGCGTGCAATCGGCCGAGGCCCGGCTGGCTGCGGCGACGAGTGAGGCCGACCAGCTTCGCGCCAAGCTCGAGGAGGCGCGCGGCGATGCGCGGCGTGACCCGCTGACCGGGCTGCCCAATCGCCGCGCGTTCGAGGAGGCGTTTGCGGCGCGAGTCATGGCGGGCAACAAAATCTGTCTGGCGGTGTGCGACGTGGATCGCTTCAAGCGCGTCAACGACCAGTTCGGCCATTCGGTCGGTGACCGCGTGCTGAAGGCGATCGCCGAGGCGTTGAGCGCAGCCTGTCCCGATCATTTCGTCGGGCGCTATGGCGGCGAAGAATTCATCATTCTGTTCAGCGGCCTCGAATTGAACACGGCGCGTGCCATGCTCGACGAAGCGCGCACGTCGGTCGCGGCCAAACGCTATCGGTTGCGCGAATCCGATACGCCGCTGGGTGCGGTGACCTTCTCCGGGGGCGTGACCCAGGCCGAGCCGGGCGAAGTGCTGGGCGCAGTGTTCGGGCGCGCCGATAAATTGCTGTATGCCGCCAAGGATGGCGGGCGAAACCGCGTTCACGCGGGGTAGCAATTTGCACCGATAGTTGGTGAATTTCGCCTTATTTCCCGCGCGAAATCTGCCGGATTTACAGAAAACGCCCGCTTTTCATCGCATTACGAAATTGGCACGCCCTATGCAAACCCTTTGGCATCGGCGGACGGATGGTCCGGACCGCCGAATCATAAAGGGAATGCCCATCATGACTCTCCGTTTCGAATCGTTTCAGCGCGTCGCCGTTTCGGTCGTTGCTTCCTTCGTCCTCAGTGTCGCTTTGCTCTCCAGCGTTGTCACGCTCGCGCCGATCGTATGATCGGCCGGGCGCTGCGGCCCCCCAAAACTATCGCCTATGCCCTTCGGTACGTTGATCTTTATCGCTGACAATTCGCACACCGCGCGCTACGTTGCCGCAAGGCAGGTGAGTGATGACCAGAGCGCGTATTTCGACAAGTTTAGTGGCGCTGGCCACGATGCTGGCCTCCTGTAGCGGTGGCACCACATCGAGCGGATCACCCACGGCTACCACGCCGACACCAAGTCCCACCACAACCGTTGCTGGCTGCTCACTCCGCGATCGACAGGATTGGGCGCTGTCGCAGCTGCGCGAATGGTATTTGTTCCCCGATACCTTGCCCGCCAGCCTCGATCCAACCCCGTATAGTAACGTCAGCGACTATATCGATGCGCTGACCGCGACCGCGCGGGCGCAGCGCAAGGACCGGTATTTCACCTATCTGACCTCGATCGCATCGGAGGATGCCTTCTATGCCTCGGGGTCGAGCGCAGGCTTCGGCATCCGCCTGTCGCTGGATACGCCGGCGCGGCGCGTGTTTATCGCCGAGGCGTTCGAAGGGACCGCTGCGCTTGCCGCCGGGATCGACCGCGGGACCGAGATCATCGCGATCGGCACCAGCGCGAGCGATTTACGCACGGTCGATGCGATCATTGCGGCGGAGGGTGGCAATGGCATCACCAACGCGCTCGGGCCAAGTACGGCGGGAACGACGCGCGTGCTGCGCATCACCGACGCAAGTGGAACGCGCAATGTCACGGTCAGCAAGACCGACTATTCGCTGACCCCGGTGTCCAGCCGCTATGGCGCGCAGATTCTTACCGATGGCGGGCAACAGGTGGGATATCTCAACCTGCGCACCTTCATCTCGACTGCCGACCCGGCACTGCGGAGCGCCTTCGCGTCGTTCCGCGCGGCAGGCATCACCAACGTAATCGTCGATATGCGGTATAATGGCGGCGGGCTGGTTTCGATCGCAGAGCTGATGTCGAATTTGCTCGGTGCCAATCGTTCGACCTCCAACGTGATCGATTACACCACTTTCCGCCCCGAAAAGGCCGCCAACAACATTACCGCTTTCTTTGCGCCGCAACCGCAATCGATCGCGCCGACCAAAATCGCCTTTATCGGCACGGGCGGGACCGCATCGGCGAGCGAACTCGTGATTGCGGCGCAAATTCCCTATTTGCGCGCCAATGCCGCACTGATCGGGACCAACACCTATGGCAAGCCGGTCGGCCAGATCGCGCTCGATCGCTCGGCGTGCGACGACCGGCTGCGCGTCATCGCCTTCGCGCTCCAGAACGCTAATCGCCAAGGGGCCTATTATGACGGACTCGCCAGCATCATGGAGGCGAGTTGTCAGGCCGATGATGATCTGACGCATCCAATGGGCAGTCCGCTCGAGACCTCGACGCGCGCCGCGCTCGACTATCTGGCGGGGCGCAGTTGCACCGCGATCACCGCCGCGAGCGGTACGCCTGGTGCGCAGGGGCTGAGCGTTAAGCTGCCCGCGCGGCCGCTCGAACTGCTGACACCCGAACGCCCCGACACCGTCCAACGCGAGGTGCCGGGGGCGTTCTAGCCTATGGTGAGTGCGCGGGCGGCGCGCGCCACAAACATCCTGACATGGATCAAGCGAGCGTCCCACGCGTCCGAGCGAATTGATGTGCGCTCGCGGGCACTTTGGCGCTATGCACGCGCGGGGCCTTCCGCCCCGGTCAGGATGCAACATGGCCAAGAGCCAGAAGAAATCGAACAAGGAAGTGCGCAAGCCCAAGGCCGAAAAGGCCCCCAAGGCGAATGCGTCGAACCCGACCGCCAAGGGCCAGCCGGTCGCCATGGTCAATTTGAAGGGTTGATCGACATGGACGGCAACGCGGACGCGGACGCCTTCGTCTATGATGAGGCCAGCGGCGAGTGGGTCCAGGCAAGCGCGGCGAGCGAGGTCGATACCGATGCGGTGATCGTGCGCGATTCGGTCGGCAATGTGCTCGCCGATGGCGATCAGGTGACGCTGATCAAGGATTTGACCGTCAAGGGCGCCGGTCAGACGTTGAAGCGTGGCACGCTGATCAAGTCGATCCGGTTGACCGGCGATGCGCAGGAAATCGACTGCCGCTATGACGGGATCAAGGGTCTCGTCCTGCGCGCCGAATTTGTCCGCAAACGCTGAGGCGCGCGCGGCGTGGAGGGGGCGGCGGCACTGCATCCGAGCTGGCGCACGGGCCTGCAGGCCGAGTTCGACAGCCCGTATATGCATGCGCTCGACCGCTTCCTTGTCGCTGAGGACGCCGCGGGCCTTGCCGTCTATCCGCCTCCGGCCGACCGGTTCCGCGCGCTCGACCTGACCGCGCTCGACGCGGTGCGCGTCGTCATCCTCGGGCAGGACCCGTACCACGGCGCCGGGCAAGCGCACGGCCTCAGCTTCTCGGTGCGCCCCGGTACGCGCATTCCCCCGAGCCTCACCAACATTTACAAGGAACTGGAGGCCGATCTCGGCATTGCCCGCGCGTCGCACGGCTTGCTCGATGCATGGGCGCGGCAGGGCGTATTGTTGCTGAATACCGTGCTGAGCGTGCGCGAGGGTGCGCCTGCGTCGCATCGCGGGCAGGGGTGGGAGCGCTTCACCGATGCCGTGATCGCCCTGGTCGCCGCACGCGCCGTGCCGACGGTGTTCTTGCTCTGGGGGGCGCAGGCGCAAGCGAAAGCCGCGCTGATCGACGCGGCTGCGCCCGCCGGGCGGCACCTGGTCTTACGGTCCGCACACCCCTCCCCGCTATCGGCGCGCACCGGCTTTTTCGGGAGCCGACCCTTTTCGCGGGCCAATGATTTTCTGGCGCGGGAAGGTCGCGGGACGATCGATTGGGCGCTCCCGCCAATATAAGCGTGTGCGTGGCAGCATTGCGAACGAAAAAATCCGATTTTTAGCGCATTGCGGACCTGATACTGTCTGGACAACACTAATATCGCCATTTATTCGGGGGGAGTACTATCGCTTTCGGACGATATTACACAATTTACAGAAGTATTCGGGAGGAATATATGAAATTTGTATACGCGCTCGCGGTTGTTGCGGCGTGCATTCCGGGCGTCGCCGCCGCACAGGATAGCGACACCCGCGCCAGCCATTTCGACGGCATCCGTGGCGAAGTGCGCGTCGGCTATGAAACGCCGACCATCAGCGACAGCGGCACCGTCGCCAAGATCGGCAGCGCAGTTTCGGGCGGCGGCGAAATCGGTTTCGATCTGAAGGCGGGCAAGTCGGTCGTCGTCGGGCCGTATGCGGTCTATGAATTCTCCAGCGTCAAATTGTGCGATGGCCCGGATTGCCTCAAGGAAGACGGCAATCTCGGCGTCGGCGGTCGTTTGGGCGTCGCGGTCAGCGACAAGGTCCTGCTCTATGCCAAGGCCGGCTATGCCCGGATCAGCTTCACCGTGAGCAGCGGGACCGTCACCGGCGCGACCAGCAAGGACGGCGTGCAGGGTGCGATCGGCGCCAATCTCAATTTCGGTAAGAATTTCTATGGCTTGGTCGAATTCAACTATGCCGATTATGGCAAGTTCTTCGGCGTGAATCTGCAGCGTCGCCATGTCGCAGCAGGCGTAGGCCTGCGCTTCTAAGGCCAGTGGCTATCGGCCAGGGGCGTCCGGCGACGGGCGCCCCTGTGCGAAGAACAGCAGCATCACCAGTCGCCCGTCCGCCCCGCTCCGGCCGAAACCGGGCGCCGAATTGTGGAACAGCCACGGGCTGAACAACACCAGCCGGTTGAAGCGCATCGGCACCGTCATCGTCTTTTCCCAGCGCGCGGGCTTGAGCGTATCGGCATTCACGACGCGCTCGACCAGATCGTTGACGTCGCCAAAGCCACTTTCGAGCAAGCCGAGATCGGTCGTCGGCACCCGATCGAGCCCGGTCGGGCGGTGGCGGAAGAAATCGGTCCCGCCGCGCGCATGGTCGGGCAGGCTGAGGTACAATATGCCCGAATAGAAGCACGGATCCACATGCACCCCGCTCGCGCCCTTGTCGCCAGCGAGCGTGAGGCGGCAATGGCCGTGCGTGGTGCCCGGCATTGGTGTCACCGGCACGCCGATCCGCGCCGCGACCGCCGTGTCTAACCCATTGATCTGCAACGGAACGTCCGACAGCAATCCCGGATAATTCCCGTCCTTCAGCGCCGGATCATAGCCCAGACCAAGCGCGGCGCGGCGCACGCCATGCGGATCGGCGAGAAAATCATCGATGATGAGGAGCGAGGGGAGCATCGCGGCCAATCTGCCAGCTTTTCGGGGTGGGCGAAAGCGTGGTCGGGTGCGCTAAGGTCGTAACGGTCACATCAGTAACGGGGCGCGGGCCGGGCCCGCCTCTGCGCCGCTGCGGCCACAGCGCGCGACTCCGACGGGAGCCGCGCGATCAATCGGGCTTGCGGATCGTCTCGTTGAGCCGCGCCACCACCACGCCCATTTTCCGCGCGACGAGCCGGTTGTGCGCGCTGCGGCCACCGGGGGAGAGGGTGATCCATTGCTCGATTCTGGTGCCGTCTTTTGTCCGGTATTTCAGGTGGAAAGCATCGCCGATAGTCTCGCCCTGGATATTCCCGCGCGCCTCGCTCAGCGTGCCGGTGTAGCGGCCCGGCGCGACCTGACGGATATGCCATTGGCGATTCTTCGGTGCTTTGGCCCCATCCTCGACGGTCTGGTCGAGTACGATCGATCCGTCGCCTTGCAGCACCCCGCGCCCGTGGACGCGGACGTGGTGGGTGCGGCGCAGGATGATCTTGAAGTCACCAACCCCCTCGGTGCGGCCGGCGAAGAAGGTCAGCGGATCAAACCGTTCCGCCGCGGCGGGCGTGGCGGCGGTGAGGGCGAGCGGGATGAGGAGAAGGCGCATGGATGGCGGAACGCGTGGGGTGCGGAAAGGGACGCCACGGTTAGGCGGATCAGGCGAACTGCACGAGATCCCACAGATTGCCGTAGAGATCGGCAAACACCGCGACCTCGCCATATGCGTGGCGCGCGGGCGGGCGGACCCATTCGACCCCGGCGGCGGTAAAGGCGGCGTGATCGCGTGCGAAATCATCGGTGGCAAGGAACAGGAAGACGCGCCCGCCCGTCTGATTGCCGATCGCCGCCGCTTGTTCGGGCGTGGTGGCGCGGGCGAGGAGGATCGTGGTGGCGTTTTCGCCTGCGCCGGGCGGGCGGATCGTGACCCACCTTTTTGACGCGATCCTGGCGGAATCGCTGGGGCGTTCGTCCTGCTCGGGCTGATATGTGTCCTCGACCAGTGTGAAACCGAGCCTGCCGATGTAGAAGGCAAGCGCTTCGTCATAATCGCGGACAATGAGGGCGATGTGGGCTAGGTGGGGCATGGGGTTACCTTGACATTGTACAGATTTTTGTCCATAGATTTTGGATGCAAGCCGTATCCTATTCCGAAGCACGCGAGAATTTGAAGGCGATGATCGACAAGGTTGTCGCCGACCGCGCGCCGCTCGCCATCACGCGTCAGCGTGGCGAGGGGGCGGTGCTGGTCTCGGCGAGCGAATGGGCGTCGATCGAGGAGACGCTGTACTTGTTGCAATCGCCTGCCAATGCCAAGCGGTTGCTGGAGGCGGTACGCGGGTTCGAGGCGGATGAGCCGAAGGCGATCGATTTCCCGTGAACGTGGCGCTCTGGCCGACGGCGTGGGAGGATTACCGCCACTGGCAGGAGCATGACGCGAAGACGCTCGACAAGCTTCACACGCTGATCGAGGAATGCCGCCGCCATCCGTTCAAGGGCACCGGTAAGCCTGAGCCGCTCGGCGGGAACCTTTCCGGCTGGTGGTCGCGGCGGATAAATCAGGAGCATCGGCTGGTGTATCGGGTGGCCGGGACCGGCAAGGACCAGACGCTGCAAGTGGCGCAGTGCCGGTATCATTATTGATCTGCTTGTCGGTTTCGGTGTGGCAGCGCATATTTCGGGGATGGCGCAGATGACCGTCCTGCTTTCCGATGACCTCCAGCGTTGGACCGACGCGCGCGCCGTCGAGGGCGGGTTCGACAGCGGCAGCGACTATGTCCGCGATCTCGTGCGGCGCGACCGGGACTATGCGCAGAAGCTCGCGGCGTTGCAGGCGGCGATCGATGAGGGGTTGGCGTCGCCCGTGGTCCATACATCAATCGACGAGATCATCGCGCGGGGGCTGGCGCGCCACGGCCTGAGTTGAAGCCGGTCTATCGCGCCGCCGCTGTCCGCGATCTCGACGGCATTTTCGATTGTAGCGTGACCACGCACGGACCCGACGTCGCCAAGGCCTATCTGCGCGATATCGACGCGGCGATCGTGCGGGTGCTCGACTATCCCGAGATTGGTATGGCCAGCGGCTTGCGACAGGGCGTCCGCTCGATCGCGGCGCGCGAACATCGTATCTATTATCGGATCGACGGCAGCAAACTCATCATCGCGCGTGTGCTGCATAAGGCGATGGACCCGGCGCGGCATTTGTAGGGGGGTGGATTGCTTCGTTCGCCTGAGATTCCGGTCGCATTTGGGGAATTCAGTAAACTGTCACCGTAATTCCTCGCACCGTAATCCGGAATTCACGACGGAAGCCGCCTCCCGACCGTCGCCGGGAGGCAGACGCCAAATCCGCGACAATCAATCTTAACGGGCTGCCACGATCGCGATGTCGAGGATATCCGCGGCCACGTCGGCCGATACGGTGATGGGCTGCCCCAGTGTGTTGCCCGCAGCCGTAATGGGGGTCAGCGTGGCGTTGCCATTACCCACGATATAGGCCTTGGTACCGTCGGGAGTGAACGCGATCCAGTGCGGCTGGGCCCCCTTGGCAAGATTGATCGTCGGTCCGACCGTGCCAGGATTGGACGTGAGATCCAAAGGAACCACTGCGTCAATATCGTCCCCCGCAACCGCGATGTACGCCAGCTTGCCGTTGGGGCTGAGCTCGATCTGGATCGGCGGTCCGGGCAAGGCGATTGCGGCCCCGGCAGTGTTCTTGGCGACATTGATCGGCGTGATGCTGTTGCTGCCCTTGTTCGCGACATAGGCCGTGGAACCGTCTTTGGTGATGGCAACCCAGTTTGGATTGAGCCCGACCGCGATCGACGACAGGACGATTCCCGACGCGCCGTTTCCGGTCACCTGAATTGGCGTCACGCTGCTGCCGGCCGGGTTGTCTGTCTGCCAGTTCGCGACGTAGCATATCGTTCCATCGGGCGTGAAGGCTACCGTGTTGGGGCCGGACCCCGGTACCGGAATCGTAGTTCCCACTACGCCGCCAGTCAGATTCACCGTCGTGATCGTCTTGTCCTTGTAATTGGCGACCCAGGCCCACTTTTCCTTGGTGTGCGGGACGAATTCGATGTCGACCGGCTCAGCGCCGACGGTGATTGACCAATGAATCTTGCCTGAAGCCAGGTCGATCCGGGAAACCGAACCGGCCGGGGAATTCGTGAACTCGTTGCTGACGAAAGCGGTTTTGCCATCCGATGTGACGATGATGCCGTTGGTCCCCGATCCGCCGCTCTTAGAACTATCGTATATCGGGATAGGAGCGAGCGCCTTTCCCTTCGTGAGATCGACCGGAATAACCGATCCGACGCCGAGCGAAGGACCATTGTCTTGCGCATTCGTTACATAAGCCAAAAGACTGGCGGAAGTCTTCATTACAGTAGCCTTCATAAAATGGGTTGCTGGAAATCCGTCGAAAACCAAATTAGCCCAAGAGACAAAGCTTTGTTGCGATTTTGATATCGAGATTGCTTGCTATGTGGCTTCCAACGGAGGACGAGAACAGAATCCCTCGATCAAAGGATTTCGTCTCGGTCGGAAACAGCTCAACACACTAAAAAACCCGACCAATGCGAGGCCAATAATTCGAAGGAATTTGAATGCGTCAGGCCTCAAACTGGCACCAACGCAGCGAAATGCGCCCAAAAATCCTGCACAGACCAGAAAGAGGAGTAAAACAATGAAAAATAGCGCTTATCCCTCGCGCCAAACAAGGCGACCAAGATAACCCAGCGGCGGTCCTCTTTGCTCGCATCGTGCTAATCATTCTCGCGTGTGCGCTAACGCTTTCTACTGTTGACAACAGACTGTTGCAACCACCCTCAATCCCGCTCCCGCCCTCCAGCGCCAATGTAAAGTTCGCGCCCTGACGCATTATACAGTGCGCTCATCTCCTCCATCCCCTTGATCGCCGCGGCCTTGCTCGCCGCCGCCGTCTCGGCACCCGTAGGCCCGCTCGCGATAAACCCTTCGACGCCCTGATTCTGCTTGCCCGCGAACTTCGCGAGTTCGGGATCGTGCCCTGCCCCCGGCAGGTCACTATTTGCTGCCCTTCCGGCAGCAAATTCCCGAACTTCCTGCGTGATCTTCATCGAGCAAAACTTGGGCCCGCACATCGAGCAGAAATGCGCGGTCTTGGCGCCTTCTGCGGGGAGCGTCTCGTCGTGATAGAGTTCGGCGGTGTCGGGGTCTAACGACAGGTTGAACTGGTCGCGCCAGCGGAATTCGAAGCGCGCGCGGCTCACGGCGTCGTCGCGCATCTTGGCGGCGGGGTGGCCCTTGGCGAGATCGGCGGCGTGCGCGGCGAGTTTGTAGGTCACCACGCCGACCTTGACGTCGTCGCGGTCGGGGAGGCCGAGATGCTCCTTGGGCGTGACGTAGCAAAGCATCGCGGTGCCATACCAACCGATCATCGCGGCGCCGATGCCGCTAGTGATATGGTCGTAGCCCGGTGCGATGTCGGTGGTGAGCGGCCCGAGTGTGTAGAAGGGCGCCTCGCCGCAGACTTCGAGCTGCTTGTCCATATTCTCCTTGATCTTGTGCATCGGCACATGGCCGGGGCCTTCGATCATCACCTGGACGTCGCTCTTCCACGCGCGGTGGGTGAGTTCGCCGAGCGTGTAGAGCTCGCTGAATTGCGCTTCGTCGTTCGCGTCGGCGATGCTGCCGGGGCGGAGGCCGTCGCCGAGGCTGTAGGCGATATCATACGCCTTCATGATCTCGGTGATCTCGTCGAAATGCTCGTAGAGGAAGCTCTCTTTGTGGTGGCTGA